>JAHFSY010000004.1 GCA_023269615.1 Verrucomicrobiota bacterium
GACTCGTGGCCGGGAGCGCACTGAATGATGTTGCAGCCCTTCGCCTGAAATCGTTGAAGCTGGCGGATCTCATCGTCATGAAGACGCGCGCCGGGCGGGATGATGAAGTCGGCATAACGACGGCCGGCGGCGCTCACGACCACTCCTCCGACGGCCTTCATCGAGAGCAGGTCACGCTCATAGGTGTAATCATATTCGCGTTGGTGGTAGGTCAACTGTTCGGCAATGAGCTCGATCTCCTTGGCAATGTCCGATTGATTGCGATAATAGTTTGCCAGCGGAACATGGAAGGCGGCCTTGTCCATCGGTTCTCCGCGCGCCATCAGGTCGCACAACTTTTCCGTCCGCCCGTTGAGGATCGCCCCGTACTTTCGGATGGTGGGGTTGGACAGGGGCGACAACTCGGGTGGATGGAAGTGGAATGATTTTTTGAAATCATAATTTGCGAGTTTCGGCATGAACTTGTTCAGTCCCCGGACGACCTGATGCTCGAAGATGTAGCGCATCTCGTTGAGGGAAACACCGTGTCCCATGCCGGCGCACGATTCGCTCATCGCCCATTTCATTCCGCGCACACTGGCCCTCGATCCCGCCATGCGTGTGAAATCAAAGAATCGGCCCAGGGGAAGCTGGTCGAAGATCACGTCAACCCCCGGCATGTCGGAACGGTCCATGTCCTTGAAATAGGTGCCGCTGATGCAATGGACATTTTTCACGCTCTCATCGGAGCCCTGGTGCCCGATGGAAAGCACCCCGTGAGCGTGGCACCATCGCTCGATGGCCCCGTAAAAGTGATCGGCCATCAGGTCGGTCCAGACATCGTTGTAATCCTCGAGCGCCTGGAGGGTCTTTTCCTCCTGGGGAGCCCCCGCCATGTCGTACCCGTAAAAAGTCTGACGCGCCATCATCGGAATCAAATGCTCCGTCAAATCATAATGTTTTCTGGAACGAAACTCGGTTTCGAGCCTGCCGGTCCATGGAAGGAGCGAGGGGATGTGCGGCTCGTCGTAGAAAAAGCCCTTGAGCGTGTTGCCGAAATATTTCCGCAGGCGCTTCCAATAGACCTCATGGATGCAGTCGAGGAATTTGCGCGTGGTGCGCGGATTCAGCATGTCCACAGAAAACGCCGTTTCATCGTTGCAGGTATAGATGTCGTAATTCCCCCTGCCCGTGAGATAGCGGCCATGGGACTCGACGGTGTGCCGCATCGCCGAAACATATTTCCAACCGACGACAACCACCCGGCTTCTGTGCGACGTGCGATGGCGGACGATGCCCTTGGAATCCGGATGCAACCGTGTAAGCCGTCCCGTCAGGTTGGTGTATTTGTCGGTTGCATACACGCCCGCGACGATGGTCCTCGGAGGCAGCGTTGCATGGAAGGATTCGTCTTTTTCCAGGACGACATCCATCGTCACTTCGAGCCTCCTGGATTTGTCTTCATCCTCTTTTCCAACGATCCCCCCGGCGAACCCGCTCGGAAAAATCCAGTCATCCCAGATCCAGATTTCCATCGCGCTTTTCCTGGCGCAGCGCAGGATCCATTCCACCATGTCGAGCCAGGGCTTGGACATGAAGGCGTAGGGCAATCCTCCCCAGGGAATGATGAGTGCGCCACCAAACCCGCATTCCTTGAACGCAGCAAGCTGGGAGGAAAGCCCGGCCTTGGAGAGTTTCCCGTTGAGCGCCCATGCGATGACGGGCTTGTGGCTGATTTTCACCTTGGAGAGCGGGGACATGAAATGCGCGCGACCCGGGTACGCGTTAAAATTTTGAAAAATCCGTGTCCGGCCAGTAGGTTTTGCCGCTCCATTCGGGGCGGGCGAGTTGGACGAGCTTGATCGTGGCGCGTGCGATGTCTTCCGGTTTTCGCAGGTTTCCCGAGTCAAAGGATTCTTTTGTGGAGGGAATCCATCTTTGGCCGGCGGCGCTCATTGCCTGGTATTCGGTCATCGGTGTGCGTACCAGGCCCGGGCCGGCGCCAAAGACCATCACGGAACTTTTCAACATCTTGAGTTCATGAGTCATGATTCGCGTGAGTTCCATCAGGCCGGCTTTGCCGGCGGCGTAGCCCGTGCCGCCGACGGGGCGTCCACCGTCCATGTTGATGATGATGCCCTCGTTCCGCTGGATCATCCGGGGCAGCACTTCGCGGATCAAAAGCATGCTTCCCAGCAGGTTGACCTTGACGTCCTGCCACCAAGCATCGGGGTCCGCCTCGTGAACGCCCGCGATCGAGCCAAAACTTCCCGCATTATTGAACAAGATATCAACGCCGCCGTACTGCTTCAGACATCGCTCCACGAGTTGCTGGACCTGCGACCGCTCCGTGATGTCCGTGGGAATGGCAAAAGAGCTTCCCTTGCCTGTCAGGCGGACGGTTTCATCGAGATTCTGCTTGTTGCGCCCGCAACAGACAACCCGCGCGCCGTTGGAGGCGAACTCGAGGGCCAGTGCGCGGCCGATCCCGCTGCCCGCGCCCGTGACAATCACCGTTTTATTTTGAATGTTCATGGAGGATCCGTTTCTTGGCCAGCTGCGCAAGCACCCATGCGGCGGCATCCTCGTGGGCCATGGCGTACGTGGCATGGCCGATCACTGCCGAGAGATGGAATTCAATGTCCGCCGGCTTGTTGTTGTTCTTCGCCACCGCTGCTTCCATGAGTTTTCGGATGAAGCTCATGCAGCTTTCGGTGCTCACGCGGTCGTCGAAGTTTCCGATGCACGACCAGATCGCGCGGTCCGCCAGCTTGTCCACGTGATGATGGATGGCCAGGGTCTTGGCGCCCGGATGATTCTCCATTCCAAAAAATTCCCGTGCCGCGACTGGATTGGTCAGGGGCGTGAACGCGAGCACGCATTTCACGCGGGGTTCCAGCGCAGCCCAGTGCAGGGCGAGAAATCCTCCGCGGCAATGGCCGCATGCGATCACCTGGTCCGGATCCGTGTATCCCTCGCGGATCAGGTGATCCAGCAGGTGCGAAGTCTTTGACGCAAAATCGGCGATGAATGGCTCCCCTTTCTCGATCCGATCACGCCACCCGGGCAATCCCTCCTTCTCGCCGGGCTTCAAGTCCGTGACGTAACAGGGGCTGTCCGTGGCCACGCTTTGAATGCCATGCTCACGCAGGATGAAGCCGACCTTGTTGAAATCCTCGCGTGCCAGCAGGTTCATGATATCACCCCCAAAATGGATGATGGTCGGCGCTGGCTTCGCCCCCTTGTCGTTGAGATATCCCCAAGGCATCCAGCGCGGCGTGGGCGTTTCGCTCATCTTGATCCCACGAAAAAAAGGGCCCGAGGAGGACACTGCCTGCGTCTGGACGCCGGGCTGCGAAGGTCCTCCATCGCAAAAGCAGGAATTTTCAGGAGTGCTCATGGGATTTTGATTGGTTCAGTCAATGAAGATCCTCATCCACCGATTACTGAATCATTACCCGGAACGGCGTGACTTCCGGACGGCGGCCTTCTTGTGTGCTTTGGAAATCGTGCGTCGTTTCCTTCCACCCGTGGCCTTGGCTCCATGCTTCGCATGAAACGCCGCCCATCGTTTCTTGAGAGCCGCAATGATCCTGGCGCGGCCTGCGCGTGTCATCTTTCGCCCTTTTTTGAGCGATGCCCTGGCAGTCGAGATCATCCCGGGCAGCCTTTCCCCGACAGCATTCGCCACGTCGGTAAGTTTGCCGCGAAGGGCGCTGGCATGGGAGTCGTATTGCCTGGTGAGTTTTTCAGCTTTTTTAAGACGGGATTCGAGATTTTGGATGAGGGAGGTGAGGGTCATGGGCTGAGTTTAGCCCGGATTTTTTGCGCTGCGAGAGAAATTCGGGCCAAGATTTTACTCCCCGCGGGGGTGTCTCGCGTCTATGTTTTGTGGTCATGGCCATCATTGGAAAACGAAATCGGCTCGCCGTGGTGAGGGATGCGCCTCCCGGCATTTACCTCGACGATGGCGGGCGGGGGGAAATTCTCCTGCCCGGGCGTTACATCCCCCGGGGCGTCGCCCCTGGCGACATGCTCGATGTCTTTGTCTATCTCGATTCCGAGGACCGCCTGGTGGCCACCACGGAAACGCCTCTTGCCATGGTCGGCGAGTTCGCGTGTTTGAAAGTCGTCAGCGTCAACCGCCAGATCGGCGCATTTCTGGACTGGGGACTTTCCAAGGATTTACTTCTTCCGTTTCGCGAACAGGTGGGAAAGGTGGGTGTCGGGCAAAGCGTGGTCGTGTTTGTCCATCTCGATTCAAGGACTTCCCGCATTGTGGCATCGATGCGACTCAACCAACATCTAAGCCGCATTCCGCCGTCCTATGTTGAAGGCCAGCCTGTGAGGCTTATCATCATCGGCAAGACGCCGCTGGGTTACAGCGCCATGGTGGAACATGCGCATCGCGGCCTCCTCTATGACAGCAACCTTTCCGGGCCGCTCAAGATTGGGCAGGCGATCAGGGGATTTGTCCACGCAGTTCGTCCCGATGGAAAGATTGACCTTCGACTGGATGCTTCAGGATACCAGAAGGTTTTTCCGCTGAGGGAGCAGATCCTTCAAGCGCTCGAGCGGAATGGCCGGCGCCTGGAATTTGACGACAAGAGCCCGCCCCAGGCAATCCGTGAAGCCTTTGGCGTCAGCAAGAACACGTTCAAGCTGGCTCTCAGCGCACTCTACAAGGAACGCCGCATCCGGTTTCAGAACGGTGGAACCGAGCTTGTGGACATAGCGCCTTCCAGATGAAAATCACGGCGCTTCTTCTTTCAGTGTTCACTACAGCCACCCTCGCCGGGATCCCCGCGGAGACGGGGCCTACGAATGGAATCATCGTTGGCATGGAGTACATCCTGCTCGACAACGACCGTGTGGTGTCCGAACAGGCGCGGATGCTGGCGCCCATCGGGGCACCGGCTGCGAAGCACTATGCGGAACATCTCGAGTGGGGCCAGATGCAAAAGTCTGCCGGTGCACCGATTGATTTTCGACGCGCCGATTCATTTGTCCGTGAATTTCAAAACGCCGGCTTCACCGACCTCGTCATCTGCCTCCGCTCCCACAGCCCCTGGGCGTCGAGAGCGTACAGCAAACTGCGATCGGCCAACCCGACCCCGAAACCCGAATTCGCCCAGGCCTACCGCGACTGGATTTCCGCCGTGGTGGAACGCTACGACGGCGACGGGCACGACGACATGGCGGGCCTCAAGCATCCCGTGCGCTTTTACGAGATTGGATCCGAATTCTCAAGTTACGAGCCCGAGCCCGTTGCCGATTATCTTGGGATGCTCGGGGATGCCCACGCCGCGGCGCATCGGGCGTGGGACAAGGTCCAGGTTGCGCATGCGGCCTTACTTGCCACCGGTGTGTTCAAGGACAAGCCCTCGGCCGGACAATATCCCGCGGCGTTCGCAGCCGCGCCCAAGCGATTCATGGAACACGGCCTCGATGACATTCGCAGGATCCTCGACAAGCCGGAGTTCTTTGATCTCGTCAACTTTCACGCCCTGGGCGACCCGTCCGAGATCGAGGACACGATGCGCTGGCTCGATTACGAAATGCGGCAACGCAACTATGCCAAGCCCACGATTATCAGCGACACGAGTTCCTCCCCCTTCATCGCCTGGGGCCCATCGACTGTGATCAATCTCCGCCCCGAGCAAATGGGGCTCGTGATTCCACCCGCGACCGAGGCGGACCGGCCTCGTCTCGCCGCGTACTTCAAGAAATTGGTGGATGGCGATCCCGCCACGGTGGAGTGGACGCAGGGATTCACCGGCACGGATCTTGTCAAGAAGGTCGTCATTGCCGCTGAACAGAGGGTTGTGTTGATTGACACCGCCTTCACACAGGACCTCGTCTGGCTCAAGCTGAAGGTGTTTCAGGGCGGGACTGGCACATCCGCATGGTCCGGGCTTGTGGACGTCCCAAAAAAAGAACGACGGGCGGGGTTTTTCGCCTTCCAGCAACTGATGACCCAGATGCGGGGATACCGGTCCATGCGGCGCGTTGCAACCACGCGCGCGGACGTGCGCTTGTATGAGCTTTCCGTTGAGGGCGAAAAACGTTGGATCGCGTGGCATGATCCGGGGCGGGTGATTCTGCCTGGCGACGCAATCCCTTCGGCCACTGTTGAAATTCGCGTGGACACTCCGGTGATCGAGATGGAGACATTGATCACCCGGTTTGGACAGAGCGAACCGACCCGGGAGGTGATCCAGACAGTCGGAGGGATTGCGAAACTGGAGCTGACGCCAACCCCGATCCTGCTACGGCCTAAAAAGTAGTTGTGGCTTGCAGCGATGCGAAAACTGGTCGGCGGGGGTGCTGGTATAAAATTGGTTTGCCTCCATCACCAACCCGCGGCATCATTGACCCCTCCGCAAAGGAGAGTGTCGCGCCCATAGCTCAATTGGATAGAGCATCTGACTACGGATCAGAAGGTTGTAAGTTCAAATCTTGCTGGGCGCACCACTCGAGCCAAGGGAGTCCACCCCTTGAAGGATTTCCATGAAAACCACCTTGGTTGCCAATTTGGTTGCCAAATCGCTGCCGGTTCACCCCTCCTCTGCACGCCCTGACGGTCCATTTTTGGCGTACAGTATGAACGCCACACTATGTGCTGCCAGTTCTTCCGCACGTTGCTTCAGGATGAGGTGATGGAGATCGCGCGCGGAGACAGTTCCAGTTCATCTCCAAGACTTTATCAAAGAGTTGAATTCTCTTTGGAGCTGAGGCGCAACGTTCTGACCTGCTGAATTCATTGCATTCTGAAAGAGGTCCAGGTTCTCCTTTTTGGGCTGAAGGCCACTGTTTCGATTGTAGCGGGACCACCAACTCTGAATGTATCTTTTTGCCATCCGTGCGATTTCTTCATCCGCATCGCTACATGCCAGTACGAGAAAAGGAATTTTATCCCACTTTCCCAAATGGTAAATGACGATCAGCGCCTGTTTACGCACATAACCCCTCGAATCGTTTTCAAAAACACTCCAGATATTTTTGGCGTTTAGAAAGCTGGCTTTTGAAACCAACACGTTTCTTGATTCGCGAGCGACGCCAGGCGAACCATCTTTCAGCAGCTCGACAAAATGGCCCACAGACTCGTCTTTCGATAGTTTGCCAGTCGCTCGAACGGCAGCTCGCCTCAAGATGATTTTTTTATCGTGTGAAAGAAAAGGTGCAATCAAACCAATATCAGTTGAACCACCGGTTTCCCCGAGACCCGCTATGGCACCGATCAGACGTTTGGGTTCAGCCACTGCGAGTGCCCTTCGATAAAAGTTGGAGGCAGAGGACCCGCTCCTTTCATATTCCTTCCGTCCGATTTCTCTAATGAGAGGGTGTTTGTCCAACAGTGCTGAGGGCAAAAGTTTTTCGACTTCGCTTGAAAATTTAGAGATGCGGTAGAATAGGACTTCACGTCGCAACGTGGGGTTCTCATCGTTATCAAACCACTCCAGAGCTTTTCGCAAGGCTTCCGAACTTAATTCAGGGACAACCTCCCTGAACGCGATCAATCGCAAGACCGGATTGTTGTGTGTCGCTAAATGTTTTAACAAACCTACTCGATCAGTCCCGCTGGATCGAAGGAGGAGTTTGAGACAACTACGTCTGGTAAAACCGTCATCAGACTCAAATCCTTGCTCAAGTACAGATTGGCACTCTTGTGATTTTAGAAGTTCTTCGACCGATGCAATAAACGGCTCGTGAGTCCCGCGAAAGCAGGATTTCAAGCGATACAAGAAAAAAAGATTGCTGACGAAATGGCGCCCATGCGCAGGAACGAGTCGCGTCTCCAATATCCTCCGCGTCGTCTCTCTGATGTTTGAAACCCAATCATTCAGCCGTATGAGCAGGAAGGGCAGCTCTCTGCCATCGGAGCACTCGCCCAAATGGAGGACCGCTTCTTCTCGAAGATGCCCGTTCGGATGAAAAGAAGTGAGCCCTAGAAGCACAGAAGCTTGGGAAGATGTTTTAAGCGCTCGGAGATCCCCCTTGTTGATGGCAAACCACCCTCCGCCCACGAAATATGGGGAAAATTGCCGAATCTGTAGATCCAACAGGAGAAAATCTTGTGGTTTTAAACGTGAAGACAATTGAACAACTGCCTTTTTGGCTTCTTCTGCCAGAGCGCGATTTGAGTCGAAGACAAACGGAAACAGATGGGAAAGAACTCCTGGCTCATTTCTTTCTGCAATTTGACGTAAAAGCTCAACCTTTTTGGAGCCCCCGATGAATCGATCCAAGAGACCTTCCTTGCCATGCAAGGAATTCAACAGCTCCAAGGTTTCTTTTGAAACAGGCTTCATGCTGATTTATGCCCGAGACATGGGCCGACAATTGACAGCTTGCTGCAAGGAAATGGAAGCTTTTCTCGGTGGCTTCCGTCTACGAAGGAGCTGTGGCCTGGCGAACTGAAACACTTAAGGAAAAGTTTCCTCAAGTGTTGGATTGTCATAGACGACAACACGAATTGAAATCAAACCAAACGACCGCTTCTGAGCAGGCCGCTAGGGGGAGTTGAGCCTGTCGGAAAGATTCAACCTCCCGCAACCAGGAGACCAAATAGTTCAAACTAGAAATTGTTGGGCGCACCACTCGCTGTCATAGGGAAAGCCTTCGTTTTTCAAGCTTCGGCTTGGCGTGCCATTGTTTTTGTGTCGCTATCGATTCTGTCTCGGCTTATTGGGGGGACATGGATCATGATCATTCCCTCCACCAGATTATCCAGCAATTGTCGATTTGGGATGTCGTCATGATCGTGCTTGCCATCGGCACCTCCCGATTGCTTGCTTCTGGAATCAAGTTGGGATTAACCGCTCTCGCCGGCAGAACCTCACCGCCATGGCGAATCCGGATTCTGAGCTGGATGCCCATCTTCCGACTTTGCATCGTCCTGGCGGCCGCTTCATTCATCATCTGGATCGTCATCGTCCCTTCCTGGCAGAATGTGGTGGCGCTGCTGGCGGGCACGGGTCTGATTCTTTCGTTTGCCCTGAAGGACTATGGAAGCTGTCTCCTGGCCGGGCTGGTCACCATTTTCGAACGTCTTTACCGGCCGGGTGACTGGATCGAGGTCGAGGGAGCATATGGAGAAGTCCGTTCCATTGGCATGCGTGCGGTGCGCCTGGTGACACTGGATGACACTGAAGTCATCGTTCCTCACGCTGCAATCTGGGCATCACCCGTCTTCAACGCCACCAGCGGCCAGCACACGGTCTTGTGTGTCACGGATTTTTATCTACACCCGGAACACGACGGCTTGCTTGTTCGAGACCGGTTGACTGAAATCGCCCTGGGCAGTTCATTCCTGATGCCTGGATCTTCCATCACCGTCATCGCGGAGGAACAACCGTGGGGAACGCACTATCGCCTCAAAGCCTACGCGAAGGACAGTCGCGAACAAAAACTATTGACCACGGACCTGACCTTGCGCAGCAAGAAAGTTTTCAGGGATCTGGGGATCAAGCCTGCACTCGCGCCTGCAGCCGTGACCCATAAGTCCGTCTAGCCGCGGTTGCATTCCTCGACTGTAAAACAAACGCGGATTGTTCGCGATTCGGCACCTCATCAAAGTTCCCGCCAAATCCATCCAAACCGCTTCTAACTCAAGCCGCGATGGACAGTTGAGCCTGTCGAAAGGACTCGATCTCCCGCACCCAGGGGACGATAGAGTTCAAACTGAAAATTGCTGGGCGCACCACTCGCTGTCATAGGGGAATCCAAGGGAGTCCACCCCTTGAAGGACTTCCATGAAAACCCCCTTGGTTGCCAATTTGGTTGCCAAATCGCTGCCAGTTCACCCCTCCTCCGCACATACTGACGGTACGTTTTCGGCGTACAGTATGAAAGCCACACTATGTGCTGCCAGTCCAGGTAGGGATACACCCTAATAGCTCCTGTAGATTACCCGGGTTATCTTTCATCATGAACTGCAAACGCACTCGCATGATCGTGGGAAGATACATGCTTCAAACAATGAAATGCATGCTCGCAGCCGTTCTGTTCTCATGGGGCCTTCTCCCAGTATTCGGGAAGCCCGCATCGTCAGATGGATCTGACGCGTCACTGCTTGGTGCCGTCGAGAGGAATGATGTGGTCGCGGTGAAAGTTTTCCTGGATCAAGGGGCCAACGTGAATGAAATGGGGAGCGGGGGCATGACCGCCTTGCAGCTTGCGGCGTCGGAAGGAAAAACCGAGATCGTAAAGTTTCTTCTGAGCCGGGGGGCGACCCGGATGAATGGAGTAGAGGCCCCTATGCTTCGACTTCCATGATGCTGGCGGCATCGCATCTCAAGAGCGAGACTTTGAAAGTTCTCATCGAAAACGGATCTGACATCCATGTGAGAAACAGTTTGGGCAGCACCATCCTGGCATGGGCGGCGGAGCGTGGCGAGATTGGCATCATCGAAGAATTGCTGGCAAGGGGCGCTCACATTAACGAGACGGCCACAAACGGGTGGACCCTCGTGCTGAAGGCCTCGCACGGCGATCAAACAGATACCGTCCGATTCCTGATCGAAAGGGGAGCTGATCCGAATTTGGGAGCGATTGGAACTGGTTGGACTCCGTTGATGGAGGCATCGTTTCGCGGTCACGTCGCGACCGTGAAAGCCCTGGTCGAGGGCGGCGTGGATGTGAATGCCACGAATTCTGAAGGACAGACGGCGCTCAAATATGCCGGAATGTCAGTCAACAAGACGGAGATCGTCGCTCTGCTTGAGAGGAACCCATCCGCCGCTGCAACCCCGCGCTGAGTCGAAGCGGCACGCCACACTTCAAGAGCGGCTCTTGATGCGCTCCGCCAGCAAGGTGAGGATTTCGTAGGCGATGGACGCGGTGTAGAACGCCGTCATCCGGGTGTCGCCGAGGAGAGGGTGGAAACAGACCATGTCACCGCCAATGAGATTGAGGCCACGGCAACCGCGAACGATTCCAACCGCCTCCTTCGGTGTGAAGCCTCCCAGTTCGGGGACTCCCGTTGCGGGCACGTAGATTCCTTCGAGGGAATCAATGTCGAACGTGAGATACGTCTCGCCCTTTCCGACCACGCGTCGGACTTCCTTCACGGCGGCTTCAAGACCGATTTCGTCAAACTCGTCCTTGGTGATCAACCGCATTCCAACGCTCTTCGCCCAGTCTTCCTGCTCTGCCGCGCCCAAGTGCCCATTCAAGCCGATTTGGACGACTCGCTTCGGGTCAACAATGCCGTCCTTCACCAGTTGAAACATGAATGACGCGCAATGATCGTCGGCGCCCAGCACGTCGCCCGCCGTGTCGGTATGCGCATCCACATGGATCATGCCGACGGGACCCTTGCGACCGGAACCGGGGCCGGCGATCCCGCGCAGGATCGGGGCAGGGATTGTATGATCACCGCCGAATGAAAACGGAACGATGCCCTTGGCATGGAGCGCCCTGAAATACGCCGCGATGTCCGCGATGGTTTTCACATGGTCGAACAGATGGGGAACCGGTGTGTCGCCCAGATCGGCCATCCGACAGATCTCGAACGGATTGATCCGAAACTGGCGATGGACCCGGACCATGCCCATGGAAATGTCGCGGATGGCGCGCGGCGCCAGAAAAGTCGTGCGCGCCACGGGATTGCCGCTGGCGAACGGGACGCCGACCAGACCGATGTCGATTTTCGAGGCGTCTTTGAGTTCGACGAACGGCCGCCTGAAGAATGTGGCGGGCCCATGCCACCCCAGGTATTTCATCACCATCGCCTGACTGTCGGAGGAATCACTGCTCATGAAGGAAGTTGTTAGGGTTGAGTGGCTGTAATCAAAGGTTTTTCCGATTTTCAGTGGAATGCCTACGACAAGTGATGGCGGAAGTGAATCGAAATCTACTTCGCGGCGCCCTTTTCCATAAATGAGGATCGGTTTTGCTTCCACCACTCCTGAATATCTTTGACATACCAATCCGGCCTCTCATTTTTCAGGTTCTTGACCCATTTTTTTCCGCTCATTCTTTCGACTGTGAGAACAGCCTCCTGGGACACGGCCGCCCAATGGTGTGCCGTGCCGCCCACGATCACTGCGTCAAGGGCGGCAGGACCGCCTTCTTTCTCCAGTGCGGCGAGCGCACCGAAACCGATGGTGTAGGAATCGATCGCGAAAATCGACTTGTCGAGCAACCCGCGTTCACCCGCGAAGGAATGCGCGATCAACAGCGCGGCTTTGTCACACGCATCGGGTTTGCCCGCGCTTTCAACCTTCCTGATGCAATCCCGGGTTCCTGGAGCCCCGGTGCGTGCAAGCAAAAGGCATGCGGCGGCCGGTGGAGAGGGATCCTCTTTGTCGTGAGACAATGGATTCCAGGAAATCTGTCCCAAGGCTACTTGCTCCAGAAGCGTTGAGGTTTCCGAACCGGGATAGTGACCCACGCCACGCAAGGCCAGATCTCCATTGGCTCGATGATCGCTGCGCAGCACCGCAGCACACAATTTCGCGGCCGCAGGTCCTCGCTGGTCCACGCTCAGGCTGGCATCGAGATTCTCAAAAAAGAAGAGACGAGCTGCGCCCAGGAGGATCTCTTCATCTCCAGATTCCAGGAGCTTCTGAAAGGTGGCTCCTTTCAGGGATTTCCCGCACATGAGAACGAGCTGTTCCTTCGAGCTGCTGCAGCCCCAGGAACCTGTCTGAGCGCCTCCCTTCGAGAGTTTCCCAAGGCTCCGGGTCAGTGCCCGGCCGAAACTGAACTCATCCGTGAAAAGTTTCCGCAGCTCCGCCGCCTTTCTTGTCAGTTTCTTCTCCCCTGCTTCAAGTCCTTCACCGGACATGGTGTCCTCCCGAGCTTCCTCAAAGACCGCCTTGGCTTTTTCCGGAAATGCCGACATGAAATCCGCGTAGGCCTCCGATTCTCTTTTCTCATAGGCCACTCTTTCGGCGATCTCCGGGGGAAGCGGGAGTTTGGCTGAGACGGATCCCACCCATTCCGGCTGCTGCGGCGCGGCGGGAGAGCCCAGCATGGTTTTCCATTCCTGATCGTTGAGACGCTGGCCATGCGTAAACTCGTAGTAAGGCATCACCGCCCCGCGACAAAGCACCTCGCGGTTTTCGTACGGGTAAAGAACATAGATCGGATGAGGGCGTCCAATGGCCTCGATCAGGAATGATTTTGCATTGGGATTGGTGAAGACATCCACAGCGCGTGGAGCATCATCGCGCGGAACTTCATAGGAGTTTCCGCCGTAGAGCATCACACCCGCAAGCAGTTCTCCGTACTCCTGAATGAAGCCGTTTTCCTCGTTGTCGAAAGGTAGCTTGCGCAGTTGCTTGTGGGCCAGCGTCTCCAACCGACGGGTCATCAGTTCCAGGCGATTCCATAAGGGGCCCAGATCCATGTCCATGGCGTTGATACCCTTTCCGATGGGGCTGTCCGCGGTAATTTTTCCGGACTCCAGATCCGAAGCCAATTGCCTCAAAACCGACACGATCCTGGCGCAGTCTGCGGGGCTGGGAGGCTTCTTTCCCATCAGATCGGATTTCGTCACCATCTGGGCGTATGAGATCGACTGCCACCATTGCCTTTCGTTATCGCCTCGAAGTTTCCGGGAAGCATTCTGACCCGATTTCGTGAATCCATGATCCACGAGAAATTGGGCGGCTTTCCTCACCTCCGGAGCGTGGCGAGATACGTTCGGCCGGAAAGCGCCATTTTCTTCGAGGAGCCCGGCCGTCGTCGAAATCAGGTGCGCAAACCGCGAGTAAAATTCCGGATTGGGCTCCACGAAGCCGGCGGGCTTCTCGGTCAAGCCTGCATACAAAACGTTTTCCTTTGCTTGAAGCACCCATGTGTGGCGCAGTTGCGCCCAGCCAGCCAGGATCGTCTGGCAGGACTTTCTGTGCCAGGCCTCCGCTTTCATGAACGCGGGTGCGTCACGGTCGGGGGAATCAGCGAGGGACTTGAGACAATCGAGATATACCGAATACAGACCGGAGGGCTCGAAGAGTTTTTTATTCGCCTCGACCGTCCGTGTCACAAACGAGCCTTCCTTGTCGTGCGACAGCTGCGAAACGGCAAAGGGCGATCCAAGGGCGGCTGCGACTTCCAGCCCGGAGGGAAAGGGTCTGGAAGTACTGCGCGGATCGGTTGTTCTCTGAAAAAGGACTCCGTCAGGAATGCGAGACGCGGAGAGGATGCGGAACTGCGGTTCGGCAATCTGCGATGGATCTCCAGGAGGAAGTTGAACCTGATCGTTGACCTGCGAACCCGGGTCGCCCGCTTTTTTTGCGGCTTTAAGGATGCTGTTACGATATTCGGCGAAGTCGTTAGCTTTCCTGGTGAAATCGAGATCGTATTGAAAATGAAAGTTGGAGGGACCCGAGACCAAATCCCAGTCATCGCCCCGTCCAAGAAAGAGGCGGTCACATGGCTGGAAAAATTCGAAGCGGTCGCGGTAGTTCCCCCGGGACCTGTTGCTTTTTTCAGCCAGATTCAAGGATCTCCCGATCATCCAGAATGCCAGGAGCTCCTCATCCCGGTTGACCCGAAAGGGAATGGCCTGAAGCCAGCTTACCGCGCGGAAATATCTCTCGAGACTTGCGTCGCCGGTATAGAAGCCGCGCGGCTTGAATCGGGTGTAGTCCATCTCCATGAAGCCGGGATCGGCGGGCCCGAGCCAGCCGGGTTTGTCGTGGGCCGTTGCCTCCACAACCCGCGCGGCTTCCTTCTCCACCGCCTTCCTCAGGCCTTCATCCTCGATCCGGAACGCCGGATCAGCGAGGCGCAAGGCGACTCCAACCACCATTTGAGCTCTTTTCCTGGCCGCCGCCACAAGCTCAGGACGGCCTTTGCAGTAGCGCTCGATCGTGCCGAGTTCCCCCCAGATTGAAATCAGAGATCTCCGTAACTTCGGTTCATTCGCATACTCCAGACGCTGGACCGACTCTTCGAAAAGCACATGGAAACCGTTGAGCAACGAATCGGTTGTGATGAAGAGAGGAAACGTCGACTCAATATAAGGAGAGAAAATCTGGCTGAAAGTTTCGTCCGAGATCAGGATTTTATCTTTTTCCAGCCTTGCGACGTCTTGCGGGCCAAGGCTTGCCCCGGGAGCTTCCGCCTTCCAGTTGTAATTGGTGGCGGAAAAAGGGGTGAGTTCGTCAACCGGAGGACCGGCATATGAGGGCACGGTCGCGAAACACCATCCTGCCCAAAAAACGAAGGCGGTGTGCCACATCGATATTCCTGAAGTTTGCCTGGTCACATGAGGGAGTCACTTTTCCTTGCTCAAGCCCCACGCAGGGAAGCCAGGAGGCTCTCGGCGGAAGACGGATCAATCTGGCGTGGATTGGCGCTAAAATCGTGCTCGGTACGCAGTTCGTAGAAGGCTCGCAGCTCGGTTGACTCGATCACGTCTGCGATCCTGTTATGGCGCACGGCCTCCTGGGCGGCGACACCCGGGAACATCTCGGCCAGTCTGGCGACATCGATGTCAACGAATCCGATCGAGAGGATCTCGCGCGGATCCTCCAGCGATACCGAATTGAAGACCCTGGCCGGCACACCGAAACCCTTGTCGGCCTCCCATGCCTTGATGAAATCTGCGAATGTGGCGCCCTCTTTGAGACGGCGGCGGAAGACGGTTACGAGCATCCGCACCTTCTATCCGAAACGAGCTTGCAGCACCACTGCAAACAGGTAACAGTCCGTAGGAATCTGGATTCGACGAGCGGAAAATTTCATGCCGAAACATTTTCATGCAGCGATGGCGGCGCTGTTCCTCGGCCTGGCATTTCTGGCTGGTGGATGCGGGAAGCCATCGCCGAAAACCGACGCGGCCAAATCGACGGAAACAGGTGGTGGTCCGGTCAAGCCGGCGTCCGTCGCGAGTTCCGGACTTCCCAACGGAATGCGCGTCCTCTTTTCACCGAAAGATTCCGGGGGGAAGGATCTGGCGAGGGCCAAGTTGATGGGGGTTGGTGCCCAGGGCAAAATCATCATCATCGAAGATTCCGACCAGCGTAAAGCGATGTATTGGTATTCAGCTGATGGCGATCTGCTTCGGACGTGGGACAGCCTTGTCTATGGACCCAACAAATACACCTTCTTTTTTCCGTTCAACCTGGCCGTGGACGGATCGGGAAACATCTATCTCTGTGACCAGGGATTTTATTGGGTGAACAAGTTCGATCCCGAGGGCGCCTTTATCAAGACGGTTGCGGGCCGGTCAGTGCCGGAAAGCGGGATCATGACCCCGGGCAATGTGAACCTCGACAAGGATGGGAAGGTTTATGTGACGCAGGGGGAAAGCACCAAGATCCACAGGTACCTTCCTGACGGCACTCCCGACGGGATCGTGGAGACCGCGTTGGGGGAGCAACCTTCGCACAAGGGGATTGCGGATGTCGCGGTGGATGGCGATGGAAATTTCCACGTGTTGTCGTCGGATGCCGATATGCTGCTTTCCTTCGATCGAGAGGGCAAGTTCCTGCGAGCCTGGAAAACCAATGCTAGTTTCTCTGTTGAATGCGGCGCCGGGGGGTCGATCTACTTGGCGGGAGGATACGGCATCCAGAAGTACGATTCGGGGGGTAAGCTCCTCGCGGAATGGAAGACCGGTGACGATGCCCCCGCATTTTCCGTATGCTCGATCGGCGTTGATCCCAAGGGTGGACTGCTGATCCTGGACCAGGTCATGGACTTCAGCACCACCACATTCAAGCCGTCGCGCGTGTTGCATGTGGAGTAAATCGGCCAGGCCGATTTTCTAAAAACCGAGTCCTCGAAGAACCAGCCATTCGCCCGGGGCGGAGCCACCTTGCATCTGAAATGAGACCGGATTGCGTTGGCTCAGATTTTTTTCACGCCGAGTTCGAGGCTCACGATGCAGACGGAGTTCGCGATTCGTTCCTCGGGAGTTGCGCGTTGGTGGCTGCCATTGAAGACGAGGATCTCGTTCCAGCCCTCCTTGATTTGCGAGACTTCGAATTCGTAATTGAAGGCCCGGTGCTCGGGGAGGTGGTGGGTGTAGATGCCGGTGGGAAAGAGGAGTTTGTCGGTCGGCTTGGCGTCGAATTTTGGCCAGCAACCGTTGAAACTTGCCCCCAGGGCGGGAAGATTTGTTTTTTTCTCCACGACGAGCTGGAGGATGAGCCTGAGTTTTGACCCGGGCGGCTCGGCGCACATGGAAAGGCGGAAGGCGTGTTTCCATTCAGGCTCGATGATGCACGGAATCTGCTCGGCGTATTCGTAGAGTAGAAACATGTAGTAGCCGTGCCGCGAGGCGAGGGCATAATGCTTGGGCTTTCCGCGAAGGCTCCCGAGATCATGCAATCCGCGCAACGAGGAGTAATGGCTTTTGCGCCCGGGGGTGCCGAGATTGTGCGGGGCTTCATCGCTGCAGAAGAAGTTGAATTGCTCGATGCCATCCACGCCCATCGCGAGTTTGCCCGCTGCGTTGCCTCTTAGCAATTCGGGACTGGTTGAAAGGAGACGATAGTATTTTTTTCCGGATTTCGGGTCGCGACAGTGGAGCCAGTTGGGGGCATCTTCCACCACGCCATAGATCGTGATGTCGTTTCCGAGTTCCTTGCGCAGTTCGTCATAGGGGACATCCCACGATGTCTGCCAGCCGTTGCTGAAGCCGACGAAATCGATGATGCCTTTTTTCACCATCGCGCGGATGTCGAGCCCGATGGCGCGCAACTGGCCGAGGCGGCACGGGATGCGGAGGCCGAGGGGATACGGCTTGCCGGTTTTTTTGGAGTGGGCCCGGGTCAGGCGTCGGATTTCGCCGTGCCACTCGGTGATCATGTCGGTCTGTTTCTGTGTGGCCGGGGCGTTGAGACAGAAAGCCTGGCGCATCCAGTCGAGCTCCATCCCGTCAAAATCGTAGTCGTTCACCAGCTCCCTGGCCAGCAGGAGCATGTAATCGCGCACCTTCTTGAAGGCGTAGTTCAGGGATTGTTGCATGGGCTGGATGCCGTCCTTCGGATTGATCTGTTGCCCACTGAGGCGATATCGCGGATCCCTTTGCGCGGCGCAATTCATGTAGCAGTCCGACCAGTTGTTAGCGCCATGCATGTCGTTCATGCGGATGGAAGCCCACGGGGAAATGCCTCGCTTGCGGCAGCGCTTTGCAAGCTCGGCCATCCAGTCCACTCCCGCCTCGTACAAGTCGAGATAGCGGTTGTGAAACTTCACATCTCCATCGAGACGTTTCTCCAGCATTTCGGGCGTCCAGTCCTTGTCAAATGGAGGGTAGTATCCCCGGAGAAAATCGCGATCGCCCCGCTTGTAACCCGTAAGGATGTGGCGTGTGACCTTGCTGGGGTACCAGGGCACCTGGGCGTTGCCGTTGATGAGAAAGGTGTCCACGCCGCTGTCGGCGAGCAGGTCCACGTACCGATGCATCACGGACGCCGTGTAGGGCGCGTTGCCCGGATTGTAGATGTCGGCGAAAAAGAGAAAGGTGCAGTCGCCGTTGAAAAGGTTGCGATGTTTTTTCAGCTTCATACGGGTAATGGAGGATGACAGATGATCCGAAGGCCTACTTATACCCGAACCGGTCCTTGAGTGTGAACGCGAAGGGAGCAGAGGGTTTCGAAAGTTTGCCATCCTTGTCGGTGTAGAGGACGAACACGTAAAACTCAACGTCCGGGCGCAGGCCCTGGATCATCCGGCCGGATTCCGTCCAGCCCGTGTCCAACTGCAAGGCGCCGCGTCCGTCGGGGTAGGGGCTCACCCAGACGTCATATTTCGCCGCTCCGGGCACGAGATCGAAATGCACGTGGCAGCGGGTGCCATCGTATTGATGCAACGGATCCGTGACCTTCTGCACCTTTGTCGGGGTGCCCACGCCGGTTTTTTCGAATTCGGCGATGGGGTTGGTGAGCTCGGGCGCTCCCTTGGGTGCCGGCATGCGCAGCTTCGAGAGCCGCACCACGTCGTCGTCCTTGTCCTTCTCGTTCGCGTACTCCGCGTTCAGGTCACCCAACAGTACGTCATCCGGTTTGGCCTCCACGAGGTCGTTTCCGTAAACCAACTTGGGACGGCGTTCGACCATGATCTTTTCCAACTTGAGCGGCAGGTCCACCACACCATCACCGCCATAGCCGCCCCACCAACTCGTGCCATATTCGCGGTAGCTGTCGTATGGGGCGCTCGAAGGCAGTTCGAATTGCAGATAACGCCAGCCATCGAAGCAGAACGCGCTCCAGGCGTGGATGTCGTCACAATTCCACTCCTCCTTGCTGCCCACGCTGATCCATTTTTCATTTTTGGCGTCGCGGAGGACATAAACGACGCGTCCCCAATCGCTCGCGGCATGGACCCACAAGCCGAGATGAGAAGCCTTGCCGGGGATTGTGATCGGACTTTTCGGCTCGAGCGTGGTGTAGAAAGGCATCACGCCGCGGTCCTTGTCCTGCTTTTCGAGGTGGACGGAGAGCGCCTTTCCGCCCTGGTCGCCCGGTGCGTCCACGGTTTTTCCGGTCATTTTTCCGGGAAAGCGTTCGATCTGGAACGGTTTGTTTTTCGTGTATTCTTCATCCCCCTTCTCCACGATTTTCCATCCTTCCCCGAGGTTTCCAAGTTTCTCGATTTCCCGGGCCGGCTTGGAATCGGAGTGGTCGCTTTCGCCCAACGTGATCACGGGATCGGACGTCAATCCCTCCAGGTACTGCGGAAAACGGTCCACGGTGAAGGTGACCACGCCTTTCTTTTCCCTGAGCGTCGTGGCGTTGTCATTTTGGTCGTAGATTTCCAGCGACCCGCCCGCCGGGACTTTCACGCTGACCGGGCGTGTCCCGCGGATGGTCCAGAGCACGTGGGCGAGTTTGCCGGTCTTGTGGTGTTTGAATTGCTCGCAATACACGGAGGTGCTGCCGGTCGGCACATACTTCATGAAGTTGGCGCGGTTGAGATGACGGGTGAGGGTGGCGACGCCGACATAGGCCAGCCTCGGCATCACCACGGGAAGACGATGGCACCATCCGGCGCCGTAGTGATTTTCGCCCCAGTAATTCGCGCAATCAAAAGGAGGGTTGGAGCTTTCGAAGCGGGTGACGCCGTAGCCCATGAGCGAGAGGAAGTTTCGCACGCCGATGTCCGCCTGTCCTTCATCTGCCGTGTCCACGTCTTTCGCGGAAATGCACGTGCCCTCGATCAGCACGAGATAGGGATCCTTCTTGTACTGCTTGATATCCTTCATGATCGGATAGAGACGGCTGAGGACGACCTGATTGACCTGTTGTTCGGGAATGCGTTCGAAACATGGGAGGTCCAGCGCGCAGCCATCGATCAGTTCGCGGCACTCGGGGCTCAGGCGCAGCAACACCGCGGTGTTCATGGGATCTCCATAAGGAAGCAGGAGCTTGAGATTCGGCCATTCCTTGTGGATGGCGCGGGCGCCCAGGAGGAATTTCGCGACCATGTCCTCGTAGGCCTTTTGTTCGTCCGCGTTGAGTTTGTATTCCTCGCCGTAATGGGTGGGCCAGATGCCGGTGGTGATGATCCCCAATTGCGGCTCGGCGAAGAAGGGAACGTAGGTGGGGCGGCTGATGGGGCCTGGAAAGTTCTCCTGTTTTTTCATGACGTCAATCAAAGCCCTGGCCGTTTCCTCGGGTTTCGTCGGATCGAATTTGGGCGAGTCCGGATAACCCGTGTAAAATGCGTTGTAGTACATCACTCCGCCCGCGAAGGCGGACTCGGCGATAAAATGATGTTTCACCGCGAGAGCCTCAATCTCCTTCTGCTTCTTCAGCTCGTCCAGTTGCTTGGCGTCCTCGAGCCGCTTGATTTCCCGGGGTGACAGCGAATAGTTGGCCGTCGAGGTTTCCGCGCCCGCGGCGGCCATGAACGGAATTTCCCTGTCGGCCGTCGGCGTGGTGTGTCCTCCGCCCCACGGCCAATAGCCGAAGATCGAACCGTGGCCGGATTCCCAGAGGTCATGCTCGCGCGTGTCGGGATGCAACATGGCGAAATTCCGGCGATAGACCGCCGATTCATCCCCCGCTTTCAACTCGACCGTCAACTCATGCAAGCCAAACTCCTTCGGCTTGAGCGTCACGGGCACCCTGACCGGCGAGCCGTTCGCCGGCAGCGAAACCTCCTGATCCTGCTTCGTGCTGTCCCTGCCATCGTAACTCTTCGTGGTCACGACGAGTTTTGCCTTTGTGTCGGCGCCGGTCATGTTGCGCAACTGGATCGAGTAGGAAGGCTGGGCGGGAGCCGTCCAGACATGCCCGTACTGATCGGGCTCAAGGTCCACCTCCACGCCGGCCCGCTCCAGGGTCATGGCGTAAATCTGGACGGAACTCGGCAGGCCCGCCCCGTGCGCGCTGTATTCCAGCGGGTCGGGATAGGCGCGATAAAACTGGACCTCCTTCGTAATCTCCATCCCGATCCGGTTGAGGTCGGTGAACCACGAGAAACTGTCCGGCGCCAGCGGGATGACCACATGATAGAGGTTCGCGTTCTTGCCGCCCGCGAGCTTCACCGGCACAGACCGGGTCCCCGGAACATCGCCCTTCACCGTCGGCGCCATGCCGGGAAGATTGAATGCGGGACCCTCCTTCGCGGGTTGGGATTTGCCTCCCGACACAGCGGGGACTGTCCCCGCAAAATTGATCGGATGGCCGGCGTCGGGGCGGAAGAACTGGGCGGAGACCACCGGCACGCCGTTTTCTCGTCCATCCGAAACGGCGAGCAGGTGAAGCGCCTTGTAGCGGCCTTTCGGAATGTACATCGCGATCCGGGCCGGGTCCATCCGGTCGGCGGCAACCCAGCGCCCCCCGAAGGTGCCGGAGTTGGCCAGGAAGTAGCCCGGCAACGCCCCAAATCGGGTCCAGCTGGTTCCCACGTCGATGTGATCCTCTCCCCGGGCGGAAGTACCCGGATACTGGAATGGCACGCCATCGACGGGCACTCCCGGGAGGGACGCGCGATCCACCTTCTCCCCGTTGAGCGTTGCGGAGTTGAGATGCCCCTCGATGGACAGAGGCTCGAAACGCGTGGAGGCAGGTGGGAGCGGACGCATCTGCACCGAAGCGAGTTCGGCTCCGGCGGGAAAAGTCATTCTCACGAGCCCGGACGGATCCATGTCAGCGACCAAGGGCACCTCGAACACAAAGCGTCCGTTGACCCACATCCGCGCGCGCCCTTTTTCCACGGCGCAGCGAAGAGTGAGGAGCGATTCCTCGATTTTCGGCGAGGCGGCGATCTGGGCTTCGATCGCCCTGCGCATCTCCTCCGACCAGGTCAGGCTTCGATCGCCCACGGCCTCGAAGTACAAGAACCCTGACAAAGGTGGCGACGGTGGTTTGACACCCTCCACCGACGCCGAGTAACTGACATATTTTGCGCCGCTCGAGGCGCTGACGGAAAAGCTGATCGATTGCGGGGTCTTGTCCGGGCGTTCCCCGCACGCCATCTGAACCTGGGCATAAGACGAGCCGCCCGGCGCGGGTTTGAGACGGAACGTGATGAGACACTCGCACGGAGCGGACTGCCGGTTGACGCTTTCGAGATTCAATCCGCCCGGCGACGAGAGGGTCGCCTGGCCTGGCCCACCTCCGCCAACCGGTTGTGCGGGTGTGAGCTTCCAGTCGGCCGCGTTGCCCAGCACCTCGGCCAGCTTTGAGGCATCCGCCGGCGCGTCGGCTCCCCGGAGGAGACCCATCATGGAAAAAATCAACACCATGAAAACAGCCGCCATCTCCCGCCTCAAAAACCCGCCGTAAGCACCATCCCACGGGTGTCGTTTTCTTCCGATATCCAGGTTCATGGGTAGAGCGGTCGTATCACGTGATGAGATCATTCATAAACCGTACCACGACCCGAATTCCACACTCACTTGTTATCCACGCCCCAGACGGAAAAGGCGCCAACCCCGCACCAGAGGCCATAGACGGCATAGGGCGCGACCGATGGGTCGGTTGACGGGGCCCACCAGTCCCACGTGGAAGCTTTGAGAAACTCGCCGTGTCCATCCACAAAAACGAAGTTGAGGCCCCTTCCTTTATGCCGCGGATATTCATAGACCCCCGATCCCCACGCGCCACTGCAGGTCGCGTCGAAAGCAGTGGGGGTCTGGGGATACCAATAGTAACATTCGGCAATGAGGAAGGTCTTTTCCGGAAACTTCGCCTCGTCCAGGCTATGCATTTCCTGTGGGGTTGCCACAGTATAATAGTACACGAAAGCCGAATTCGCGCCGTAGGGATAACTTCCGTTCTGTCCGCCCTTCATGCCTGGACAAGCCTTGCTCATTTCCTTCGGGGCGGTGTAGCCGATCAGAGTGGAGCTGCGCAGATAGTTTGTCACAAGGTCCCACCAGGTTCCATTTGAAGGGGGCAGGACGTCGCGAGAACCGGTTCCATTGATCCAGCCGCCGTTATCCTGTCCAATCATCAGGGTGGTGATGCCCACCTGTCTCAGGTTCGACATGCAGGCGACCCGGTTCGCGCTCTCACGCGCATTTTTCAACGCGGGCAGAAGCAACGCGGTGAGGATCGAAATGATGGCAAGCACCACCAACAATTCGACGAGCGTGAATGCGCGTGAAACACGCGGAGCAGGGCTCAATGGTTTAAGGGTCATGGACGGAAAAAAGTGAAGCTTTGAGCAAATTTCCAGCAGCCAGGCCTCCGGAACAAGTTTAATGATCTGGACTTATTTTTCACCCACAGAAACCGGCGGCTTTCTGGAGGGCACTGTCTGCGCAACCATTTCAATCGGGATCCGTTTGCGAATGGGAGGCAGGGCGCCTTGTTCAAAATAATGGACCGCCGCCTGGCAGATGACCTTCGCAAACTTTTCCACCGGAAAAGGGTAGTAGACCGGCATCGGCACCAGGCGAATGGCCTGCAGCGTGGTATTCATGGCCACGACTTCGACCTGTTCCGGCACATCCAGCCCCCGCTTCATCAAGGCGGTCATCAACAAACCGGCCGGGACCGGATAAAGGGCGATCAGACCGTGACGACCCTTGATGGATGCCGCGAAACGCTGGACGGCCAGGTTTTGTTCGCAAAGCCCGACTGGGATACGGACAACATCCCCGCGAAGCGACCGGGAAGCTTCCACGCAGATGCGCTGAAACAGTCTGGCCGTCGATCGCAGGCTCCCCTCCTTGACGATCAGGCTGATCCTGAAGAAGCCCCGTCGCACCAGCATGTGGGTGGCATGCCGAAGGGCCGACAGGATCTCGATTGAGATGAATGGCATTTGGAATCCTGAAAGGCGCGGTCTGATGACCAGAACACTTTTCTTGAAAGTTGAGAACAATCCCAGAAATTGATCCGGCACGGCTCCCAGCAGAAACATTTCCCCGGGGTGTTCGCCCCTGCGATGGATGGCGCGCATCCGCGCCGCATCACACCTTTCAAAAGTGAGACGGATTCCCTGGGGCTCCAGTCTTTCTGAAATTGCCGCGCGGATTTCCACCAGGGCCGAGGCATCCGGATAATCCCTCCCGTAATAAAGCCAGCGCACCGCGCGGGACCGCTGCCACCCTTTTGCCAGGACCGGTGTGTGCGCAAGTTCGATTCCCTTGCGGGGTCGGACGCGCAGCAGGCCTTTGCGCTTCAGAATCTTGATCGCTCCTTTCAACGTGTCGCGGCTGACACCGAGTTGCGAACTCCAATCGCGGGTGTTCGGGATCGGGCGGAGAACCTCCCCGCGGGCGATGCAGCCCCGGATATGATCGGCCAATTGCTCGGCCCTCGAACGGATGAAACTTGCTTGCTCCATGACACAAACGATCTCGAATTTGTGCGCACGATAGCATCCAGGCGACGGGCAGGCCATCTGTAAATGGCGGATGGACACAACCCATCCTCCGGCCGATTATTTTTTAATTTTCAAATTCGTCGCGAGGTGCTATCCGGAAGTTATGTCCGCGGATGATGGCGTCTCCCTGAATCCGAGGTGATCCAGCTCGGGCGCAAAGCGGCGTCTGCCCTGTCGCGACGGCATGGAAGGAGTACGTTTTGGATTATCAATGCACGGAAAATGGAAGCGTGCGGCTGAGCATTCGCCTGGAACAGCCCGGTGAACTGTGGGTGGATGCCATCGTCGTCGAAAGCATGGCCCCATAAATGTTTGAGCATCATAAAAACCATGCCGCTGGTCTGTATTTCCGCATGCGGACATTGCCGGCCTGCTGTGCCCGGACACAAGATACCCAGGATGGATTCTGGAGGAGTTGAGGCTTCGGAGCTTGATTGGCCTATTTGTTTGTTGTCAGTTCTGCCGAAACCCCATGCAAAACTTTCCGTTTACGCTCACTTTTCTCATTCTCATTTTGCTTGTCGTTGGCGTGCTAAAGCTCCTCGTCCACCTGGTGCTCAAAGGTGTTGGAAAAAAGGCCCTGGCGAAACAGCCGGACTCGATTCAGCTGGTGCCCATCGAACTCGGCTCCTGGAAAATGGCGCCTGCGGCTTGTGCGTTGGTCAAGCCAGCACTGTTGCTCGGTTTCCTGGAAACTGGGTCCTTTGAGATAAAGGAAATGACGGGAGTGAAGGTTCATTTTCTACTTTTGTCTGGGGAAGCGGCTTATGCGGCAGTCTATGAACACCCCGTGGCGGGAAGCTGGATCAATTTTATCAGTAAGTATCACGATGGGACGAGCGTGACCTTTACCAACCAAGGGCGCGGTGCGGGGTTGGAGCAACGCCCGGGTCATCCGATCATTTATGCCAGCGGGCTTGATGCCGCATCCCTCTATGAGCGTTTTAACATGGAGCGTCCCAAGAACAACCTGTTGCAACTGAATGCGACTCAATTGGCTCGTCTGTTCGAGGCTGCATATGCGGATTCGATTGCTTGGAGGAAAAACAAGGGAATCAGTGTTCAGGAAGTCATGAACGTGGCAGAGGAAGGCAAGCAGGCCATAATCCCATCTGATCAACCCAGTGTGGTTGTTGCAGGAACTCTTATATACATTGTCCGCCGAGGCCGGCAGGAAGGGCCCTTCATGAAGGAGCATGTTCTCGCCGAGATCGCTGGCGGTCGTTTGACTCTGGACGACCTCGGATGGTACGAGGGTTTACCCGATTGGGTACCACTTTCATCCTTGTTGAAATAAAGACTGCGATCAGGGGCCGGTCCCATGGCTGCGTGACACTCACACCCAGTCCTTTGGCGGAAAGGATGGGCTTTGGACTACTCCGCCCTCGTCAACTTCCAGACGTCCGGTGTCAAATTGTTGCCCGCCATCATCCACAACGCGTCGTCGTGCACGAATGCGCTCGCTGCATGGCGTGGGAGCCACGGAGTGCCGGGGACCTCCTCCCAATTCACCCCATCCGCGGAATGCCAGACGTCATTCATGTTCCCGATGCCCCGACAATATCCCTCCATCACCCACAGCCGTCCGTCGAACACCGCCACGTCGTGGTACTGGCGGGCGGGCCATTGGGCGGACTTCGTGTGACACTTCCACTTCACGCCATCGGCGGAGCTCCAGACATCGTTGAAGTATTTTCGTTTCGGCTTTTTTGGCGTGTCGTACGTGCCGCCGCCGAGGATCCACATGCGCCCCTTGAATACCGCGGCGCCGCCGATCATGCCGCGCGGGCCCCAGGGTGCATTCTCCGTCACGCGCTTCCATTTGACGCCGTCGACGGAGTTCCAGACATCGCTGTAGAAAATCTCCTCTGCGGGTGCGTACTGGGGCAGCGTCTGCCCGCCCATGATCCAAAGCTTTCCCTTGAACGCCACGGTGGAATGAAGGCAGCGCGGGCCCCAGGGCACATGGTCGTGAACCCGCTTCCACCCTGCGCCGTCGGGAGTGGACCATACATCATTCTGGTAGTGGCCCTGGATGCAATCGCCGCCGATGATCCACATTTTTTTCCGGTGCACCGCGTAGCCGGCGGTATGGCGACATTCCCATGGAGCCTGCCTCAACTCGAGTTTCCAGGCTGCGCCGTCGGCGGTAGACCAGACTTCGCTGTTGCAGACCTTCGGAAAAAAAATGTTGTCGGTGGGATTCCACCCTCCGAGCAGCCACATGCGGTTGTTGAAGGCCAGCGCCCCTGCGCCGTCGCGCGCGGCAAAGGGTGCATTCTCGGTTACTTTTGTCCAGCGGTAGGTTGACATGGTGGAAATGAGATTTGTGTCCTGTTCACTTGGAGGAAGAATTTACGCAAATCGAGAGAATAAATGGCTTCACTTCAGGCTCATCGCGATTTCAGGATGCGGGCGGCATGAAAGGCGCGCGTGAGGTGAAGACCCTCCGTGTCGGGTTTGGAGTTGATCCACTCATCCAGTTGCTCGCGCGGAATCTCGGACTCATAATTTTTCAGCGCTTCAAAGGCGGCGCCCACGACGACAGTCTGGTTGATGCCTGCTTCTTCGGGCGGCGACTTCGGAGGGGACGCGATGATTTTCATCACAAAATCATAGATCGCCTGGTCGTGGGGGGCTCCGCCCAGCGCCTTGAGCGCCCCGGTTGCCAGATTTTCCCGCCACTGACTGCTGCCATGGCAAAACACATGCGGATTGCCTTCCAGGATGGCGTATGCTTCCGCAACAGCGGGGGGAAACGAGGACAGGTGCTTCGTCAGCTTGGTCCGCGTGTCGTTTTTCTCGGAAACGTCCATGGGCAGCCCGGATTTTTCGGAAATCACGATGGAATTCGGAACCGCATCGAGCAGGCCATAATCCGCCTGGACAACCCGCTCACCCCGGATGGTGCGCTGGCGCTGTTTTGAATCGCCACGCTGGCTGGCCATCCAGTTTGAGGAGAAGTCAACGATCCAGAGCTCATAAACGCTGAGGCCGCCCGGATTGATGATGCTCACTTTGTCGGAAGTGATCTCGGTTTCAATCACATCCACAGGTTTTCCATCGTGAAGAACCTGGAATGTGTGCTTGCCCGGCGTGATTTCGATCTGCGCTGAAAAAGCGGGGCGCAGCGTTTGCAGGGGCTTGCCATCCAGAACAAATTGCCACGTTTCGTCGGACCCATTATCCAGGTTGACCCGCGCCTTGGGGGAAGCGTGCTCATGCGAACAGGCCATCGGAAAAGACAGGGCGATGGCAAGAATGGCTGCAAACATACGTCGGCTGACATGCTCCACGCGATGCATGGGCGCTGTTGTATGGGTGTCACCCCGCGATGTCAACGCGGCATGCTGCTGCTCATGGCCCGGCGGATGGCGCCACTCGACAAACTCGTGGCGGGCGACGTAACATCCCGCGATGAACTGGGATCATCTCGACTGGGCGGCGCTGCATCGGATGCGGTCCAGTTTCCTGGGGAAGCCCCAGGCGGATTACTGGAAATCCCTCAGTGACATCGAGGCTTATGACATGACTTTTGGCCAGCGCATCGCCTGGAAATGGGATGCGGTGCTTGGCGAGTTGCACCAGCGCGGTTGGGTTGCCCCTTCCCGGGCCGTGTTGGATTGGGGATGCGGCAGCGGGATTGCAGGGCGCCGCTTCATCGAATCGTTCGGACCTCAGAATTTTGACGCGCTCTCACTTTGGGATCATTCCACGCTGGCTTGTGAGTTTGCAAAGCAACAAGCCCGGGAGAAGTTTCCAGCCCTCGATGTCAAGCGGGAGGAGCCTCCCTTGATTCCCGACTCAAGCATCTGGCTTCTCAGCCATGTGCTCAATGAACTCACGGAAAAAAATCGCGGCGAACTTTTTGGATTGTTGCCTCGTGCCACAGCCATCATCTGGGTGGAGCCCGGAACGCATGAAATCAGCCGCGACCTCATTGCGTTCCGGGACCGGCTTCTGGAACAATTTCAGGTGGTCGCGCCGTGCACGCATCAAGCAGGCTGCGGCCTCATGACGGAAGGAAATCAGAAACACTGGTGTCACCACTTTGCCCAGCCGCCCAGCCACGTGTTTCGGGATCGGAATTGGCAGAGGTTTGGCCGGGAACTGGGCATTGATTTACGTAGTTTGCCCTACAGCTTTCTTGTGCTCGAAAGAAAGGGGATGCGGAGAACGGATGCACCGTTGGGGATGTCCCGGATCATTGGCGAACCGCGCCAGTACAAAGGCTACTGCAAAATTCTTTCATGCCAGTTCGCAGGGGTTGAGGAGTTGATGTTGCAGAAACGGGATGACCCGGAACTTTTTCGCGCAATCAAGAAACACGATGCATCCGCCATCCAGAAGTGGAAGCGGGAAGAGGGACGGATCCTGGGCCTGGTGTGAGCCGAAAGTTCCGAAGTCTTTTGTTGGTGATGCGATTCGATCTGCCTATAGTGGGAGACTGTGAACAAACGACTTTTCTCCGACATGGGGCTTTCCCCGGAAATCCTGAAGGCCATTGACAAGCTGGGGTTCGAGGAGGCTTCTCCCGTTCAAGCGGAGGCCATTCCCCTCATCCTGGAAGGAGGCGATGTCCTGGGACAATCGCAAACGGGTTCCGGAAAGACGGCCGCATTTGCCATTCCAGCCGTGGAGCGCGTGGATCCAAAAAATCGCGAGGTCCAGGTTCTCATCCTGTGTCCCACCCGGGAACTGGCCATGCAAGTGGCCGACGAAGTTCATAAGCTGTCGCTGTTCAAGAGCGGCGTTCGCTCAGTTCCCATCTATGGAGGAGCATCCTATGAGCGCCAGCTCCAGGCGCTGCACCAGGGCGTGCAAATCGTGATTGGCACCCCGGGCCGCGTCATGGATCACATGCGTCGTGGAACCTTGAAGCTTGCCGCCGCACACATGGTGATCCTTGACGAGGCGGACCTGATGCTCGACATGGGTTTTCGGGAGGACATCGAGACCATTCTTGCGGCCGTGCCAAAAGAGCGTCAGTTCATTTTTTTCTCGGCCACCCTGTCCAGGCCGATCCAGGAGTTGATTCGCAAGTTCGCAAGGAATCCCAAAAGCGTGCGGATCGACGAGAACAGGGCACTCACGGTGTCCACGGTGGAACAGGTTTACTATGAGATTCAGCGCTATGGAAAAATGGAGGCCCTCACCCGCATCATCGATCTGCATGACATCAAGCTGGCGATCATTTTTTGCAACACCAAGCGCATGGTGGATGAGCTTACGGACGACCTTCTGGCCAAGGGTTATCTTGCCGATCGCCTTCATGGGGACATCAACCAGGCGGTGCGAACCCGCGTGATGGAAAAATTTCGCAACTCGGCCTTCGATCTCCTGGTTGCCACGGATGTGGCGGCCCGCGGAATTGACGTGGAAAACGTGGAGGCCGTCTTCAATTACGACCTTCCTTATTATACGGAAGACTACGTGCACCGCATCGGGCGCACCGGGCGGGCGGGGCGCAAGGGGCTGGCCATCACGTTTGTGCAGGGTCGCGACATCCACATGATCAGCCGCATCGAGCGCTTTACAAAAACCAGGATTCGGCGCGCCGTGGTGCCCACCATGGATGAGGTGGATGAAAAACGCCTCGGAAGTTTTTTTGAAAAATTGCGGAAAACGCTTGAGCTCGGAAAATACAAAAAGCATGACCTGATGATTGACCAGCTTTTGGAACAGGGTTTTTCAGCCACGGACATCTCCTCGGCTCTTTTGCATCACCTTCTCGGCTCACAGTCTTCCCATGAGCAGGCCGCGCCAAAGAGGAAAAGCTTTGCGCCAGCGGAAGCTGCTCCCGTCCCAAACCGGCCCCAGGTGATTCCACTCCCGTCATTGACGCCCGCCGCTTCCCGGCCTTTTGTTGAACATCGAAAGCCGGAGAATGGCCATGGTAAATTCCGCAACCCCACGGATCGGAGCCAGCCCCGGTCGCTCCCCGAGCGGGGGATGCAGCGCCTGAAGCTCAATGTAGGCAAGGTTCTGGGAGTGGGGCCGGGTGATGTCGTTGGAAAAATTCTCGGCCTCACCAATCTTTCGCCGAAGATGGTGGGCGCCATTGCGCTTTTCGATGACCACCTGTTCGTGGATGTCGCACGGGAGCACGCTTCCCTCATCGCCACCAAACTTTCGAAAAATGAAATCCACGGCCAAAGGCTGCAGGTTGACCTGGTGGAGGCGGCGAGCGGTCCGCCCCCAAGACGCGAATTCGGGGACGGCAAGGGAAGAAAACCCCATGTGTCTGGCCAGCGGCCCCCGGGCCAGGGGTTTTACCGCAAGTTCAAGAAATAATCCTGCCGTCCATTTGCATGGCGCTGAAGGAAATTCATCACGAGGTGGGCCCCCACGAGTCCGGGCGGATCGATCGCGTGGTCCAAAGCCTCACAAAGCTTTCCAGGGCCGATGTTCGCGGCCTCTTCGAACACGGCTGTATCTTCCTCAACGTGGCTCCATGCCAGGATTCGGGTACCCAGGTGAGTCAGGGGTCCAAGGTTTCTATCAAGTATGATCCACATCAGCGTTATAAAGAGCGTGCGCGATACCGTAGCAGCCGATTCCGAACTATTCACGAGGATCCGTATCTTTTGGTGGTGGAGAAATCAGCGGGAATCCTGACTGTGCCCACCAAGCGGCATGAAAAGGAAAATCTCATGGAGGCGATCAAGGTCTATTTGCTCCGAAGCGGCGCCCCGCGATCCCATGCCGCCGTCGTGCACCGCCTGGACAGGGACACATCCGGACTGCTGGTTGTTGGAAAAAACGATCATATTGCCCAGAAGTTGAAGGCACAATTTGAAGCACACAAACCCCTTCGCGAATATCTGGCCATCGTTTCAGGAACCCTCGCGCAGGCAAGGGGAACCTTCCGGAGTATTCTTGAAACCGATGAGGATCTGAACCAGCGCTCGATCTCCGAAAACACGGGAGGACGAAAACCGCACGGAAAGATGGGGAACAAGCCACCTCAGCAGTCGAGGGGCAAACTTGCGATCACGCACTACGAAATCTTGGAAACTTTCCGGGACGCCACGCTGGTCAAAGTGAGGCTTGAGACCGGAAGACGAAACCAGATCCGCGTTCACTTCTCTGAAGCGGGCCATCCGGTCCTCGGCGATAGCCGTTATGAACCGGAACGTGCCCGCCATCGTTCATGGAGATATCCGCGCCTTGCCCTGCACGCAGCAAAACTGGGTTTCACACACCCAATCACCGGCAAAAATCTTTTTTTCGAATCCGCACCCGGCATCGAGTTCCAGGAATTTCTCGCGTCACATCGCACTAATAAAACTGCCTTGTAGGAGCCGCTGTCAGCGGCGAAAAGCCTGCGGTGACGACGTTCACTTCGCAGTAGAAGCTCCCGGTCGCCGCTGACAGCGGCTCCTACAAGCCCGGAATGCAAACACACTCTCAAGGTCCGGGGGATTTGATCCTTTGGAATGAAGAATGACGGGCGCAAAGCCTCAGGGCTTGTTGAAGCAGGGTTTTGCCGGGCTCCATGCGGTGCCACGGTGAGGCGCCGGAAGGATGGGGCAGGGGAATGAAGTCCGCCTCGTGCCCTGCATACGTGATCCGGAACTGGCGTCCGATGACAGCGGCGAGTTTTTGGGCCGGCATGAACTGGTAAATCGCCAGCCGTCCCACGGCAAGAATGAGTTCGGGCTGCAGAATTTCAAACTCGCCCTTGAGCCATCGGGAACAATTCGCAACTTCAGTGTCATCGGGTACCCGGTCACCGCCGGTCGGCTTTTTACCGGGAAAACAACGGCAGACCGCAGCCATGTAAACACCTTTGCGAAATTGTTCCTCCGTGAGGCCGCAACTTTCCTGGAACCATCGGAACAGGGTCTTGCCGGCGGTCCAGGCAAAGGGACGTCCGAAGACCGGTTCCTTGTCGCCGGGAGCCTGTCCGACAAGGATGATCCTGCTCACCACCGGCCCGCAACTGACCACCGGCTTGTGCATCTTGGGACAAAGTTGGCAGGCGCGCAGATTTTTGACGTGGCGCTCGAGCTTCCTGAACGTGGATGTGGGAGAGTTGGTCATGACAAGTAAGTGTAGGAGCGGCTGTCAGCCGCGACCGGGGTGTTTTCCAGAATCGCCGCTGGCAACGGCTCCTACAAATTGAGGATGATTCCGGAGTTTTTCCCACGTCGAAGGCTCAAGCGGCGCCTGGCGGTAGGTGGGCGTCCACATGGGCTCGGCGCTGTGCGATTGCCGGGCCCGCTGCAGCCAGCGTGCTCCAAGAGGTTCTTTGAGCAGATTCATGGAGTTCGTGGCAATCGTCGTTTCCTCTTTTTTGCCCGTCGCATGGCCCGCCCCGACAAAAAATCCGGCCAGGAGCAGGGTTACACGAAGATTGGTGGCTCGCGAGTAAGTGGGCATCGCGCAAGGACGGTCCGGATCCAGCAGCTTGAAAATCTGCGCGAAGATCGAATGGGTCCACATGGTCGGATTTTTTGCCGGCGAATACGCGTCGAACAAAATCAAGTGGGGCTTCGGCAGACGGATGGAAGGGTTGGGACTGCAGGCCGCGTTGAGCAGTGTTGGGAAATCAGCCAGGTGAAATTCCCAATCCACGTGTTGCCGTCCATTTTGAAATGAGCACCTCCCGGCGGTCGCCAGCTCCCGGACCTGTCTGATGTAATCCCGCAGGTACGGAAATTGATCGACGTGTTCCAACACAAACTCGAGAGGCTCCAGGGTCTGATCAAAGCTGACCATGCGAAGCGGGCAGGAATGTTCGCGTGAACAGCGGAGAATCGTGAGCGCGTTGGCGGCGGCGCCGAGGCCCACGTCCCAAACCACAAACTCGCCTTCGTGCTTCTTCAGCCATCCCGGGAGATCAAGTTGACGGACATAAAGCGCCTCCGCCTCGGCCACCGGCCCGATCACCGGATGAAATGTTTCTCCGTAGGCCAGCGAGTGCAGGCTGTGCGTCCCATTCGCCAGCCCGACGATCCGATAGCCGCCCGCAGGATCAATGATGGATTTTCGGTTCAAAAATCAAGTGTCCGGTGAAATGTAGCCGCAAAGGAACGCAGAGAGCGCATAGAAAAACTGGTTCCTGTTCCCCTTTGTGTTCCTTGCGATCTTTTGCGGCTAAAATCTTTCATGATTCTCAGCCCTCTCACTTGGACTTTCCGGACACGCAACTCCGCCTCCGAAAAAGGTGCCTCAACATGAACAAAATCAGGAATGCAGTAAAGAAGATGGACCACTCAACCAACACAGGGATGATCAGGGTCTCTCGTGCCGCCGGCCGATGGTAAAGCAAATAAAATGCGGGAACATGACAAAAGAGAGCCAGATAAGTCAGAACACCAAAAACGGCATCAAACACACCGAGATGGAGGTGGTTGGAAATCCATATCGGGGTAACCAAAACCATTTCTGACCCCGTGCTCCACAAAAACACCTTGAGAATTATTTTCATGCGAATACGGGACCGGAGCGGCCATATCAGACGTCACTTGTCAGCCGCGACGCGTAGCGGCTGAACGAGACTGTTCGGCCTTCATGTTGTATGGGATTCGTGTTCAGGAATCATTTCTTCGGTGCGGAAAGCATCCCAAGAGGCAAAAAAACGAGTCGATGGCCATTGGGGATATTGATCGGGTTTGCCACTCCATGTGAGGTGGACAACTGCCAATGGGCCGTGTGTGGAGTTGGTCGCATAGAGAACATCATCGCAATTGCGACGCCATGCGATAGCACTGCAGCTTGCTGCAGAAAGGACGTGATCTGATCTTAATTCCTTCTTCAGCTCAGCTTCCAATCCCGACTTTTTCTCTTCCGGGATCATCATCCAAGGCTCTAGCAGTTCAAATGGTAGGGCGGAATTCATATCTTTGCCGAACAGTATGATCATGGAACTGGAGAGCGCAAAGAAAAACTGATTTCCAGCCTCTTTTGTGTTCCTTGCGATCTTTTGCGGCTAGAATTCTCATGGTCTTTGTACATTGAGAAAAATGGTTCGAATTTACGTGTGCATGGTGTATGACCGGCCCATGATTCGCCGCAATCTTTTCCAGTTTTTGTTCCTGCTGGTGATCATATCCTGTTCCCTGGTCTTGAATGGGGAAGTGGTTGATGAGGCGATGGAAAAGCGCGAGAAGCGCCTCCAACAAAGCAAGGTCGGCGATTGGGTCGAATACTGCAACGTCATGCGGATGGACACCGCCCTGCTCGGCAACCAGACAATCACCAACATCGTCCGGACCGCCGTAATCCAAAAGGACGCGGTCTCCGTCACGCTCAAGACGGTGAAGGTGGACAGCGGGGAGGCGATGGGTGAAGAGAAGGTGATTTTTGGAAAGCCACGCAAGAAGGAGGATCCCAACCGCCAACTGCCGCAGGAAGCCTTGGGCTATGAGTACCTGACTGTGGGAGGCCAGGATTTAGACTGTGAATGGACGGAGGATGAATATAGCTCCAAGCTCGCCACCGGCGACTCCATCCTCTACACCGCAAAAATCTGGACGTGTGACGATATCCCGGTCGAGGGAATCGTAAAGGAATTCATCGTCATCAAGCCAGACCCGGCGCAGCAGGATGAAAGGGCCATCCGTGGCGCCAAGACCGCCGTTGCAGGCTCGACCACCACCAAGATGATGCTGCGATTTGGGCGCGCCAGCGACTCTCCCAAAGTAGAGGACTCTTCCTCCAAACCTTGAGGGTGTGTCCGGAAAGTAAGTTGTTTTCTGATGGTAGGGCGCGACCGCCGGGCGCGCCGCTGTGCAGCGGACGGCCCGGCGGTCCGTCCCTACCTCGGAATTGAGACTTTCCGGACACGGCTAACAGTTACAAAGCCATTGACCAACCAAAGACGGCCGCCTTTCGCATTTTAAGGCGAAGACGGACCGGGCCGCGGGTTGGAAATTTCAAGACCCTTTTCGGCCCCGCGCCGATGTCGGGACCGAATGTGAACGGGATGTCCACGGAGTCCAGGGGGCCTTCGATCGGCGGACGGAGATCGAGGTCAAAGTCGGTCAGCGGAGAGCCGCGTTCGTCGTCGAAACTGACCGCGATGTGTCCGCCCTTCTCGATGCGTGCGTTGAGCGTCAGACGGCCACCATTCCAATTCATCGGCGAGCTTACCAGTTCGCCCTCGACCTCGCCGGCCGAATAGCCGACCCAGCGGTCGCGCTTGGTTGCCAGCAGCATGATCTTCGTTTCACTCACCATGCCTTCTTTGTGGATGTTCTCAAGGCAATGCTTCATGGGAGTCTGGCTGACGTAAATGAAGTGTTCATCTCCCTCGAGAAATGGACCCGTCTGCATCATGATGAACATGGTGCCCCGCATGCCATCGGGATTGCCGTCCGCGATGTACGCCGGGCGATTCAATTCCCGGCGCCACTGGATGCCGTCGTAACTGTGCACCAGCTCGACGGACAACGTGCCCGGCTTGACATCAAAAATCGTGACCAGCCCGATGAGCAGGTCGTGATCCTGCCAGGCGGTGAAATTGTAGAACTGCTTGTCGCGTCCGCGAGCGCCGGCTCCCATGACAGCTTCCTGAAAGGTCGGAACCGCCGGCGCATCCAGATCGTCGGTCACAAAAACGATTTTTGGGAGCGACCAATGCACCAGGTCGGGGCTGGTGTAACGCGCGATCTTACGTGTCGCGTTGTGTTTTGGCTCCCTGCCCGCATTGACCATCAACGGACGTCCGTACAACACATACTCGCGGGCAATCGGGTCATAGTAAGTGGTGGTCAGCGTGTCGCTGATTCCCGCGATGATCGGGTTCTCGGGGTAAGACGTCCAACGCAGCCCGTCTTCGCTGTAAGCCGCGCACACGCCGCCGTGGCGATCGCATGGCGATGCGCGATACAACGCGGTGTAGCGCGCCCGCGCCGCAGGGTGCGGAGTGAGATGCGCGTCAATGACCTCGAACCCCTCCGGTCCGCCCGATCCGGACATATCGTTGCCTGCCTGGTCGTAGTGATACCGCTCCATGATCGCGTTGTTGGGCGAGAGCTTGTCCGGAACCTCGATCAGGTTGAGGGCTGGCTTTTCCCAGTCAACGCCGTTGGTCGATGTTGCGTAACATATCCGATAGATGATGTCAGCCATCGGCGGCACGCCCTGCCGTCCGCCGAGATACCACATCTTCCAGCGTCCCGGCGCCTCGCGGATCACGGTGCCGTACATTTGTCCCGGCGCGACCACGGGTTCGCGCTGCTTGAGACGGGGAGGCTCGACAAAGCGCGTGAGAAAATGGGTGTCTTCGATCAGGCGCGCGTCAATCAAAGAACAGGTGTTTTTTTCATTCATGGATGTGGATGGTTGCGGAAGAGCTGAGCACAGCCAATTTTAATCCGATGGGTGGCACAGCCGGGGGCGGTTGATTTTTCTGACGGTTTCTTATTCACCCATCATGTCGTAGGTGCCGGTGTTGGGCCAGAGCACCGCCTTTCCATAGGTGAACCCGGTTACCTGGTCCCAACTCGCCACCCCATACCGTTTCAAGAACTCGCCATGCCCGTCAACAAAGATGCAATTCAAACCATTCCCCACTTTCATGACTTCGGGAGTGGCGTTGGGGGATGCGGGATGGGGTGCATGAATGTAAGTACCACTGCTCCAGGAACCGTCAATGGTATAAGCCCCCAGGTATTGTGGATCGAGGGTGTATACATTGGGATAACAACAGTCCGCGATCAGAAAAATCCGGGTGGTGTTCACCACTTCATTCAGCGAGTGCATTGGAACCGCCCCCCCCACTACGCCGGTAAAAAAGCCGTTGACTCCAAAAGGCGATTTGTTGTCGACCGTCTGGCTGAGGACAGTGTCGTAATAGGATTTTCTCCGTCCCGGGCAACCTGTCCCCTCCGCCGTGACCATCTTGTCTTCTCCCGCTGGAGTGACGCCACCGCCCAGATAGGGATGGACCGCGATGAGCCAGTTGGTAACGATGGTGTTGCCGGCGGCGGAATCGAGTGGCGCATTGATGCCATTGAGCCATCCGCTGTTTTCGTTTCCGAGCATTTGAAGCGCCAGGGAAACCTGCTTCATCTGCTGCATGCAGGCCACACGCTTGGCGGTCAACTTGGTCCGCCCCAGCGCGGGCAGCAGCAAGGCTGCAAGGATCGAGATGATGGCGATCACCACGAGCAGCTCGACCAGGGTGAATCCCGCCACGACCCGTCGGCCAGCGTTTGACGATGAAATGAATGGCTTAAGGCTCATTGACTGGGCTGGGAAAAATTCACCCAAACCCTAAGCCATCAGACCTGCCGTCACAAGTTTGATGATCTGGTTCTTTTTTGTGCCCACAGAAAATCATCTCCCGTTGCGCGGCCGCACGTTCAGGGTGACATCATGGGACTGCTCTCAGGCAAACTCGATCCGGATTTCGTCGAACATGACGCAGCCCTCGGGCAGGCGCGAACGATCCACCTCGTATTCGCCGCCCGCATACAGGATGTGCGGGTCACCCTGGATGGGTTTGAGCGGCACCACATCGAGCGGAGCCAGGACAAAGATCATATTGAGATTCACGTCGCGCAACAGATCGGCAATCGGGGCCTTGCCGTACTTGTCGCGGCGGTCGTGACGGGATCCCAGGTCCCGCCATTGTCTTTGATCCGGCACAAGATGCAGCGTTTGCTCCGACCAATCGGGGGTGATCTTCAAGGGTTGGCCGGCAAGTTCCTGGTTGACCACGTTCATCGGCCGTTCCGCAGTCGGCACATTGCCCTGCAGGTGCAGGAGCAATTCCGCTCCCCGGAGTTTGACATCGCCTTTGAGGCGGACCGTCATTTTCGCGTTCGTCAGGTTCGTGGGAAATCCACCTTTCACGTAGGGATTTGGCCCGCCGGCATCGAGGGTCGCCTTCGAAAAATCCGGCCCGTGACGGGTGTGCAGCGCAAAAAGAATGTGCAGATAACCGCCATCGGGCGGCTCGATGTGGTTGGCATCCACCCACCATGGGCCGCGCGACACCGCGACGCTGTCGTGGATTTCCACAGGCGTCACCCCAATGGCTCCGTCCCAACCGATCCAGCCGCAGGGACCGTTGTCGAAGGTTTCGATAAATGTTTTCATTGGTCAATAAATTTACCCAAGGCTCTTCAAAAACTCCGGGGTGATCTCCGCGGCGAACACATGGGGCGCCCCGTAGCCGTCTGAATTGAAGATCACATGGCGGTTGTCCGTGGTGATGTAAGGATGACAATGAGACACCTGGTTGCCGCCGCCGGTGGCGCGCGTGTTGCTCACCAGGACGCGGTACTTGCCGCTGCGAAAATTACCCATCACCAGCGCCATGGGTTTGATGACGTTCTCTTTGTCGTAAATGCAGCCTTCATAGGAATCCATCACGAAATAGGTGCCGCATCGGCTGGCGGCGATGTGGTTGCCGCGATGTTCGGGGCACGGGAACGGCGTCGGCTTCGCATCGCCCGGCCCGGCGGTCATCACCGTGGTGTTCGGATGCAAGGGATCGCATTCCCAGGTGTCCACGTTCCAGTGGGTGGTGAAGCAAACCCGGTTCGTTCCGGGGATGAAGCACTGGTGACCCAGCCCGGCAGTGTGTGGCCGACCGACGGGTACAGGAACCTCTTTTCCGGATTCGACATCCACCAGGAACGTGACGGCGCCGTAATCACCCAGCAGCTTCTCCACCGCGCCGTCGGCGGAGAGTTTCGAGCCGTGGTTTCTCATGATCAGGACGTACCTACCCGTGACCGGTTCCCAGATCGGATGCGGGTTCACGATCTCGGGATGCTCGTAGAAGATTTCCCGACGGCCGCTCTGCAGGTCGTACCGCATCACGACGGGACGCGGGCCCGGCAGGTAGAGACCGAACACCATGTACCGGTGATCCGGCGAGACCGATCCTCCTCCGCGTGACACGATGGGCTCGTCATCAACCAGGATTAACTTCGACTCATAGGTCATCAGCGACACACGTTTCAGTTCGTTCTTGTTCGTCCAATAGTAAACGAACTCGCCGAATGCATTGTTGCAGGGGCGGATGAATGAGGAGACATCATCCGCCACCAGCGCGAGCTGGAACCGGTCCAGGTCGGCTACAAGAAGCATTGCTGTCGGCGTGAAGCTTGGGTCAACGAACCGCTCGATCGCAACCCGTCGTCCGTTGGGTGAACAGTAGGGCTGCTCGCCGTAGATGTTGATGTTGTTGCTCGAGCCGCACGTGAGCTGGATGACCCAGCCTTTGCCGGCCGGGTCGCGGTACCGATGACATGTTTCACTGCCGAATCGGATGCTCATGTGGGGGGGATGTGAATTACAGGAGATTGCGCGGGATGGATTCGGTCCACCGTTTCTCGAAATGCAGAGCATTGTTGATCCGGACATGAAGATCAATCGTTACATGAAAATGGGTGGCGGTACTCCGGATGATGGCTTCGGAACTTCCCTCCACCACCTCCTGCGGACGGTGGACCCGGCTCACGTGAAGGCCGCGCGTGGTCACGTGTGCCGGATCGGCGGGATCCACCTCGGTCAGAAGCGTGCATTCACGGTTGATCACCGTGCGCTCGTCCACGCGATAATCCACCTTGTTGCGGATGTGAACGCGTTTGCGTCCCGTCAACACGTCCTCGGTGACCTCCCACACGGGCGGCGCGGTGGCGGAGGAAACCGGCGGGATGTTGACGGAGGAGGGAAGAAATGTCGGCGGCGTGGCGCTGCCTTTTGCCGGCACCACGGGAAGGATGAGGCGTGACATGAATTTTCCGCCGTGATGGACGCGGTTCGTGCCGGGTTCCGGTGTGGGCCAGACGTTCGGCCAGTCCGCGCTGGCAACATTCAGGCGGATGCGATGGCCTTTGCGAAATTTCCAGCCCGTGCAGTCGATCAGGATGTTGAGATCGGCCACTTCACCCGGCTCGAGCGGTTCCGGATCACTCATGGATTTTCGACGCGAGGTGTTCAGCATTCCCTTCGCAACCAGGTATGATGTGCCGTCCGACGCGACTTCGCACAGGTTGGCGGTGAAGCCCATGACGCGGGCGCTGGAGGCGACATGCAGCACGGCACGCGCGCAGCCGATGATGGAGATCTCCTCGGTGAGCGGCTCCGAAGTGTACACAAGGGAAAAGGCTTCGTCGGGACGCTGGTCGCCGGGAAGCCCGAACGGGAGGCCGCATGACCAGAGGCCGCCGGTGACGCCGACCGTGGGGTTGTAGTCAAACGTGTCGGCCCCTTCGCTTTTCGTCATGTTTCCAAGCGTCCCATTTCCGCCAAGATAAAGAACCTTCTCCGTGGCGCCCGGGGGCGGCCATTGGGTTTCGGAACGCCATGCGCCGGGCGCTTCGACCCGGTCCACGATCGGTTTCTGGTATTCCTGCATGTACACGGTGACGGGCGGTTCGTCCATGATGCCGGTGTCCTTGCCTTTGCACCAGTGATCGAGCCAGCGGATGACCTCGCGCAGGTGATCAATGCGAGGACCGGGCAGGGCGATGTCAGGGAACGAATGGTCCCAGGGTCCCAGGAGCACTTTCTTGGGCACTTTTAACTGGTGGAAAAGACGGAGCGGCGGATTGTGATAACCGTCGCGCCAGCCGTTGATCAGGAACGCGGCGCACTTGATTTGGTCGGAAGTATAGCGCACGGAGGCGCGACGCCAGTAGTCGTCGTCGGTCTGGTGCTGGAGCCATTTGAGGAGGTAGGGCTCGTTATGCTTGAGGTGGTGTTCCCACAATTTTGCCCACTCCCCGCCCGACCATTCGGCCACGGGCGGCATGGCGTTGAAGACGATCATGAAATTTCCGTAATAGCAGAGGTCGTAATAGAGACGGAGCAGTCCGCCGCGGTAATGACATTCGTCCTTGTAACGGTCATCACTGAAAGCGAAGGGAATGATGCTCGTGAGATGGGGCGGAGCGTGCGCGGCAACCTGCAACGAGGAGAAGCCGGCGTACGAGATGCCATACATGTTCACGTGCCCCGTGCACCAGGGCTGCTGCGCAATCCATTCGATCATGTCGTATCCGTCCTCCTGCTCCAGCTGCATGTATTCGTCGGTGTTCACACCCTCCGAGCCGCCGCTGCCCCGGACGTCCACGCGGGCGATGATGTAGCCGTGGCGTGGAAAATAGGAATAATGGCGCGCGCGTCCCGCATTCACCTCGTCCTTGTGATAGGGCGAGTATTCGACAACGACCGGAAATTTCGCCCCGGGTTTGCGGTCGTCCTCGTCGCGATCAGGCATGTAGAGATCGGCGGCGAGACGGGTGCCGTCGCGCGTGGGGATGCGAATGTTTTTGAGAAGGCGGACGCCCTCGATGGGGTGGAGCGTGATGGGATCAGTCATGGGACAGGATGAGACGGGGATTGGAAGTTGAACGGATCCTGAAACATTCTACAACCCAAGAACCTTCGGGATGTCCGCGACGGCGATCATGGGTTCCTCGCCTTCAAACGCCATCACGGCCGACGCCGGATCCTTGAATCCGTGTCCGCTGAGGACACAGACCACCGTTTCATCGGACTTTACAACGCCCTCGCGAACCGCGGCGACGAGCCCAGCCACCGAGACCGCCCCCGCAGGCTCAACCCATAGCCCTTCCTTTGTCAGCAACTCGCGCTGCCAGTGCCACGCATCCTCGTCCGAAACCAGGAATCCCGATCCTTTCGTGGCGCGTGCCACCTCGATGGCATCATGTCCGTCATAAATCTCCGGCGCCACGAGCCCGCTGATGCGGGTGATGGTGTTCAGCGTGCGGGCGCGATTGAGTCCCTCGCGGAGCGGGGTCACGACGGTGTCATTCAGTTCCGGCTGGACAAGATGGACGCGCGGGCAGGATTTGGTTTCCAAAAACCCGCGGGCCACTCCCACATACAATCCACACGCGCCGCCCGGCACAAACACGTGCGATGGCTGCATTTGTTCCGCGATTTCATAACTCAATGTTTTCACCCCGCACATCCCCTGCGGCGAGGAGGAAAAGGCGGAAACGACAGTGGCTGTCCCCAACCGCTTCGCGGTGGTTTCCAGCAGGAGCATGATCTCCTCGGTGGACTCGCGCGCGACACAAAAATCCTTCACGCGATACACTTTGGCGCCATGGGCGCGCATCTGGAGAAATTTGCCGGAGGGGGTCCGCTCGCAGACGAAGAGATGGCAGGCGATCCCGTAACGCGCCGCATACGCGGCAAGGGAGGAACCGTTGTTGCCTGAGGAATGCCCGATCACGACCCGTGCGCCGGCCTGGCGCAGCAGCGAAAGTTCCAAGGCAACGAAGCGGTCCTTGTACGAGCCCGTGGGATTCTGGTGCTCGCATTTGAAGAAAAGCTTTTTGAGCCCGAGCTGCCGCCCGAGCGCACGGCTTTCAATGAGCGGCGTTCCGCCCTCCCCAAGCGTGCAATGGAATTCCTCCCGGACAGGGGGCAGGCGTGATGCGTAACGGGCAAGGATGCTCATGAAGTGAAGACGGTTGATGACGTCCGATCAGGGAATCATTCAGCCCAGATTCCATAGCCGGGGGCATAACTCCATTCCGTGGACGCGGGAGGATTGTACCATGCGCCCGACCTGAGAAATTCACCGTGTCCATCCACGAACACGAAATTCAAACCCCGGCCCCGGTGCCGTCCCACGACATAGTAGCCTCCGCCCGAATACGGGGGATTGCTGGACACGGTGATGTCAAAACTGCTGCCAACATTGGGATCCGGATAGTAACAGTCCGCGACAAGGAAGATGCGCGTCGGGTTTTTGACTTCATTGAATGAGTGGCAGGGGGGATAGGAGAGTCCCACACCCCCGGTGAACAAGCTGTTGACGCCGTAACTGTAGCTGATATCGCCCTCTTTTTTGCCGGGGCACCCCTTGTTGCCGACACCGGCAACAAAATCACAATAGGAGTCCACCGCCGCGTCACGCAGATAATTGGTGATGGAATACCCCCACCAGATGGGCACGGGGGTGTAGGCTCCCACCTGGGTGCCGTTGATCCAGCCGTTGTTCTCCGAGGCCATGATCTGCAGCGTCAGGCTGAGCTGCCGCTCATTGTGCATGCAGGCCACCTGGCGGGCGGAATCACGCGCATTTCTCAATGAGGGCAGCAACAGGGCCGCAAGGATCGAGATGATGGCCACGACAACAAGAAGCTCGACGAGGGTGAACGACTGTGGAGAACGCCGGCCGGGCCGACGGGAGTCGTCTGGCCATGCAACGGATGCGACAGGCGGAACACCTGTTTTCCAATCTGGCACACCCGGGCCAGGGATCATTGGCTTGAAAAACAACACACAAACACTTTAGCAGGCAGACTTGGTCCAACAAGATCGGGAATCTGGATTTTTTTTTAACCCACAGAAATCTTCGCAAACTTTTTTCAGATGAACCCGCGTTGATGGCCGTCCCCGGCAATCATTTCGATGGGAATCATCTTGCGAATGGGGGGAAGGGAGCCCTGTTCAAAATAGTGAATCACGGCCTGGCAGACGGCTTTCGCAAACTTTTTCACAGGATAGGGATAGTAGACCGGGAGCGGCACCACGCGTATGGCCTGCAGGGTGGTGCTCATCGCAACGACTTCGACACGTTCCGGCACATCCAACCCTCGCTTCATCAAGGCGGTCATCAACAAACCGGCCTGGACCGGGTAGAGGGCGATCAATGCGTGGCGGCCCTTGATGGTCGCCGCGAAACGCTGTGCGGCCAGGTTTTGTTCGTGAAGCTCGCCGGGAATGCGGATGACGTCTCCCCGAACCGGCTGGAAAGATTCAGTGCAAATCCGCTGAAATTGTCCGGTCAGCAGCTGGCGGCTTCCTTCCCTGACAACCAGGCTGATCCTGGAAAAACCGCGCCGCGCCAGCATGTGGGTTGCGTGACGGATGGCCGGCAAAACATCCACTGAAATAAACGGGAGCTGGACTCCTGGGAATGGCGGTCTGACAAGCAGGGCGCTCGCCTTGAAATTGGAGAACAAGCCTTGAAATTGATCCGGCAGGGCTCCAAGCAGAAACATTTCACCGGGGTGTTCCCCCCTCTGATGAATGGCGCGCAAGCGCGCCGCATCACATTTTTCAAAAACAAGACGGATTCCATGGGATTCCAATCCTTCGGAAATCGCCGCCTGCATTTCCACGAGGGCCGAAATATCCGGATAATCCCTTCCATAATAAACCCAGCGTACCATGCGCGATCGCGGTGAACCCGCAGCCGCGCCCGGTGTGTGTAAAAGCTCGATCCCCTTGCGAGGACGGACGCGCAACAACCCCTTGCGCTTCAGAATCTTGATCGCCGTCTTCAACGTGTTGCGGCCAACGCCAAGCTGCGAACTCCAGTCGCGTGTGTTCGGGATCGGGCGGAGGATCTCCCCGCGCGACATGCAGCCCTGAAGATGATCCGCCAATTGTTCGGCTTTCGAACAGTTGAAATTTGCCTTTTCCATTTTTTAATCCCAGTGCAGAAAGCCGTGTTTGCGGAGGAGGAAATACTCGTTGATCGGATGGTCGTCGTCGAGGGCCGGAACCTTGGGCGCTGTCGCGATGAGTTCCCGGATACTGCCGGGGTAGGGGATGGTCGTCTCAAAAATCGCGGCCGGGTTGTGACCGCTCCATTCGCCGGCATCGGCGGCCGCCCGGGCCGGCATGCGGGCGATCAATGACCGCAGCTCGGGCTGTTCCAACGGCTGGAGCGAAGCCAGGAGCTGGTGGCCGTACTTTCCGTAGGAGGAATAAACCTGCACATGCGGAAAGACCGAGGAAATGGACTTTGCAATCGCCGCCTCGATCGCCGGATCGTTTTCATTGGTGGGAATGCGGTGGCAGAGAATGCCGTTGGGTGTCAGGTGCTGGCGGACAATCTCAAAGAACTGGCGCGAATGAAGGAGGCTCGTGCCGACGGATTCAACGGGCGGCGAGGGATCCACCATGATCAGGTCGAAACGGTCCTGCGTTCGCTCGAGAAACCGGCGCCCGTCATCCACGACCAGGTGGCAGTTCGGCAAACGGGCAAGGCGGTCGGCGTCGGCATGAAAATAATTGAACACATCATAGACGCCGGGAACCAGCTCAACGGCGGTGACATCGGCGCCCCATGTTTCCGCAGAACGAAAAGCGGTGCCCATGCCAAAGCAGAGAACAAGGACCTTGCGCGGTTTTTCCCTTGCCATCGCCATCGGCAGATGAGCCATGGTTTTGCAGATGTCGGAGAGCGCTGTCATGGAGCAACCGTTGACATAAAGTTTCTTTTTCATGCCCTCCCCAAGAGCGACGGTGGTTGCCGCATGATCGCGGACCGTGCGCGCCTCCGGATGTTCAAGCTCGAAAATATCGTAGCGCGTCCTTGCAAAGAGGAGGATCAACACGATGATTGGCATCACTGCAACCACTGTTGCGACACGAAACTGTGCGTGCAGGATGGGAATGGCCGCGGCAACCAGGACCAGGGCGAGCGCCAGTCCGGCCCAGCGTTCCCCCATCCACGGAATCATGACGAATCCACCCAACAGCGGCCCGAGGATGCAGCCCACGGTGTTGAGAAAGTAACAGAAGCCGGCGCGCCGCGGTTCGCCTCCCGAGCAGCGGTCAACAAGCTGCGGGGTGATCATTCCCATGAGAACGCATGCCGGGACAATTCCGACGAGGCGAAACATGTCGCTGCCAAAATGAATGCGAGGATCCACAAAGAGGTAGGAACCGGCACAGGCCAGGCTGAACAAGGGCCACGTCACGTGCAGGGGAAATGAAAAAAACCGCGAGGAAGCAATGCGGTACGCGAGGGAGCCGAGATAATTGGACGCGAGATAGATTCCCAGGATCCCCGCAAACGTATAAACGTAGCTGTTGAGAAAGGGAGTGTAGAGACGGATCCAGAGGACTTCGATGACCAGGCTCGAGAGCCCCATCAGGAAAAGAAGAGCCAGCGGCCATCTCGACCGATCGGCTTCCTCGCCGACGATGGATATCGCTTTTCCCAACGGTTGATTCTCACGGCCGTCCCCAGTTGCGCGGCGCAAAAAGCAACCGATGGCGACCAGGGCGATCAGCAGGTTGAGACTGAATGCCACCCAGAGCGTGTCGGCAAAACCGATGATCTCGATGAGGAGAAACGCAGGAATGATTGTTCCGAGCGTGGCCCCCACGACATTGGCGGTGTAAAGAAAGCTGAAATTCCGCCCGCTTGGCGGAAGCCTGTCGCGCATCACCGCCATCGCCAGCGGAAATGTGCCGCCCATGCAAAAGGTCCATGGCAGAAGCGCCGCCGCGATGAGCACGCCGCTGGCCACCGTGAACCCGGGCGATCCCCACGCGGCGTTGCGGTGCAGCAAAAGATTGCGTCCAAACGTCAGCATCACGGGAACCGTCACCGCACCAATTCCGATCATCAACTCGCAAACAGCATACAAGACCAGCGGCGAACGCCATGAATCCTGGCGTCGGACCGCAACGATCCTGCCCAACGTCAGCGAACCCGCGGCCAGCCCCAGCATGAAAACCGAGAGAATGATCGAGACGGTGGCGGAGTTCGCCCCGAAGTGGGCCATGGCATGACGCGACCAGACGACTTCATCCAGAAGACTTGCGAATCCCGAAAGGAGGAAAAAGATGAAGAACAGAACGCGGATGTTCATGGAGCGTAGCGGACACGGTTATCCCAACAACGGGGAATGTACAGCCGGGAATAAAGTGGGTCTCAGGATAACGGAGGGACACGCTCCGTCGTGTCCGCTGCTGGATGGGTCCGCAACCGCTGAAACGGGCCTGAACTGGGACCGCATGCTTTCGTCGCTCCCGAAAAACATCATGGCTTGAAAATTCATCCGTGACGCCATGGACACGACGGCCCGCGCTACGCCGTAGGCTTTCCGACTACGCCAGAGCGCTTCGTCGCGACGGCGAGCGGCGAGGCGAGAGCGTGTCCTTCCGTATATCAGCCGCTGCCGATCACTTCCATTGCGCGTTCCAGTTCCGCCCGCGTGTTGTAAAAATGAGGTGACAGACGAATCCATCGCCGGTCATCACGCGTGTAACGCAGCGAGGCAATGATGCCGTCCTTGGTGAGTTTGCGGTGCAATGCCTCCACGTCCATGCCTTCGCGACGGAAGGTCGTGATGCCGCTCACCGCCTCGTCGGACAATCCCGCCAGCGTGAAGCCGCGCTTTCGCAATCCCTCGCGCAAAAAACAGGTGTGTTCCCGCACGGCCGCCTCCACCGCCCCGACACCACATTCGAGAAGCATCGTGAGCGCGGCATGCAGCGCCACCAATCCAAGAAAATTCGGCGACCCCGCCTCGTATCGCCCCGCGTGATGCGGAAACCCGAGGTGCTCCGGCGTGATATAGCCGGGGCAGACCACGTTGTTCGATCCCAGAAGTTCCGGGCGCAGCTTCTCCTGTGTCTCGTTTCGCACAAACAAAATCCCCGCCGCGCACGGGCCCAGCATCCACTTGTGCGAATCCGCCGCAAGAAAATCCACGTGCTTCACCGGCGTCCGCATCGCCCCCACCGTCTGGATCCCGTCCACGCAGAAAAGCGCCCCGCGCGAACGGACCATCTCGCCGATGGCGTTCACATCCAGGAGATGGCCGCTGATGAAATGCGCCGAGGCCAGTGACACGAGCCGCGTGCGGCCGTCCAGGAGCGGGGCCACGTCATCCACCGTGATCGCGCCGAGATGTTTTGGCATGACGCGCCGCAGCTCCACGCCCTTCCTTCGTCCCAGCGCCATCCAGGAAACGGCATTGGAGGGATAATCATCACCGTAAAAAACCACGTTGTCGCCCTTCTGCCAGTCGAGTCCAAGCGCAACCATCGAAAGCGCCACGGAGGTCGGGCCGACCAGCGCGATCTCCTCGGGAATGCACCCGAGCCATTGTGCGGCAAGTTTGCGTGTCGCGAGAATAATCCCTTTCGGAAGAACCGCCTCCTGGTCGCCCTTCATGCATTCCGAGACATAATGGACCGTGGCCGCCGCCACGCGACGAGGGATGGGACATACGCCCGCATGCGCGAGAAAAATGGATTCGCCGCAAACCGGAAATTCACGCCGTCGCGCCGCTTCATCACGCTGTATTTCCAAGGGTGTCACCCCGCCCTTTTCCCAAAGCGACAGCCTGACATCAATCCTGATCGGAACGGAAGCGGAAGAGGTTCTCGCAAAGACGCAAAGGCGCAAAGTTTTGAAGCCCCGACTGGCCCCTGATCCCAACCGCGCCATCCTGGTTGAAAACGCGGTTTTCAACCAGGATGGCGCGCTTTCATGCCATTCAGAAATCTGCTTAAGGATCAACCGAATCGCACCATATGCTGCGGCACGCCGCAGCATATGGCGCGATTCTTTTCAGACCTTTGCGCCTTTGCGTCTTTGCGAGAGACTCTTCTGCTTCCTCTTTGAATTTTCCGGCTCCTCCAGATACGCTCTCCGCGTGACCAGCATCATCATTCCGCTGAAACATGACCAGGGCTACTTGAAGCCCTGCATTGAGGCGTGCGTGACTTACGCGGGCTCCAACACGGAGATCATCGTGCTCCCCGATGACCCTCTTCCGTGGAATGATCCGCGCATCATTGTCGAAGCCACGGGCCCAGTTTCACCCGCACGCAAGCGCAACCGCGGCGCGCAAATCGGCAAGGGCGATATCCTCGTGTTTATTGACGATGACACGCGTCCACGTTTCGGATGGCTGGAGGCCGCACTCGCCCATTTCAAGGATCCCCGCATCGGTGCCGTCGGCGGGCCTTCCATCACGCCCGCAAGCGATCCCTTCATGGCGCAGGTTAGCGGGGTAGCGTACGAGTCATGGATGATGTCCGGCAGCGAACGTTATCGCTATCGCCCCGAGGCGGAGCGCGACGTGGATGATTTCCCGAGCTGCAACCTCATCGTGCGGCGTTGTGTGTTCGACACCGTGGGCGGGTTCGGCACGGATTTCTGGCCGGGTGAAGATACGGAATTCTGTCTCGCGGTGGTCAAAAAGGGATTCCGCATCCGCTACGAACCCAGGGCAGTCATCGAGCATCATCGCCGTCCCACGCTCGCGAAACATCTGCGCCAGCTCGCCAACTACGGATTGCACCGCGGCTATTTCGTGAAAAAATTTCCCGAGACCTCCCGCCGTCCCGCCTACTTCGCGCCCTCAGCGATGGTCATCGTCGGAACCGCCCTGGCCTTTGGCACGCTGATGGGCAGCCTCGAATGCCGATGGCTCCTTGGTTTTCTCGCAACGGTTTATGCAGTTCTCACCCTGATTAGCCTGCCTAAACACCGCCTCGTGGGAACCGCGATTGTCTTCCTTTCCCACCTGACCTATGGTACATTCTTCGTGATGGGCCTGCTTGCCCAGAAGCTCCCGGAGGAAAAAATCCAGTAAATCATGTCAATCCTGTCAAAAAATCCGGATGGCTGCGGCTTGCTTTCGGCTATCAGCTTTCAGCCATCAGCTTTCAGCAGTCTGAACTCCAGACTCAGGACTCAAAACATTCCGCGCTCCGCGTTCCGCGCTCCGCGTTTCTTCCCATGTCTCTAAAAGTCATGATCGCGTATCCGCCCCTTCCCGACAAACGGGGTGTGCCGCTCATTTCCCAGAACCGCCAGTTCCAGTGGTTCAACAAACCGACGTTCATCTACCCCTGCGTCCCCGCCTACGCCGCCACGCTCCTCAAACAATCCGGCCACGAAGTCTTCTGGGAGGATGGCGTCGCGCAGCAGGACACGGTGGAGGACTTCGACCGCCGCTTTGCCGAGATCGCCCCCGACGTGATCGCCATCGAGGTAAAGACCCCGATCGTAAAACGTTATTGGAAGTACATCGACAAACTCAAGGCGCAGTATCCGAAGACCAAGTACGTGTTGATGGGCGACCACATCACGGGGATGCCCGAGGAATCGCTTCGCAACTGCACCGTGGATTATTGCATCACGGGCGGTGATTTCGATTTCGCGCTGCTCAACCTCTGCGCGCACATCGAGCATGGAGTGGAACTCGAGCGCGGCGTCTGGTTCTGGCGCGATGGAAAGCGCGATGACACCGACAAGCCGATCTCCACCGGCCCCTTCGAGCTGAAGCACGGGCTCGACAAGCTGCCGATGATTGATCGCGAGCTCACCAAGTGGAAGCTCTACTCGCGCGAAAACGGAAATTTCAAACATCTCCCCGGCACGTACACGATGGTCGGACGCGACTGCTGGTGGGGACGCTGCACGTTCTGCTCCTGGACCACCACCTTCACCAACTTCCGTTGCCGCACCGCGCAGCAGCATGCCGACGAGATCGGCCATCTCATTGATCTGGGTGTGAAGGAAGTCTTCGACGACACCGGCACATTTCCCGCGGGCGGATGGCTCACGGAATTCTGCACCGAGGTGATCAAGCGTGGTTACCACGAAAAGATCACGCTCGGTTGCAACATGATCCCGGGCGTCCTCTCCCAGGAGGATTACGACCTGATGGGCAAGGCAAACTTCCGTTTCATCCTTTACGGTCTCGAATCCGCCAACCAGTCCACGCTCGACCGACTGCACAAACTGGGCGAAGCCGGGAAGCTGGAAGAATCCATGCGCATGGCGAAACAAGCCGGCCTCATGCCCCATGTCACCTGCATGGTCGGTTATCCTTGGGAGAGCAAGGAAGACGCCCAGCGCACCATTGACCGCACGCGCAGTCTCTTCGACAAGGGTTACATTGACACGCTGCAAGCGACGATCTGCATGCCCTACCCCGGCACCCCGCTCTTCAAGGAGTGCAAGGAAAAGGGTTGGTTACGAACCGAGGATTGGGACGACTACGGAATGCGCGATCCAATCATGAAGTGTCCCATCCCCGACGACGAGCTGCTGGAGATGACGCGCGGCATTTACAACAGCTTTCTAACTCCAAGATTCATCTGGAACCAGATCATCTCCGTCCGCAAATGGGACGACGTGCGATATCTCGTGCGAGGCGGCATGCGCCTGCTGGGTCATCTCGCTGATTTCAATTTCTTTGGCATGGGTCAAAAACAAACCAAAGACATGCGCATGGAGATCAAGGGCAAGGAGGGACTGGACGAGCCTGTGAGCGACAACCCCGCTCCCGAGCCCAGAGGCCGCGTCGCCCGTCCGCTTCCCAAGTCAGTCCGAGACCGTGGCGAACAGCCCGTCGAGAAAGTTTGAAGCCGCAGCGAGGGGTCGGTTTTTAACCGTCAGCATTCAGCCATCCATTTTCCGCCTGACCCCTGTATGTTTTTTTCCATTGTTGGACGTTGGAAGTAAATTTTGGCTTGCACGTGTTTTTGAGCCGGTTCCTTTTTCACTATTCGGTTGACGCTGCCCAGTCCGGTGGACACGGTTTCGGCCTATGACCGATGTCCTCATCATCGGTGCGGGGCCATCTGGATTGTTTGCGGCCGGGGAACTTGCCCGTCATGGAGTTTCTGCGCGGCTCATCGAACGCCTGCCGACCCCTCATCTTCAAAGTCGGGCTACCAGCGTGCAGCCGTCCACGCTGGAAATGTTCGCCCGCATCGGGCTTCTGGAATCATTCATCCAGAACTCGGTCATTTTGCGTCGGGCGGTCGTCACGGATGGTTCTTTTCGGACACTTTCCTCGTCCACCCTGGACGGGATGGATACCCCGTATTCCTTCAAGTGCTCCCTGCCGCAATTCAAAACTGAGGAGCTCCTCGATCAACACCTGCAGTCCCTGGGCGGAAGCGTGGAGCGCGGGGTCCGGGCGGGAAGCATTGAATTGCAGGATCAGGGATCACGCGTGGTGCTGGAGCATTCCGACGGCCGTCGCGAGGAGGTTTTCGCGCGATACGTCATCGGCGCGGGTGGCGCCCACAGTCCGGTGCGCGGCGCCCTCCACGAGCACCTGGAGGGAAAGACCTATCCGCTCCGATACCTTGTGGCGGACATCGCGGGGGACATTCCATTTGAACCCGGATGCATGGCCGTGATCGTTTCCGGCAATGGAATTGCCTTTTACGCCGCGCTGCCGGGAAATCGCGGGCTCGTCATCGTGGACCGTCCCGACGGCCCGATCCAGGAAACGCCATCGCGTGAGGAACTCCTTGCCGCGCTGCGCTTGCATCTGGAGAAGGTGCCCGAGATTTCCGACATCCGGTGGGCCTCCTACTTTCACACGCACCGCCGCATCGCGCCGAAATTTGGTGATGGACGCCGTTTCCTCGTCGGAGACGCAGCACATATCTGCAGTCCCTTTGGAGGGACAGGGTTGAATGCCGGCTTGCACGATGCGGCGGATATCGCATGGAAACTGGCCCTGGTCTTGAAGGGATGGGCCCTGCCGAGCCTGCTGGACTCCTACAACGAGGAACGCATCCACGTGGCCAACCAGATTCTGTCCATGACCGACGCCGCCCATCTGGGGTATTACCAGATGGTTTCCCAGATGGCCGCAGGAGAGAAAAACCCGCACCTTCCAACGAATGAAAAGCAGATCTCTCCTTCACTGCTCGATGTTTCCTTAGGCGAGAGCCGCTTGGTGGGCTGCCATCCGGCAGCCGGCTCCACAGAAAACACAAACAGTCCCGGGCAACGTTTTCGGGATCGAACCCTTCTTCGTGGAAAGGCGCATCATCTGGTCACTTTCAAGGGAAAACGCAACACCGATCCCGATCCCCGCGTTTTCCTGCGCCGGTGGGGAAGGCTGATCCAGGTGAGCGACGCCTCGAGCCTGCGTCCCGATCTTCCCTCACGGGTCGGGATGGATGAGGGCGGCGCCATGCTCATCCGGCCCGACGGCTACATCGGTTACCGTGCCGATCCATGGAACGAGGCGGCGATGCAGGCACTCGACTCACACCTCGCCGTGAATTTTATCAAACAGGAGCCATGACTGTTCAAAACAGGGGAATAGGGGTCAGGCCGCGATCCGTTGAGATTGTGATGGCTGGCTTCCTGCTGATTCACGGCGGCTCGCACGGGGCCTGGTGCTGGAAACTCTTGATCGACGAGCTTGCCCATCGTGGCCATCGAGGTTATGCGTTGGATCTTCCGGGTCATGGGAGTGACCCCACCCCACGCGCTTCTGTAACCAGGCAATCGTACGTCCGCGGCGTGCTGGATTTCATTCAAGAAAACGATCTGCACGATATTGTCCTCGTGGGTCACTCGTTGGCCGGGATCATTCTTCCCGATGTCCATGCCGCGATGGGTGAACGAATTCGCGGCATCGTTTTTCTCTCAGCCCTTGTTCTTTCCCAAGGAGAATCAGCCTTGGATTTGGTTCCATTGAGCCGACGTGCTTCGTATCATGAAATCGCGAAGCAATCTTCGGACAACACGATCATGTTTGACCGTCAACGAGCCAGGGCACTCTTTTTCAGTGATCTTTCGGAAGAGGCGGCAGCCCGATACTACCGGTTGCTTACGCCCCAACCGTTCAGTGTTTACCTTGAGGCCGCAACGAGGTCGCCTGATTTTGGTGGCACGAATGTTCGCTACATCCTCGCATCCCAGGACAAGGTATTACCGGTTGAACTTTGCACCTCATGCGCCATGAAATTGGGAGTAGAACCAGAGCGCATGGATTCCGGGCACGATAGCATGTTATCAGAACCTTCGAAGCTCGCGTCATTGCTGGTACGCGGGCCATATTGATTGATATGTAATCATCAAGAAGTGGCCTGACCCCGGACCCGCAGCCGTTCCAAGCAAGAAGCCTCATTGACTTTCTAGAAAAACGGAGGGACACGCTCCGTCGTGTCCGCCCACGTCACGAATAAATCTCGAGCAGGATTTTTTCGAGAGCGATGAACACGTGTGATATACGCTTGCACTGGATTGAAACCGTTGTCTTGTCTGTACCAACGGACACGACGGAGCGTGTCCCTCCGTTACCATGCGACCCTCAAGGATGGATTCGATCTGCGGGGAAAGTTGTGGTAGATTTCCGCCAACCCACACCATTCCCCATGAAACACGCTTGGATCAACGGCTCTTTCCACAAGGTCACCCGTGAAGCGATTGCAGTGATGGATCCCGCCACGGAACGGGTCATCGGACACATCCCGCGCGGTACAACCGAGGATGCGGACCTCTCCGTAAAGGCGGCGCGGGACGCGTTCAAAACCTGGCGATGGTTGCCCGGTGGGGAAAAGGGCGCGCTGCTGCACGAGATCGCGCGACGCATGCGCGCGCGCAAACCCGCCCTCGCGCGGATCATGACGCGGGAGGGAGGGAAACCCTTTTGTGAAAATCGTGATGAGGTGGAGTGGAGCGCCTCGTGCTTCGATTTCTACGCCGAGATCGGGCGCAACTCGCGCGGGAATTCCGTGCCGCCCTCGTTCGAGCGCCAGGTCAATTTCACGATCAAGGAGCCGTACGGTGTCGTTGTGGCCATCATCCCATGGAATTATCCGCTGCTCCTGCTCTCGTGGAAACTCGCGCCGGCGCTCGCGGCCGGCAACACGGTGATCATCAAGCCGAGCAGCGAAACACCACTGGCCACGCTTGATCTCGTGGACGCCTTCAAAATCCTTCCGCCTGGCGTGGTGAACATTGTCACGGGCGGCGGCGGTGAGATCGGCGAGGCGCTCATCGAGCATCCCGGTACCGACCTCGTTGCCATCACGGGCTCGACGGAAACCGGAATCCATGTCGGGCAGCTTTGCGCGAAGCAAGTGAAGAAATCACACCTCGAGCTGGGCGGCAACGATCCGTTCATCGTGTGCAGTGACGCCGACATGGAAATCGCCAGCCGCGCCGCCTGCTGGGCCGCGTATCTCAATACGGGACAAGTTTGCACGGGCGCGAAACGCTTTTATGTCTTTGACAGGATTGCCGATGAATTCACGCGGCGCGTCGTAAAATTTACACGCACGCTCAAGCTTGGCAACGGGCTCAATCCCAAAACGGACATTGGGCCGATGATTCACCTGCGTCAGTTGGAGGATGTTCATGCGCGGGTTGAGGAAGCCGTGGCGGATGGGGCGAAGGTTTTGTGCGGAGGAAGGCGCTCGCGGAAATTCAGGAAAGGATTTTTCTACGAGCCGACCGTGGTGGTGAACGTGCGCCAGGCAATGCGGCTTGTGAAAACGGAAACTTTCGGCCCGATCCTGCCGATCATCCGCGTTCGCGGGATTGACGAGGCGATCGAACTCGCGAACGACAGCACGTACGGGCTGGGCGCGAACATTTACACGAACAACATGGAATGGGCGATGAAGGCCATGGAGCGGATCACCGCCGGTACATTCTGGATCAACGATCCGCTGAGCGACAACGATGCCGCTCCCTTTGGAGGAATGCGTCAAACGGGACACTCACGCGAGCTGGGCGAGGAGGGACTGGATGAATTCCGGGAAACCAAGCACGTGCATCTCGACTACAAACAGGAGATCAAGGCGTACTGGTATCCGTACGCAGAGTACAACCGGAAGTCCTGAGGGGGGAGAGCCTCGCGTAAAGGCGCAAAGGCGCAAAGTTTTCTAACTCTTTTTCAATTCAGCAAGGAGCGCAGTTGTTTCCTCCAGCGGACCGTCGTGTTTTTGCTCGATGGCGAGTTTGCGTCCGAGCTCCAGGTAGTGACGCGCCTTGTCGCGGTTTCCTTGCTTGATCCAGCAGCGTCCAAGCAAGATCGCCACGAGCATCCAGTCTGGTTTTTTGGAAAGGGCTGCATCCAGGTGCTCGATCGCGCCCGTGAAGTCACCTGAGTCAAAAAGCGCCTTGCCGAGGCTGAATCGAAACAGCTCGCCGTCCGGAAATTGTTCCACCCGCTTGCGAAGCGGATCAAGGTTGGAAGCGGGAGCCGTCATGAACCCAGAATGTCGCCAGCAAATGGCGAAGCAGACAATGAAAATCCGGACACAGCAGCGCATCATCCTTGTGCCTCTTGCGCATCTTCGCGGCTACATTTCTCCTGTCCGAACACCTTGGTTTGGCCACAAAGAAGCACAAGAGCCGCAGTTCAGACGTCATTCAGGCGTCAGGCCACAATCCGTGAACTCATGTTCCAATCTTAATGGATTGTGGCCTGACACCTTGGTTGGCGCCTGGTTGGGCTATTTCATTTTTCTTCGTAGCCAATTTCATTGTTGATCTGCTCAAGCGCTATCCAAACAGGCTCCACGCACGTCTCCCCGTGAAGGGTTGAAAGACGGTTCTTGAAGCTGAGTAGTCGCTCCTTCTTTTCTGCCGAGCGAAATGCCCTAAAAGATTCCCGCGCTCGCTTGGCTAAGATCTGCAATTCTTCTTCTGAAAACGGAAGAGCTTTAAGATCGAAACGCCTCGCAAGCCGGCTGATCGAATCGCTCACGACACGAGCCTCGTAAACCTTTCGATGTTCGGATTTCCAGTTCACGGCTTTTCTTCTGCCCATCGTCTATCCAACTAACCAAGAAAGGCGGTGTGTTGATGCGCGGATGGGGGACTGCATGGCGCTGGGTGGAATTCGGAAACTTGGGTCAATCTAGCTTTGGTCTTGGTGGATGTCAATGTGTGGCTGCCCTTGGCTCGGAGCGAGCGTGCCCGGAAAATCAATTGCTTTGCTGATGGTAGGGCGCGGCCGCTGGGCGCGCCGCTACGCAGCGGACGGCCCGGTGGTCCGTCCCTACCTCGGAATTCAGACTTTTCGGACACGTTCTGACGAAGCCAAGACTTTAAGGTTCCAATTTGGAACCATAGAGCGAGGCCAGCACTTCAAACGCCCGCCTCATGGCTTCACCGAGAGAAGCAAGGCAAATTGTGCTTTTCCATTTGACAGGACGGAAATGAGAGGGAAGCTGTAAGGATGAGGTGGAATTATGAACAAGGGAATTGACCTGCTGGTTGTCGCCCCCGGGAACAACAAGATCATTTACCAGGGGCTTGCCTCGCAGTACGCGGCCATCGAGCCTCCCATCTGGGCCAGCCTCATTGCGAATTTCGCGCGTCACAAGGGCCGCGAGGTGGCGCTCATGGACCAGGAGGCGGAGGGGCTCACTCCGGAACAGATCGTGGCGCGTGCCTCGGAATACAATCCGCGCCTGGTTGCGATTGTCGTGTACGGGCAGCAGCCCTCGGCGTCCACGCAGAACATGACGATGGCGCTGGAAATCGCCCGGTGTTTCAAGGAGAGCGGCACTTCGGCGAAGACGATTCTCATCGGCGGGCATCCTTCCTCGCTGCCCGAGCGTTCCCTCAGCGAGAGCGCGGCGGATTTCGTCTGCCAGGGCGAGGGGCCACACACGATTGACGGGTTGTTGCAGTTGTCGGACATGAATGACACGTCGCTGCTCAACAAGGTGCCGGGGCTTTGGTATCGTCAGGACGGGAAACCGGTGACGACCATGGCATCGCCGGTGATTCCCGAGGGCGAGATGCCGGCGGTATTGCCGGGGATGGCGTGGGATTTGCTGCCGATGCATGTCTATCGCGCGCACAACTGGCATTGTTTCACTCACATCGGGGAGCGCCAGCCGTACGCGTCGCTCTACACGAGCCTGGGCTGTCCCTTCAAGTGCACGTTCTGCTGCATCAATGCGCCCTTCGGCACGCCGAGCATCCGTTACTGGGACCCGCAGTTTGTGATCAAGGAGCTCGACATCCTGGCGACGAAATACAACGTGAAGAACGTGAAGATCGCCGACGAGATGTTTGTGCTGAACGAGCGGCACGTGCTGGGCCTGTGCGACCTGATCATCGAGCGCGGCTACAACTTCAATTTCTGGGCGTACGCGCGGGTGGACACGGTGAAGGAAAAATTCCTGGAGAAGATGAAAAAGGCCGGCTTCAACTGGCTCGCGCTGGGGATCGAGTCCGCGAGCAAGCACGTGCGCGACGGCGTGAGCAAGGGGCGCTTCAAGGAGGAGGACATCCGCGCGGTGGTGAAGCGGATCAAGGACGCGGGGATCCATGTGATCGGCAACTACATCTTCGGCCTGCCCGATGACGATTACGAGTCCATGCAGAACACGCTCGACATGTCGCTGCAGCTCAACTGCGAGATGGCCAATTTCTACTCGGCGATGGCGTACCCGGGATCGAAGCTCTACAACATGGCGATTGAGAAAGGGTGGGCGTTGCCGGCGAAATGGCATGATTTCTCGCAGCATTCGTACGAGCAGCTTCCGCTTCCCACGGAAAAAGTTTCCGCGGGGGAGGTCCTGGCGTTTCGCGACAAGGCGTGGCAGGTGTATTTCACCGATGCGAAGTACCTGGCGCTCGTGAAGGAAAAGTTCGGGCAGAAGACGGTGGATCACCTGCGGGAGGTGGCGGCCGTCCCGCTCCGCCGCAAATACACGGCCGCGCTGCAGGCCGAGCCCCGCGCGCTGGCTTGAGGCCGCTTTTTCAGAAAGATTTTTCTACAACTTCCGTCTGATAGCCTGTAGCCTGTGGCTCCCCGATGAACTCCCGCGACGAAGCATTGCGTTTGTATCGAAAGCTCCTCCTGGCCCGGCTCTCGGAGGAAAAAATCCGGGAACTTTATCCCTCCAACGAAATCAAGAGCCCGGTCCATCTCGGGATCGGCGGCGAGGCGATTCCCGTGGGCGTGTGTCACTGCCTGCCGGAAAATTCAAAATATTTCGGAACCTATCGCAACCACACACTCTACCTCACGCTGACGGGCGACACCGACGGATTTTTTGCGGAGCTGTACGGGCGCGCTTCCGGGGCGGGAGGGGGCAAGGCCGGCTCGATGCACCTGATGGCACCGGACCGGGGGCTGATGGCGACCTCGGCGGTGGTGGCCACGACGATTCCCGTGGCGGTGGGCGCGGCGATGGCCGCGCGTTATCGCGGGTCCGACGACTGGGTCGCGGTATTTTTCGGCGATGGTGCGATGGAGGAGGGCGTATTTTGGGAGAGCCTCAACTTTGCCTGCCTGCACAAGCTGAGGATTCTTTTCGTGTGCGAGGACAACGGGCTGGCCATCCATTCGCACGACACCACACGGCGCGGATTTCGATCCATCCCCGAATCGGTCGGCGGTTTTCGCTGTCATGTCCTCTCCGGGGATGGCAGCCGTCTTTCGACGGTCGTCGAGAAAACGCGGGAAGCCGTCACGCGGATGAAGAAGGATTCGCAGCCGGCGTTTCTGCACCTGACCTATTTTCGCTTTTTGGAACACGTGGGGCCGAAAGAGGATTTCGCGGCGGGCTATCGGCCGGCCCCCACGGAAGCGGAGCGCGGAGGGAGGGATCCCGTCGCGATTTTCGAGGGCGAGCTGAAATCATTGAAATGCTCCAGGCCCGAGATGGATGCCATACGGAGCGAACTGGCGAAGCAGGTGGATGCGAGCTCGCGGAAAGCGCAGGCCGCGCCGTCCCCGTCTCCCCCGGACTTGTTGACGGATGTGTTTTCATGAGTGCGACCATGACATTTCGCGATGCGCTGGCCTTGGGCATGGCGAGGGAGATGGAGGCTGATCCCTCCGTGTTTGTCTTTGGCCTCGACGTACCGGATCACAAGCGCATTTTTGGGAGCACGCGCGACCTGGTTGAAAAGTTCGGTCCATCCCGCTGCTTTGGCACGCCGCTTTGCGAGGATGCGCTCACGGGAATTGCTCTGGGCGCGGCGATTTCCGGTCTTCGGCCCGTGCTGGTCCACATCCGCGCGGATTTTCTACTCCTGACGATGAACCAGATTGGCAACATGATTTCCTGCCTGCGCTACATGAGCGGCGGCAAGGTGAAGGTTCCGCTCGTGATCCGCGCCATCATCGGGCGCGGCTGGGGCCAGTCGGCCCAGCATAGCAAGTCGCTCCACGGGATGTTCGCTCATTTTCCGGGGCTCAAGGTCGCGCTGCCCAGCAGGCCGCAGGATGCCTACAGCCTGATGCGCGCGGCGGTGCGCGACGACAATCCCGTGATGATTTTCGAGCATCGCTGGCTCTACGATGTTTCCGGCGTGGTGGACGAGAAGGTGAAGGTGGAGCTGGGAAAAGCGAGCGTGATCCGCAAGGGGGCGGCCCTCACGGTGGCCGGTGTTTCGTGGATGAACGTCGAGGCGATGAAGGCGGCGGAGGTCCTCGCGCGCCGCGGAGTCGAGCTGGAAATCGTGGATGTGCGCAGCGTGGCGCCGTTTGACGAGGAGACGCTGATAAGATCTGTGGAGCGGACCGGTCATTGCATCGTGGCGGATTACGACTGGGTTCATGCGGGGTTCAGCGGGGAAATCGCCACGCGGATCAATTACCGCTGCTTTGGAAAACTCAAGAAGCCGGTGGAACGCCTTGGATTCCGCCACACCCCGTGTCCCTCCACGCGAACGCTTGAAAACCTTTTCTATCCCTCGGCGATTGACATCATCCGCACGGCGGAAAAGATGCTGGGCTTGAGCGAGACCGACCTGGCGGGCGAGGAATTTTTCAGTTACGAAAAAAATTTCAAGGGGCCTTTTTGACATGACCTTCACCCTGTTCATTCCAACGCTCAACGAGGAGGAGGGCATGCGGGTCATCATGCCAAAAGTTCCGCGCGAGCTTTTCACGCAGGTTCTCATTTCGGACGGCAATTCCACGGATGGGACCGTGGCGTACTCGAAGTCACAGGGTTACGACGTTCACATTCAAAAGCGGAAAGGCATCCGCAACGCGTACATGGAGGCGTGGCCGATGATCCGTGGGGACGCGGTGGTGACGTTCAGTCCGGATGGCAACTGCCGCCCCGAGGACCTGACGGGCCTGATCGAGAAGATGAAGGAGGGGTACGACATGGTGGTGGCCTCGCGGTATTTCGGCGGGGTGAAGAGCGAGGATGACGATCCGATGACGGCGTTCGGGAACTGGCTTTTCACGGGGACGATCAACCTGCTGCATGGGGGGCATTACACGGATGCAATGGGGATTTACCGCGCGTACCGCACAAGCCTTTTCAACGAGCTTGATCTTCACAAGGAAGAAACATACGTCACCGAAAAACTGTTCGCCTGCGTGATGGGCTGCGAGCCCGTGCTTTCCGTGCGCGCGGCGAAGCGGAAGCTGAAGATCGGGGAGGTGCTGGGCTTCGAGCCGGCACGCGTCGGGGGCGTGCGCAAGCTATTGCCATTCCGATGGGGAGGCGCCTACATGACGCAGGTCATCCGCGAGCTGTTTTATTGGAAGTGATTTGATGCAACGGAGGGACACGCTCTGTCGTGTCCGCTGGCAGGGTTCAAAAAGTTGCCTGATATCCATTCGTGACGTGGGTGGACACGACGGCCCGCGCTACGCCGTAGGCTTTCCGACTACGCCAGAGCGCTTCGTCGCGACGGCGAGCGGCGAGGCGAGAGCGTGTCCCTCCGTTATTTTGAGAGATGCCCGCAGCAAGGCGGTCATGCCCGACTCAGGCGCGCTGCGATGAATCCCAGGAGAAGAAGGCCGACGATTCCCTCGACGGCGAAAACGTGCTCCAGGCTCTGGCAGAAGATGATGCCCAGCGGCAGCAGCGCGCTCAACAGCGTGAATTCCAGCAGATACCGTTCCTGCCTTCGCGCAAAGAGCGAGGGAATCACCAGCTGGCAGAGGGAAAGCGGAATGAGGCACCAGACGGCCACGCGAAGAAGGTGGACCATTTCAGGATTCGACCCGCGTCGCAGGAATTGAAAGCCCAGGGGCGCAAGAACCCCGATCGCTGCGGCGGCGGCCACCAGGATCACGGTGCCAAGCGCCAGCGCGCGGCGCACCACGCGCTCCTCCCGCACCGCATCCTCACCCAGATGGGTCGTGGCGGTTTTGGGAAAGACGACAATGGCGATCGGGCCGATCAAGAAAAAAATAATTCTGGCCAGGATGATCACCTGCGAAAAAATGCCGGCCTCGTGCTCGGCGAAGACATGCCTTACCATCAGCAGGTCGGATGACAGGATGCAATAAAGGGAAATGGCCATCCATGCCGACGCCATCCATTCGGTGCGGGATGGGATGAGCGATCGGAACGGGAGATCAGACCAGCCGGGCCAGCGGATGTTCCACGCCACAAGGGCGACAAGGATCACGCCGCTGACGCTCGTCGCCATCACTGCGCCGCTGACGGGAACCTGCCAGTGAATGCCGGCCCAGCCCAGGGCGATGCGCAGCAATGCGCCCGCAACGCTGCCCAGGGCAAGCAACCCAAACCATTGGCGGGCTGTCGCCAGGGGCGCCGCCAGCACCAGCACGGCGCTGATGCCCGCGCCGACCACGGTGACGCTTACCGCGCGGAAATTGGTTGTATGGATCCAGCCCGCGATCCATGGGACGCAGGCAAGAGCGATCAACGTGATGAATGCGTAGGCCACCGTGGCGGCGAGCATGAGGGCACACCAGCTGCGGTCCGCCTCCGCCTCGCGCGAGGAGTGGGTGAGTTCCGCCCACTGGCGTGTCAGCAAGTTTGAAAAGATCATCGCCGGGATCGCGAGCAACCCGGTGAGGTTGACGAAGAGGACGTTCATCAGGCCGAAATCAGCGTCATTCAGCGCCTGGCGCTTCATCATTGCCTGGAAAATAAAATTCAACACCGCGGCGACATTTCCGAAGCAAAGCAACAGGAGGCTTGCGGAAAAAAAGCGGGACGGGACGGCTGTGGAGGATTTCACAGATCGCTCGCGGTTGGCCGCAGCCCTGGCCTGGGGCTCCACAGGAAGGCCCCAATCCCGTAGAGGATGAAGACGCCGATGAAGGCCGATGAAATCCAGAACCCGGTTTGATCCGGTCGATATTCCATGCGCACCGTGTGGGTTCCCGGTCGCAGTTCGACAGCCCGCATGAGCCAGTTGGCCTTCAGGATTCGCGTGGGCTGATCGTCCACCCATGCCTTCCAGTCGGCGTCCCATTTGTCGCCGACAACGAGAATGGTCGGGACGTCGGAATCCGTTTTTATCTCAAGGAGGTTGTCTTCGTAGCGGACGAAATGTGCGTCCCGCGTTTTTTTCGCGGGCTGAATTTCCGCCTTGGGATGCGCGCCTTTTTTCGCAGGCTCGGGAATTTTCTTCGCAGTTTGAAATTCCGAACCCAGGGGGGTGGATGGCGCATCCTCGAGCACCACCGTTTCGCGCAGTTTCAACGATGGATGGATCACGGCGCCCATCACCGCGTCGGGCCCGTCCTTCACGACCCTGGCTGATGTGGCGAGCCATGCGCGGGGCATGGGTTCCTCGCGCTTGTAAATGCGTATGTCGCCCCATTTTGCAAGCGGCTTGAAGCCGCCGTTCTGGACCGCAAGATCCTCCATGCTCAGGATATACTTGATGTTAAAGAGATCGTAATACCGGTCTTCCCCGAGAAAATGCTTGTCGCAATAATGGAAAAAATCACTGTAATCGGCGGGCATGCGCGACATGGCGATCGGGTCCACCACCTGGACCCTGTGGAATGGGAGCAAGTTGCAGACGAGGTCGTTCAGCATGCCGAATTGCTGGGGATGGATCACCTTGACCCGGTACACATCGGCATCCTTTTTGAAAAACCCCAGCAGCTCGTTGTTCCCAAGATGCTGGCGCCAGTCGTCAAAGATGATGTAGCGCTGCGCATTCACGCCGAGGTCCAGCATGAGCGTGAGGAGGATGCATCCCCAGATCGTGCGCAGCCTGGATTCGGAAACCCCGGCCTTGCGGCTGGATGTGATGAGCCACCAGAGCGAGGCGGCGGAGAAATAAAGGAAGATGCCGGTCCGGGCGAGACTGCCCAGCAGCAGGCGCGCCCGCTCGACAAACAGCGGTCCCGTCTCTTGGGTGAACAGCCTGCCGTACCAGAAGCGAGCCACGCCTGCGTGCAAAAAATACAGGACACCCGCCACGGCGCACAACGCCGTGCTGAACGCCGCAATCACGAGCAGCCATTTCTGCCACTTCGCCCAGTCGGGCGCGTCATCACTTTCCGCAGGCGATGCCGCCCGCGTCTCCCGCAGCCTTCGCCAAAACCAGTCCACCCCGTACGCCGCCAGGACGCAGACGGCGAGGGAAACAAAGTAACTCCAGCGATGCGGATTGCGCTGTGCCTTCATGGTGGGAAGGCAATAGAGCAGTTGATACACAATTCCGGCACGTCCGAAGCTCGCCAGGAGAGATCCCACGGCCATGACCAAAAACAACCGGGCCTGCCAGATCCGCCAGCACGCGACCGCGCCCACAATGGCAAACCCCAGGGGAAGCAATCCCATGTAATCGTCCGAACCGCGCAAGGGAGTGGGGTCCCCGTCGTGTCCCCAATACGCCTGGGGCGCCCCAAAATACTGGATGGTGGTGACATAACTGAGAACCTCGCTGGGGGGAAAATAGAATTGCGTGGCGAACTGCCAGTTCTCCTGCGAGTCGGCTGCGCCGGCGATGGGCGCATTTTTCTGGAAGTAACCCAGCGAATGCAGGGTGGTGGACATTCCAAGGCCCAGGGAGCAGATCATAATGAGCGCGAGCCCGGCACCGCCTTTCACCACGTCCGCTGAAATCTTTCTCTTCATCCAGGCGTCGCGCGCCAGGGTAAGGATCAGCCACACCGTGTACCACAGCCCAAGATAGTAGGGAATCTGCACCTCGCCGCCCAGCAGGGCCAATCCAAGAAACGCGCCCGACACCGCAAAATCCCGGAGCTTTCGATCGCGCAGCGCGCGGACATAAAATGCGAGCGAGAATGGAATCCACGCGTAGGTCATGATCTTGTTCACATGCCCGGCATAGACCAGGGTGATGACCGTGTTGGTCAGCATGTACCCGATGCCGCCCAGCATGCATGCCGGCGTGTTGAGGCGGAGCGTCCGCAACAACACATACATCCCGAGTGCGGCAATGAAGAGGTTGACTGAAAAAAGCAGGTTCAGTGAAATGGGATAATCCACCAGCTTCAGCATGAGCGTGTTCAAGTCCGGCGGCAGAGAGCCATAACGCTGGCCCATCCACGGATCGGTGTACCACATGTCGAAAAATCCGCTGGCCAATGCGGCATGCATCCGCCGAAGTCCAAACGCCGGGGCGTCCTGCGCGTACAACGCCATGGAGGAGGTCTGAGCAAACAAAACAACCAACGGAAGCGCAGCCAGTGCCGCGTAAATAAAAAAGCGGGACCGCAATGGGGAAGAGGTGCTCTCGGACGGGTTCATGGTCGGTAAAGAAAGCACCCAACGTAGTCGCACCCCATTCCGCAAACAAGGCGGAATGCAGCCGATCCGAATCGTCGCGGCACCCCGCCTGACGAATCTTGAATTTTCTGGATTATGGTCTCCTCAAAATGGTATTCATATTTTTCCGCCTCCATTTTAGACACCTGTGGTGCAGAGGTCAAAACACCGATAGATTCATCCCATCGTAACGATCATGAAAAAAAGGGCGGTCATCATCACGGCGCCGGGGTTTCAGGACGAGGAGTTCATCTACCCTTACTACCGCCTGCTGGAGGAGGGATTCCAGGTGGACGTGGCGACGAAGGACAAGATCGTGGTTCTTGGCAAATACGGGATTCCCGCAAAGCCGACCAGGGATGCGAAGGAATTGAAGGAAGAGGACTACGACCTCGTCATCCTGCCCGGCGGCTGGGAGGCGCCGGAACGCGTGCGGTTGATCAAGGAAGTCCTCACGTTTGTCCGGGAAATGTATGAGGCGGGCAAGGTCGTGGGCGCCATCTGCCACGGTCCATGCATCCTTGTCTCCGCCGGCATCCTCCGCGGAAAACGCGCCACCTGCTTCGAGGGCATCGCCGATGACCTGATCAATGCCGGGGCGCTGTACGAGGATTCACCCGTGGTCGTCGATGGTAACATCGTCACGTCGCCCCACTATCGGAACAACGGGGACTTTCTCAAGGCCGTCCTCCGGGAATTCAACAAGCGCTCGATCTCCCGCCCCAGCGTGGTGGATTACCGGAAATTCGTCGTCAACAAACCGTGGGGCTTCGAATACCTGATGTACGAAAACGACAAGGTCGCCATCTGGTATCTCTTCATCAAGCACGGGGAGGAAACCTCGCTGCATTGCCATCCCAACAAGAAAACCGGCCTCATCCTGCTTTCGGGTGAGGCGCGCATCTCCTTTCTCAACGACGCCCAGACCGTCAAGTCGCTTTCCAAGCTCATGATCCGCCAGGGACTTTTTCATTCCACCGCCGCCGTTTCGCCCGATGGGATTCATGTGATCGAAATCGAGACGCCAACCGACAAGTCCGACCTCGTCCGCCTCACCGACAAGTACGGCCGCGAAGGACGCCCCTACGGCGCCGAAGGAGCCACACGGCCCATTGACGAAAGTTGCCTCCGCCTGAGCGACGATGGCGGAAAACACCTCCTTCATGGTTGCTCCCTCTCCATCGAAACCTTCATGGACAGTGCGGGCTTTCGCAACCGCCCGCGCGGCGAAGCCATCGTCGTCCTCCGCGGTGGAATGGTCAGCCGCAAGGGAATTCCTGTCCTCGCCGCCGGCGACGTCATCTGGTCGCAAAACCTGGATCATCTTCATGACATCTGCGCCGCTCCCCATGGGGCGACCATCCTGACGATTCGTAAAGAACCTTGAGATGACGTCCGCGACAACACTCGACCTGCTCGTGCTCAATCCCAACGGGCGGAAGCGCATCTACCAGGAATTGAGTGCGGATCTTGCCGCCATCGAGCCTCCCACGTGGGGTGTTCTCATCGCCTCCGCCGTCCGGAAAGGAGGACATTCGGTGAAAATCCTCGATGCTGACGCCCTGAATCTCGACGCCGCGGAAACGGCGGAACGCGTCGCCGCCGAAAATCCGCGCCTCGTGGCTGTCATTGTCCACGGACAACAACCCTCGGCGTCCACGCAAAACATGCCGGCCGCGCACGAAGCCTGCGCGGCGATCCGTGAACGCGCGCCGGGGATCTGGCTCCTGATGGCCGGCACGCATCCGTCCGCCCTGCCGGAGCGAACATTGCGGGATGAGCCGGTTGATTTTGTATGCCAGGGCGAGGGGCCCGCCACCATTCTCGGTCTGCTGCAAAGCCCGCTCAATGAAAACGCGAAATACGGCGCGATCCCCGGTTTGTGGTATCGCGAGGGCGGCGCCATCCGCAGTACTCCTCCCGCGGCGCTCATCGAAAATCTCGACGAGGTGTTTGGCGGCTTCGCGTGGGACCTGCTGCCGATGGAAAAATACCGCGCCCACAACTGGCATTGCTTCGACCGGATCAAGGAACGCCAGCCTTACGCATCCATTTACACGAGTTTTTCCTGCCCATTCAAATGCTCCTTCTGCTGTATCGCGAGCCCCTACGGGGGGCCGGGCGAAGGTTACCGGCGCTTCAGTCCGGCGCAGGTGATCCGCGAGATCGACGTGCTCGCGAACAAGTACCATGTCCGAAACATCAAGATCATTGACGAGATGTTCGTGCTGAATGAAAGGCACGTGCTTGGCATCTGCGACCTCATCATCGAGCGCGGCTACGACCTCAATATCTGGGCGTACGCGCGCGTGGACACCATCCGCGACAGCATGCTGGAAAAATTGAAGAAGGCGGGGTTCAACTGGCTGGGCATCGGCATCGAGTCCGCCAGCAAGTACGTGCGCGATGGAGTGGACAAAAGCTTCGGCGCACGCGACATTCACAAGACGTTGGAAAAAGTCCGCGCCGGCGGCATCCGCGTCGGCGCGAATTTCATCTTTGGTTTGCCGGACGACGACTTGAAGACGATGCAGGAAACACTCGACCTGGCCATTGACCTCTGCCCGGACTGGGCGAATTTTTATTCCGCCATGGCGTATCCCGGTTCAAAGCTTTATACGATGGCCCTCGAGAAAAAATGGGCGCTGCCTGATTCCTGGATTGGCTACTCGCAGCACGCCTATGAGACGCTGCCATTGCCCACCGATAAAATTTCCGCAACGGAAGTCCTCCGCTTTCGCGACCGGGCATTCCATGATTTTTTCACCCACCCAAGGTATCTCGAGCACGTCGCCAAACGTTTCGGCACGGACACCCTCGAGCACGTCCGCCAGATGACCGCGCACCACCTCAAGCGCAGGCATGTCCCGGAAAAATAGGCGCCATGGCCACCACGATTTCACCACGCTCACCCGACCACGGAATGATTCCGGGCGTGGCGGAGCAATGCCCGGCCGACGTCTCCCTGGAAATGTTCCGGCGGATGTGCCGCTCCCGGTATTTTGACGAGCAGGCGTTCCTCGCAAGCAAAGCCGGTCACCTGAAGAGCCTCATCTATCTTTCCGCGGGACAGGAGTCCGTGGCTGCCGCGATTTCCACGGTAATGAAAGGCTCATGGATTTTCACCCAGCACCGCGGTCATGCCCCGTACCTGACGTTCGGCGGCAACGCGACGAAGCTCATGGACGAGCTGATCGGGCTCCCCTCCGGGTGTTGCGGCGGCATGGGTGGCTCGCCCTGCATCCACGACCCCGACATCCGTATGATCGGGCACGAGGGCTTGATCGCCGAGCATGTCCCCATCGCCGTCGGCGCGGCCTTGGCGGACCCGGGCTCCACGGTGGTCTGCTTCTTTGGCGACGGCGCGGTGGAGGAGGATTATTTTTTTGGTGCCCTCGGCTTTGCAGCGACGCACAAGCTCAAAATTCTTTTCGTCTGCGAGGACAATGATCTCTCGGTGCTGACACCCACCACCGACCGCAGGAGCTGGCAGATCCAGGACGTGGCCCGCTCGGTCGGCATTCGCGCCGTGGATATCACGGATGATCCATGGCTTGTCCGTCATCACGCAAAGGAACTTGCGGGCGAGCTTCCCGCATTCATCAATTGCCGCACCTGCCGCTGTTACTGGCACGTGGGCGCGGGAAAGGATGGACCGCCGGAATGGGACCGCTTCGCCTTGGTGAAACAAAAACTGGATGAGCTCGGCCTGGGCGGTGAGGCGGGGAAACTGGAAACGCAGATGAAGGAGGAAATCGAACTCTTATGGAAAAGTCGGTTGCAGACACTATCCGCGACATAACCCGCGAGCACCTGGAGAAAGGCAATGGCCTGCTCTTTGGGCAGTGCATCACCGCCGTTGGATGGATCCAGCACACGGTGCCTCCCAACGCGCCCGGTCTCGTGGAACTCCCCATGGCCGATGTCAGCGGCCCCGGTTTCGCCATCGGCGCGGCGCTCATGGGTCGCCGTCCCATCTTTGTGCTCCGCTTCCAGAGTTTCATCTGGCTCGCCATCAGCCCGCTCGTGAACTACGCGGCGAAGGCGAAGGAACTCTGGGGCAAGGGAGTTCCGATTTTCATCCGCGCCATCGCGACCGAGGGCAACGGAACCGGGCCCGTCCACTCCGGCTGTTACCACAGCCTCTTCATGCACATGCCGGGCACCCTCGTCTGCGCACCCATGACGCCCAACGAATACCACGAAGTGTGGAATGCATTTTGCCGGCAGGACGGCCCCGTGCTTGTAAGCGAACACCGCCGAAGTTATCTCTCCAGCGCCGAGATGCCGGACCAGGTTCGGAAGGACGCCGTGGTGACGCTCTTTCCGATCTCCGCCACGCGCTTTAGCGTACTCGATGCGGTTCCCCTCCTGGAAAAGCAGGGCATCCGCTGCAACGTGGTGCATCTTCTCTGGATCAAACCGTTCGAGCTCAACGCGCGCGTGCTGGAGCCCCTGAAACAATCCGGTTGCGGACTGGTGCTGGACTCGGCCTACGAAGTTGCCGGTGCGTCCCAATCCATCGCCTACGACCTGATGCTTGCCACCGGCCTGCCCGTGAAGGCGCTCGGCCAGGAGGACCGTTCCCCCGGCGTGGCCCCGCGCCTGGAAAACGGCACGCCCACGCCCCAGCGCATCGTGGACGCCGTGCTCGGCCTTCTCCGTAAAAAATCGTGAGCAAACCCACGGTCACCCTGTTCGTCCCGGCGAGAAACGAAATTGATGGCATGAGGGTTGTCATGCCCAAGGTCAAACCGGAGTGGGTGGACCAGGTCCTCATCGCCGACGGGCAATCCACCGATGGCACGCAGGAATACGCGAAGGAACACGGATATGACCTCATGGTGCAATCCAGATTGGGGGGGCGCAACGCGTTTGAGGAGGGATTCAAAATTGTGAAGGGCGACATCGTCATCACCTTCAGCCCCAACGGAAAGTCCGTGCCGGAATTGATTCCCAAGCTGATTGAAAAAATGAATGAGGGTTACGACATGGTAATCGTGTCACGCTACCTTCCCCCCGCAAAAAGCGCGGATGACCACCTGATATCCCGTTTTGCAAACTGGTTTTTCACCACCGCCATCAACGTGCTGCACGGGGGACATTACACCGACGCGATGGTCCTTTTTCGGGCGTATCACACCCGCCTTTACCGCGAGCTCGATCTCGACAAGGATGCGGGCTTTGCGCCGGAAAAACTGTTTGGCACGGTGGTTGGAATCGAACCGTTGCTCTCGATCCGCGCCGCCAAGCGGAAACTCAAGGTCGCGGAGATCGCGGGGGATGAGCCTGCGAGGATTGGCGGTTCAAACAAATTTCCAAAAATCAGCGGCGGCCTTGTGTATTTTCTCCAGGTCATCCGCGAGCTCTGGCACTGGAAGTAGTCCGCGACGCTTACGCTTCATCCATCAATGACGGAAATGCCGTCGTCCCGTAAAAACCATCGCGAGATTCCGCTCGTCGGCCGCAGCGATCACTTCGGGGTCTTTCACCGATCCACCCGGCTGGATCGCGGTCGTCGCGCCAGCCTCGGCTGCGGCGATGAGACCGTCGGGAAACGGAAAGAAGGCATCCGATGCGATCGCGCTTCCCTTGAGACCCAGGCCGGCCTCCTTCGCCTTCCACACGGCGATGCGGGAGGAATCCACGCGGCTCATCTGTCCCGCACCAATCCCCAGCGTGCGGTCGCTCCCCGCATACACGATGGCGTTCGATTTCACATGCTTCACCACGCGCCAGCCAAAACGCAGCGCCCGCATTTCATTGGCGGACGGGGTGCGCTTCGTCACGACTTTCCAGTCGGGTTCGTTGACGGCCTGGTTGTCCTTCTCCTGGACGAGGACGCCGCCGGGGCAATCGCGGATGGCGAAGGACGCGGAGGCGCCGGATTGCTTGCGAATCATGAGGCGCAGATTTTTCTTTTTTGAAAGCAGCTCGCGGGCGTCGTCGGCAAACGCGGGCGCGATGATCACCTCGCTGAAAATTTCCGAGATTTTTTTCGCGAGCGCGAGGTCGAGGGGCCGGTTGACAACGATGATGCCGCCGAAGGGAGCCTGTCGGTCTGTGGCCAGCGCCTTTTCCCAGGCCTCGGCAAGATTGTCGTCCTGCCCCACGCCGCAAGGATTGGTGTGCTTGAGAATGGCGAGCGTGGGTTCGGAAAATTCCGCGATGAGATCGGTGGCGGCGGAGAGGTCGAGGATGTTGTTGTAAGAAAGCTCCTTGCCGTGGAGTTGTTCGAAATGGCGGCTGAAATCCCCGTAAAGCGCCGCCTTCTGGTGCGGGTTTTCCCCGTAACGCAATTCCTGCGCCTTGCGATGCGAGATTGAAAATTCCGCCGGCATGGCTGTGCTTGCTGTAGGAGCGGCTGTCAGCCGCGATTCCCCGGAAAGATATGAGGCGATTGCGGAATCATACCGCCCCGTGATCTGAAACACCTTCGCCGCAAGCCTTTGTCTCGTGGCAAGCGTCGTGTTCCCCTCCCGCTTCAATTCCTCCATCACCACGGAATAATCCGCAGGATCCACAACAACGGTGACGCTCACATGATTTTTCGCCGCGCTGCGCAGCATGGACGGACCGCCGATGTCAATCTGCTCGATGGCTTCTTCGCGCGTGCAACCCGGTTTGGCGACGGTGGATTCGAAGGGATACAAATTGACGACCACGAGATCAATCGGCGTGATGCCATGCTCTCGCGCCTGTTTCTCATGTTCCGCGTTGCCGCGAAGGTGAAGCAGTCCGCCATGAATTTTCGGATGCAACGTTTTCACGCGCCCATCCATCATCTCCGAAAACCCCGTGTGCTCGCTCACATCCTTCACCTTGAGCCCCGCGTCGCGAAGCGCCTTCGCCGTGCCGCCCGTGGAAAGAATCTCCGCGCCGGTCTGCGCGACAGTTTTCGCCAGTTCCACGATACCGGTTTTGTCGGAGACGGAAATGAGCGCGCGTTGAATTTTCATGACGCGTTCAAAAAAGCAGAGCGGTGATGCGTCGGCAAGCTTCGAGTGATCCGACGGACGCGACGGAGCGCGTCCCTCCGTTTCTGAGATAGCGGAGGGACACGCTCCGTCGTGTCCGTGTCGCGCACCAAATCATCGTTCACTCGCCAAGACCATCGGAACCATGTTTTCTTATTGACCTGTATAACCATACGATCGTATGGTTTATAAATTCAATATGAACGCCCTTCAAAACATACTCTCGTCCCGGGTCAAGGCCGAGGTTTTCCGCCTTCTGTTCGGGCTCTCGGATGGCGAGCTTCACCTGCGCGAGATCGCCAGGCGTGCCGGGCTTTCGATTGGGACAGTCCAGCAGGAGCTGGCGGGGCTGGTGCTGGCGGGACTGGTGTCCACTAGACGGGATGGGAACCGGCTGTACCATCGGGCGAACCGGAATCATCCGCTCTATCCGGAAATCCACAACATGGTTCTCAAAACTTCGGGGCTCGCGGAGGTCTTGCAGAAGGCGCTGCATCATTCTTCCATCCAGATGGCGTTTGTCTTTGGCTCTGTGGCACGAAATGAAGCGGGCGCGTCCAGCGATATTGACCTGATGATCGTCGGCCAGCTTGGGTTGCGTCTAGTCACGAATATGCTTTCGGGATTGACCGGAACGCTCGGACGGGAGATTAATCCCCACGTGATGAGCCCCGATGAATTCAAGCGCCGGAAGAAGTCGAAAGATCATTTCCTGTCGAGCGTTCTGGAGTCTCCGAAGATTTTCATTGTTGGAGGCGAGCGTGAGCTTGAAGCAATGGTCCGATAACGGATGGCTGCGTTCACCCGGGATCTCAAGAAGACGGTTCTCGACCGACTCAAAAAAAACGCACCTCATCTTCTTGAGAAAAATCTGCGGGGATGATTTGCAGCCGTAAACTGCTCCGACGGACGCGACGGAGCGCATCCCTCCGTTCCTGAAACTGAACCGGTTCCAAGCCCGGGCCGAATTCTTGCGAATTCGGCTACGGTTCTGAAATTTTCCAATCTGCCGGCCACGTGGAGGCGTTCAGGTCTTTGGTCAGCGGATGCCAGAGGTCGAGGGGCTGGATGGTGAGCTGGCGGTTGTTTTCCATGTTGAGATTTTCGGGCAATGGCTTGATGCGGCCCGGTGTTCCCACCACAAGGCTCATCGGCGGGATGTCGCCGATCACGGTGGCTCCGGCAGCGATGAAGCTTCGCTTGCCGATGGTGACCCCCGGCAGAATGGTGCAGCCGCCTCCGATCACCACGTCGTCCTCGATGGTTGCGCCTCGCGGTGTTTCCATTTTTTCGCGGCGTCCCGGAAAGCGGTCGTTGAGGAAGATGACGCCGGGGCCGACGAAGACGTTGTCGCCGAACCATGTGCGCGAGGGGATGTACACGTGGGACATGATGCGCACGCCCTTGCCCATGCGGATGATTCCCTCGAGCGTCGAATGATTCAGCACGGTGCAATAATCGCCGATCCGAACCTTCGCGCGGATGACCGTGTAGTGGCCCGTCTGGAAATAATCCCCGATGGTCACGTCGCCGTAGATGATCGTGCCCTTGCGCAGGATGCCGTGATTGCCGATGCGCGCGCGACCGCAGGCGTTGTGATATCGAAACCCGACGCTGACATCGGGCTCGATGATGGTGTTTTCACCGACGGTGGCGTTATCGAAGGAAGGCATGGGGAAATTGCGGAATTGCAAGAAGTCGGCAGGAACTTCCAACTTCCAACTTTGAACATCGAACGTTGAACATGAGAATCATGGTTGTTCTGAAAAAAGCTGAAGGCTGATTGCTGAAGGCTGACAGCTACTGCCCCTTTCCGCTCGTCTTGTAATACACCTCGGCCTCGGGCAGGAGCTTTTGGAGGTCGGCGATGCGTTTGTCGTCGGCGGGGTGCGTGGAAAGGAAGGGTGGGGGAGCGCCGCCTTTTTTCTTGTTGTAGTCGCGGAAGCGTTCCCAGAAGGCGATGGATTCCTTTGGGTCATAACCGGCCTTTGCCATGTAGGTGAGCCCGATGCGGTCGGCTTCGCTCTCCTGCTGACGGCTGTGGGGGAGCACACGAAACCCGGTGGCTGTGATTCCGAAGGCAAGCAACGAAAGGTTTCGGGTGCGCGCACTTTCCCCGCTGGCTTCAAGGCCGATGGCGAGCCCGGTGGCGAGTCCCGCCAAAGCCATCTGCTCGCTCATGCGTTCCGCGCCGTGGCGCGCGGCGACGTGGCCGATTTCGTGTCCGAGCACGGCGGCGAGACCGGCGTCATCCTTTGTGATTTCGAGGATGCCCGTGTACACGCCCACCTTGCCACCGGGCAAGGCGAAGGCATTGGCTTGCGGATTATCGAAAAGCACGAATTCCCATTTGGCGTTGGGGATGTCCTGGTCCGCGACGGCGGCGATGCGTTTGCCGACGCGCTCGATCATCGCGATATGAACGGAGTTGCTGGAAACGGTCTCCTTCTTTTTGATTTCGTCGAACGCGCTCACGCCCAGATGCTGTTCCTGCGATGCGCCGATGATGTTGAACGAGGAGCGCCCGGTCTGCGGCACGGTATAACACGCGGCCAGCAGGCAACCGAGGAGGGCTGTGAATACGACAAGCCGTTTCGCTTTCATGGGAATAGAGTCCAGAATCCAGAATCCAGAATCCAGCCAATTATGTTTCGGTTGGAGGTAGGGCGTGCTCGCCGAGCGCGCCGAAACGGTGGTTCGTGGAAAGTGAACCTTTGATCTTGATGGACAACGATGGCGCGCTCGGCGAGCACGCCCTACCTCGGAATCGGCCTTTAGGGCTTGACGTCCACGATGTCAATTTTCGACGGGTCGGCGATGCCCAGATTGGCATCGGCAGCGGCCTGGATGTAGGCGGATTGGTCTTTGATGGGCTCAAGCTCGGCCCTGGGTCGCTGCAGGTTGATCTGCTGAAGGGCAAGCGCATCCAGCGCCACGGCATCGCGACTGAGATAGATCGTGCCGGGGTTCCAGCAATAATTGGGGTCGAAACCGGGACCGCCGGCGTATTGGGCGATGAGGGAGTCGAGCACGTGAAGGGCGAATTTTTTCTGGATGAGCGGGTTTGAGAAAAGCTCGGTGAGCGAATCCTCCCTTGTGTAGCTGGGACGCTGCAGGCGACGGAAGTTGTCAATGAGCGAAAGCGACGCGTTGAGCTGGCAGCCGTAAAGGCCGAGTGCGGGGTCGGTGGTGGGAACGGCCACGTTGATCACCTTGTCCACCTGCTGGGTGAGGACGCGCGTGAAGTGGGATTTGTTGCTGATCTGGTTGTCCTCGTCCGTATGATTGGGATCGAATTCGAGGTCGCCCCAAATGAGCTTGCCGGGGATGGGAACGCTGATTTCAGGCTTGGGATCGTAGCCGGCGTTGGGCACGGAAGGCAGGATGGTGACTCCGTCGGCGCGTTGTCCCGGGGGGTAGCCTGCGGCTTCCATCTTGGGGGCGTAGCGGTCAAAGAGGATGACGTGGCTGCGCGGGATGCCGGCGAGCTCCAGTCCATCGATGATGGTTTCGACGACCGCGGAGCGGCTGGACATGACGTGGCCCGGAGGGGTGTAGATCTTGATGCCGACGAAGTTGGCGGGAAGGATGATTTTTTTCCATGCGCCGCCGACGTCCTTGATACCGGCATATTCCATGAGGGCGGCGTTGAACATTTTTCGCACGCGGTTGACGTCGGGTGTCTGGAGCTTGACCGCCTGCGGGTCGGTTGCGCGCACGACGCGAGCGTGGGCCGGGGCCGGGGTGGGCGAAGTGGCGGGTGGGGCGGCCGCGAGCGGGAGGGTGGCGGCCATCATCAGGAACAGGGTACAAGGAAAGTTGCAACCCGTGCTGGAGCGTGGCAACATGGCCGGGCGGTGATTGCGTAATGGCATGGAATCTGGCATGGTGGACGTGGCACCAGACTTTGCCAACTCGAAATGCGGTCAACAAGCAATTCTCATCATGGCTGAAGAACAAGATCCACTGATTGGCGTCATGGTCCGGGATTACGTCCTGGTGCGTCTCTTGGGCCGCGGCGCCATGGGGTTGGTGTACCTGGCGCAGCATTGTGCGACGAAGAAGGAGGTGGCGATCAAGTTTCTCTCGGGTGAGTTCTCGTCCAAGAAGGAATTCGTCAGCCGCTTCATGAACGAGGCCGCCTCGTGCGCCGCGCTGGAGCACGCCAACATCGTCCGTGTATTCGAGGCCGGTCAGGATGACGGCACGTATTTCATGGTGATGGAGTTTGTGGATGGCGTGGACCTCGCGCATTACCTGGAGGTGCAGGACAAGCTGAAGGAGCGGCAGGTGCTGCCATGGCTCAAGCAGTCGGCGATCGCCCTTGGTTACGCGCATTCGCAGGGAATCGTTCATCGGGACCTGAAGCCCGAAAACATCATGGTCACCAAGGCGGGTGAGATCAAGGTGGCCGACCTCGGCCTCTCGAAAAATCTCGGCATGGATCAGGATTTTTCGATGACGATGTCGGGCACGGTGATTGGAACCCCCTACTATATCTCGCCCGAGCAGGCGCGCGATGCAAAGCATGTGGATCCGCGCACCGACATGTATTCGTTGGGGGCGACGTTTTACCATCTGGTGACAGGCTATCCGCCCTTCCAGGGAAGTTCGGCGGCGGAAGTGATGGCCAAGCACATGAACGAGCAGCTTCCTTATCCACAGCGCAAGAACACAGCCCTGAGCGATGGCCTGAGCGACGTGATCATGAAGATGATGGAAAAGGACCCGGGCCGCCGCTTTCAAACCATGCAGGAGCTGGCGGAGGCCGTGGATCGGCTGGAGCGCGGGGAGTCGGGCATCGTCAAGAAAATCAAGCTTCGCCAGACTGAATCCATGGTGGAGGTTGCCTCGCAATCTCCTTGGAAATCCCCGGCGCGAATTGCGTCGCTTGCGGTTGCCGCGGTCGTGGCCCTCCTCGTTGCATGGTGGGTATTGAAGCCCTCCAAACCGGCCCCCTCAACGACGGTTGTGACGGATCATCCGGGCAATACGGGGACAAACCTGACACCGGTTGTGCCGGATCACCCGGGCAACACGGACACAAACTTGACGCCGGTTGTGACGGATCATCCGGGCGACACGGAGACAAATTTGACACCGGTTGTGACGGATCATCCGGGCAACACGGAGACAAATTTGACACCGGTCGTGGCAGATCACCCGGGCAACACGGTGACGAACACGGTTTCAACTGGAACCAACATCACGTCGGTGGTGCCGCGTCCCGCACATCCTCCGAAACCTCCGGATCACACTTTGGATCCTGAAGACAATGGTGGGGGGCTCACCATCAAGGGCACGGGCGGAAGCTCGAGCGGTTCGAGGACCCCCGAAGTGAGCCTCTCGTTTAATTGGGTGGATGGGTTTGTCATCCTTGCGATCATGGCGGGCGTGCTGTCAACCACCCCGATTGGCTGGTTCTGGGGATCACTGCGTGCGGCGGGAATGTGGCTGGCGGTCATGGTGGTGTTTTGGTGGTTTGATGACATTGCGCAGTGGCTCCACACCAACGCGGCGGTTCCTGAAGGCACGGCAGTGACCCTGGCTTTCATTTTCTTCTCGCTCGTGATGATGATGACGGCCTGGATTGCGACCCATCGCCTGATCGGCCACCAGAAGCAGACGTGGCAGGTGAAACTCAACCGCACGCTTGCCATTGTGCCGGGCATCGTGCTGGGCGGGGCATTTGGGGCGTGGATGATCGCGATGCTTGCCGTGTTTGCCTCCAGCACGTTCCCGATTCCAGGTTCGTGGATTGGGTCCCGAGTGCTGAAAAATTTCCCCGCCGTGCAGAAGGCCGCCGAACTTCAGTTGAAGGAATCCCAAACGCCAGCCAAGTAGGCCGGCCTCGGGTGCTCCCGCATGATTGGTTCGAATGGAGATGATTTCCGTGAGCGGGTCCGCTCCGCCAACGACATCGCCGAGGTCATCCAGGCCCTCGGTGTCCCACTCAAAAAAACGGGCAACACCTACAAGGCCCTCTGCCCGTTTCACAAGGAGAAGACCCCGTCGTTCAACGTCAACCCGCAGCGCCAAAGCTTCAAGTGTTTCGGGTGCGACGCGGGAGGAGATGTGTTCAAGTTCGTGATGTTGCGCGAAAGCCTGGACTTCGTCGGGGCGTTGCACCGCCTCGCCGAGCGCGCGGGCATTCCCATTCCCGAGGATGCGCGCGGGCCGTCGGGGCCGGGGCGCGAGGTGAAGGAAAAGCTTTATGCCTTGCACGTGCAGGTTCGCGATTGGTTTCACACGAACCTCATGCGCTCGCGACATGCCGCGACAGCGCGTAAATATCTCAAGGAACGCTCTTTCACGGGCGCGACGGCGCGTGAGTTTCACCTGGGTTATGCGCTCAACGGGTGGGATGGCCTGATCCGCTGGGCGCGGGAGCACGGGGTGGACGCCGCGTTGCTGGAACAGGCGGGTCTCGTGATCACAAGTGAAAAGGGCGCGTACGATCGTTTTCGGGACCGCCTGATGATTCCCATCGCCGACGACCAGGGGCGCGTGGTGGGGTTCAGCGGGCGTGTGCTGGCGGCGGACGCAAAGGAAGCCAAATATGTAAACACGCCCGAGACGCCGATTTTTCACAAGGGACGCCTTCTGTTCGGACTCGACCGCGGCAAGCGCGCCATGCAGGAGAGCCGCGTGGCGGTGATGTGCGAGGGGCAGCTCGACTGGATCCGCTGCTACGAGGCGGGTGTCCAGAACATGGTGGCGCCCCAGGGGACGGCGTTTACCGAGGACCAGGCGCGCATCCTCGCGAGGTACGCCGACCAGGTGGTGCTTTGTTTCGATGCGGACGCAGCGGGACAAAAAGCCACCTGGCGCACCGCGGAAATCATGATCGGCGCCGGGCTTTCCGTGCGCGCGGCGCGCATGCCGCCGGGCGAGGACCCCGACAGCTTCATCCGCAAACAGGGCGCGGACGCCTTTCGCAAGCAACTGGCCGAGGCCGAGGACGTGTTCGAGTACAAGGCGCGGTCGCTTTCCACGGGACTCAACATGCGCGATCCGCGCAACCACCAGAAGGTCGTGGTGGAGATGGCGCCGCTGCTCGCGAAGGTGGACAGCGAGCCGCAACGCCAGCGGCTGGTTCACAACGTGTGCGACATTCTCAAGATGGACGTGGCCGCATTTCTCGCGGAATACCGCAAGCAGGTGCGGCGCCTGCAAAAGTCCGTGCCCCGCGCCGAGGCGGAGGAAAAGCCGGCCAGCGACGCCATCCTGCAAAACCAGAATTACCTCCTGCTGCTGGCACTGACCGAGCCGCAGGCGGCGATGATGCTGGCCGAACACCTCGACCCGTCGTGGTTCGAGAATTATGATTTGCGGGCGATCCTGTTCCACATCATCCAGAAGGCGCGGGAGAATCGCTGGAAGCCGGGATGGGAGGGGATGGACCTGGACTTGAACGATGAGGACAAGAAGCGGATCGCGTGGCTGCTCACCCACCCGATTGCCATGAGCCAGCGGACGATGGCCACGGGATTGCAGGAGGCCGTGATGATGCTTCACAAAGCTTATCTCGCCAGGGAATATCGGGAGCGCATGCGCCGATTGCAGGCCTCTGACCTTGGCGAGGACGAGCGCGTGCGTTGCCAGAAGGATCTCCTTGACTTGGCTCGGAGGATGAAGAATCTTTAGCGGTTTCCGCTTGGAAGGTCGGCGGAACCCTCAGGACTGCATGAAACACAAGAAATCTGCCTCTCACAAATCCGCCAAGCCCGCGAAGTCCGTCTCGAAAAAGACCGCTCGCCATCCGAAGCCGGAGAGCAAGGCTAGAGTCGCCACCAAGCCAACCGCCCAGGTTGCCGCCCAGTTACCCCCCCCGTCCGGCAAACTCCGCAAAGGCCAGCCCATCCCGCCCATCCTGGTGAAAGGCAGGGCGAAGCTCGAAGCGCACATTCTCAAATCCTTCCAGACGCGCAATGATGACGGGACTGAGCGCCCGCATATGAACCGGGAGATGAAGAACGAGAAGATCAAGGAGCTCATCAAACTCGCGCAGGAACAAGGTTATCTCACCTACGGGGACATCAATGACGTCCTCCCCGACAGCGTGGTCTCGGCCGAAGAACTTGACTCGGTGGTGATTCTTCTCCGTGGGCTCGAGATCGAGATTGTGGACGCCTCCGAGGTGGACCGCATCAAGCAGCGGGATGACGCCGAGGAGGAGGCGAAGATCCAGTCGAAGATCGATGTGCTCGACGATCCCGTGCGCATGTATCTCAAGCAGATGGGGCAGGTGCCGCTTCTCACGCGCGAGCAGGAGGTCGAGATTTCCAAGCGCATCGAGGAGGCCGAGGAAAAACTGCAGGTGCTGTTGAACCTGTTCGGCTTCATCGCCCGTGAACACCTCGACATTTCCGAGCGCCTGCTGCAGGGCAAGGAACGCTTCGACCGCGTGATCCTTGACAAGAAAATCGCCAGCCGTGAAAAATATCTCAAGACCCTTCCCCGCCTCTGCTTGATTGTGAAGAAGCAGGATGATCACGTCCTGAAAATTTACGATCGCCTGCGCCAGGCCACCAAGGGTCACCAAAACTCACTCAAGCGGGATTTCGACAAGGCGCACGGCAAGCTCAAGCATTTTTACCCGCGCTTCTACCTCAAGCAGAAGGTCACCGAGGAGATGGTGGACAAGACCGAGGATTTTCGGCGCGAGGTCGAGCACGCCATCCATGATGTGGATCGCTGCCGCAAGCTCAAGACCCCCGACGCCCGCTCCCGCTTGCGCGACAGCCATCACAAACTCACCGAGATCGAGCGCCGCGTCCGCATGCCGCTCGAGACATTCATCAAGACGCATGACGAGCTGAAGGTCTGGCTTTCCCGCGCCCTGAAGGCGAAGACCGAGATGGTCGAGGCCAACCTGCGCCTCGTGATTTCCATCGCCAAGAAATACACCAACCGCGGTCTTTCCTTTCTCGACCTGATCCAGGAGGGAAACATGGGATTGATGAAGGCGGTGGAAAAATTCGAGTACCGCCGTGGCTACAAGTTCAGCACCTACGCCACGTGGTGGATCCGCCAGGCCATCACCCGCTCCATCGCCGACCAGGCCCGCACCATTCGCATTCCCGTGCACATGATCGAGACGATCAACAAGCTCATGCGCGTGCAGAAATCCCTCCTGCAGGCCTACGGGCGCGAGCCCACGCCGGACGAAATCGCCGACGAAATCCAGATGCCCGTCGAGCGCGTGCGCGCCATCATGAAGATGGCCCAGCAGCCCATTTCCCTCCAAAGCCCCGTGGGGGATTCCGACGACACCAGCTTCGGCGATTTCATCGAGGACAAGGCCGCCGAGAATCCCTCGGAGATGACGTCCCACATGCTGCTCAAGGAAAAGCTGAAGGATGTGCTGGGCAGTCTCACCGAGCGCGAACGCGCCGTGCTCACCCTGCGCTTCGGATTGGGCGATGGGTATTCGCGCACGCTCGAGGAAGTGGGACGCCAGTTCCGCGTCACGCGCGAACGCATCCGCCAGATCGAAGCCAAGGCGCTGCGCAAAATGCGCCACCCCACCCGCATCCATCAGCTCGAGGGATTCCTGGAAGTCAGCAAAGAATGATTGGAACGCGGAACGCGGAATCCGGCTCGCCGTCGCGACGAAGCGCTTTGGCGTAGTTGGAATTGCGGAATGAATGTGAGCCCGAAAAATTCCGAAGGTAGGGCGCGTTCGCCGAACGCGCCTCCGCAGCGAAGCCCCGCGGTTTTCGTCGTCGGCCTCCTCACCCTCGTTGCTCTCTGGCTTCCGCCGCTACCTTGCACGGTACACGCAGCGGATTTGCCGAAGCCGCTGTTCGACCTTCTCCATGCCATCCGCTCCATCAAACCGGATGAATCATGGCGTCTGAGGTGGGATTATTTCGTCATCCCCCCGCTCTTCATCTACGCGCTGTGGGTGACCTGGAAGTCACGGGTGTCGCTCGCGGAATCGGGCCTGGGATTTCGCCATTTCATCGGGGCCCTCCGCCAGCTCGCCCTTCCGACGCTCGTCGGCGCGGCGATTCTGCTGGCGGTCGGGTGCGCCTGCCACTCGCTCAGCATCTCGGATCGCTTTTGGAAGCGGCTCAATCCCCTCAGCGGGCTCGTCCAGCAGATGGCCATCCAGCTTTTCTTCCACCGCCAGCTCATGCCATGGTTTGGATCAGGCCGAAAAACCGCGTGGATCCTCGCAATCTTCTTCGCAGCGTTGCATGCGCCGAATCCCGCGCTGATGATCGGCACCCTTTGTGGCATGTATTTCTGGGCACGGGCATACCAGAAGGCGCCCAACCTGTATGCGATTGCGATTTCGCACGCGTTGTTGAGCGCGCTTCTCATGCACACCATGCCCCGCAGTTTCATGCCCAGCGTTTCCGTGGGACATCGTTACATCGAGAAGGTCTGGGGCTTCTGAGATCTTTCTGGATTGAGATTTATCAACCAAGGGCTTACCTTTTCATCGAATCAACCGCGCGGTTGTGACCGGTCTTTTTCCAGCCAAATAATTTATGATGTTTCTCATTTGTCGACAACATGGCGGACATGGCGCCATGGCGGTCTGCCCGCATATCTCGGAAGTGGTTCGTGCCGGCGGCGGGCCTCGCTCGGATGTTGAAATGTATCCTGTCACCGTCTCTTACATCGGCCATCGTCTGGGGCCCGCATGGCATTGCGCGGAGTGCGCCCAAAAACATGAAATCCCCGCCGAGGGACTGGCTCTTGAGGGCGAGGCCGGGATGGACCGGTTTTGGGTCAAGCTGGGACTCGTTCCCGTTTGCTCGGTTTGTTTTCAGGAGATCTTGGGCGCTCTTGCCCAAGCGCGCATTTCAGCGATCGCATTGGCAGTCGCAGTCGCATCTGCACCCATGCCCGAACCAGAACCAGAACCCGAACCAGCACCTGAGCCAGAACCCGAAGCGGCGCCCGAACCGAGTCCGTGACTCGGTGATCTCAAATCTCAAGTTTGAAATTTCAAATCACCCACTCCATGGCAACCATCAGCAAACTTCTCCACACGCGCTATCGCGTGAACGACCTCGAAAAAACCGTCCGCTTCTACAAGGACATCCTCGGCCTTGCCGAGGTCAGCCGCCACAAATCCCCGCGCGGATCGGAGCTGGTCTTCATGAAAACTCCGCAAAGCGAGGAACTCATCGAACTCTGCAGCTTCCCCGCCAGCGGCCCCGTGCAGGTGCAACCCGATCTCACCCACCTTGCTTTTCAAGTGGACGATCTCGATGCATTCGCGAAAGAAGTCGAAAAGAAAGGCTGGAAACTGAGCGACGGCCCGACAAAAAGTTCCAGCGGCAGCATCTTCGCCTTTATTGACGCCCCCGAAGGATACGAGATCGAGCTGATCCAGAAGCCGGGGAGCTGACGTTGGTCTTGCTCATGGGAAAGCATCGCGCGCATATCGTCCACGTTGTTATGATGGATCTAAGTGGGGTTCTTGTCCTGGCAGCTCTCTCCATGGGACTTGGGCTTGGCATGAACCACCTTCGCGCAAGACCTTTGGATGCGATGTACAGGACACCCAGGGAGCGAATTTTGGCCTCCGAGCTGTTGCAGGTTCAACCAGGTGTCAAGATGGGTGAGATTATAGAAATCTCCATGAATGAAATGCGTCGTCTGACATCTCTGCAAAATGTCATAATCCTTGATGCACGACCGGATCTTTTCTACGAGGATGGACACATCCCCTCCGCTCTGAACCTCCCGCGTGATGATTTCGACAGGCGCCTGCCTGGAATTCTGTCGGCGTTGAGGGATCCCAAAATTCAAAAAATTGTCGTATATTGTGCAGAGGAATCCTGCGAGGACGGTCACACGGTCGCGCTCGGTTTGCAGCGGCTCGGGCTGGGTGACATCCATATTTTTCGCGGCGGCTGGAGTGCGTGGGACAAGGCCAGATTCAAGGTGCAAAGGGGAGCGCCGAGCAGCATTGAAAGCCGATGAGCAAGCACTCCACATTACGGCAAGGATCAATGGCATTTGTCCCGGCAAGACTTGTGAGTCTCGCTTCACTTGCGCTGGGAATGATCTGGTTGTATGCGGGAATCACGAAGGCCGCCTCGCCCATGCAGTTTGCCGATAGTGTGGCCAGTTTTCAAATATTGCCCCCGTCTTTGATCCAGTCATTCGCCCTCAGCCTGCCATGGTTGGAGATTCTCATGGGAACATTTCTTGTGCTGGGTATTTTTCAGACCTATAAACCTTCGGTGGCGCCGCTTGTCCGCATGGGACTTCTTGGAAGCAGTCTTCTCCTGATCCTGTTCGCCGCGGCCATTTCCTGGTCACTCGCAAGAGGAATTCAAATCGATTGCGGATGCTTCGGGGCCAGTCGTCTTTCATCGACTGCCAGGACGTGGCTCGCATTGGTTCGGGATGGAGTGCTTTGTTCAATAGCCTTGGTTGCTTATTATTATAGTATAATAACAACATCTTTTGAAATACAGAGTCGTGCTGTTCAAGTTTGACGCATATGGAGAACTCGCTACGATCATGCTATGTTGATGTATCGAATCCATGCAGGGTCGGGAAAGCGGTTTGCTTTCAGCTTGATTGAGCTTTTGGTGGTGATGGGCATCCTTGGAATTCTTGCAGGCATGTTGCTTCCGGTGCTATCCAACATGGTGGAACGCCGTCGTCGTGTTGTTTGTGTGAACAACCTGTCACAGATTGCCAAGGCAACCCAGGTGTATGCCAACGAGAATGATGGCTATGCCCCAAACATGCTTCTGGCCACGCACGGGCTTCTTCCCTACCTGCAACTCAAGAGTGTGGATGACCTCAATAATACGAGACATGTCTTTTACTGTCCTTCGGCCAGCGGAAAACTGATCGTCACGACTGGCAGCCCAACCACGCAGTTTGTGCCCGATGCAGTATATGGCGGGGCTTATTCCACGATGGGGGGATTGCAGTGCTATGGTTACAACGTCGGCCTGCTGCCGGGGTTCGAGGTAAACAATGAATGGCTTCCCATTGGTTACCCGGGGGTGCTGAGACTGTCGGCGGTGTCGGATGCGAGCAAGGTTCTTTGGTCCATGGACGGCGGCGGCTATTGGATGTATCTCTTGTTCCCCAATGTTGCCGTTCAGCGCCACGGGAGAACGGATTGGGGACGTGGCATCGGATTCAACGCAGCCTTTGCCGATGGTCATGTTGAGTGGATTCCATGGGCCAAATTTGATGCCTGGCACCAGTCAGGCTATCCACATGGCGAACCTTATGCCTGGTGGTGAATCGCAATGATTCTTTCACTCCTTCGTCGCGGCTGCTTCATGGTCGTGGCCTTCGTCATTCCCGGTGCACTCGCGGCCCAGGTTCCGGCGCCAGCGGCTGAATCGCTGGGAAAAGAATGTTTTCTCATGGCGTGTCGGCATGCGCAGAGATCCTTTGCTTTCGATGAAAAACGTGCGGCTTCCATGAAGTTCGAAACTTTGGAGCAGATGGATCACCATGCGAAGGCGCTGGGTCTGCAGGCCTGTTTGGCACAACTCACCCCGCGGCAAATCGGACAACTCCACGATGCGGCGATCTGCATGGACTCCGAACTGACTGGCGATGCTTCGCGCCCCTTGGCCGTGATGATGCGCGACGATGACGGCGTTCATCTGTGCGTTCCAGGGCGGCGAAACGTCACCATCGAGATGCCGCAGTGGAAACTCTTTCCGAAGAGGGTGCCCGCACTGGTCATCGCACGTGAAAGACTCCCCCTTTGGCTCTACATTCCCTGGTGGGCGCGGTCTCTGGAAACGGTTGTCCCCGTTTTTTTTGCCGTGGCAGTTCTGGTGTTGTACTTTCGGAAACGGCAGGCCGCATCCCGGCAGAAGCCAGATCGCAGGAAAGCCGCGTGAGGAGTTGTCGTGGAAACCGGTCGGCGCGGAGGCCGCAACAGGCATTCAGGCGAGTTCAATAATTGATTCACTTGATCCTCAACAGTCCCCTGACTTTCCTGGAGGACAGGCAGAGCGAAAGGATGATCGTAAGAGCCGACGAATACCAGATCCAGCTTGGCCAGAATCGGTAGAATCGAATCGGCGTCTGGCTCAGGACAAGGCACCCGTACTTCGTGTCTGGGTGCTCATCAAATTCAATGGATTTTTCATGGACGAAATCAGGTGGGTTGATGAACTGGACGAAATCATTGCCGATGCTGCGAGCAATGATGAAGTGATTTGGCCCCTTGAAGGTCGCCATTTCTTCCACAGATTTGTCGAACGCGATGACGAACACGCCGGTGCGGGCAATTTCCCGATGGGACAATTGCGCCAGGGATGTATGGAAGCCTTTTGATTTTGCGTACGTCTGCATCTCCACGAGTGTGAGCCCAGCCTCCCCTGGATGGAGGTCCAATATCAGCTCGTCGTACGTTGCCCGCTTGTCGAAGAGTTTCAGTGCGATGTAGAGGCAGTCTGGTCCACAGAGTTTGGCATCCGGGTTGGCAGCCTGTCCGTCGCCTGTGATTACCGCAAGAAAGCTGGCGGTTAGAAGAACGGTCAGGATCCGTCGCATGGGCTCGTGGAATGTCATGACGCAGGCCGCCCCGATTTACCCCGACGCGTTGGAGCCGCCTGCTCCTTCGAAGCAAGAATCAACGCGTCCAATATTGTTTCGCGGGACTGCTGGTCGGCTGCATTTGAGTTTCGATGAATCTCGTAGGCGCGGCCCTCAATATTGTCCCAAACCCGCGTTTGAGGAGGAAATTCGGGAGAAAAAATTTCATCCTTGATTTCCCCATTGAGACGGACGCTGTTCTTAACGATCTCAATCACATATTTCCCATGGCCCAATGAATTGTCTTCGGTAACTTCGATCCGGGTTGGAAGCCATGTATCTCCAAAACGCTCACTGGTGATGTCCATCGTTGTAGATGTCATCCTTCCGTGATCTTGCATGCGCACCTCGGTTCTCACAAGCGATCCATTTTCAATGTCAACCCAGTATATGAAACACGGCTTGTCGGGAGGCGGTGCTTCCTCGGGGCCCGCTAATGGGTCGGGGTGCCCGGCCTGCATGCAATCGATCCCAACAACCGCTCTTCCGTTGATGGATTCATTTGATGCAACCATTTTGAAGCGTACATCCTGATTTGGCTCTGTTAGTAGGGTCTTCCATGTATCGATGTATGAAAAGACACTCATCGGAATGACGACGTTGATGCTGCCGTCTGCCATCTTCAGCGGGTCGCCGTTGGAATCGACACCTAGTTGATATTCACGAGGGTGTGCGAAACGGTGCCACTTCATCCATTTTGATCCGTCGTACGCCGTAGTTTCCAAACCACGCAGCACTGACGCATCTGCCTCGCCGTAGTATCGCGTGACAATTTTCTGCTGAAGTTTTTCACGTTTAAAGTTGTAGGTGGTCAGACTCGGAGCAGTTAACCGGAATGGATATTCTACAGGCGTATTCGCTGCAAAAACATGCGGCCCGGGTGTCATACGGTACTCCAGAGAGAGCGTTTGAATGGTGTCGTAGTTTTGTTTACACAATCCCAAAATGACACCTCTCGTCGGGATCTCTTCCCCGAAAGCGATCGCAGTACACCCCACACATGCGAACAAGCGGGCCAATAGAAACAAGTTGTTTTGCGCAATTGAAGCCATAATTTATTAAAGTGGTTCCAAAAGCATCTCAGTGAGATGAGCATACAAGCGATATGGAAAAATGCCCGATAAATATGGATGTGGCGCCCATGGCGGACAACCAGACGCCAACAGTTTCCAATCCACGCGAGAGTTCGTTTGAATTTCCAGCGTTTGCGATAGCGACGCAGGGGTCTGCCATCTTGCTATGCCGCCGGGCGCTTGCGGCCCCTGTCGATGCGGACACGCTTGTAAACGGCTGCAAGGACGCTCTGAAGCGTTTAAGGCAAACAGATATATTGCTTTAAGCAGGTTGCGTTTGGGGCCTGGTTTCCCAAGGGGCCGCAGGTGCCGGCTGCGGTCTGTGTTTCAATCCGAGTCCACGTGGTGACTTTTTTGACCTTCACATGTGTCAGGGATATCACTGCCTTCGTTGTCCAGACTGCTGCCGCGGCAGGCGCGACGGCAGGTGCAATCTTTCCTTCACAGTCCTGATGCACCGTCTGTGAGCACGTATCCGGTTCACCATTTTCCCGGGTTCTGGCATCTTCTTGGCAGTACTTGTTTACCGCGACGTCACACTTCGGCGCGCAAGCGTCTTGAATTGCCGGGGCAACTGTTACCGTTGTGGTCACGGGCCCCGGGACATTCTGTGGTGACGTCGTTGTCCATACGAGTTTCGCCGTCCTTACCCATGTTGATGTGGTTGGCGCCGAATTTACACACCCTGCTGGGTCATTCTGGAGAGTTTGACACTCATCAACGCAAGCATCCCCAGGAGCACCACCTGCGATCACCCGTAGTTGAATTGGAAGCTGATGGGCCAGTGTTTCGGCCGCCATGCTTAGAATGCTGAGCGTGCCCAGCGAGACAATCGCCGTCTTGATATGTTTTGTCGTGATCTTCATGGATGAATCCTATGTTGGTGTTTGATTAATAGTATTATATGTAACGTAGTTTGTACGTATATTCTCAACTTGCGGGTTGCGTTGTTGCGGAACTTGCGTATCGTGTCAAATCTTTATTTTAGGAAATATGGAATACAGCAGTACACAACCACATACGCAGGAGTATGGCGGTTCGATGCTCGAACGGCAAATGGCCTCGCAGGGCGAGATGTCCATTGCGCCAACGGTCCCTTCAATAATCGACCACCTCCTGACGAAGCGAAACATTTCCATGACAATCATTGCACACTTCTCTCTCTTTTGGCTCGCGGCGCTCTTCTTTTGCCTTGGCGATGCCAACGCCGCGAATCGGCCCGCTACCGATCGCTTGGTGGAGACCACCGTGCCGATGACGACGGATCTCGTTCTAGCCGACGGAAGCATGGACGGAGCGGCCATAGTAAGTGATGGATCGCCTTCAGGAAAGTTCCGAGCCGAGGCTCAATACAGGGCGCCGATCGCACCCACACCCGCTTATTTGGATGTTCAGGTGCATCCGTTCAGGCCCAACACCGATTCAAAGAGGGTTCCACCGGTGAGGGCTGCCGAGGAATTTTGCTTCGTTGAAGCTTATCTTACCAATCAAGCCGATCAGCCTGTGGAGTGGACGAAGGCCTTTCTCAATGGACAGAAACTGGGAGAGGTATTTCCTCAAAGGGATCTTGTCTGGTGGCAGTTTTATCCCACTCCAATGGCGAAGCCCGGGGAGACGATTGAACTTCAGATTTGTCTGGCTCATCAACCGAAGGAGGCGTTGAAAATTGAAGCAGAAACCAGGATGGGGCAACGTGTCGGAACGGAAATCAGTTCGTATGTGAGTCCGAGCCATCAAATCACCGGCGTCAGCTTCAGCTCGGATCGTCGAAAGGTCAATGCAACGTACGACGCGCCGCCGTTGAGCGAGGTTGTTGAGATTGAGGTCAATGGGATCGATCGGACGAAGTCCGCGCGCATTCTGGGCCAACCGGATCCCGCGAGGGAGTTTCCGGGCATGATCGAGGTCACAGTTCCTGATCCGGTGGCCGCAGGCGAGCTTGTCGATCTTCGACTTCACTTCAAGAATCAGGCCGCGGCGCATTGTATCGTTCGGGCGTCCAAGGGGATTTTGCTGGATGCATTTGGGGTTCCTCCCGCCAATAGCCGTATCAGAAAACTTTTGGGGGTCGATCTTGCGCCAAATGCCGTGATGACCGGCAGTGACCCTGCCTGTTGCGACCGGGATCCCGCAATGATTCCAGGTGCCGATGCTTCGTACGTTCTCAACGAGCGAAGGTCAATGTATGGATCAGGGGATCAGCGGCTTGCGTTGACATTTACGTGCTGGTCCACTACTCCTGCGGCCACCCTGCCGATCTACGGGCAGTGCGCCGACGGGATTCTGACAAGCCCGTATCGCCTGGGTCATTCTGAGTTTATCCCAAACGAACTAAGTCGTTTTCTTGACGAGGAGGAGAACGCGTTCCGTTGGGCGCAGCTCGGCGCTCAGCCGCGCCCTTGGTACTGGATTCCGGAGTGCTATGTCCTGGGCGAAAACCCATTTACGCGGCATCATCGAATGCTCGAAAACAAGGAATTGCGTTCGTTGGCGTACGCGGCGCTCGGGCATGGCGCAAAAGGCATCAACTATTTCTCGTTTGGTGTATTCGGTGCAATGGATCCGTGTCGGGCGATCGGTTTTATCAACAGCGTTCCATTGACAGAAGAAATCAAGAAACTGAACGCCGATATCCGCAATCTCGAAGCGCCTTTATCCTCATCGCTTCCAATGACAAGCAAGACGATCGGTGATGGCCTGACTGGGCTGCGCTACTATCTGCTGGGTAGCCCGCAGGACGGAATGGTGTTGATTGTTCGAAATCTCGATTACAGAACCGATTTGCAACAAAACGAATTGGGCGACAAGCCGAGGTTCTCATCGGTTGTCAAAAAGGACGTTAACTTGCGAATCGAGTTGCCCACTTGGGCCGCTGTATCCGAGGCCTCTGAGGTGATGAAGGAGGAGGGAGGAGGCTTTAATTGTCGGATCGAGGGGAAGCAGGCGGTCATCCAACTGGGCAATCTTTCCGTCGGGCGGGTGATCTGGCTCAAGCCGATGCGCTGATGCGATGTCCGCATCCCTGACGGCGATCTGACAGAAATCCTCCCTGATGTTCCATTTTATGAAATCCAGAATCCTGACTCCATCAAAAATCACCATCGGCGTCCTCCTTATTCTCATCCTGATCCTGTTGCCTCATGGGCCGCAGGCGGAAATGCTAGAACCCTCCTTTGACGCAGGCATGCTTCCGAGCAATGGCTCGCTTTCCGTCACACACGAGTTTCCCATCCGCAATCGAGGTTTCGGGATCCTGCGCATACCGGCCATGGAAGCGACCTGTGGCTGCACCCATCTCAGCGGTCCGAAATCCATCTGGCCCATGTGCAGAGGAACCGTCGTCGCCACCCTTACTTTTGACGCGCGCGCTTGGGGTCACAAGGACACTCTGATTTACGTCAAAACCAATGATCCCAACCACCCCATTCTGAAGACTCAGATTTCTGCGACGGCTCCTCTCGGAGTCGCGATGGTTCCAGCCAGTGTTGACTTTTCCGAGGTTGACGCCGGCCATTCAAAGGAGTTCGCAATCACAGTCCTTGCGGCAAAGGAATATGTTGGGAATGACTTCCATATCGAGTGTCTTCCCCCAAGCGCTCCGGACGGCGTGGGGGTCGTCAGCAATCATGTTGCGTACTCGGAGTCTGCTGTCTTGTCCACGCCGTGCCACAAGGCAACCTTCAAGATTGCGATCAATGGAAAAGGACCTGTCGGAGCCCGAAGCGAGAGCCTCAAGTTGGTGACAAAATCCTCCCTGCATGGCGGGACGGAACTTGTTCTGCCAGTCAAGTGGAAGCTTCTTTCGGGAGTACATTTTCGGCCCGAGAGTCTCTTTTTTGGAATGCGCTCGATGCCTTGCACCGTCACGAACAGTGTGGAGTTGATTTCCAGCACCCGTCCGATCACGCCGATGGACGTCTCCATCCCATCGCCGATTTTTCGCGTCGTCGAGAAGACCAGGATGGACGAACATCGGTGGAAACTCTCCATGGTCATGTCATCCGGCGATGCAAAGCCGGGCCGTGTCGAGTCGGAGATGATCGTCAAGTTCAAGAACGCCCCGGACGCCAGGCTCAAGCTGGGGGTTCTCCTGCTCGCGCCGTCAGATGCGTCGTCTGGCAAATGAGTAACTGACTCCATTATTCTGCGAAGCACCGTAGGGAAGAATGGTGCGGCGCTTCTCTGTTCTGTCATCGCTCTCCATATTTCGCCTCGCCGGTCGCGGTCGGCGACCGCTCCTACACTGGCAACCCGAAGGGGCGACCACGCAGGGTTGCCCCTTAGTTTTCTGGAAATCTGCGTCTCTCTGCGTGAATCTGCGGAGAAAAATCCGACGGGATCAGGGTCTTGCGTCCCTCATTTATCCGTGTTTCATCCGTGCCCATCCGTGGCAGAAAATCAGGATGTGCGGACGAGGGACCAGTTTTTATGAAAGTAGCTCCAGCCGGAATACAGGCTGCTGAGAAGGCAGGCGGGGTAGAGAATCCAGAATTCAAGCGGCGCATAGCCTGGTGGTTTGGAAAACTTCCAGCCCCAGTCCTCAGACAGGGCGTAATGCGCGCAGAGGATCCCGATCGTCAGGAGCTGGACGAAGGTTTTGATTTTTCCGCCGGCTTCCGCGGCCACCGTCACGTTTTCCTGCGCAGCCATCATGCGCAGCCCTGACACGGCAAAATCGCGGGCGAGCAGCACGAGCACGATCCATGCGGGGATGGCGTGGTTGGCCACGAGCGTCACCCACGCGGCCGTGACGAGGATCTTGTCGGCGATCGGGTCCCAGAGTTTTCCGAAGTTGGTGATCTGCTTGCGCTTGCGCGCGAGATAGCCGTCCGACCAGTCCGAGATACAGGCGAGGACGAGGCAAAGCAGCGCCCATGTGTGGTGATACGGGATCGGCGGAATGTCCGGTAGCAGATCGCGGAACGGGCGGTCGAAAAAGAAAACGAAAAAGATCGCCGTCAGCGGCAGGCGGAAAAGCGTGATTTTGTTGGGAAGATTCACTGGAGGGGAGCTGCTGGCTGCTAGCTTCTAGCTGCTAGCAGCTGAGTGTTTCCAGCTTTTTGCGCGAGTGTTGAAAAAGGTTCTTTACGATTTCCGGTGGTTGTCAGAGCAACGGAGGGACACGCTCTGTCGTGTCCATTGGTGAATCGGTCCACAACCGGGCAAATGATCGCGAACCCTGGCCGCGCGCATTTGTCACTCTCAAAAAACATCATTGCTTGAAAATCCATTCGTAAAGTGGGCGGACACGACGGAGCGTGTCCCTCCGTTTTCATCACAAAAAAGGCCAGCAGCTAGAAGCTCGCAGCCAGCAGCTTCTCCGCCGGCTCGGCGACGAGATCGTACTCGGTGGAGGCGGTGATTTTTGCCTGCTGGAATTCGCCGGCTTGCCAACCTTTGCCTTTCAGGCGGACGCGGCCGTCGATGTCGGGGGCGTCGGACTCGGTGCGGCCGATCAATTTTTTGCCATCCTTGTCCACGAGGATGCGGAGGGTCTTGCCCACGCGCGAGGCCATGAGCTCGGCGGAAATTTTTTGCTGGGCGGCCATGAGTTTGTTGTAGCGCGCTTTTTTGGTGCGCGTGGGAACCTGGCTTTCCATGCGTCCTGCCAACGTGCCGGATTCCTTGGAATACTCGAAGACGCCGAGGCGCTCGAAGCGGGCGTCCTTCACGGACTGGAGGAGGGTTTCAAAATGGACGTCGGTTTCGCCGGGGAAGCCGACGATGAAGGTGGTGCGGATGGCGATGCCGGGGACGATGGCGCGGGAGCGGGCGATGATGTTCTCGATATGGGCGCGGGATGTTTCGCGCCGCATCTTCATGAGCATGGCGTCGTCCATGTGCTGGAGCGGCATGTCAATGTAGCGGCAGACCTTGGGGGAGGCGGCGATGGTTTCCATCACGCGTTCGTTCCAGTGCGCGGGATGCGTGTAGAGGATGCGGATCCAGAAATCGCCCTCGATGGCGTTGAGGCGCGTGAGCAACCGGCTGAGTCCGTCAGCCACGCCGAGATCTTTTCCGAAATAGGTGGTGTCCTGCGAGATGAGGAGGAGCTCCTTCACACCGTTGGCAACGAGCGCGCGCGCCTCGGCCTCGACGTCGTCAATCGTGCGGCTGCGGTGGCGTCCACGCATGATGGGAATGGAGCAGAAGGCGCAGGGGTGATTGCAGCCTTCGCCGACCTTGATGTAGGCGTAGTGCGAGGGGGTGAGCTGGTAACGCGGCGTGGCAAAGTCGTAGAGGTAGGTGGGCTTGCGGGAGACGAAGGATTTGAGATTTGAGATTTGAGATTTGAGATGACCGGAGTGCGGAGTGTCTTTTGGAGCTGGACGATTACTGACTGCTGACCGCTGAGGGCCGACAGCTATTTCTTCAATGATTTCGTGGATTCTTGGCACCTCGTTGATTCCGATGAAGGCGCTGACTTCGGGGAGTTCCTTTTGGAGATCGGTGGCGAAGCGTTGGGCCATGCAGCCGGCGACGAGGAGTTTCTGGCCGGGCTTGATCGAGTGGACCTGGTTGGCCTCGAGGATGGCCTCCACGGATTCCTTGCGCGAGCTTTCGAGAAACCCGCAGGTGTTGATGATCACCACGTCGGCGTCAGCCTGGTTGGGCTCGATGGTGTGGCCTGCCTTGAGAAGCGTGCCGAGCATCACCTCGGAATCCACGAGATTTTTCGCGCATCCGAGGCTCAGGAGATGGACGGACGATTTCACTGGCCGTGATGGGGCTCGGCAGGCGGGGCGTTGGTGCCGGACGCGGGAGACGATGGAATACCAAAGGAATTACCAGACGGTTCCACAGCTTCGACTGGGGGCCGCGGTTTTGGAGCTTCAGCCGGCGGAGTGGGTTGCGTGGTGTCCATGTTGTTGATGATCCACCACATGCAGGTGCCGACCAGGATGAGAATGAGGAGCGCGGTCAGGATCACGGTTTTTCCCGTGGTGGTGAGAAAGAAGGAGGTGGAGGGTGAGGGGACATGGCGTTGGACGGGGGAACGGCTGCGTTGTTCCTCGGTGATTTCAAAGACGGGCTTGATGGGAGGCGCCGGGTTTTCGTCCAGGAATTGTTGCACGAGTGCATTGCTGTCGAGCCCGAGATACTCTGCATAATGGCGCAGGAAGCTGCGGACGTACACATGGGCGGCGAACTGGTCGTACCGCCCCTCCTCGAGGTCACGGAGGCGGTCGATCTTGATCTTCAGCGCGCGCGCGGCGGTTTCCTGGGAGACCCCTTTCTTTTTTCGAGATTCCTGCAGAGTTTCACCGATGGTTGGCATGGGGTGGTAGTAGGAAGAAAGAAGGGAAAATGAAATCTCAAAATCAGCCTGTGGGCGATGCGCCATCCATCGGGAAGAGGATGTCGCGGTCCTTGGAACCATTGGAGGGGCCGACCATGCCCCGGTCCTCGAGGAGGTCCATGATGCGTGCGGCCCGGGTGTAGCCGAGGCGGAGGCGGCGTTGCATGAGGGAAACCGAGGCGCGGCGTTCCTGCTTGATGACCTCGATGCACTTCTGCACCACCTCCTCGTCCTCCTCGCTCGCCTCCTCGCCATTGGAGGACGCGGGCTTGGAAAGTTTCTCGTGAATTTCCACGTCGTAACTGGCTGGAACCTGCTTCGCGCACGATTCCACGATGATCTTCACCTCGTCGTCAGAGATGAAAGCCCCTTGCGCACGCTGCATCACCGAGGATTCGGCGGATTTATAAATCATGTCGCCCTTGCCCAGCAAATTCTCCGCGCCGTTCTCGTCGAGGATCACGCGCGAATCAATCTTGGAGGCGACCCGGAGCGAAATCTTGCAGGGGAGGTTGGTCTTGATGGTGCCTGTCACGACATTGGCCCGGGGTGTCTGTGTGGCCACGACCAGGTGGATGCCTGCGGCGCGCGCCATCTGGGTGATGCGCGTGATGGCGGCCTCGGCGTCCACGGAAGCGGTCATCATCAGGTCAGCCAGCTCGTCAATGACGACGACGATGTAAGGCATGCGATCGGGGACGATGACTTCGTCCTCGGGAATAAGAAGCGGCTGCGGATCCTCCTCCCCGCCCTCCTCGACGGCTTTCTGGAGATCGGCGAGGTCTTCCGTTTTCACGGCGGCTTTCTCCTGCTTCGGGCGGGCGTTGAAGGTGGTGATGTTGCGGACGTTGACCTTGGCCATGATCTTGTAACGCTTTTCCATCTCGCGGATCACCCAGCGCAGCGCGACGAGGACCTTCTTGGGATCGCTGACAACCGGCACGACGAGGTGCGGCAACGTGTTGTAGATCTGGAGCTCGACGACCTTGGGGTCGATGAGGATGAGGCGCATGTCCTCGGGCGAGAAGCGGTAGAGGATGCTGCTGATGATGGAGTTGATGCAGACGGATTTGCCGGAGCCGGTGGAGCCTGCGATGAGGAGGTGCGGCATTTCGGCCAGGTCGGCGATGAGCGTCTTGCCATAGACATCCTTGCCCAGCGCGAGCGGGATCCTGGCCTTGGTGTTTTGAAATTCGGGGCTGGCGATCATTTCGCGGATGAGCACAGGGGGTTTTGTGGTGTTGGCCATTTCGATGCCCACAGTGCCCTTGCCGGCGACGGGCGCGAGGATGTTCACGCGTTCTGCTTTCAGCGCGAGAGAAAGGTTGTTCGCCAGGTTCACGATGCGTTCCACTTTGACGCCTGGCGAGGGGATGACCTCGTAACGCGTGATCGTGGCGCCCTGCGTGATTTCGCCCATCTGGACCTCGATGCCAAAATCCTTGAGTGTGGTTTCGATGAGCGCGCCGCGCCGTGCGATCTCCTCCTTGCTGTCCTGCAGGATGGTGCTGCTGACGGAGGTTTTCAACAGGCTGAGCGGGGGGAGATTGTAAGGGCCGGCAAGCGTGAGCTGGGTGGGCGCACGGGGGATGGCCTTGGGCTTTGCGGGGCGCGTGATCTTGTATTCCGGTTTTTCAACCTTGGGTGCCGGAGCTGGTTCGGATGGCGTCACGGGCGCCGGAGCAACGGTGACCGGAGCATGGGAAACCGGGGCGGGCGGGGCTTCGGATACAGGAGCGGGAGGCTTCTCGGTTTTTGCGGGGGATTTGGAGGGTGTCGGTGTTTCATCCACCGTTTTTTCAACCTTGGGCGCGGGCGTTGGTTTGGCTGGTTCCACCTTGTCAGGCTCGGACGTTGTTGCCCTGGCCTCCGTGGGAATCTTGCGGCTGCGGCGTACGAGTTCACGCTCGAGAAGTTTCTGGCGCTCGGTGATTTCCTCCTCGCGCGTGCGCAACACCGTCTTGATGTCGCCACTGCGGAGCGCTTCCTCGCGTTTCTCCGTGCGCCTTGCGCGGAGCTGCTCCCGCGTGAGTTCGATGAGTTCGCGCGGGTTGAGCTGGAGCGACATGAACAGGCTCGCCGCGCTGCCGATGAAGAAGATGATCAGCGCCCCGTGCTTGAGAAAATGCCAGAAGATTTTTCCGCCAATGTACAATCCCGTGAAACCACCGTAACCGAAGAAGTGACGCGGGGATGACTTCCACGCCACTTCGCCGCCGCTCAGCACCTGGATCAGGCATGTCATCGAAAAAACAAACGCCAGCATCCAGAGCGCGCTGCTCTTGAGGCGGTAGTCGCTTCGGAACAACGCCGAGCAGCTGAGGAACAGGGCGACGAGCGGGAGGATGTTTGCCGTGCCACCCACGAGTGAATACATCGCCCATCCGATGTACGCGCCCGTGATCCCGATCCAATTATGCGATGTGGGTGGCGACGAAAGCCAGGGGATGTCCCGCGGGTCGTATGAGAAAAGAATGCACGCGAGCAGGATGCTGACGGAGAGATAGATGATGCCCGAGAGTTCGCGGCTGATGGCGTTTTTTGCTTGTTTCGGCATGATTCAGATGGAACTTATGCACGAAGCAAGGCGTTTACGCAAGTCGTTGATATGCAATCTGTTTTCTGTTTTCGACCAATCTATCAGGAGCGTCCCTGGGGTGGTCATGCCATTGGACGCTGGGGAGGGCACAAGGATTGCCCCGCCGGTAAAAAAATCGGCGAGGCGTGGGAGATTTCAGATCGTCAGAACGACGAGAGCATCATTTCCAACGGCGAGTTCGAGGGCAAGTCCATCCGCTGGCTCCTGGATCATCACGGCATGTTTGTGATGGGGCGCGCATGGGAGCGCGGGCGCCGATTTCCCCTGCTCATCAAAATCCTCGATGCCGCCCACCGCATGTCCCTGCAGGTCCATCCTCCTCCTGAAATTGCGAAGACTCTCGGTGGCGAACCCAAGACGGAGATGTGGTACCTGCTTGATGCGCAACCGCGCGCCGGGCTCGTGGCGGGATTGAAACGGAACGTGACGCGGGAGGATTTTGAAAAAGCCCTGCGGGAGGAGAAGCTCGATCCGCTGCTTCACCATGTCCCGGTAAAACAAGGCGACGCCCTCCATATCCCATCCGGGCGCATTCACGCGATCGGCGGGGGTTGCCTCATATTCGAGGTGCAGCAGAATTCGGACACGACGTACCGCGTGTACGACTGGGGCCATGTTGGCCTCGATGGAAAGCCGCGCCCTCTCCACGTGGAGCAATCGTTGAAGTGCATTGATTTCGACGATTACGAGCCGGGACTCCTGCAGCCCGCGGAGGTGCACACCTCCGATTGCCGTCGAAGCCGAACATTGTTCAAGAACGCAATCCTGCCTGGCAACGTGAACCGCCTGCTCGTTTCCTCCGAGCACTTCACCGTGATCTGGCATCACGAGCGTCGTGACCGCCGGACCTTTCACGACATGACGAATCTCGATGGCCCTGTCGTGATGCACATCCTGAATGGTGGCATGGAAATTTCAGGCGAGCATGGCGAGTCTGTTCACGTGGAAAAGGGCGACACCGTGCTGCTGGCCGCAACCGTGCACAAAATCCATCCGCACGAAACCGGCGCCGAGTGTTTGATCGTCCTGGAAAAAGAATGATTCAACCCCGGCACCGATCAAAACCACGACGTTTTCGTCCTGTTTTGAGGCTTGCATGGGGAGCCAAAAATCGGCATGAATCCTCCCTTGTGCGCACCCATTTTCTGATTGCCATCCTGCTGGCTTTTGCCCTGCCTGCATTCGCGGAAGGGGAGAACAACGGCTATGCAGTGATGAAGGTGAACCACGAGTTCCTGAACGACGCTGGTGAAACACATTCTGAAATCGGCGATTTGACTGCCAAGGCACGTTACCAGCAGACACTGGAAAAATCCGGCAAGTACACCGGCATCCGCTTCATCGTCCACTGGAAGGCGCCCTCCAGCGGCATCGCCAATTTTGTCGTCAAGATCGAGGCCCGCGGCCTGGATGCCGGCAGCCAGAAGGAAAACATCCAGACTCTTCTCAAAACCTACCCGCGCTCCGAAAGCTCCAGCGGCTGGGAGTTCATGGACATCACGGACGACACCCTCAAGCGCTTCGGCAAGCTCATGGCGTGGAAGGTGACGCTTCTGTCCGACGGCAAGCCCATGGCGGAACGCCACTCTTTCATGTGGGATGACACCATCCTGGGGACTGAAAAAACAACCGAAACCAAATAATCCCGCGCGTCGGGATCCCATCGAAAAAATCCTATGGCCTACAGCGTCATCAGCAAAAAATCCAACAAACCCTACTACCTTCACACCCGCGAAACCCCGCTGGCGAATGGCAAAGTCCGCAAATTATTTTTCTTCGGCGGGAAGATTCAGGATGGCGCCCTTGACGCGCTGCCGGAAGGATACGAAGTGTTCGAAAACGAACGCACCGGCCTCCCGATGCTGCGCGGCAAGAAGTAGCATCACGGTTCTGCGCCCCAATTGGTTTTCTGAAGGCGGCGAAACGCCCTTTCGGAAAGGAACGCTTTCTGGACGTCGCGCGACGGTTTTGCTTTCCGGATCTCTTTCATCGTGCCCACGTACCACTTGTGATGCATCCGCTTCTGGGCCCTCTGAAATTCACGGACGCAGGCCCGAAGGGTTGACGGCGAGGAACGCACGGGAACATCAATCTCCGCGACCGTGATCCGGTCCTCGCCCCATGTGTAAGCGGCGATCTCGCCCCGGCTCACGATCATATTCATCCCCACGTTGGCCTGCACGATCGGCAGGCCGTTTTCCCGCGCCCGCGCCAGCACCGCCACCGTCTGGCTTTTTGTAATCGTGCCGAAGGTCGGGATCACGAGAAACTGGGCGTCGTCGAGGGCCAGCGTCCGAGCCAGGATCGAAAACCAGCGGTCGGCGCAGATGAGAATCCCGCAACGCCCGAGTGGCGTGTCAAACGCGCGGATATGATCGCCCATGCGCGCAAAATTCCAGGAAGGATGCGTGGTTTCCGCAAGCTTGTGATGCGTCCCATAAACGCGCCCGTCATTTCCAATAAACACCGCGCTGTTGAACGCATCCCGCCCGATCCGCTCTGCAAACCCAAAGCAGAGGCATGTCCGAAGTGATTTCGCGAGTTTTTGAAACCGCCGGATATAAGGCCCGTTGATGGGTTCGGCGATATCAATGAGCGCCCCCGCACGTTCGCGGTGCCACGTGGCATCCGAAACCACGTACCCCTCCAGCATTCCCTCGGGGGCGACGATCAGGTGGGGTTTCTTGCGGGCCGCCTTCCGAAAAAAATCCTCCATCTTGTCCGCATTCCCCGCCTTGTCCCATTTCGCCGGCCGCAAGCTCACGGCGGCGGCGGTGAAACGCGAAAACATGACATTCGCGTCAATCGGTTCGGCATCCCACACACAGATGCGTTCAAGGCGGCGTTTGGATTTCATAATGGAGGTTCACGTCGAGCGCCATGCCAGTAGCGCATGATTTCGACTGATTGTTGACGGTCATTGATTCGGTAGTAAATCACGTAGGGATTTGAAATCAGTTTGCGCACGCCGGGTCTTCTACGATAGGGCTGCCCAATTTCCGGAAAACTCCCGAGGATCGCAACCTTGTCAATCAATGCGTTGCCAAGCCTCAAAGCAGCCTCTGGATTGCTTCGAGCGATGTATCGAACGGCCTTTTCCAGATCGGCAATCGCTTGCGGGGAGAAAACTATTTTGCAGCCCATGAAGCCATCCGATTCCGCACCTCGTCCAATGTCACGCCTTTGCCCGAGTCGAGGTCCCGTGCGGCTTCATCCAAGGAACGCAAAAGGGCCTCCTCCTCAACCGCACTCAAAACCGGTTCAGCTTGTGAACTGAGCCACGCGGACAGCGCGTCCTTCTCCTTTGAAGGAAGATGGGTGATGGCCTCCTGAATTTCCAGCAACGTATTCATGACTTGAATTTAAGCGGTTTTTGGGTGGAAAGCAAAGTGGTTTTCCGTACGTTTCGGCCATCCCAAATTGAATGTTCCAAAAGGCGCGCTGGGCAGTATATTCAAACAAGCCGGATGGACACAAAAGGATCATTTTGAAATACGGATATTCCTCATCACCCGCCGTTTCAAGCATGCGCGCGCGCTGGCAAGCTGCCATGCTTCTTCTCGCGATCGGATGTTGCATCTTCACCTCGGGCTGTTCCAGGTCGGTGAACGGATCTGAAAAAATCAGGGCGGCCAAGACGGACGGGAACCTCGAGCCTGAGCCAGCGTCCAGACTTTCGGGAAGGGTTTCGACCCCCGAGGGTAAGCCCGTCGTGAGTGCGCGTGTGGCGTGGATTGCCAAGGGTGAACAATCCGGCGGAATCGAACTGGCCTCCACCAGGACGGATGAACAAGGACGATTCCTCTTCGAAAACAGCGGCGCTCTCCGAGCCAAGGGAACCTGGCCATCGCTGCTTATCGAAGCGCCGGGGTGGGGAATGACGCCTGCGATGGTGCCGGAAGCCGCGACCCAAATGGATGTCACCTTGAGACCAGCGACAGAGGTGTCGGTCTTGGCTGTGGATGCTTCCGGCAAACCCGTAACGGGGGTGCTCCTAAATCCGTATTTCCTCATGGCGCCCAACATGGAATTTTATTTTAGGTTTCCGCAAGATATGAAGACGCGTCTTGGCCGGCGGACCGACGCCCATGGACTCTGCCGGTTTGAGTTCTTTCCGCCGGGTGTGAAGCTCAGGTTGGAGGTTGCGGACGACCGTTTTGCCCACCTCGATTTTTCCGAGGACCTCTCCCTTGGCCAGAGCACTGGGAACTCCCGTCATCAGATCACCCTGCTGCCCGCTGCCTCCATTCAAGGGCGGATCACTTATGGTCCTACAGGAAAACCCGCTGCCGGCATCCGAATTGGCGCTCAAGGGGTCGGGCCATCAGCCCTCGGAGGCGAGGGAGTCAGCACCGATCAAGGTGAATATCTCATCAAACAAATGAGACCCGGCATCTACAATCTCACCCCTGATCTCCGAGGCGAGGTTGAAAAATCCTGGACGGCGTGTGCCCACGAGAAAATCCCTGTTTCGCAAGCCGAGCAGGTCAAGGGCGTGGATTTCCAGTTGATCAAGGGAGGAGTGATCACGGGAAAGGTCACGGCGGCGGACAACGGCGATCCTGTCGTTGGGCTTTCTCTCTGCGTCTATGGACCGGCTCACCCCCGATCCAGCGGCGGGGTCCAGCGTTCTGACTCGGGAAAAGATGGAGGTTATTTCTTGCGCGTTCCCCCCGGCGAACATTTTCTCTACATCGGTGGCCGTCCTCCCGGGCGCTTTCTCGAGAACGCCTGGAGTTCACGTGATGTCACGGTCAAGGATGGCGAAACAGTCACCATCAACATCGCCTTGCCGCGTCGCGCAGAAACCAAGCCCGTTTTGGGAAGGGTGATTGGTTGGGATGGAAAACCAGTGCCCGAGGCGCACATCGAGGCCCTTCCCGATGACAATCACGGGGAATTCGGCGTCCAGATGACACAGAAGAGCGACAAGGATGGGCGCTTCCAGATTGACATGAACGAGCAACCCGGCCCTGTCAAGCTGAGGGCGCGGCTTGGCAATAACACAACCACACTGAATGTGCGGGTTGAGAGCGGGGACGAGGTGACCCTCCAACTTCAAACCAACGCATTGTGCTCCCTGTCAGGCCGGGTGCTGGATGCCAACGAGAAACCGATCTTCGACGCACCGATCCAGTTGACTGAGTTCAGTCTTGGACAGGGTATTGGCCGGGTTGTAACCACCACCGATCGTGAAGGCCGCTTTCAAATTGGCAGCCTGTGGCCGGATTGTGGTTACGCTGTGTCGGCAACGGCGAAGGGATACGGGCGGAATGAGTCGCGGATCATGCAACTGGAGCCTGGACATACCCGTGAACTCGTTGACTTCATCTTGAAACGGGCGACAAAGAGCCTTGCGGGCAAGGTGGTCAACGAAAAAGGTGAAGTCTTGATGGGTCTGACGGTCTGGATGGACAGCGAAGAATCCGCCCACCAGAACGTGACCACGGATCGCGAGGGGCTGTTCCGATTCGATCAGGTGGTCGAGGGAGAGGTTCGCCTCAGCGTCACGGGGCTGGTTGGTCAGGGTGCAAACGGAACTTTTCAGGCGGGTGAAACCAATCTCGTGATCAAGGTGGAAACTGAGGTCAAACCCACGGCCCGGTGATCAACGTTACGATTGGCCATAAACCAACCGGTCCGTGTCGTCATGATTCAAGGGACCGAGAGTGCTGGCTTGCGACAGCTTATGAATGTGAAAGAGCGGGTCGTTTGAGGAATTCAGGCTTCTATCGCGAACCGGCTCCAAACACGCCACCGCTTTCCCTCGATAGGTAAGGGTCAAGCGCCGCCCCTGCTTTAACATCCGGATGATCCGCCGGAAATCCTGACGCAGTTTCGATGTGGTGATGATCCTCATGGAAATCGACTTAACCTTGAAGTTGATGTTTGTCAATGCGTTGCTGGTCGTTCAATTTTGCAGGAGCCGTTGTCAGCGGCGATCTCCGCAAGGTCCCATCATGAGTTCGGGGCAATCATGCTCAAGCTTACCAAAGTGTTTTGAGACCTGGATATTGGGCGATGTGGCGGTCGGGAGTCAGGAGGGTCAGGCCATGTTCCAGGGCGGTGGCGATGAGGATGCGGTCGAAGGGATCGCGATGAAGCGGCGGCAGAGAGGCGCTGTTCCCGGCAATTTCAAATGTAACCGGAATTTCAACAATCCCACGCCGATGGCAAATCTGGTGCATCCACTCGCCGGCCGTGAGGGGAAGACGGATGGTCCCGCTTGCAACTTTAAGGCCAATTTCCAACGCACTGATTCCTGAAGCAAAACAACCTTTTGTGGTGTCAGCCAATGCGGTACCTGCCGTTGAGGTGATACGGTCCGGACTTTGTTCGAGCCAGTAGAGGACGCAGGTATCGAGCAGCATCATCGAAACTCCTCCGGCCATTCCTCATTCGTGGCAGGAGCTGCAGGGTCAAAGTCCGGTGCGACGTAGATCGGTTTTAGATCGGGATGGGGTGTGAGGCGATTCACAAATGGTTTGATCGAGGCTGTAATCTCTGCCACCGGCTTTCCATGGCGACAAAGAATCACCACTTCGTGCTTCTCCTCGACCGCCTTGACCAGTTCGGAGAGACGGGTTTTGGCTTCGTGCATATTGACTGTAATCATGGTTAGCTAACCTAGCTAATCTCGATGATTTTTGCAAGTTGTTTTGAAAACGGCGGGCAGGATGCCCGCCCTCCCGTATGATGGGTGCCAATGATTGGGGCGCACTGGGAGGCCAAATTCTTGCGAATTCGGCTACGTTTAGACTCCCAACTCGGACATCATCTTCCCGACCACCTTCTCCGCCGCAAAATATTCGCGGGCGATCTCGACGGCCTTGCGACTGTGGCGTGCGTAGTCCGATGTAATTTTTTCGGCGGCATTTTTGATGTCTTCCATGGTTTGGAACGAGAAGAGGCCTTCGCCGGTTGGAATGTATTTTTCAAAGGATGTGTCCTGCGTGATCACGGGGCGGCCGGCGGCGAGGTAGCATGCGCTGCGGTCGCTGAACCATCCTGTCTTCAAGCGGATGTATTGGTCCTTGGCCACCGTCCACTCGGCGTCACTTTCTTGGATGTAACGGATGTAGGCGTCGAAATCGGCGGAGATGATGTGCGGGCTTGTCAGCTTCCAGCCCTGACGTTCAAAAAGCTGCTTCGATGCGGGATCATGATTCATGTCGGTGGCCAGTTCCCACGCGCAGCGCGGGGCGCACCTCGGCGCGTCACAGAATTTCAAAAACTCGAAGGTCTTCGACCAGTAGTAAATTTGATTTTTCCACGCGATGTCTTTTCCCTTGGTCTCCCAGTTGGCGATCGTGGTGAAGCGCGGCGGCGTTTTCAAATTTTCTGCCGCAGGGCGTTCCCAGAGTTCGAGTGCAACGGGCTGACGCGTGGCATGCCACTTGAATCCACCGGTCGGGAGCGGGCAATCTTTTTGTCCGACATTTTCGCCAAATGTGAAATGAGCATGATGACGCGCCAGGTAATCGCGCGTGTCCTGGATTCCCTTGTCGAGCTTGATCTGTTCCACGCCGGGGTCGCTTTCGACATAGACGAGGCAGCGGGACTTGAGCACCTCGTCGTGCAATTCCTGTCCGCCGCAGATGTTGAGCGTGGCGTCGGCGTTGGCGAAGGCGTCGGCGATCTGGCAATCGGTGAGATCGCCGTAAATCTGCATCGGCTGGGTGAAGCGCGCGCGGTAGGCCCAGCGGAAGCCGAAGCGGCTGGCGAGCTTGCGCATGATCTCCGCCACCTGGGGCACGGCGGCTTCGCCCACCTCGAAGGTTTCCGGATTGTAAGGGTGACGTCCCGTGTCCTCGATGTAGATGGGTTCGAAGCCGAGTTTTTTCAGGCCGAGGATGTAGTGGATGTGCTGCCACACGACCCCGGCGATCGGGCAGGTGGTCATGAACCCGGCGACGAGGATGCGTTTGCTCTTCACGCCTCATCGTGTAAGCGAGGGAAACATGAGTCGCAAGATTGGAATGATTGTGAGATCTGCCCGTTCGGTTTCGGAATGTAGGAGCCGCTGCCAGCGGCGATCTCCGCACGGACCCATCACTCCCGGTCGCCGCTGGCAGCGGCTCCTACAAGATGAGAGGATTTTCGAGTTACAACAACTGCGTGGGGTCCACGTCGGCGGAGACCATGACGTCGGCCTGGCGTGGGAGTTCGGCGAGGATGAGTTGGAGTGCGGTTTTTTGCGATTTGTTGCGGGCGTCACGGAGCAGCAGGTGGTAACGGAATTTGCCCCGGAGTTTTTCGATGGGCGCGGGCGTGGGGCCCAGGATGCGGAGCGAGGCGCCCAGGCGTTCCTCGAGCAATTTGCGAAGATGCGACGCCACGAATTCCGCCTTGCTCGCCTGCGCGGAGGAGCATTCGATCTTGGTCAGGTGGTTGAACGGCGGATAGCTCAGCTCTTTTCGGAAGCGTGATTCTTCGTTGTAGAACGCCTCAAAATCCTGGCGGCGTCCAAACTGGATCGCGGAATGTTTGGGCGTGAACGTTTGCACGATCACCTCTCCCGCGACTTCGCCGCGACCGGCGCGGCCGGCCACCTGCGTGATCTGCTGGAAGGTGCGCTCGCCGCTGCGAAAATCCGGCACGTGGAGTCCGACGTCCGCGTGCACGATCCCCACGAGCGTCACGCGTGGGAAGTCGAGGCCCTTGGCGATCATCTGAGTACCGAGGAGGATGTCGAGGCGGCCCATCTTGAAATGCAGCAGCGTGCGCTCGTAATCGCGACGGTGCTTCATCGTGTCGGAATCCATGCGCGCGATGCGCGCCTTGGGGAACATTTTGGTGACGACCTCCTCGAGCTTTTCCGTGCCGAGGCCGGAGTAGCGGATGGAGGGATCGCCGCAGGAGGGCTCGGGACATTTTCGCGGGGCGGGCTTGAGGTGGCCGCAGAAATGACATTTCAATTTTTGTTCCCGCATGTGGTATTTGAGGCTCACGCTGCATTCGGGGCACATGGCGACATAACCGCACTTGCGGCAGATCATGGCGCTGGCGTAGCCGCGGCGGTTGAGATACAGGATGACCTGCTCGCCGCGGTCGAGGCGAAGCTCGATGGCGCTCTTCAGCGGCTGTGAAAAAATCGTGAGCCCCTTCTCCTTGATCATCTCGATGCGCATGTCCACCACGCGAATGGTGGGGAGCTTGCGCGTGTCCACGCGGTCGGGCATCCGGCAGAGTTCGAACTTTCCGCCCGACGTGTTGTGGAACGATTCCATCGAGGGGGTGGCCGAGCCGAGCACGACGACTGCGCGCTCAAAATGCCCGCGCATCACCGCCACGTCACGCGCGTGGTAACGGGGATTCTCCTCCTGCTTGTAGGTGTTCTCGTGTTCCTCATCCACGACGATGAGGCCAAGATTGGCGACGGGGGCGAAGATGGCCGAGCGCGCTCCCACGACGAGACGGGCCTCGCCGGAACGGATGCGTTGCCATTCGCGGAAACGCTCCCCTTGCGAGAGGCCGCTGTGCAGGACGGCGAGGAGCGAGGACGCAATTGGAGATTTGAGATTTGAGATTTGAGAGGGGAGGCTGTCGAAGCGGGCTCTCAGGCGATCGACTGTTTGAGGTGTCAGGGCGATTTCGGGGACGAGGAAGATGGAGCCTTTGCCTTCCTTCAACATGCGGGCCATGGCCTGGAGATAGACCTCGGTTTTTCCACTGCCTGTGACGCCGAAAAGGAGGATGGGTTTGGGCTGCGGCGTGGCGGATGAGGCGAGGACGCGCTCGAGTGCTGCGGCTTGTTGCGGCGAGAGCGTCAGGGGTTGGGTGGGAAGCAGTGAAGCCGAGGCTTCGTCGAGTTCCGCGTCCACGCGCGCCTTCACATTCCGCATTGCGCTGCGTTTCTGGACGATGGAGGGCGACACGCTGCGAAGGACGAGGTCAAGCGGGCAAAGATAATATTCGGACATCCACTGGGCGAGCTGCAGGAGCGCGGGCGTCAGCAGCGCGGATGAGCCGATCACTTCCAGCACGGACTTGAGTTCGCCCGCGGCCGGGTTTGCGTCGCGCAGATGGATGACCGTGCCGAGGATCTGGCGGGATCCGAAAGGCACGCGCACCCGCGCACCTGCGACGACGCGCCCCACGAGCTCGGGCGGGATCCGGTAATCGAATTCCCGGTTGATGCGCATGTCCACACGCACGGCGGCGATGGGAAGGGTTGTCGTGGCGTCACTCATGGCGTGGGACAATCTTCCGCCTTTCAACTTGGGCGCGTCAAGGCGATGTGGCCACGTTCTCATGGGCTTGCGCCGGTCGCCCCGACCAGTCGGGGCTCCTACAAGATGAATGGGCAAGTTCGTTCTCAGCTTTCAACTTTCCTTGGCTGCGACTTCGTTCTAGCATGTGAGCGTGGCAAAATCTGATTCCAACAAGCGTATTCCCTCCACGGTGTGGTGGGCTCTTTTTTGGGGTGCGCTGCTGGCGGGCATTCTTGTCGGGGTTCCCATGTGGCGGATTCACATGGCGATGCGGCAGGATCGGTTTGACTCCATGATTCTTCGCGCGGCGGGGGAAAATGGCTGCGATCCGAGCCTGGTCAAGGCGGTGATCTGGAGGGAGAGCCGTTTCGATCCCACGGTGCACGGGAAGGATGGCGAACTTGGGCTGATGCAGGTGATGCCCTCGGTGGCGATCGAGTGGGCGAAGGCGCGCGGGCTGAAGGATTTCAACAGCAGCGAATTGCTCGACCCCGCCACCAACATCCGCATCGGCTCGTGGTATCTTTCCAAGTCCATCCAGCAATGGGTGCAGGCGTCCGAGCCAGTCCCCCTCGCCCTTGCGCAATACAATGCGGGGCGGAGCAATGTGTTGAAGTGGGTGGATGCCGGTTCGATGGGCGATGCCGAGCATTTCATCCAGCAGATTCAGTTTCCTTCCACCCGTTCCTACGTGCGGGATATCCTCACGCAATACCGGCTTTACCGCCATCGCGGGGAATTTTAAACGCCAGCGCGTTTCACTTCATGACTTCCGAGGAACAGGGCGTCCATGCTCGTGTTCAGGAAACAATGAATCGCATCGGCGGGTGTGCAGACGATGGGCTCGCTGTCGTTGAAGGATGTGTTGATCACGATGCCGTGGCCGGTGCGGTCCTTGAGCTTCGCGAGCAGGCGGTGGTAACGTTCGTTCTGGTCGGACCTCACCGTCTGCAACCGCCCCGTGCCGTCCACGTGAAGCGCGCCGGGGATGTTCTGGATCTGCCCGGGTTTCGCTGCGTGTACCAGCAGCATGTAGGGCGAGGGTGTGGTCTGCTCGAAATAAATGCCGGTGTCCTCCTCGAGCAGCGAGGGCGCGAAGGGGCGGAATGTTTCGCGATGCTTCACGCGCTCGTTGAGAATCTGCTTCATGTCGGGCCGCCTCGCATCGGCCAGGATGCTGCGGTTGCCGAGTGCGCGCGGCCCAAACTCCATCCGCCCCTGGAACCAGCCAATCACTTTGCCAGCCGCAATGGCTTGCGCGGCGGCGTCCTCGGGATCATCGAGACGCCGTGATGCGAGCCCGGCATCCTTGATGGCGGACTCGATTTGCGCGTCGGAAAACGCGGGACCCCAGTACGCGTCATTCATCACGAACGTGCGCGGCCTGCCGAGGATTGAGTGCTGGATGGCAAACGCGCTGCCGATGGCCGTGCCGTCGTCGGCCGCGGCTGGCTGGATGAAGAGTTCACGAAAAGGCGTTTCCGCGAGGATGCGTCCGTTGACCACGCTGTTGAGCGCGACCCCGCCGGCGAGACAGAGGCGCGTTTCGCGCGTGAGGTCGGCCAGGTGGGCGACGATGTGGAGGACGATTTCCTCGAGGTGAAGCTGCATGGACGCCGCGACATCGTAAAAATGTTGTGTGAGAGCCTTGCCTTGTTCGCGCGCGGGGCCAAGCAGGCCGATGAGTCGTTCGCTGTAAAGAGCGCCGATTTCGGGTGAGCCGTCGCCCCAGGACATCGCCACGCCCCGAGTGTGATGCGTGAAATATTCGAGCCCGAGCCTCGCGAGGTTGCGCGAGTCGAAACGGAGCAGCCGTCGCATTTCGCGGAGATACGTGGGTTTCCCGAACGATGCCAGGGCCATCACTTTTCCCTCGTCGCCATAATGCGGGAAGCCAAGATACTGCGTCATCGCCGTGTAAAAAACGCCGATGGAGTGGGGGAAATGAATGCGGCGCAGCACGCGGATGCGGCTGCCCTCGCCCACGCCGAGGAGGCCGCTTGAGAAATCGCCAAAGCCGTCGAGCGTGAGAATCGCGGCGCGGTCGAAGGGTGAAACGAAGAACGCGCTGGCGGCGTGGCAGAAATGATGTTCGACGTGATGGATGCGCGCATGCGATGCGAGCCCGCCCTCCCATTCGCGGGCGAAGCGCGCCCGAAGGCCGCCGATGGAAGCGACGGCGGCGGCCGATCGCCAGGCGTGTCCGGAAAAAGCACGGCGAAGGCTGAGGGCGATCTTGCGATGCAGGTTGGCCCATGGGCAGCGCGAGATGCCGACATGGTGGATGTCCGAGAGGCGGAGCCCCACCGTGTCCAGGCATGATTCCACGGCGAGCTTCGGGAAGCCGGCGCAATGTTTTTTGCGATTGAAGCGTTCCTCGGCGGCCGCGGCCACGAGGCGCCCGTCCACCACGAGGGCTGCTGCTGCATCGCCATGGAAAGCGTTGACGCCGAGAATGTTCATGCTGGGGGGCGCGTTCTGGCGGGCGTGGCTATTCTTTTGCCCCGGCCTTTTTCAGGATTTCCACGACGATGGCGTGGCCATTCTCCCTGGCGTAAGAGAGGGCCGTCTTGCCGTCGGCGTCCTTTGCTTTCACGTCGGCCTTTGCGGCGAGAAGCAGGGCGACAATTTCGTCGTTGCCCTTGCCTGCGGCGATGATGAGGGCCGTGGTGTTGTGTTTTGTCGTGGCATTGACGGCGGCATTTTTTGCCAGGAGAAGTTTGACGATGATGGGGTTGCCCTGGAAGCACGCGAGCATGAGAGCGGTCCAGCCGTCGTTGTCCGTGGCGTTCACGTTTGCCCCTTGGTCGAGCAGGTTTTGCGTTTTTTCGCCGCGTCCTTCCATCGCGGCGCGCATCAACGCAGTCCGTCCATCGGCATCTTTTTGATTAAGCTCGTCCTTGGCCGGGGGCGGTTCATCCGCAAGTTGCGCCTCGATGCTGCTGGCGGTTGGTGCGGACTCCCTGGTTGGAACGGCGGTTGGCGGCGTGGTGGTCGGTGCTTCCGCAGCGGGTTTGAGCAGCGCGATCATTTCAGACTGTTTCATGTCCCCGGCGTAGCGCAGGGCTGTATAACCGTGGTCGTCGGTTTTCGAGGGGTCGGCGCCCTTTTCGAGCAGCATCTTCACGATCTCCTTGTTTTTGCCGATGACGCCGAGGATGAGGGGTGTGACTTTTCGAAGTTTTCCCTGGGCATTGACGTTGGGATTGTGGGCGAGGATGGCCTCGACGACCGCGGGGTTGCCGGAAAACGAACCGCCCATGAGCGGGGTGAAGCCGTCGTCCGTGGCAGCGTTGACATCCGCGCCCTTGTCGAGGAGGAGACGGACACAATCGTCATGGCCGGTTCGCGCGGCCGCGATGAGGGCCGTTTCACCGTTGGGGCACGCCGCCTTGACGTCGGCGTTTTTGGAGAGGAGAGCCTCCACGATTTTTGTGAGACCCTTTGAGGCGCAATAGACGAGGGCGGGCGTGTCATTGTCCGGCGGCTTGGTGTTTGGGTCGGCGCCTTGATCGAGGGCGGCGATGGCCGCGGCGACATTGTTTGTGGAGATCGCCGTGATGAGGTCGGCGTTGGGATTGGGTTCCCCGGCCAGCGCCGCGAGCGCGAAGAAAAGCAGGAGTGCGGGCGTCGTGAGACGGGCGGCGGCGGAAGGGGGGAGCATGTAAATCACTCCTTGGCGCCAGCCTTTTTCAACAGCGCGATGACGGCGGCATGGCCTTTCTCGGTGGCATAGGCGAGTGCGGATTTGTTATCGGCGTCCTTCGCGGCCACATCCGCCTTGGCGGCGATGAGCATCTCGACGATATCGGCGTGGCCTTTGCCGGAGGCGGCGATGAGGGCGGTGGTGTTCTTTTTTGTCCTGGCATTCACGGCGGCATTTTTTCCGAGGAGGGACTTGACGATGATGGGGTTGCCCTGGAAGGCGGCGAGAATGAGGGCGGTCCAGCCATCTGCATCGGCGATACTGACGTCCGCGCCCTGGCTTATGAGGATTTGGGCGATGTCGGAGTTGCCTCCCGATGCGGCATGCATGAGGGCGGTCCACCCGTCGGCGTCCTTTTCGTTGGCGTTGGCGCCTTTGGCGAGCATGTCCTTGACGGCCTGGGTTTCGCCTCGTGCGGCGGAAGCCGTGATGGAGGATTTGGGGGTGGGGGCGGGATCATCCGCCATGGTGATGCTTATTCCATCATTGGCCGGGGCGGCTGGCGCAGGAGCTTTCTGGGGGGTTGCCTGGTTCTGGAGCCATTGCGCGAGTTCATTGAAGTTGTTGTACTCGGCGTAACGGAAAACGGGCACTCCACGATCATCCTTTGCGGCCGGGTCAGCGCCTTTGGCAATCAGCATCTCGGCGATGGGCCGGTTGCCCTTGGTGGCGGCAATCATGAGGACGGTCATGCCGCGAAATTCCTTGCGCGACCCGTCCTCATTGAGGGCGAGGTAGGTGCCGCGGACTTTCGGGTCAGCGCCCTTGTCGAGAAGGAGTTTGACCATTTCCGCTCGTGAATCCTGCGCTGCGACCATGAGTGCGGTGAGCCCCGTCTTGTCAGAGATGTTCGGGTCGGCGCCTTTGTCGAGAAGAAGTTTGACGAATGGAAGGCTGTTTTTGGTGATGACCTGCATGAGGGCGGAGTTGTTGTTTTTGGCCTCCTTGGCATTGGGATCTGCACCCTTGGTGAGAAGCAACTCGGCGACCGTTGCCTGGCCTTTCAAGAAAGCGAGCATGAGCGGGGTGATATCCTGCGGGCCTTTCACGTTCGGATCGGCGCCTTTATTGAGCAGTGCCATGGCGATTTCAGTCTGTCCCTTGTCGATGGCGAACATGAGTGCGTTTAATTGGCCGGGACCTTTTGGTTGGACCTTCATGTCCACTCCTTTTTCGATGAGGCACAGCGCAATCTCCTTGTTGCCCTTGTCGATGGCGCGCATGAGGGCGGTGGCGTACCCGGCATCCTGTAGATTCATGTTTGCGCCCTTGGCGACAAGAACCTTCACCGTTTCAAGGCTGCCCGTGTTGGCGGCAAGCATGAGTGCGGTCCAGCCCTGGTTGTTCTGGAGGTCGGGCTTGGCGCCGGAGTCGAGGAGAGCCTGCACGGCGGAAACACGCCCCAGTTTCGCCGCAAACATCAGCGCGGTGGCATTTTCTTCGTCGGTCACATTCACGTCGGCCTTTTTTGCGACAAGTGCTTTGATCACCTCGGGGTGACCCTCCTGCGCAGCCCAGAACATGGCGGTGCTCTTGTTTTTGTCGCGCGTGTTGGGATCCGCGCCGCCGTCGAGCAAGGCTTTTACGGTGTCCGTGTGGCCATTTTGCGCGGCCATCATGAGGGGCGTGAGCCCGCTTCCGCCCTGCGGCTGCTCGCGGCCGTTGTCGTCAGCAATGGCACGGTTGATGCCGGCCCTGCCGCTTACATCGGAATCGGCCTGGTTCGGATTCGCTCCGTGGGCAAGGAGAAATTTTACAGTGTCGGTCTTTCCATGGAGGGAGGCCATGCTCAAGGCGGTCCATCCCTCCTTGTCCTTGGCGTCCACCTCCATCTTGCCCTTGATGAAGAGTTCGATGTCTGGGGTGTCGCCTTCTGCCGCGCAGGCGACGTAGGCGTCCTTGGTGAACTCGATGTGTTTTTCAGCAAGAAGTTTCACGGGGCTTTTCCCGCAGGAGCAAAGCGTGAGCAGGAGGGACGCGGCGAAGATCCGACGCGCGATGAAGGCCGTTTTTTTCATCCAGTGTTTGGTTTCCATGGGAAATCGCGTGGGGAATTCGTAGCGCAGGAAACCACGAAACGGAAGCCAAGAAGTTGCGTCAGGATCCGTATCTGGGGCGGATGAAATATTCGCCGAGGATGTCGAGGAAGGTGGTGGTGGCCTTGAGTTCCCGGAGGGCGCGCCTGAAAATATCGTGTCCCACGCGGATATCCACATCCACCCAGAAGAGGTAGGCGTCGGGCTCGAATTTACCGGTGCGATGCGCGAGGGGGCGCGAGAGGATGCGCGTGAGATTGAGGCCATGTCGTGCGAGGATGGTGAGGGCGAGGGCGAGGGCGCCGGGGCGGTGCTTGAGCCCGAAGCAAAGCACGGCGTGTGTGCTGCGACCGCGTGCAAGAGGGCGCGGGGCGATCACGCAGAAGCGCGTGAGGTACTCGTGGGACCTGGAGAGGCGGGCGCGCAGGATGTTGAGTTTGTAAATGCGCGCGGCCTGCGGGCCGGCGATGGCGGCTGCGCCGTCTTGCTCGCTTGCAAGCTGGGCGGCTTCCGACGTGCTCACCGTCTCAAAAACTTCCGCGCGCGGGAGGTTTTTTTTCAGCCAGCGTGAGAGGTAACGGATGGGATAGGGATGCGAATAGATGCGCCGGATTTCGCGCGCGGGATGCCGTGACAGGAGCGCAAGCTGCGGCGCGATTTCAAGATGCTCGCGGATCTTCAGGCGGCTGTGGACGAAGGTCGGCGACACGAGCGTGTCAATGGATTCCATGACGATGCCAGCGACGGAGTTCTCGAGCGGGAGCACGCCGACCGAGGCGCGGCCCGCGTGAAGGGCGTCCACGACCTCGGGATGGGTGGGGCAGGCGATGTAGCGCGCAGCGCCTCCGAAGCGCCGCGCGGCGGCCTGGTGCGCGTAGCTTCCTGCTCGTCCGAAGTAAGCGACTCTCACAGATGCGCGGCGATCTTGGATTCGAGGTCGCGCTTGCTGACGGCCCCGACGAGCTGGTCCTTGACCTCGCCGCCCTTGAAAATGAGGAGGGTGGGAATGGCGCGGATGCCGAACTCGGCGGCGAGCTCCTGATTTTCGTCCACGTTGACCTTGACGATCTTGAGCTTGCCCACGTTGGCATCAGCGAGTTCGTCGAGCATGGGGGCGATCGCCCGGCATGGCCCGCACCATTCGGCCCAGAAGTCGACGAGGACGGTGGTTGCGGATTTTCTGACTTCGGAGTCAAAGTTGTCGGGTAAGATCTTGACGATATTTTTGCTGGCCATACGTGAGGGAGTGGTTGGGATTTTCTGATGAAACGAAGGAAACGCGTGTACGCCTTTGAATCAACTTACTTCACCGGCCTGAAGATACAAGCGGTGAATATCAGATCATGAGCCAGAAGACGGCTGCGGCACCGCCGGCGGCGAGCATGGCGACTGCGGAGAGAAGGACATCAACCACGGTGGCGCCACTTCCACCGGAAGATGAAGCGCCGCCCTGGATGGGCATGGGCATGGTGGAGCCGGCGCCCATTGCGGGTGCAGGCGAGAGCTTGACGGTGGCGGAGGTGGCTGGCTCGGGGGCGGCCTGCATTTTGACCGTGGGAGCAGTGGAGGGAGGAGCCGGTGGAGACTGTACTTTCACAGTGGCGGGCGCGGCCGCCGCAACAGGGGCAGGCGGTGGCGGGGCGGAGGGAGCAGGAGGAGGAGGGGCAGCCCGCGGAGCAGGTGGGGCGGAAGGAGCAGGAGGAGGAGCAGCAGCTCGCGGGGCGGGCGGGGCCGGAGGTGCGGAAGGAGCAGGAGGGGGAGCGGGTGCCGCGGGTGGGGGTTTGGGCGCAGATGCGGGCAAAGGGGCGGCGGGGCGGGCGGGGCCGGATGTGAGGCCTTTCGGCATGCCCGGCGGAGATATGGGCGCGGTGCGTGCAGGAGGTGATGGCGGGGTTGAAATCATGGTGGGACCAGTACCGACGGAAGCTGGCGCGGCGGGAGGCGGTCGGGGTGGCGCGACAGGAGCGGCGGCAGCGGGGGCTGGAGGCCTTGGAGGAGCGGGGGCAGCGGGAGCCGGGGCTGGAGGTTTCGGAGGGGCGGGAGCCGGAGCGCTTGGAGCCGCTGGTGCCGGTGCCGCAGCCTTGGGCGCGGCGAGTGCTTGCGGCGAGGGAGGCTTGATCGCCGTGGTCGCAGGCGCCGCCGCTTTAGCAGGAATTGCGGGAGCGGGAGCCGGGGCAGGAGGTTTGGGCGCGGCGGGAGGTGGGGGAGCTGACGGAGCCGCAGGAGCCGGCGGTTTTGCGGCCGGGGCCGCGATCATGGTGGGGCCTCCACCTTGGGGGGCGGGGGCTGGAGGTTTCGGCGCAGCGGGTGCTGCGGGTGCCGCCGTCGCAGCGGCAGCAGGAGGCGTGGGAGGCTTGGGAAGTGCGGGAGATGAAGGTGCACCGGCGGGCTTGTTGCCGCCCACCGTGGGCCCCGCCGCTTTACGAAGCAAACTGGGAGGCAGGCTGATGCGGACGGTTTCCTTCCTCTCACCCATCTTGCTATCGCCGGCGGCCACCGGCGAAGCGGGAGCCAGATTGGTTTTTGCGCCTGTAGGTGAAGGCGGTGGTGGTGGAGGGGGAGCTGCCATAATTTACAGGGGGGAATTGTTACGAAATGAAGGAATCGTGTCAAACTCAAAATTCACAACATCCTGTAGGGCAACGTATTCGGTGGCAGATGGGACCGTGCATCACCGGGCCCCGGGTTGAAAGCAGGGTCGGAATCATCATTGCACGATTCGCCGCGTGGTGACTTTTGGATTCTGGATGCCTGAGCAGCGCGTTGCATGAAACATTCAGCTTTACTTCATCTCGCCCCCTTGACAACTACAGCACTCTCCCGCTTGACAGCTTGGCTGCGAATTCGCATATCAATTTGCACGCCATCATTTCATTCAGTCTCATGCTTCGAGGAGGGGCGTTGCAGTTGAATGAAAGCCGTTCACGAAAAATGTGGAGCGGCCCGACACGGGGTTGATGATGGTTTCCCGTCAAGGTTATCAAGAGGAGTAAATCAGTGAATGATTCATTGCATAGCGACAAGATACAGGTTGAGCGGAAGCAATTCTTTTTCGATCTCAAGGAAAATCCTCGCGGGCGCTTTCTGCGCATCACCGAGGACGTAAACGGGCGGCGCAACGCGATTGTGATCCCGACGGTGGGGATGGAAGACTTCCGCCGCATCATTGGCGACATGATTGAGCAGAACAAAAAGCTGGGCGAGAGTGTGGCTCCCACCGTCTGACGACGCACCTGGGCTGGCTGTCAGGTATAGCCAAGCAGCTTGCGCAAGAGGCAGTAGGCAAGGATTGTCTCCTCGCTGACCTGGCGGCTTGTGGCCGCAGTTTCAAGTTTCAGCAGGGCTTCAGCCAATCGCAGGCTCAGCACGAGCCGTGATCGTGTCACAGCCAGGTCGGCGATGGTTTGTTTGAGGGGTTTCAACGCCTTGTCCAGTGTGCGTGGATTGGAAATCATTTCGTCGGCGACATGCTGCGGCACGATCTCGAGGCAGGTCAACGCGGCCAGGGTGAAATCGAGCGCGGCCTCCTGCCAGTGTGCTTCCATGTAGTGCTGCTCCGCCTTGTGGCAAAGGGCCGCGGCCGCCGTGCGGATGTGAGCGGGCTTTTCGCGTCCCGCCGGCGAGCGGCTGATCATGTGAGACTGGGCGGAGACCACCTCCCCGCGCACGCGCAATTCCTGCTGCAGCACGGAATAAAAATCAATGGGTGCGACGGTCATCTTCGCAAGCGCCATAGCGGCCTGCCATCGGGGAAGTTCATGGTTGCAGTCGCGCACGAATTGAAGGCACGCCGGGATGCAGCTTTCGTCGCCGAGGTTGCATCCCACTTCCAACGCCGTGGCACGCAGCTCGGGCGGGGAAGAATCGCGGAACGCCCACACACGAACGGCATCGAGCGAGGAGGGATCCTGCAAGTCGCCCAACCCGCGAAGCGCCGGCAGGCGCAGGACGGGATCATCGAGCTGGCTGATGAGGAAGGGTGTGAGCGAGCGGTCGCCCAGGCGGCCGAGGGCCTCGATTGCCTCGGACTGGATTTGTGACTCGGGCGCGCGTGCTGCGGCGAGGAGCGCGGGAATGCTCGACGTCTCGCCGATTTCAACGAGGGCTCCCACGGCGCCGCGGCGCACGTCGAGACTCGGGTCGCGCAACGCGAGAACGAGTTGCTCGGTGGCAATGTCGCTCCCCGCATCGGCCAGTTCATGCACCGCGTCCACCCGCGCCGCCTCCTGCACGCTTTCGTTCAGGACGTAGCTGTGGTGGATGACCTTGAACGGGTTCGCGTCAATGAGCCGCTTCACGAGCATGGCGGTGGTGGTCCCCTTGGTTTCCTGGAGCTTCGACGGAAAGCAGAGCATGGTGAAGATGCGCATGCAGGCGGCGACGAGGAAAAGCAGCTGGAAATTGTTAAGCGAGCCGATGAGATCCTTGTGGTGTGCCGACCAGTCGAGAAAGTATCCGCCCAGGATGGAGAAGAGTGCGCCCGTCAGTCCGCCGGCCGCGATGTTGTAGGAGACGTACAAGGATTTGTTTTGCGGCGGGGTGATGCCGAGCAGGAGCGCGTTGTACGCGGTGTCCAGGCCCACGTTGAAAAATCCCATGTAAACGTGGATCGCCAGCAACGTCGTCCACGGGTGCGAATATCCCCAGAAAACAAGCGCCAGAGGCCAGATGGTGAGGCAGTTGCCGCAGATGCGCACCACCACTGCATGGCCGAAACGATCGCCCAGGAATCCCCAGTACCGCGCCATCAGCCAGCGCATGATCCACATCAAGCTTGCCGCAAACGCGATGAATGACTGGGTGAGATGCAGCTCGTTGAGGCAGAAAAACACCACCGCCCAGTCGGCAAAATAAACCGCCCCGTTATACATGCAGGTGAAGAGCAGGAACCTGCGAAAGTTTTTCCGGCGGAACGGCTCGACGACCAGGTCGAGAATCAGGCCCGAGCCGGCGGCTGGGGCAACGGGCGGCTCGGGCACACGGTTGTGGATGAAGATTTCAAACTGCCCCACCACCGCTGCCATGAGAAACAGAAGCCCGAACGGAAGCAGGCTGCCCTGCGGAAAACTGTCGGCAAACCAACCCAGGGGAATCACCAGGATGTTCAGCATGCTGACCATCGCCATTCGCCTCCCCCAGAATTTGCCGGTCTGGTCCTTGGGAACCAGGTCCGCCATCCACGAAAACCAGAGCGGCGCGGACATGGACCCGAGCATGCTGCTCAGGAAAAAGAGCACCAAAAAAATCACCAGCGCGGGCCCCGATGCCAGGTCGAGATATCCAACCAGGAAGGGGATGGCCGCCAGCGGGAACCAGATGAGGCGGTGGATGATCGCCAGCCAGAACCAGTATGGCTTGCGCTGGCGCAGATGTTGCAGAAGCAGGGTCGTGATCAGTTGCACCGCCAATCCGAGCATCGGCAGCGCCGTCAGCATCGCCACCTGGATGTAGCTCGCATGAAGCGTGTTGAAAAATCCTGTCAGGAACTGGCCGGCAATGCAGACGCCAAACCATGACCCAAAAATGCTCGAGATGATGCTGCGACGCATCCCGCGCGACACATCGAGCGAATTCAGTTCCGACTTGTTCACGGCTGTTTTTTCTGCGTCGGCACCGCGTAATCGTTGGGCGATGGCTGCGTGAACCGGGCGCCCGTTTCCTTCTGGACTTTCAGGATGATTTCACGCGCCACGATCGCCGCGGCGATCCGCACGTTACGGTCCTCGTGCTCGTCGTACGCCATGCGCTGCAGCTCATGCACCGAATCCTCGTCCGCCAGCTTCTGGATGCCCGCGATCGCCTCCATCCGCACCCGCACCTCGGGATCCGAGAGCCGTTTGCGGATGGCGGGCAGGGCCGGTTTCTCCCCGAGCGCGATCAATCCCGAGATCGCCCCGCGCCGCACCTCCCAGTCCGAATCCTCCAGCAGGGCCAATAACAGTGGCGTCGCATGGGAATCCTTCAGCCGCGCCATCGCCAGGATCGCCGTGATGCGCGTCGGGCGGTTTTCGCTCTGCAACAGCGCCGTGAGCTGGGGCAGGTGGGAAGGCTGCACAAGTTCCATGATCGCGCGTTCCGCCATGTGCCGCACATATGAATCGTCATCCTTCAGCAGCGCGAGCAGGCCGGGCACCGCGCCGTGGTCGCCGATTTTTCTCAGCGCATCGGCGGCGTCCGACCTCACGAGCCAGCTCGGATCCTTCAGCGCCTTGCGCAGTGCGTCGGCAGACTGTGTCGCGTGCAGGTTGCCCAGGGCATCCACGGCCGCGCGGCGGATGTTGACATCCTTGTCCTCCAGCAGCCGCGAGAGCGGGCGCACCGCGCGCTCGTCATGCTGAAAACCGGCAAGGCGCGCGGCGCCCTCGCGCACGCTGTTGTTTTTATGCGCGAGCGCCGACACCAGGAAATCATCGCGGGGATATTTTTTGAGAAGCGCCGCGTATTCCATCCCGGCGGCCTCCACGCGCCCGGCTGCCAGCAGCGTGATCACCAGCGCCTCGGCAAACCGCGGCTCATCGGGATGCGCCTTGATTTCATCCCTCAGCAGGTTCAGCGCCTTGCCGTACTCGCGGAATTCCACAAGCGTGTCCACCTTGCGCAACGCCTCCCTTGTGGCTGAGGAACCGCATCCTCCCATGAGCAACAGCAGCGCCAGCAGCGGGAGGCTGGAAAAGGTCTGACATCGAAACAATGCGGCCATGGTGCGGAATTAGACAGAAGGGGGTCCGGGAAGCAAGCCTGCCAGAAAAGCCGCGAGGAAGTTCTCCCTCGCAATGTCAATCACTTCCCAATGTGCGGCTTGCATGGCGCCTTGTTGAACCGGCGCCCGACAAAAATTCAACTGAAAAATCTGGATGTGGCCGCGTTCGCCAGAACGCGGTTCCGCGGGACACCCGGCACGCACATCCCTTGAAATTTGACTTTCATCGTGGGAAGGCGTTCCAATGACCGCATGAGCGCCCCGGTTCGTCTCCCTCCCCCGCGCAAGACGCGCATCATCGCCACGGTGGGGCCCAGCAGCGAATCGTTCGAGCGCCTCCGCGAACTCGCCGAGGCGGGCGTCAATGTCTTCCGCCTCAATTTCTCCCATGCGAAACACGACTGGGCGCGCGGGGTCGTCACCCGGATCCGCGAACTCGAACAACACCTTGGCCGCCCGATTGCAATCCTCATGGATACCCAGGGGCCGAGCATTCGCACGGGCGAGCTCCCTGTCCCGCTCACGCTCGTCAAGGGGGGCATCTTCACCTTCACGGTGGGCGCTGAAAAACCCGACGACGGCCCTGGCGTGGGCGTGAATTACGACAAGCTCGACGACGATCTTTCGGTGGGCGACACCGTTCTCGTGGACAATGGCGTCATTCGCATGAAGGTGCTGGAAAAGAAACGCGACCGCATCCGCTGCGAGGTGCTCACCCCGGGCATCATGGGGAGCCGTCGCCACATCAACCTCCCCGGTGTCAAAGTCAGCCTGCCTTCCATCACCGAAAAGGATTTCGTTGATGTGCGCTGGGGTGCTGAGAACGGCCTCGACTTCGTCGCCCTCTCGTTCGTCAGGACGCGCGCCGACATCGAGCAGTTGCGTGAATTCCTGACCAGCCTCAGATCGCCCATGCGCATCCTCGCAAAGATCGAGGACCAGGAGGCGGTCCGGAACTTTGACGAGATTCTCCATGCGGCCGACGCCGTGATGGTCGCCCGCGGCGACCTCGGCGTGGAACTCCCTTTCGAGGAACTGCCCATCCTCCAGCGTCGCATCGTGCGATCCTGTCTCCGCTTCAACAAGCCCGTCATCGTCGCCACGCAGATGCTCGAGTCCATGATCGAGAATCCCATGCCGACCCGCGCCGAAGTCACCGACGTCGCCAACGCCGCGTATGAGCAGGCGGATGCCGTGATGCTTTCAGGCGAGACGAGCGTGGGACGTCATCCCGTGAAGTGTGTGGAAGCGCTCGACGCAATCACCCGTCGCATGGAGCGGGAGGAAGGAGCCAGCTTCACAAGCGAGGCTGTGTTCACCAATGACCGCCAGCGCCTTGTCGCATCGGCCATCATGCTCGCCAACGAATTGAAGGCGGTCGGTGTCGTGGTCTTCACCCACGCCGGCAACATGCCACGGATGGCGTCGTGGCTGCGTCCGCAATCGTCCCACATCTACGCCTTCACGCCGAACGAGACGATCTGGCGCCAGATGTGTCTCCTGTGGGGCGTGCGCGCATTTCAAATGGATTTGAAGGATGAGGACCCGGAAGTTTCGGTCCAGTCAGCCATCAAGGTCCTGAAAAAGGAAAATCTCGTGCAACCCGGCGACACCCTCGTGTTTCTTACGCAGGTACGAATGCACAACCAAGCTCACGACTCAGTCCAGCCGCGGAAGGTGACCTGACCCAAATGGCACGAAGATAAGCTCTTTCAGATGTAGAGGCCCTTCTGTGAAGCGCCGTTTCCATTCGGACTTATTTGCCTCCGGCGAATTGCGATTTACCGAACCACAACTATCAAGTCGCGAATCTTCATGCAGCCAATTCAACTTGATATATGTATCAAATATGATATATATGAGGAATGGAGCATCGTCCGATTGCGGTAAAATTTTTCCGAACCGATGCCGGAAATGAACCTGTGAGGGATTGGTTGAAAAGCCTCCCCAAAGAGGATCGGTGAAGATATTCTCACTGTTCAATACCGATGGCCGGTGGGAAAGCCCTTGGTGGATATCCTTGGCGACCAGCTTTGGGAAGTGCGCTCCCGTCTTAAAAACACGATAGCCAGAACACTTTTCACGATTCACGGCCAGGAAATGGTCCTTCTTCACGGATTCATCAAAAAGACCCAAAAAACGCCCGATCAGGATTTAAAAACCACGCGTAAAAGAAAGGCACTGCTATGAACAGGAACAAACACATTGGAAGCGACTTGAGGGATTTCCTCAAAGACGAAGGGATTTTGGAAGAAGTCGAATCCCGAGCCGTTAAACGCGCTCTCGTCATGGAATTGGAAGCCACCATGCACAAGCACGCCATGAGCAAGGTCCGTCTCGCCACCCGGATGCGCACGAGCCGCGCCGCACTCGACCGGCTCCTTGACCCGGATAACACCTCGGTGACCCTGACAACCCTGGAAAAAGCGGCTCTCGCCCTCGGTAGAAAAGTGAGAATTCACCTGGTTGCAGCCTGATGATCTGCCGCTGACGGATCATTTTGATCATCGTGTGCAAAATGGCTCGGCGGGAGGAAAACAGGAGCTTTTTGGAATTAGGACACACCGATCATGCAAGCAGTGTTGAAATGTGAGAATTTGACCCGGCACCACGGCTGCGGTATGGTGCGAATACGCACCGTTCAACGAGGTTGGGACGGGCAATCTTCAGAAGATGACCACGATCAAAACATATTTTAACCGTGGCGAGGCCAACCACGACATACCAATTCTTGAGGCCAACGGCGTCCAATGCTATCTGGCCGATGAAGATTCCACAATCTTTAGCGATGGGATTGGTGTCCGTCTCCGGGTTGAAGATGGTGATGTCCGAAGGGCCGCTGAAGTTTTGAAGGAGCAGCAAATGATTCACCCGCTCCCGACGATTTCAAAGAGCAAAGTCGGTCTGTTGGTTTTCACCTTGCTGCTTTTCACTCTGACCATACCCTGGCTTGTGGCTTCGTTTGGAGTTTCCATGTTGATCATCCTACAGGTGGGCTTGATCGTGGCGGGAGGTTTCTTTGTCATCTACCTCCGCCGTTGTCCGCATTGTGGCCTGCGCATGAAATACCACAATGAGTACATCGGGATTCATTATCGACCGCTCTACGACTGCCGAGGTTGTGGACGTGTCTGGAGCGGGCCTTGGCGCGATGCGGGCAGCGGCGGATGACCCGACCACGCACGTGGGCGTAATTGATTTTCATTTTCCCTGCTCCAATTCACCCACATTCAAAAACCAGCAGCTAGTGTAGTGTTCAATAAATGAGTGGACCATTCCCCCGGTCCCACCACGGCGCTTTCGGCGAAAGCGCCCTACCTTTGCTTGGATTGCCGATGGTAGGGCGTGCTCGCCGAGCGCGCCGTCGGGGTGAGGACATGGAACGGGAAATGACCACTCATTTGATGAACAGCACACTAGAGGAGAGGAGAGAGAAGCCAGTGGCCAGCAGCCACTCAGCTATCCTTCCTCGACCAATCGTAGGGAATCTTCTTCGTATGCGCGGGAAGACGAAATTCGTCGGGCTTGTCTGCGTTGTAGGGCTCGGTCACGGTGTTGATCACGATCGCCTCGGTGTCGCTGATGCACTTGAAGCCGTGGAATACTCCGGGCGGGATCTTGACGACGATAGGGTTGTGTTCGCCTGCGAAAAATTCGTTGACGCTTTTGCGCGTCGGCGAACCCTTGCGGTCGTCAAAGCACACGATCTTCATCATGCCGCGCACGACGAAGAAATTGTCCTCCTGCCTGCGATGAAAATGCCACGCCTTGGTGACGCCCGGGTAGGCGGTCGTCATGTACACCTGCCCGAACTTGTTAAAGAAGGGCTCGTCGCGCTTGAGGATTTCGACGAGGCGGCCGCGTTCGTCGGCATGGACGTCGAGGCGTTTGACCTGGATTCCGCGGATCCTCGGGTGGGGTGATGTGGCTTTGTACATTTTCATGGGGAAATGCGGGCGGGGCATCCAGTAAATGAGCGTCCGCGTTTATTGTCGAGCACGGAATGGGAACCCTTGGCCCCGATTTCTCCGCAGATTCCCTTTGACCCGTCGGAGTTTTGACAGGATTACAGGATTAACAGGATTTTTGAATGACATTCCACCGCGTCATTCTGGTCGTCACCAAAGTGACGACCAGAATGGCGCGGTCGGGCTCAAGTGCAGACTTTGCGACTTCGCGTCTTCTCGCCTCGCCGAAGCCTACGGCGTAGCGCGGGTGCGTGAGGCACGGGACCAAGGGAAAAATCTGCGTCTGCCTGCGTTGATCTGCGGAGAAATCGGGAATCAGGGGTTCAGCCTGGCTTGAAGAAAATCTTCCCGGATTCAATCTTCACTGGATACGTTTTCAAATCCACGCAGACTGGAGCCGCCTTGGCTTTTCCGGTCGTGAAATCAAAGCGCCCGTTGTGCTTGGGGCATTCGATGATGTTCCCCTGCACGAAGCCGCCGGCGAGATGCACCTTTGCGTGGGTGCACAAACCATCGGTTGCAAAATATTGGTCGTCGGCCGTCCGATAGATGGCAAATGTCCGATCCCCCTGGTCGAAACGCATCACGTCTTCCTTTTCAATATCACCACTCTGGCAGGCTTCGATCCAATCGTCGCTCATGGCAATGTCCGTCTAGGCCGTCGCCATGGCGGCGGGTGCGTGGGTGGTGACGGGTTGGATGGCGCGCGGAAGCTGGCGCTGGACGTGATACGTGGGATCCTTCACCTGTTTCAACAACGCGGGAATGATTTCCCGGTAGGCTTCCAGAAGGCCGTTGTAAGGTTTTGGCATGTCGTCTTTCAACTCCCTGTGGAGTGATCCCAGCGCGTGATAGGGGACCATGGGAAACATGTGATGCTCGACGTGGTAGTTCATTTCCCAGTAGAGAAACCGGAAGACCGGGTTCATGTAAATCGTCCGGCAGTTGAGGCGATGATCCAGCACGTCCTCGGCAAGCCCCGCATGCTGGGTGAGCCCGAACACGACCATCAGCCACGCGCCGTAAAACGAAGGCAGCCCGATGTACATCAGCGGCAGAAAACTGCGGGTGGCGATCGCGCAGGCGATGACCGACGCATGGATCAGGATGTAAATGCGCGCGTTGCGGTAAACCTTGTGGCGTTCCACGTCGGGAATGTAGGTTGCCTCGGCGGGATTGAGGCGGCCAAAGCAATGCATCACCATCTTGCCGATTTCCTTCGGCCCGTTCTTGAGACTGAAAAAAGCAAGGGCGATGCCAAGAAGATCCGGCGGGCGTGGCACGGCGATCTCCGGATCGCGGCCAACGATGATGGTGTCGGTGTGATGACGCGTGTGGCTCCAGCGCCACGGCACGGATTCGCGCAGCACCATGAAGGATGCGATTTCATAGACGACATCATTCATCCAGACCGTCTTGAAAGCCGTGCGATGGCCGCATTCATGCCAGCGCGAATCGGAGGGTGAGCCGTAGAGCACGCCGTATGCGGCAAACGGGAGAATGGCCCACCATGTTCCCCAGGTCATGTAGCCGAGAGTTCCCGTGATAACCAGGGCGGCGAACCAGATCAAGGTGTCGCGGATGGCAGGTCCATCCTTCCGCTGCATCAGTTCTTTCAGTCGCGAGCGCGAGATGTTGCACGCATACCACTGGGCGTCGGCGAGTCCGCGTTCTTCCGCGGCCTTGGTGTCCTTCCCGACAAGGCTGTAATCCCGCTTTGTGATTTCAACCGGCATGGTCAATTCTCGTTTTGAGGATAAGAAAAATGCCCCAAAAGAGTGTTGTTCTCAAGCGTATTTGCTTTCGGAATATAGGAGCCGATGCCATCGGCGATCTCCGCACCTGCCCATCACTCCCGGTCGCCGTTGGCAACGGCTCCTACGAAATTCCGCCATCGTTGCCAGTCGAACCGGAATCCGATTTCTTCGGCTTCAGCAATGAGTCCAGTTTATCAAATGGATTGGCCACAAGCTGCGCCGGCTTCTCCTGGTCAGCCGGCGCTCCCTGGTAATATTTCCCGATGAGTGACTTCTCGTGCTCGTGATCGTGGCAGTACACGCAGAGCAGTTCCCAATTGCTGCCGTCGGGCGGATTGTTGTCGTGGTTGTGGTCGCGATGATGAACGGTGAGCTCCTTCAAACGCTTCCCCGAAAATTCGCGCCCGCAACTCGCGCAGACGTGTGGAAAAAGTTTGAGCGCCCGCTCGCGATAACCGCCCTCCCGGATTTCCCGGTCGCGCACCAATCCGGCAAGAACCTTCTTGTGCCGGTCAGCATCGGATCCTGAATTTTTAAGCGTCATATACGCGTCTGCGGAGCAATCCCCATGCAATACATCCACGAAAGGACTGGACGCAAGTCACGATATTGGTGGCGACGACCCATTTGATTGTTTCCGGTTGGATTTGGGAAGGTGCGGTTTGCTGGCTTATCGAGCACATCCACTCGACGATCATTTTGCACGAGGCTGTATCCTGCCGCAATCAGAGTGGCGTCCATCTTCGAAACATGGCGGCCTGGCCGGCATGCTGACCGTCCGCATCGAGAAGATTCCAGACGGTGGCATTCTCCACCATGAATCGGCGGCCCGATTTTGAAATCCTCACTCCCCGGTAATCCTCAATCCATCCCCTTGCCGTCACCCTCGCCATCAAACGGGCCCGCTCATCGCGATGGACAGCCTCCGCTGTAAGGCGCGACGGGATCCGCGTTAGCTCGGTCCATGACATTTCCCAAAGTTGCAGCGCCTTCTGATTTCCGTAGTTCAGGATCGGATCAGGTTCCGTGCCGTGGGACACCAGGACAAAATCCGCCTCGAACAAAAGACGCGCCCCTTCCTCCGGATTCTGCGATTGCGTCAAAAGCGGTCGGCCGGTCCAGTGATGGTGGCTGCGAAGGAGAAGCTCTGTGTGCGTAATGAGAAACGGATCCGTGAACAAAGGACGGGCCACATCATGTTTCATGAAATTTGCATCAAAATGATCAGCTGGATTGTTCGGAAGTGGAAAGCGGACTACGCACTGTGAAAGGGGTTGCCGAGCGCCGTAGCCGCCCTGTCGCGTCGCGCAACATAAGCGGCGGAGGCGCTCGGCAACCGCGAGCGCTCCTTACCCCTCAATTACCATTTTAATGCGTTTGGCCTGTGTCTTTCCAAGTTTATTTGTCATGCCGGTGCTGACTTGTCCTTCATCTGCAGCTTCATCTGCTTGGCGGCCATCGCGTAGCCCCCGTTCCCGCCGTCAATGAAGTGAATGTGCTTCCCGTCGTCGGTGCTCTGCACGTAACAGGTCATGAGGGCGGCTTCCGATTCGTGGAGGCCGTAGTAGATTTGGCCTTGCTCGAGGAGGCCCTCCAGGTGGCTCCGCAGTTTCTCCGCCTGCTCATGGGAACAATCAATGACCATCTTGAGCATGTCATCGAACTTTCGATAGTCGGACTGGACCCGCATGGATTCCGAATATTTCGACGGATCAAAGACCATGGCCGGGACCCTGTGTCTGAAAATCAGGACCGCCGCGACGATCTCCAGGCAGCGCCGCGCGAAGGTCGGTGAAAACATGGACCCGTGAAGGCGCCTCTCCTCCCTGAAGCATTGCGCCATGGTCTTGTAGCGGGCGGCAGGCAGATTGACCGGGCTGATCCGGTGAAGTTCCCCGCCGAAGATGGTTCTCATTTCAGAAAGAATCCCCTGGTAGGTTGTTGCGGGCGTCGGGGACCTCGATAACACCAGCAGCGACAGGATTTTGCCGTTCTTGTGTGGCAGCTCGCTCCATCGGCACGAAAGGCCGGTAAGGTCCGCCTCGCCCGCAGCGTCACCGGTGATGTCGTAAACCCCGCCGTCGGATTTGATCTTCTCATCGGCAAGCATCAGCCCGCCACCGCGAAAAATTGCCACACACTTGCCGTGGGCCAGCTCGTAACGGGCCACTTCAAGCCTTCTCCCTTCGCGAAGCAGCGCGTCCACGCCGATCATCCCGACGCGCAACTCCAGGCCAAACTTCTCCGTGGAGAGGACCTGCAATCGTCGCAGTTCCCGAACGGCGCCCTCGACGCTCCCTGGTGGAACCACCATGGATGCCCCGTCGCCACCGAAGGCGTAGGGAAATTCCATGTCTCCCATGCTGTTTTGCACCGCGGCAATGCACGCCGACCCGATGGTGTTCACATCCTTGTAACGCCCGGCTTCGATCGCCTGGGTTGAACCCTTGAGATCCGTGATGATTACCTTCCAGTCCGGGGGAATGCTCCCAAAGCAGGTGTCGTCCGTGATTCCGCCGAAATCCCTGAAGCTCTCCAGCTTCGAATAAAAATTCTCGTTGCTCATCCGCTTGGCGACTCTAACTGTACGGTCCCCAAAACGTGTCACCGCCCGTGGCATCCTGCAAGATCGCCTTGGTTTTCGGATTGACCATGAGGCGCTCCGAAATGGATTGAATCATGAACGGGTTGCCCAGCGAATCCATGCCTCCATTTTGCATCAGCGGGCTGCCCGCCTTCAGGTACGGCGTCAGGTCGTTCCAATTCGGTGTCACCGTGCCCGTCTTGTTGTTCTCCAGGGCGTACTGGTCCTTCGCGGCATCCACCTGGCGGCATTCGTTCAGGATGGTCGAGCTCAACTGGCGTTTTTTCTCCGGGGTGTCGAGAAGCTCCCTGAGTTTCTGTTCTTCCGATGAGAATTTTCCCATCCGTCGCAGGAGAGCCAGGTCAACGCTGAGTTCGCCGAGAACGGTGGTGAGCTTGAAATTCTTGAGGGTGAGGCGGCCCGTCAGCTTGTCGCCATTTTCAAAAAGGATGAGGGCGGTCTCGTGGTCCTTGTCCATGGTGAGATTCTGGATCTTCTGGACGGGCACATTCATCTTTCCCAGGCTGGATTGAATCTCGATGGATGTGAGCGAAGAGCTGCCGATCAGGGAGCTGCCGTCCACCAGGTCCACGGTGAATTTTGAGGGCGGACTGGCGGGCGGATTTTCCCCGGCAACAAGGGTGGCCAGCAAAAGCAAAGCCGGCAGTACGGTAACACACAGCCTGTTCATGTTTGGCCTTTGTCCCAGACCGTTTTGCAAAGTCAATGGCAAACGCACTGGGAACTAGGGCTCACGCATTTGGAGTCGGTATGGAGCTGCTGTTGGCCACCTGTGCCTTTTGCGCCTCTTTGCGGCCAATCTCTGCGTTTGGTGCATGGGAATTTGGCCGCGAAGAGGCGCAAAAAGCACAGGTATGACGGGCCGATAGGAGTGCCAAACCCAAATGCGTAAGCCCTGCACCGGGAACAACTCTCGTCGGTGGCTGGCGATACGTGCTGGGACCTGATATCACCGACGCTGCCCGATCGGCACGAAGGCGCGATTTTCGAGGCCGGTATAATTCGCGCTGGGGCGGATGATCTTGTTGTCAGCCCGCTGTTCCATGATGTGCGCTCCCCAGCCGGTGGTCCTGGAAATGACGAACAGGGGCGTGAACATCCCGGTCGGCACACCCATCATGTGGTAGGAGACTGCGCTGAACCAATCGAGGTTTGGAAACATTTTCTTTTCACGCCACATGACGCTCTCGATGCGCTCGGCGATGGAGTACATTTTCATTTCACCCGCTTCCCGGGATAGATCGAGGGCCACCTCCTTGATCACCTTGTTGCGAGGATCGGAAACCGTGTAGACGGGATGACCAAAGCCGATGACGATCTCCTTGTTGGCAATGCGCCGCACAATGTCCTTCTCGGCCTCATCCGCATCGCCGTACCGTTTTTGAATTTCGAACGAAACTTCATTGGCCCCTCCATGTTTCGGGCCGCGCAGGGCGCCGATGGCGCCCGTGATGGCGGAATAAAGATCGGAGCCAGTGCCCGAAATCACGCGGGAGGTGAACGTGGACGCGTTGAATTCATGTTCCGCGTAGAGAATCAGGGAAACATGCATGGCCTTCACCCACGATTTGCCTGGGGCGCGCCCGTGGAGAAGGTGAAGGAAATGTCCCCCGATGGAATCGTCGTCCGTCAGCACATCAATCCGGCGCTGGCTTTTTGAAAAATGATGCCAATACAGCAGCATCGAGTTGAGCGAGGCGAGAAGGCGGTCAATATGATCACGGCAGCCCTTGGGATCATGGCCCTCCTTTTCGGGGAGGATGCATCCCAGCGCGGAAACGCCCGTGCGCATGACATCCATGGGATGAGTCGAGGCGGGCAACGCTTCCAGGATCGTCATCAGCTGCGGCGGCAGGCCCCGCAACCCATGGAGTTTTTTCTTGTAGGCGGCCAGCTCATCCGCGGTCGGCAGCCTGCCGTGGACCAGCAGGTGTGCGATTTCTTCAAACTCGCACTGGTGGGCCAGTTCAAGGATGTCGTAACCGAGGTAGTGCAGATCGTTTCCGCTGCGGCCAACGGAGCAGAGCGATGTGTTGCCGGCGACCACGCCGGAAAGGGCAACGGATTTCTTGGGCTTGAAAGGAACGGACGGTTCGGGGGAACTCATGGCTTGTGTTTGTGTTTGGATTTGAAAACATGATTCATTGTGAAACGATGGCGTCAACCGATCCGAGCACACGCTTCAGAACCGGTGTCAATCCATCCGCGATCCGCATGAAGCCCATGTCGCTCGGATGACCGACGTCCATGGTGCATTCCTCGAAATCCTTTCCCAGCAGATGGGATGCATCGTGGAAGTGCAGCCGGCGATCACCCTGCTTTTTCATCTTGCGGATGGTGTCGCGCTGCACGTCGCGACCGGCAAGACGGGCCTTGAGGTTTTCGGGATGGATGAGTTCGGAGGGGTAGGCGATTTTTGAGATGGCGAGGATCGGGACCTTGGGATGCGCCCTGCGGAGGATCCGTATGAATTGTGGAAATGTCTTTCGCAAGCGCTTGAAGCCGCCGCCGTTGGCCTCGTAATCCAGGACGAAGCAGGCGGGGTCGGTGATCGAGGCGACGTTTCGCGCCATGTCCGGCTCACCGCATCCGCCGCCGGCAAATCCCAGGTTGATGAATTCCCGGTTGATCCGCCGGCTCACGATGTTGGTCCACGCCATCCCGGGACGGCTCGCGTAGCAGCCCTGCGTGATGGAGGTGCCATAAATCACGATGGGACGCGGATCGTCGTACGGGGCCGGCGCGGCAATGCGCGATCCGGGTTCCAGTCCGATGCTCACCTTTTTCACCGCCTGGAACAGCGGGAGATTCAGAGTCACCGTCCGCATTTCGCGGCGTGGCAGGTCGAACAGGGTGCGTACACCCGAGGAGGGAGCAGCCGCAAAAAAGGTATTGTCGCAATAGCGCGCGCGCCCGGTCGGGCCGAGGTAGCAGTCAAGGCTGACAAGGGACGTTGCGGTTTTGAGCAAGGTGACGCCGTTTTTTCGGAACCTGGCACGGATGACCAGGCGTCGTGAATTCGTTTGAAAACTGATCTGTCCACCTGCCCCGCACTCAGCCTGGGCATTCGCCCGCCGGGTGATGGACCACAACGGCTTTTTTAGAAGGCGGCGGTAAATCCCTTCCGATTCAAACCACGCGAACCCAGCAATGCGGAATGGCGGCTCCTTGGGCGAGAACCATTCGATGGCGCTTCGGTGCGTCATCGTGTCCAATCCAGCGTGATTCCGAGGAAACGCTCGGTTTTGAGCCGGATCATTTCGTACATCTCGGGAGCGCGTTGCCATGGGACGACGTGGGTGACCATGGGGCGGACACGCATTTTCTTTTTTGCCATGAGGGCGAGCGTGGCTTCCATGCGGGGTCGCGTCCAGCCCGCGACGAAAAGCGTGGCCAGTTCCTTTTGCTGGAGGACCGCCATGTTGGCCCATGTCTTCGCCTGGCTGAATCCGCAATAGACGATCTCGCCCCGCCCCGGCTCCAGCAGCGGGACATATTGTTCCTGGACCGATTCGCCCTGGATCGAGTCAAGAACGGCGGAGACGGGTTTGCCACCCGTGAAGCGGCGCGCCGTCTTTTCCACATGGTGCGTGTGGCTGTTGATCACGGCGTCGGCGCTGTATTTCGCCGCGATGCGCAACCGCTCGGGACGATGTCCCACGACGATCACGCGAAATCCCCGGGCGCGGGCGGCTTGGGCGGCTGACTGTCCGATGAGCCCGTCGCCGTACACGAGCACCCAGCTCTTGGGGCGAAAGGTTGCCCGATGCGCCGCGTTGTAGCCGACCTGCGCGACCACGGCAGAGGAAGCGTCCATGGGATCCACGCCCCTGGGGATGCGGAACACGCATGCGGCCGGGCTGTTTGCGAGGGAGAGATGCGAACCCCAGAACGAGGAAACCTTCCCCTTCCAATCGCCGGCGATAGCCATCACGCGCTCGCCGATCCGGAAGCGGCGTACATTTTTCCCGAGCGCGGTGATGAATCCCGTGCGCTGGTAACCCGGCACACAAGGGAAAGGGGTGGGGGACCATGTGAAAAGATTCCTGTAAATCCAGCCCTCGGTGCCGGCGCTGATGGTGGAGAGCTCCGTCCGAATCTGGATTTCATCCGGCCCGGGCGGCGGCATGGGGATGGTCTGGATGGCGGCACGCGAGTTTCGCGTGAAGACCACCGCGTTGGAAATCTGGTTTGATGGATTCTTCATGGGTGGAGGAATTACCTGTGGAAAGGCGTGGGTTGTCAACAATCGAAAATGTTGCAGATCATCTTCGGGCTCGCCGGGATGCGCGATCCGCGATAAGAGAATCACATTTAGAGCGTGTCCGGAAATTCCCGCTTTGAGGTAGGGACGGACCGCCGGGCCGTCCGCTGCACAGCGGCGCGCCCGGCGGTCGCGCCCTACCATAGGCAAGGCAACTTACTTTTAGGACACTCTCTTAGGAATTAAAAACCGGATTTTTACATGAGCCTGGAACGAAAAGGATATGTCGGGCTGTTTGCCGAGCCGCTGAACCGTGAGCGGATCGCGGAGCTGGTGATGCTCTGGATCGAACGCCACGGGAGCGTGGAGCAGATATTCGGCGCCGGCGGGCAGGTGCTGACGCAGCGCGTGCATGCGGTCGGAGAATTGATGTGGGAGGACAACCTGCAATTTCGCATCGTGGCCGGCGAACAGTTCGCCTGGATTTACATGACGATCAACCGGCAGGTGGTGGAGACCAGCGGACTGATTCCAGAAAGCGGTGACGCCCTGTGCCGCGATGTCCTGGAGGAATTGCCCGGCTGCTGCGAGATCATTGACGATCACAATGACCGGCGGCTGGATGAGCTGGAAGCCAAGGGGTTGATGTAGTCCCTTTGAAAAACGGAGGGACACGCTCTCCCCTCGCCGAAGCCTATCCAACTACGCCAGAGCGCTTCGTCGCGACGGCGAGCGGCGTAGCGCGGGCCGTCGTGTCCGCTGGTGGATGGGTCAACACGATCCAAACAATCCTGAACCCGGATCTCGACCGACCGTCGCTCTCGAGAAAATCATTTTCCGAGAGTCCATTCATAATGGTGGGTGGACACGACGGAGCGTGTCCCTCCGTTTTAATCAGCCGCCGATGGCGGTCATGATGCGCGAGGGCTGGTAGTTTTCGCGGAAGAGATGCTCGGGGGGTTTCTCGGCAAGCGCTTGCTGGAAGATTTCGCGGATGGCCGCTTCGCCGCCTTCGCCGCGCAGCGCGGGCTTGAGATCGTATTCACCGTGATTGCCAAGGCAGGGACGGATTTTGCCGTCGGCGGTGAGACGGATCTTGTTGCATGCCTCGCAAAAGTGGAGGTTGGTGATCGCGCCGATGAAGCCGACGGTGACGCCGATTTTCTCGAGCCGGTAATATTTCGCGGGGCCATGGCCCAGGCGCACTTCCCCAAGCGGCGTGAGCGTGTCGTGCTCGGCGAGCCGCTGCATGACTTCGCCGGCGGGCAGGAAATTTTTCTCGCTCAACATTTCAGTGAGGCTCACGGGCATCAGCTCGATGAACCGCAATGCGAGACGGTGCTCCGCCGCGAAGTGGAGGACGGGACGGATTTCATTTTCGTTCATGCCGCGGATCAGGACCATGTTGAGCTTCACCTTTTCAAAGCCGGCGTTCATCGCCGCATAAATCCCTTCAAGGACTGCGTTCACATCGCCACCGGTGATGCGCCGGTACACGGAGGGCGTCAGGGCGTCGAGGCTGATGTTCACCGTCTTGAGCCCGGCTTCGCGGAGCGGACGGGCAAGCGACGCGAGGCGCGTCGCGTTGGTTGTCATGCCGATGGACTCGACGCCGGGGATGCGCGCGAGTTCGGCGATGAGTTCGGGCGCGCTTTTGCGGACGAGAGGTTCGCCGCCGGTGACGCGAAATTTTCGGAATCCGAGTTTTGCGGCCACCCGGGCGACGCGGAGGATTTCCTCGAAGGAGAGGATTTCGTCGCGCTCCTTCCAGTCGGCAAAGCCTTCCGGCATGCAATAGAGGCAGCGCTCGTTGCACCGGTCGGTGATCGAGATGCGGAGATAATCCACGCTGCGCCCGGTTCCATCGGTTGCTGTCATGACGGGAGTGTGGCATGTGGACAGCATTTCGGCAAGGTTTGGCCACGGATGGACACAGATGAAATACGGATGAAAAATCCACGTTCCACGCTCCCCGTTCCGCGTTATGAGAAACTCGGGACTTGAAACAGGCTCTGGATGGGTTGAGATTGTGGGCGATGCGATGGTCGTTTGAACAAAAGCACGTTCTGGGATTTGGGCTGATCGCTGTCATCCTGATCATGTTGGGTGTCTTGTCGTACTGGACCACGATCGAGGCGATCAATTCCAACACCTGGGTGGCCCACTCGCACCAGGTGCTGACGCGAATTGCGGAAATTGATTCGTTGGTGAAGGGGATTGACGTGGCGGAGCAGAATTATGTTCGCACGCCCGATGTGGTTCTTGTGAAAGCCTACACCAAGTCATCCTCATCGCTGAGCGGGTTCATGGAGGAGCTCCGTATCCTGATGGCGGGCAATACGGTCCAGATGTCGAGACTGGAGCAGCTGCGACCACTCGTTCAGATGCGGGTGGAGCTTGTTCGCGTGGGAATACGGGTGCGGGACATGGAGGGAATGATTTCAGCGTCGAATCCCACGACCCTCAGCCATGAACAAGAGGTGATGGAGAAGATCCACAAGCTGATCTCGCAGCTGCGGCTGGGGGAGACGAGCGTTTTGGAGCAACGCAGGCTCCGGGCCGAAGACCTCGCGCGGCGCGCGCTCATCGTCTCCTTCATCGGCATCCCTCTCGGCTTCGCGATGATCTTTCTCGTCTACCGGCTCACGCGCGAGGAGGTTTCCCATCGGCGGAAGGTTCAGGACGCCCTCGAGCATGCGCGCGACGCGGCCGTGGAATCGGCGCGCATCAAGACGGAATTCCTCGCGAACATGAGCCACGAAATTCGAACGCCGATGAACGGGATCATCGGCATGAGCGGCCTGCTGCTGGACACTCCACTCAACACCGAGCAGCGTGAATTTGCCTCCATTGTGAGGACGAGCGCCGATGCGCTGCTCTCCATCATCAATGACATCCTCGATTTTTCAAAGGCGGATGCTGGCAAACTCACGCTGGAGAATCTCGACTTCGACCTGCGCGAGGTGGTGGAAAGCACCACCGATCTCCTGGCCGGTCTGGCCCACGCGAAAGGCGTGGAGCTGGTTTCGCTCATCGAGAAGGGTGCGCCCGTGCATCTGATGGGCGACCCGGGCCGTTTGCGCCAGGTGCTCACCAATCTGATCAACAACGCCGTCAAGTTCACCGAGAAGGGGGAGATCGTGCTGCGGGTATCCAAAGAGATTGAAACACCCGCCGAGGCGGCTCTTCGCTTTTCGGTGAGCGACACGGGCATCGGGATTCCCCGCGAGGCGCACGACCGCATTTTCCACGCCTTTGCGCAGGCGGACAGTTCCACGACGCGCAAATTCGGAGGGACCGGCCTCGGCTTGAGCATTTCCAAGCGTCTGGTCGAGTTGATGCGCGGCGAGATGGGTGTCCAGAGCGACATGGGGAAGGGTTCCATATTTTGGTTTACTGCGCGATTCCAGAAACCGCCCCGGCGCACCGATGATCCGCCACTCCAGCCGAAGCAATCCGCGACGAGCGTGCTCGTGGCCGATGATCTCGAAGCCAGCCGCACACAGCTGCTCGACATGCTCGAGTCGTGGGGCATGCAGGCACGCGGCGTTTCCAGCGGAGATGAAACCCTTGCCGCGCTCCGCCGCTCCGCCTCCGATGGAACGCCGTGCGACATCGCGATCCTCGACGCCGAGATGCCCGGCTGGACCGGCCTCGCGCTCGCCCGCGCAATCCGTGCCGATCCCGCCATCGCCTCCACCCGCATCGTGATGATGACTGCGCTTGGCCGCCGCATGGATGCCGTTGCTTTACGCGAGGCGGGAGTCCGATTCCAGCTCACCAAGCCGGTCCGCCAATCCCAGTTCTTCGATTTGCTGGCATCCGTGGCCGAGGCCGCCGAGGCAACCGGAGAGGTCCATTACCAGCCCGAAGAGGGCAGGGCTTCGGTGATGAGAGAGTCCGGGGCCACGACCGTGTTGCGATCCCCGCGCGTCCTTGTGGCGGAAGACAACACGGCAAACCAGAAGGTGGCTTTGCACATGTTGCAGAAACTCGGCTGTGGCGCCGACGCAGTCGCCAACGGCATGGAAGTGCTCGATGCGCTGAGCCGGATCCCGTATGATCTGGTGCTGATGGATTGCCAGATGCCCGAGATGGATGGTTACCAGGCCGCCGCGGAAGTGCGACGGCGCGAAGGCGCACGCAAGCACACGGCGATTGTCGCCATGACGGCGCATGCGATGCAAGGCGAGCGCGAGAAGTGCCTGGCGGCCGGCATGGATGATTACCTCACCAAGCCCATCCAGGAACGCGAGCTTGCCGCCATCATCGCCCGCTGGGGCGCGGCGGCCCATGGAGGAGTCTCATGAAAATCCTGATCGCCGAGGATGACGATGTCTCGCGCAAGGTGCTGCAGGTCACGCTCGAGAAAGCGGGACACGAAGTGGTGGCCGCGCCCGGTGGCGTCGAGGCGTGGGAATCTTTCGACCAGGATCCCCTGCGCGTGGTGGTGAGCGACTGGATGATGCCGGTGCTTGACGGCCTTGAGTTGTGCAAGCGCGTGCGCGCCCGCCCCGGGACCGCGTACACCTACTTCATCCTGCTCACGGCGAGGACGGGGCGTGAGAACTACCGCCATGCGATGGATGCCGGGGTGGATGATTTTCTCACCAAGCCGCTGGAGCGCGACGAGCTTTCAATCCGCCTGCACGTGGCCCAGCGCATCCTTGGGTTTGCGTCACGGATCAAGCAGCTGGAGGACCTGCTGCCCATTTGTTCCTACTGTAAAAAAATCCGCGATGAGCAACAGAACTGGGACCCGATCGAGCATTACATTTCCAAGCACACGGATTCCTCCTTCTCCCACGGCATCTGCCCCGAGTGCTACGAAGTCCACGTCAAGCCGATGATGGCGAAGTTGCGCAAGAGTGGAACCGGGAAGGATCCGTCCCGTGGCTGATCCATCCCCGATCCTGAAGCCGATGGATTCCACCGCCGTGGCGTCGGGCACCGATCGTCTCCTTACCGAGCACCAGCGCACGCTCGATGCGCTTCGGGCATCGGAGGAGTTTGCGCGCAACCTGATCGAGAGCTCGATCGACATGATCATTGCCGCGGATAGGGAGCGCAAAATCACCGAGTTCAATCACGCCGCCGAGTCGGCCTTCGGGTATTCCCGCGCCGAAATTCTCGGGCGGGACGTCGGCCTTCTCTACGCCGAAGCCCAGCAGGGCACGTTCATCCACAAGAAAACAATCAAAGACGGCCACTGTGTCGCCGAGGTCATGAACCGAAGGAAAAACGGGGAAATTTTCCCCAGCCTTCTCTCGTCGTCCGTGATGCGCAACGCCCACGGCGAGGAGATTGGCATCATGGGCATCTCGCGTGACATCACCGAGCGCAAGCACGCCGAGCAGACCCTCCTCGCCACCGAGCGCAAATTGAAGCTGATCGCCGAAAACACCACCGAGGTCATCTTCGCCTACGACCTGGACCACCGCCTGATTTACGTCAATCCCGCCGTGGAAAAAATGACGGGCTACAGCGTGGACGATCTCATGAAAGGGCATTTCATCCGCTGGATGCACCCCGAGGATGAGCCGCGCATCATGGAACTGTGGGACGAAGCCTTCCGCCTGGGGAGATATGGATCGGGGGAATTTCGCCTGCTCACGCGCAGCAACCGAACCCGCTGGTGCCACAGTTCCATCGGCCCCATGCGCGGGGAGGACGGCCACCAGGTCGGCGTGCTGGTCGTCAACCGCGACATCACCGTCGAGCGTGAGCTGGAGGAACAGTTTCGCCAGGCCCAAAAAATGGAAGCCGTCGGCCAGCTCGCGGGCGGCGTGGCGCACGATTTCAACAACATCATCGCGATCATCCGCGGTTACAGCGACCTCATCCTGCGCAAACTCCCGAAGGGCGATCCTCTCCGCAGTAAAATGGAATCCATTCGCGTGGCGTCCAGCAAGGCCACCGAAATCACGCGCCAGCTTCTCGCCTTCAGCAACAAACAGATGCTCCAGCCGCGGGTGATTGACCTGAACGCCCACCTTCGCAGCATGCACGAAATGATCCAGCGTCTCATTGGGGAAAACATCGAGCTTACCACCCATGTGGGATCTGCCGCATGCGTTCGCGTGGACCCCAGCTATCTCGACCAGGTGATCATGAATCTTGTGGTGAACGCCCGCGACTCGATGCCGGAGGGCGGCCGCCTCACCATCCGCACGGAGCTGGAGTCGCTCGATCCAAGAAAAAGTTCCGCCCAGATTGAGCTTCCCGCGGGGGTGTATGTCAAACTCTCGGTGGTTGATACCGGCACGGGCATGGCCCCCGAGGTGTGCGCCCGCGTGTTTGAACCCTTTTTCACCACGAAGAAGCCGGGCAAGGGAAGCGGCCTAGGGCTGTCCACGGCCTACGGCATCGTCAAGCAAAGCGGTGGATTCATCAGGGTGCACAGCCTCGTCGGGCGCGGCACCACGTTCATCATCCATCTGCCGCGCGCCGAGGGAAAACCGGAAAAAATCTCCTCCAGCCACGATGACTACAACGACGCCCCGCGCGGATCCGAGACGGTGCTGGTGGTGGAGGATGACGAAATCCTGCGTCACGTCGCCGTCGAAATCCTGGAAACCCTCGGGTACCGGGTTTCCGCCGCGCGCGACGCCGAGGAGGCGTTGCGCCTTTTTTCGGAGGGAGGAAAATCGTTTCAACTGCTCTTCACCGACGTGGTGATGCCCACCCTGAACGGCATCGAGCTTGCGAACCGCATCGGCAAGCTCAGCCCCGGGACGCGCGTGCTCTATTCGTCAGGCTACGCCGAGCAGGTGGACCGCAGCCGCGACGTGCTGGACCCCTCCCGCAATTTCCTCCCCAAGCCCTACGACACACTCTCCCTGGGGCGGATGGTCCGGATCGTCCTCGACAGGAGATAGACGTCTCCACGACTTCCTGTAGATTAAAAAAACGGAGGGACACGCTCTCGCCTCGCCGAAGCCTATCCGACTACGCCAGAGCGCTTCGTCGCGACGGCGAGCGGCGTAGCGCGGGCCGTCGTGTCCTCTGACGATACGAATGGATTTACAAGCGTCCCTTCGCCAGTCCCGGCAACGATTTGGAGCCTTCTCGGGAGCCGAGCAAGCCTCCTGCCATGCTGACAACTAAAACGATGCCCGCAATGACGAACATCCACGGAGAATTTCCATCTCCATTATAACAAAAAAACATCAAGGGCGTCATGAAGATGGCAGGAAGCCCAAGCGTGATTGCCACCTTGATCCAATGCGAATGTGTGAAATGCACAAGAAATACGGCGACAATGAAACACATGCTGAATGGAAGAAGCGCCTCGATCCAAAAGGACGGGGCAAAAACGGAAAGGTGCCAGACGAGTCCGAACACCCAAAACCAGGTGACAAACCCAACGACAAGGGCGATAAGGCCGGTGAACAACGTGAATAAATATTTCATGCGCCTATTCCTTCCCCCACCGCCATCGTGGTTTTTCCCCTTTGATCCAGCAAACGACGGTCAGGACAATGGTGAGGAACACGGCATAGGCAACGAACAGAATGACATCCTCTGGTACGAGGAACGCCCCACCACAAACCAATACCGCGTACACCGCCAGTACCACCCATCCCTGCCAGCAGTTGGGCGGGCCCCAGCCCCAGCCATAGGTCTTGGTCGGAAACCAAAATTGTTTTTCGTTGGATTTCATTCGTTATCCGGATGGTACCAGGACGAAGTTGATGCCAATGGATTCGCAGAATTTTTTGAACTTTTTCATCTCCTCTTCAGACCCGAGAAGTGGTTCGTCCCCGAATCGGTCGCAGCCAGGGCTCCATGTGAGTTTTGAGTCTTTGGGCAATCTCTCCAAGTGATGCTTCAACCCGTCTATGGTCTTGTACGCAATATGCCCGTTGATGACGAAAACGTATTGATTGGGTTGTCCTCCATCGACGATCCACGCAAGGGTCATGGTCAAATCCTCGGGCTTCTGCTGGGTGTCTTTCGCCTGTGCTGGGAACAATGATCCACAGAGCAGAAAAGTTGCGACGAATAATCGTTTCATTTCAATTTTCCTTTCGTGGCCAACCGTATCATTGAGGCACGGGCGGTCCTGGTTTCGTGGGATCTCGAATCTGAGAAGGCGTGGACAACCAGAGGCAATTGGTGATGCCCGGCAGTGTCACGAGGGCGGTATAAAACACTGCCCGTTGCCTGACTGAGAGCGAGGGATATGGAGGACATGAGAACCCATTCGGTGGATGTTCAAAATACACCACGGTGGTTTTTCCGACTTTTGGGTGCTCCTTCCGAATCTCTTCAACCTTGATTGTCGCCATCCACAAATTGCTGGCTGTATTTGGCAGGAAAATATCCGTCTCTTCCCCGGGTGGGGAATGAAACTGTTTGGCAGGCGTATCAATGGGGACGATGGACTGCACCTCGCCAACAAAAACGGCGGTTGCCCACTTGGTTAGTTCCGCATCCGAAAGATAAACCTCTTTGGCAAGCACGCCGAGAGCGCATGCCATCAACGCAATGATGAAATATTTACGCAGCATCATTGCCGTGGTAGTGTTCAAATACTTTGCCATTGGGACGAATAAGCACCGGGACTATTTTTTGCTGTTCGGGTTTCGCACGAGTAAAACAAGTGAATTGAACGAACCAGGCTGGAGGGCCACCCAGCTGAGCACCACTCGGATCGTAAAAAGCGACGGGGGGATCCTGCTGGTTTATGTAAACATCTGGTCGGGTTCGCTTCACGTAATCGGTTGCAATCTCGATGGCGCTGGTTTGATTGATGGGTTTGTGGGTCAGATCATAGCCAAGATATAAACCGAGAGCCAAAGCGAGCATTGCTAAAAAATATTTGAAACGGTTGCTCATATGATTTTATCGAGCGTGGAAACGGAGCGGTCGTCACCTCGGCGCTCCAGTGAGGGGTTTGGCGACGTCATTTTGCTGCGAATTTTCTATCGGCGTAGAACTCAAGGAACCCACATTTCTCACAACGGAAGGCTCCGATTGGCACACCTTCACCATGCGAGACCTTCGTGTTGGTCCAAAACGACTTCTTCGGTTGGCCCGCATGCCAACACCCCACAAAGAAGGCCCCGTAGGTATAATCCGGCACAAAACCCTGGCACATTTCACCGTTGCATTTTGGGCACGGCATTTTTTTGTTGGTCATAGTCGATTCAAATTCGGTCGCCGAACGAGCCTCGTCGACCGGTTCATCGGGTGAAAGTACTCGAAGACGCCGCCTGTCGCAAGATCGGATGGGTTTTCCGATCAGTCGCCCTCAACCACCTTGGCGTTCATGACCGGTGACGTGATGGTTTCCGGATAATACCGGCTGACCCGAAGGCTGGTCAACGCCAGTTCACGAGATGGCGTCAGGATCACTTGAATGGAAATAAATCCTGATCTACCTCGTGTGAAGCTCTCTCCATCGTCCACGAGAAAACAATATTCATGAACGTCTCCCTTGCGAAGAATGATGGATGTGCATGGGAACCGTTCCTGTGTTTTGGTGTCAAGAATCGTGACCTTGAAGCATAAATCCACAGGGAGTTTTTGCGCGACCTTCCAACATGGCAGATGCACTCCCCGTTGTTTTCCAGAACTCGATTTCCATGTCATCTGCGGGTCCCACCGATCCGGAAATTTCACGGCGACAGGCGCATTGGTGCCGCTGAAATACAACGGCCCGTTAAAAACTGGCGTGGGGATCGTTTCCTCAAACTCGAAGGACTCCTCGACCAGCTTTTTCACTTTTGGATCCTTGGGAGCAATCAGCTCATTTGGTGCCGAGGAAGAAATGATTTCAAATTCGGAATCCCTCGACCGCATGCTGCCCTTGAGCATTTTGCCATGGTGCATGAAGTCGTAATCCAGAACCATGGAGCAGGTGTGTTTGCCGAGAGCCAAATCCTTGAGCCGAATCCCACCCACCCCTGCTTGGGGACCGTAGAAGTTGTACGGCTTGCCATTCTGATCGCCGTCTAAAAAGCACGTGCCATGGGTTCTGAATAGAGGCGACTCGTATGTTTCTCCATGCCAGGGCCAGCTTGAAAAATCATACATGGAGCCGTAGCTCATCCCGATCCACGCATCCACCCCTTGAGGATATCGCTTGCGAGCTTCGACCTTCAGAACAAGTGCGCTCTGGCAATACGACTCAATTTGCTGGGCGCTCATGGATTCCCACGATTTCACGAAAAGGAGAACTGCCGCCTTGTTGAGTTTGTCCGCCGGATTTGAAATGATGGAGAGCAGATGATCTCCTGACTCCGGTTGATGTGCTTCCACCAACTCCTTCAGCTTGGCGGAATGTGCACGTGTTTCCGGTGTATCAGCGTCGGAATGCACCGCCAGCCCCGAGCGAATTTCCTGGAGCGCCGCCCGATGCTCCAGTGTCAGATTTTCAGCGTCCACCGCATGAAGCGACAATGCCAGAAGCAGTGCATGCCATGCTTTCATATGGAACCGTTGGACTGAAACTTCAAGCATTTGCCGGTGACAGGGTCATACTCGATTTGCCAGAAATAAAATCCCCCGTCGTCAACCACAACCAGCGAATCACGCCAGGTCTTAAACTGATCCTGAAATTTCGGATCAGGTGCAGGGAAGAAATTGCAAACGACCACTCTTTTTCCTTCTCTTTCGACGCCCATGAACTGGACTCGATATCCACTTTTATTCTCCAAAATCTTCCTGATTTCCGCTTTGTTTCTTTCACCCTGCCCATCGGGTTTCTCCAAAAATGACTGGACCTGCCTCAGCGCTTCCTTTGTCTGCTTTGCCGAGGGAGTCCAGGAACTGAACATTTTTCCGAGGACAACCTGATGATCTTGAGCGATCTCAGAAATAGTTCCGGCAAAAAGATTTGGCGAAACAAGGCCAATCAGAAAGGCCATTGCGATGATGAAATATTGGTGCAGAGCCATGGTGCAGAGCCGACGGTTTGAAGTTGAAAATAAAGTGGGCCCGGCTGGATTTGAACCAGCGACCAAGGGATTATGAGTCCCCTGCTCTGACCGCTGAGCTACGAGCCCGTAAGAAGCGACCAGAGTAGAACTTTGGAGAAAAATTGAAACTCCAAAAAATGGAAAAGGGGTGTGTGACAAATTTGTTGGTGATTTCCTCATTCGCCCGCCGGGTCGCGGCTGACAGCCGCTCCTACGAATTCAAGTCGTAGAACGAAGAGTGTAGGAGCCGCTGTCAGCGGCGATCCTCGGAAACAAGGGCTCACCAACAAATTTGTCCTGCATCCATGGAAAAGCCAAAGTCCCGACCGCGGTCCATCAATGTTCGGATGCTTTATCCCACTCACGCCGCTGACTGTCGTGGACCTCCTCATCCTCCATCTGGACATCGCTTTTGGGATGATTCTGAAAAATGTTTGCGCATGAGGAAAATGTCCCCATGGCTGCCATGGCGAACATCAGGGCGAGTATCCTGGAGCGCAAATATCTCCTGCTGGAAAAAAGAAACAGTGTGCTTTTCTGAAGCATGTCCGGAGCGTACTTTCCGGGGCAGGGGGGTGTCAATCAGGAGAAAATCGACTCCATGGAAACCGTCTCCGGTTTCGTGCATGACGGCGGGCCCGCCCAGAGGGTGAATCTTTTTTCCACGGGATTGAAAATGACCCCGAAGTCCGTGTGCATCCCATCCTCTCCCTGCTGGCAGATCGGACCGACGTCGGCGCGATCGGAAATCAGCGCGCGAACTCCCTCCTCGGTGTTCCCCAGGGCGCCCGCCCGCCGCATCGCCGTGGCATAACGACGGACGCCGTTGTTGTGGACGGATTTGAGCTGGGGCGGATTCATCCGCGCAAAATCCGCGTCGAGAATATGGTTCGTGTGGATCAGCGGGGCGCCGTTGTTCTGGGGCAACACAACCAATCCGGCCCCGGTCTTTTCGATGAGGGTCATCCCGCCCGCCGCATCACCGATGAGCAGGCTGAAGCCATAATGGTTGAGCTGCAGCTTTTTCAGGTGAGCCAGCGTTTCGCCCACCGTGGCGCACACGGGCAAAATGGTGTGCAGCGCCTCCATGCAGGGAATCCCGTCCCGCTCAAGCGTTGGCCCCGGGATACCCGTCATCGCGATTGCCAGCCCACGTTCATTCATGCCCGCGACTGTCCAGATGCTGCCGGCAAAATGGAAGTGAACATGGCGATGGCCCTTGTCGGGAATCGTCGTCTCCAGCACGTTCTTGCCGGCCTCGGGGCTGAACAAGTCGTCTGTTTTCCCAAGCAGCGGCTCGCCGCGCTCGTTACGAATGCCGCACGTGGTGCATTGGGGGGCGAGCGTGGTCAGAAACCCGACCACCACGCGAAAATAATCCTGCTCGCCGAGACCCAGTCCCGCCGCGATGCCTCGACACTCCTCCATGCCTGCGGGATACGCATTTCCGATTCGTTTCAGCCACGAATCAATCTCCGCCTGGGGCACCTTGGCCGAGGCCGCCACCCGCTCGTGAAACCATGGCAGCATCTGATCGCGGCAGGCCCGCCCCTGCTGTTCCCCGCGCTCGAAAGGCGCGCCTTTTGTGGTGAATCGAAGCATGGTTTTTTGAAGAACAATCAGGGCGGAGTTTCTATCACAGTCCACTCATCCATTCACAGCATGAATGGGCAGGCCCTTGAAGCTTCTTGCCAGTTCCCGCAAGTAATCCTGTTGCTTGAGCCTTGGAAATTCCAGGCGGATGTCCGCCGTTTCCCCGTAGAGCGTCCATGCACGGGCTTTTTGAATGATGCGCTGGCGCCAGGATTCCCTGCCTTCCAGCCCGTAACCGCTCAGCATGATCACCTCCGGCCCGATGACGTTCAGGATCCACGAGACACACCACGCCATCCGATCGAGAAATTCCTCGGCCATCGTGCTGGCGTAGGAATCCGTTCCGGCAAGATGCAGTGCTTCAAGCTGGGAAAACAATTCTCTGGGCGATTGGTCGGCGACCTGCGCAAGCGCTGTCTGGATTCCGGATTTCACGTCCGCATCCACCCGTTTTCGCAGCGCGGGGCCGGAGGCCCACGCCTCCAGGCAACCCCGGTGGCCGCATCCGCAGATGGGCCCCTTCGGATCAATGACCACGTGCCCGAGCTCTCCCCGGTATTGGCGCTCGCTTCCCCATTGAAGATCCACGCTCGACCAGTGGGCGCTCACGCCATCGCCCACGGACAGGTCAACCAGGCAGCTCTCCTTCTCGGCGGCGCGCGCGCGCAATTCGTGAACCACCCATCCCGCCCTCAAATCAAACTGGCACTCGCATCCAAGGGCGTCGGAAAACTGCTGTTCGGAAACCTGGCGGATCCATGGGATGACGGAGCTGGAGAACACGCGTTCCCGCGCGGCTCTCAGGGCATTGAGCGACAGCACGGCGCCGGCCAGGTCTGAAGGGGCGAGCCGGGCCTGGGCCAGGGCCGCATCCCGGATTTTACGCAAATAGCGGAGGGCCGCATCGAGATTATTGACGGGCGGCGAATCCATCCTTTGAATGGAACCCTGCAATTGATCATCCCGAAACACCCCGGCCGATCCGTGTGACCCGAGCCATTCTATGGCAAGCACCACGCCCTGGCGTTTCACCTGAAAATGTTGGATCGGGCGACCGGGCTTTCCCCGGTCCGTTCGATCCCGGGTGAGAAGGCCCGATTTTTCCAGCCGCTTCACAATTCCGTGAACCGTCGGAGGCCGGACTTGCAGGGCGCGCGCCAGTTGAATCTGGCTGGTCGCCTGTCCTGTCCCGATCAACTGCAACACCGCGCGCTCATTAATGGAAATTTTCATCAGGATGCAACGTAAAGTAATTTAATGAATTTATAGATTGACGAACAGCATAATATAATTAGAATAAATACGCAATATAAATTTATGAAAACCACTGCGATGCGTCAGAAGGGGAGGAAGACCGGCTAGGGGATTCCCGAAACGGCGCGGATTGTAAATAAAATGGAATGTGTCTTATGAAACACAATCATGCATCGTTTACTCTCGTCGAATTGCTCGTCGTGATCGCGATCATTTCCATCCTGGCTGCGCTGCTGCTGCCCTCGCTCAGGAAGGCGAGGGAGCAGGCAATTGGAATCAAATGCCTCAACAACATCAAGCAGGTGAACCTCGCGGTTCAGTTTTACAGGAACGACTGGAACGATCGGGTGCCCGTGGAGAGCGTTGCAAATGATTTCAACTATTGGATGCTTCTCACCAATCGCTATCTCCCGGCGCAGATGTATTGCCCGCTTGAAAAGACTCCGGCGAACCACAGCGGCGGCATCTGGTGGTGCTACGCCATCAACAACAACATCCAACAATACTATGCCACGCTCAAATGGAAGGAGAACAAACTGCCGTCCGGGAGGGTTGTCCTGCTTGGCGAGTGTTATTGGTATTATTTCAATTCCGCGTACAATTTCAACAACACCATGTACGGGCTGGGTGGAGCGGGCTTTGTTCAGAGACAAGTCCATAACAACGGTCTTTATTTCGTGTTTGCGGACTCCCACTCGGAACTCGTCCGACCAGGTTCTGGCAATGACTGGAGCTCGGTCCCATGGCCAAGTGACGATGTCTTCGCCCCGGATGGCAAAGGACTCTTTTATGATGCCAGGCCCAACACCGCCTATGGTGATTAGACATCTTCAATTCGGGATAAAATAACCATGAAATCTTACATCCCAGGGATCAACCGGATTTTCAGGCAGGAATGGTTGCCTGCCGTCGGGATCCTCCTGTTCCTGATTCTTGCAAACCATGGGTTTTCGCAGACAACCTATGAGAAGTGGAAGGCCGGGCAGAAGACCCTTTTGGAAGACAAGGGGCTCGTGGTTTATTATGATTTTGAACAAGCTCCGGATACCATTCTGAAAAACAAATCCAAAGCGGGGAAGGTTCTTGACGCGGACATCATGAACGCCGAATGGGAGCAGGGGCGCTGGCCGGGCAAGAAAGCCGTGCGGTTCGATGGAAAGTCCAGCCTTGTGGAGATACCAGCCCACGAAAAATTGTTTTCGGTTGGCAAACCCAGGGGAAGCACGGGCGAAATGACCATTGAAGCGTGGATCAAGGCGGCCGCCCTCTCCCACACTTGTGCGATTTGGGACAAAAGCTCAAAGGGGGATTCCACAAGCGCGCCCTATATGCTGTGGCTCTCTCCCGACCATTTGGCCGCCTATCTGGGCGGACGACCTGCTGACAAGGTGAACATGGCGGGAGATTCAAGCCCGTTTGAAGCTGGGAAATGGCTGCATGTCGCGGTCACCGTGGACGAACAGCATTTCTCCATCTACAGGGATGGAAAAAAGGTTGGCTCCGACCTGCGGAAACCCGAGCAGGGAGAGATTTCTGACAATGGCGAGCCGCTGCTGATTGGCGCCGCCAGCCACCAGAGCTTGTTTTTCGACGGCTGGATGGATGAATTCAGCTTTTACAACCGCGCTCTCGATGAGACTGAAATCCTGCAGCATGCCACCCAGGGGCCAAAGGCAGATTGAAATTTTTCAATTTTAGAAAGAGCTCACCATGAAAAACCCAAACACATCCCGTCGGCAGGCAAAGGCAGGTTTCACCTTGATCGAGCTGTTGGTCGTGATGGCCATCATTTCAATTCTCGCGGCACTGCTCATGCCCGCGCTTAAGCGGGCGCGGAATCAGGCTCAGAGCGTGGCTTGCATGAACAATCTGAGGCAGTGCGGCCTCCTGTCGCACCTGTACTCGGTTGACAACGGAGGCTGGGCCGTTCCCTCGTATGAGCCGACGGGCGCCCAACGTCACTGGACCACCCTCCTGATCACGAACAAATACATAGGTCACCCCAGCCTGGGCAAACCCAGTATCTTCCTCTGTCCCGCCAACAGGCCCAAAGGTTGGCCTACCGCCGATCTGGGATCTGACGAAGCAGGAGCCGTCGGTGGGGCGATGAGGTGTTACGGAATCCGTTACCCGGCTGATGGTGAAAGTGAATTTAATATTGGCGGCAGCAACGTCCGCGACCCAAACCCGGCGGGTCCCAACTACGGCCCGCCTGCAAACTTCTTGTGGATGGGCGATACGCACTGCGTCAGCTCCATCAACTTCGGCGTGGTGGGGGACCAGGTGTCGATCTTTCTCGCGTGGGGCAGCAGCTACACATCTCCCTATCCCTACGAAGCGCCGCTCCACCTTCGACACAACAATCGAGGCAATTTCCTGTTTGGCGATAACCATGTGTCATCACTTAAAAAGGCGGATTTGGTTGGAAAGTATGGAAATCTCGACGACACCTCGGACGATATCACCACCTTCGGCGTTGATGAAGGCCCCCCGCTGTGGTGATCACCCGCACTTTTAGCCACGGATGAAACACGGATTGTCACGGATGCCTCGGACGTGGAAAAGGTGGCTGCCTGCCTGCGGTCTTGTTTGTTCGGTCCTTTGCTCCACGGGAGGTTTCGCCGAGCCGCCTCCGGGACCGCCTTCCCTCACATTGCTTTCGCCCCACGGTGGCGAAAGCATGGCCGCTGGGAGCTGGCACCTGATCCGGTGGAAATCGCAGAACATAGATGTTGGCAACCCCGTGAAGATCGCATTGAGCACGGACGACAGCAAGTCATGGCGTGAAATCAGCGCATCGGCGCCCAACACCGGCGAATTCGTGTGGCAGGCCGCGGCGCCGCCATCAGCCAGATGCCGCATCCGCGTGACCGACAGCAAGTCGGGGCTGGTCGCGAAAAGCGACCGCCCCTTTTCTGTTGTCGCAGCGCAGGAAGTTCCAAAATACGAGTGGGTCAAGGTGACCTTGGAAGCGCCTTTCGCGCCACGCGATGGTCCGGGCGCGCTCACCTTCAAAAACCGCATGTGGCTGATCGGCGGCTGGAACCCGGGTGATAAGAAGCATTTTCCGCGAATCTGCAACAACGAGGTCTGGAGTTCCCATGAAGGAGCCTCGTGGAAGCTGGAAAAGCCAAACAGTTTTCTCGACCAGACTTTCGATGCGAAGCTGGATTGGGAAGGACGCCACACCGCAGGCTACGTGGTTTTCAAAGACAAGATGTGGATTGTTGGCGGTGATCCGAACCAGGGCCATTTCATGTTCGATGTGTGGAACTCAGGGGATGGAAAAAACTGGAATTTTGTCAATCGTGACAAACCCGTTCCGTGGGGGCCACGCGTTTTGCATCATACCCTCGCTTTCAAGGGTAAGATCTGGGTCATGGGCGGCCAGACGCTGCCGCCGTTTGTAGAGGGAGCGGAGAAATTTTACCGGGACATCTGGACGACCTCCGATGGCATTGTCTGGGAGCAGGTGACTCCAAGGGAACCGTATTGGCCGCAAAGGGGTATGATTGGTGGAAATGTGGTTTTCAAAGATAGAATGTGGATCCTGGGCGGAGGAACTTATGACACGCCGGAAACACCCCGGCGGAAATTTTTCAACGATGTCTGGAGCTCGGCCGATGGGGTCAACTGGGAATGCCATGTCGAAAATGCGCCGTGGGAGGCACGTCAATATCATGATGTTGCCGCGTTCGATGGGCGCATGTGGGTCATGGAAGGCTATGGACCTGAAAAGGAAGCGGGCAATCGGAACGATGTCTGGCACTCATCCGACGGTTCCAATTGGTATCCTTTGCCCAATACCCCATGGCCACCCCGTCACGCCGCAGCGGCGTTTGTCCATGACAACGCCTTGTGGATGGTCGCCGGCAATAACATGACCCCGGACGTGTGGAAACTCACGCGGGTGAAGTAACCCCATGACACCCACCAAGCCAGATCTTCGACAGGTTGCAATCAACGCGCTTTCATTCCTGGTGACATCCATTGCGGATCTCATCTTTCATGTCATCCGGATTGGGATCCGTCTCACCACTGGAAAAAGCGCGGATGAGGTTCCGCTCAAATTGGAAAAGAACAAGAAGATGGTTGGCGCTATTGCGCTGACCCTGGTTATTGCCGCCTCGCTCTCATCCCTTCTGCTGACCACGTGCGAATTCCAACCGTCCCTTCCGAAAGCGAATCTGCTGCCTTATCAGGGCACCGGCCAGGTGCTGGCGGAGGAAACGGCAAAGCTCCTGGGCAACAAGGGGAAAATTGTCGTCCTTGTGATGGACACCGGCCAGGTTGAAATCACAGCCGACGATCCCCGTATGAATGCCTTTACCGAGGCGATCAAAGGACAGAAGGACATCACCGTGATGGCAGTTGAAAAAATCAGTCCGTCATTGATGATAAGGTCTCCCGCTGGAAAAATGCTTCGTGCGGAGCCGTTCCTTGAAATTTTTCAACAGTATCCCAACGTGGATGCCATCGTTTCCTTGATTGGAGTTCCGCGCCTTGCGGATGAGCAGATCGGCGGCCTTGCCCAGAACCGCCCCAAGTTTGTCGCCGTCTCGGATCCCGCCACCAGCAGCTCCGAGCTCAAGAAGCTTTTTGAAGCGCAGGTTCTTCAGCTGGCGATTGCACCTCGCGGCCACCCCTCGACGAATGGCGGCAAGCCCCCCTCGACGCCCCGCGAATGGTTTGACCAGAATTACATCGTCGTCACTCCCGAATCGGCACCCACGCATGATCAATAGCATGTTCAAGATACTCGCTGGAATCGCGGCGTGTTGGGGCTGGGCTATGATTGCAAGCGCTGACGAATCGTTCGCCATCACGCAGTCCGGCAAGCCCGTGACGACGATCATCACCCCGGCCACTGCCGACAAGCAGCGGCTCTTCCTGATTGATGAGCTCAGGCAATGCCTGAAAGAAATAACCGGAGCGGATGTTCCTCTTGGAAAAGGAACCGATGGCTTGTGCATTGGCATTGCCGCGGATTTTCCAAAGGAAGCGCAGGAGTTGAAGTTGAAGGAACTTGGGCCGGAAGGATTTGTGCTGAGAAGTGAAGCCAAACGCTTGCTGATTCTGGCCAACACGGAACTGGGCTTGCAGCATGCGGTTTACACCTTTCTGGAATCCCAAGGGTGCCGGTGGTACTTCGCGGAACCCGCGTGGACGGTTATTCCAAAGAAACCATCCCTCACCACGCGACTGGATCGCAGGGAACGGCCCGCCTACGCCTTTCGGCGTATGTGGTACGGATGGGCCGCGCGAACACCCAAACTGCAGAAGGACTATGAGGCATGGATGAAGCACAACCTTCAGCATAACGTCGAGTCCCCCGTCCCTCCCACTTTCCAGGTGGACACCTCCCATTCCTATGCAAGGCATGTTTCGCGCGACTTGTTTGCGGAACATCCTGAGTGGTTCTCCATGAACGATGGAAAGAGAACGCCAAGACAGTTGTGCGTCAGCAACAAAACGGTGCAGGAGATGGTCATCCAAAGCGCGCTGGCCTCTTTCCGCAAGGATCCCAGGCTGAACATGGTGTCCGTGGACCCGAATGACGGAGCCGACTACTGCACCTGCGAGGAGTGCAGGAAGATAGGCGGGGCCAGTGATTGCGCGTTCCACCTCGCAAATGTCGTCGCGGACGCGGTGCGCAAGGAATTTCCAGATAAATGGGTTGGCTTGAACGCCTATAGTGAACACAGCGAACCGCCTCGTGAAAAAATCCATCCCGGTGTTTATGTCTCGGTAACCACGAGGTTTCGCAACACGGAACTTAGCTTTGAGGAACAGGTGAAGCGGTTCGGCGATCTTGGCGCCAAAGTAGGCGTGTATGAATACTTCAGCATGTACGCCTGGGATTGGGACATGCCCGGAGCGGCCATCGCGGGAAGATCCACCATGCTGGGCCAGTTGATTCGGAGATATAACAAGGAGCTTAACGTGGTTTCGCTCGACGCCGAATCCTCCTGCAATTGGGGTCCCAATGGATTGGGTTACTGGGTCGCCGCCCACATGGAGTGGAATTCAGATCGCAAGCCCGAGGACCTGGCACAGGACTTTTATCAAAACGCCTTTGGGAAGGCTTCCGTCCCCATGAAGCGATTGTACGAACGCTGGAACAGTGGCAACTGGTTTGTGATCCGTCAGGGTTTGAAGCCCGCGCTTGACGATCTGGGGGAGGCGTACAAAGCCGAGACTGATCCGGGCGTCAAAGCCCGCCTTGATCAAGTCGCCATGTATCTTCACTGGCTCCGCCTGAATGATGACTATCTTGAAACAGTGATTCATTCCACCAATTCGCCGAAACCAAAGGATCTTGTTCAGTGCGCACGGGAGATGATTGTGTATTCCCGACGCATCATGGACACAGGCCTCATTCATGTCTTCCCCATGCTGAACGAGGAAATCTGGTTTCAAAACCGTTTCAGCTCGCTCGCAACCCTCGGCAAACTTGATTTCAAGGATGCGGAGGCATGGAAGACCGAGCGAACAGACATTCCATCAGCGGACGAGGTTGCAAAGAACTTCGCGGATGATGTCGCAAAATACCGGGGCGTGGTTGCGGTTGAGCCAGAGATCCGGACATGGTCGAATGACCTCGTCGCCATCAAGGACGTTCTGCCGGACGCTGTAAAGGAATGGGGCACAGTGTCGCCGTCGGAGCTTCCAACCAAATCGGGAGAGTATGCCTTCCTGGCAAAACGCGGGGAGAAAGTGCGCGTCAACTATTTTCCCATTGATGAAAACTCGGCGATTGAAGCCCATTGGAAGCTCATGCGCATCGGAGAAACCAGGGTCTTGGCGGAGGGAAGTGTCACTTCAACGAATGGAGCGCGGTCCAGGTGCGACGTCGAAATCCCGTCGGACGGGGTGTTTGTTGTGAATCCAGGCCAGTTATCCAAGACAACCGCCCTCGGAGCGGAGGTCAACCTGGGATCGAGGCCTCATGCCGCATTTGGCGGGCGATATTGGGACTACGATTCCCAGCATCTGATCCATGAGGAATTCATTCTCTGGAACCCCGTGTTATCCCAGCCGATCTATTTCTTTGTTCCGAAGGGGACGCGACGGTTCGTGATCGGCCTGGATGGAGGAAAGGAATACACCAAGACCGTTGTAAAAACACCCGATGGCGCCTCTGCGCTCGAAAATGACACGCTGCTGCAAAGCATCCCTTCCTACAAGCTGAACGGCCAGCAGGCGCAGGTGAATGTTCCTGCTGGAAAAGACGGCAAGATTTGGAGCCTCGCCGTGGAGAGCTATAACTGCACCGTGGAGCTCTATGGCGTGCCGCCCTACGTGGCCCGTCATCCCTCGGAGCTTCTGGTTCCAAAAGAAGCCATCGCGTCCAGGTAATCATGAAAATATTTCATCTCCCGATCGTTGCCATGTTGTTGTCATCATCAATTCCATCCGGCGCCGCAGATGTCGTCCTCGTAAATGATTCCATTCCCGGCTGCTCCATCCATGTAAGCCCCGCAGTAATGGAAACAAACAGGGTCGTCGATGCGGCCGCGCCATTCCCCATGCAAGAGGCGGAATTGCAACGCCAGCGCCTTCGCGATTCGGTCAAGGACCTCGCCCTCTATCTCGGGAAAATGTCGGGCGCGAAAATCGAACTTATCCTCCGCGCCCCACAGGATGGCGACAAATGGTTGCCCATCTTGGTTGGAGACATCGCGGCCAGGGCTTTCGGCCCGCCAGCAAAAACCTCCCCGTACAAGCAGGGGTGGCGCATGGTGGTCTCTCCCAAGGCGGTTGGCCTCATGGGCGAATCGGATGAGGCCGCGAGTTACGCCATTTATGAACTTCTCGACCGCCTTGGTTGCCGCTGGTACATGCCCAGCGACCTGGGCGAGGTGATCCCGGGGATGAAAACCATCAGTCTTCCGACCATGGATATCTCCGAGGTGCCGGCTACCATATCGCGACGGCTCACCTATGCAGATGAGGATTTCAAGAGACGAAATCGCCAGGGCGGCACCGTTCTTCTCGCCAATCACGCGCTGGAAATCAACAACAACTACATCAGCGCCGAACAGCTGAAGGCGCATCCGGATTGGATCGGAAAAAAGGACGGCAAAGATCTGGCCAACAGGCTGTGCTGGGGCAATTCAGACGTCGGTGCGGCGGTCGCCGATGGGGTGATCACCAGGCTGGATAAAGGCAAGGAAACATCGGTTTCCATCGCCCCCGCAGATGGGGCTGATTTTTGTGAGTGTCCAAGGTGCAAGGCGCTGGATGCCGGCGACCGTGATCCGAGCATGGATGTGATTTCCATCACTGATCGTTACATGCACTTCTGCAATCCGATCGCGGAAAAAGTCTGCAGGAAGCATCCCGAGGTATTGCTCGGATTTCTCGCCTATGTCCAGTACACGCGCCCGCCCGTTCGCGAGAAGGTCCACCCCAACCTGGTTCCCGAAATCGCCCCCATCACTTACTGCCGGGCTCATTCCATGATGGATCCAGCCTGCCCATCGCGCCAGGCGATACGCCCGATCGTCGAGGGCTGGTCCAAGGTGACGAGGAACATCGCCTACTATAATTTCATGTTCCATCTGGCGGAAGTTTCCGTTCCCTACCCGATGATGTCACAGATGAGCGATGAGCTTCCGTTCCTCTACTCCCACGGCGTCAATTTCTGGCAGCCAGAAACGATGCCCAATTTCGAATCAGTCCTCCCGGGGCTGTGGCTGTCGATCCGGATGTCGTGGAATACCAAGGCAAAACCGTCTGAGATTTTGGATGAATTTTTCACGCGCTATTACGGCGCGGCCTCCATCCCGATGCGGGAATACTGGCAGGTCTTTGACGATGCCTGGGTCAAGGTTCCCGAGCATGCAGGCTGCGGCGCGGGCTATCCCAGGCGTTTCACTCCAGAGGTGCTTCAAAAGGCCCGGCAAGCGATGGATGCCGCCTTCAAGAGTTGCAAGACTCCGATGGAAAAGAGGCGGGTGAAAATGTCGGATGACTCCCTGCGACAATTTGAGCTGTTCATGAAAATGCGAAGGGACTTGTTTGACGGGCGTCTTGAAAATCTGGAAAAAGATGGTGCCTCGTGGGCTGCCCGCCAGGCTGAGCTTGGAGAGCAATATCTCCCCCAGTTCGCATTCGGCAGTGTGGTATGGACTCCAAAAACTCCCGCGGGCAAGTCCATCACCATCTCAGGCCTCTACTTTAACTATTTTTACAAGGATACCTGCGACGATGGGGCAAGAATTGCAAAGGTCTGCAATCTCATCGCGCCATCCATCCGCAAGTGGCGCTATGCGGTGGATCGGGAGAGGCAGGGTGAGAAGCTGGGCTGGAGCAAGCCGGAATTTGACCATTCCAGCTGGAAGGAAACCGATCCGTGCATTGACACCTGGTATGCGCTGGGCCTGGAGGCATACTATGGGCCTGTATGGTATCGGCAGACGATCAAGCTGCCGGATGTGCCGGCAAAGAAGCATGTGTATCTTTGGGTCAGCAGCACCGATGGTAACTGCAAGGTTTTCGTCAACGGCCAGCATATCCCCCATGTGGACGAGAAGGGCGTAAAGTCCGATGAGTTTTCTGGTTATTGCAAGCCCGCCTCCTTCGACGTGACTTCCGCGATCAAGCCGGGCGCCGAAAATCAAATCACGCTCATTGGAACCCGACTCATCATGAATGAGCTGGGCACGGGCGGCTTGATGGGGCCGGTTCTTTTCTGTCAGGATAAGTAATGGGCGGGTACTATCACAAACCATTCCATGTCCACCTGTTGCAACGAACACGCGGAACACCGCGATCCGGTTTGCGGAATGATCGTGGATCCGCATTCCGCCGCCGGCTCCCATGTCCACGAAGGCTTCACGTATTACTTCTGCGCCACGCGTTGCCTCGAAAAGTTCAAGGCCGACCCGGGAAAATTTCTCCAGAAAAAATCCAAGCCCGCCGCCAAGGCCAGCTATCACATCTGCCCGATGCATCCGGAGGTCCGACAGACGGAGTCAGGCGCATGCCCCATCTGCGGGATGGACCTTGAACCGGAGTTTGCCGCGCCATCCGATGGCCCCAGCCCCGAGCTTGCCGTCATGACTTTTCGCCTCTGGGGATGCCTCTTCCTCTCGCTTCCCCTCCTTGTCCTCTCCATGGCGGAAATGTTTCACCTGGAATCGTTGCGGGCCAGATTTCCGGGCGATCTGTTCAACACCGCGCAATGCGTGTTCGCCACGCCCGTCGTTCTCTGGGGTGGCTGGCCTTTATTCAAACGTGGCATGGATTCCATCTTTCACCTGAAGCTCAACATGTTCACCCTCATCGCCATCGGCACGGGCGTCGCCTATCTCTACAGCCTGATCGCCACCTTCATGCCCGCTCTCTTCCCCGCCTCCTTCCGGGGACACAACGGCCAGGTGGGTGTTTATTTCGAAGCGTCCGCAGTCATCATTACGCTCGTCCTGCTCGGACAAATGCTTGAATTGCAAGCGCGAGGCAAAACCTCGGGAGCAATCCGCGCGCTGCTCCAGCTCGCCCCCACCACCGCGCGCCTCGTGCGCGACGACGGCACGGAGAACGACACGCCGCTCGATGAAGTCCAGCCCGGCAACCGTCTCCGCGTCCGTCCCGGCGAAAAAGTTCCGGTGGATGGCGTGGTGCTCGAGGGCGCAAGCGCTCTCGACGAATCCATGTTCACGGGCGAATCGCTCCCGGTGGAAAAGAAGTCTGGCGATCGCGTCATCGGCGGCACGCTCAATGGCACGGGTGTGTTTCTCATGAAAGCCGAACGCGTGGGGAGCGGCACCCTGCTCGCGCGCATCGTGCAATGCGTGGCCGAGGCGCAGCGAAGCAAGGCGCCGATCCAAAGGCTTGCCGACACCGTCTCCGCATTCTTCGTGCCGGCGGTTCTCGTGGCAGCCCTCGCGGCATTTATCCTGTGGGCGAATTACGGGCCCGAACCCCGCATGGCCTATGCGCTCGTCTGCATGGTTTCGGTTCTCATCATTGCCTGCCCCTGCGCGCTTGGACTCGCCACGCCCATGTCCATCATGGTCGCTACCGGGCGCGGCGCAACCGAGGGTGTGCTCATTCGCGCCGCCGCTGCGCTCGAAATTTTCGAAAAAGTGGACACCCTGGTCGTGGACAAAACCGGCACGCTCACCGAAGGCAAGCCACGTCTCGTCTCCATCGTGGCCGCACCCGGTTTCACGGAAGATGAAGTTCTTCGCCTGGCTGCGGGCCTCGAACGCGCAAGCGAACACCCCCTTGCGGCTGCAATCATCGCCGGAGCCGAGGAACGCGGTGTGGACACGACGGAGCGTGTCCCTCCGTTTCGGAAGCTGCCGACGGAGGGACACGCTCCGTCGTGTCCATCGCAGCAGCTTGCGGATTCAAACGTCCAGGCATTCCCCGGCAAAGGAATCACCGGCAATATCACGGGACGCAAGGTCGCCATCGGCAACGCGAATTTCCTGCGCGGACAATCCATCGAAACCTCCCCGCTCGCGGAACGCGCCGAAGCGCTCCAGCGCGAAGGACAGACCGTCCTCTTCGCCGGCGTGGACGGAAAATTCGCCGGCTTTCTCGGCGTCACCGATCCCATCAAGGAATCCGCGCGCGACGCCATCCGCGCGCTGCGCGAGGAAGGCATCCGCATCGTGATGCTGACGGGCGACCATCGCGTCACCGCCGAAAGCGTGGCACGCCAACTTGGAATCGAAACATTCGAAGCCGGCGTGCTGCCGGAACAGAAAGGCGAAATGGTGAAACGATTGCAAAGCGAGGGACGGATCGTGGCGATGGCCGGAGATGGAGTGAACGACGCCCCCGCGCTCGCACAGGCGCATGTGGGCATCGCGATGGGCACGGGCGCCGATGTGGCGATGGAAAGCGCCGGCATCACGCTCGTGAAAGGCGATCTGCGGGGCATTGTGAGGGCGCGAAAGTTGAGCCGCGCCACGATGAAAAACATCCGTCAAAATCTATTCTTCGCATTCCTCTACAACGCGATGGGAGTCCCGATCGCCGCCGGCGCGCTCTATCCGGTATTCGGCCTGTTGATGAACCCCATGCTTGCAAGTGCGGCGATGAGTTTGAGTTCGGTGTCAGTGATCACCAACGCCCTTCGCCTGCGCAAGTCCAGGCTGTAGGCGGGGTCGCCGACCCCGCCCTCCGTCGGTCGGCGGCCATTTTTACCACAGATGGACACGGATGAAACACGGACCATCCCTTTGCTCCGTTCAGATTTTTGACAGGATTACAGGATTTCCGAATTGTAGGGCAAGCGGCCCTGCTTGCCATTCGTCTTCGTCAGGACACCAACTCATGCATCCTGAAAATCGGCACGAGCGCGGCCCAGATCCAAAAAACTGCAAGCATCAGGAGGAGAACCAATGCAACCGCGTTGATTTTTGCGCCTTCAAACCATGCATATTTGCGGTCCTTCAAAACGACAAACGATGCAAGAGCAAGTCCTGTGGGCAGCATCAGTGGCAACGTCAGCCAGGACATCATGGATTTCATCCAGGGAAGATGGGCATTGAAGTCTTGATAGATCCCGGCAAACACCGGGCTGCACTCTCCAATCCCAAAAAACACGATCACGTAAAGAAGTCCGATGAGCATCGAACAAATCCGGACGGCGCTTCCAAGCCATGCATGCCTGCGTCCTTTTAAAACGAGCACCCCGGCGAGGGTAAATCCCACCGACAAGAACGCCAGAACCAGCGAGAGCAAGGGTCCACCATCCATCATGAGTTGCAGGAAGAATTGCAGGATGGGTCCCAAGTCACTCACACGCAACGCGAACCCGTGAAAAATTTCGTCGAACACCGGCCCCCATTCCCCGATGACGAAAAACACAGACCCCCAAAGAAGCCCGACGAGGCACAAACCAATCCTGAGCACGACTGTTCTTTTGTTCACACTC
>JAHFSY010000127.1 GCA_023269615.1 Verrucomicrobiota bacterium
CCATGCAGCGGCCACGCGGCTCCGCGAGCTGCGGCGTCAACATGGCTCGCTCACCCTCGGCACCATCGAACCCAAGGCCGTGATGCGGGATGGACAGGTCGTGGACTTGAAGATTGCGCAATCCAATCCAGCCCGGGAAATCATTGAGAGTTTCATGATTGCCGCCAACGTGGGCACTGCCGGGCTGCTCAATGCCAGGGGATTTGCTTTCATCCGCCGCGTGGTCCGTGTGCCCAAACGCTGGGACCGGATTCGAGAACTCGTCGAACAACATGGCTGCCCCCTGCCAGAGGAACCCGACTCCAAGGCGCTGTCAACTTTTCTTGCCCGGGAGAAAGAGGCCGACCCGCTTCGCTTCCCCGATCTGTCATTGGCCGTCGTCAAACTCCTCGGCCCGGGCGAATACATCATGGAACGTCCGAATGATGACTCGGTCGGCCACTTCGGCCTTGCCCTCCAGGATTACACGCATTCGACCGCGCCCAACCGTCGTTATCCGGATTTGATCATTCAACGACTCTTGAAGGCGATGATTGATGGAAAGCCAGCTCCCTACACCGAACCGCAACTCCTGGAAATCGCGTCCCATTGCACGGAGCGGGAGGATGCCGTGCGAAAAATCGAGCGGCTCATGCGCAAGGTGATCGCGGCCACCGCGTTCAGCTCAAGGATCGGCGAAGTGTTCGATGCCGTGATGACCGGCGCCTCCCCCAAGGGCACCTATGTCCGCCTGCTTCGTTGGCCGGCGGAAGGCCGCGTCATTCGCGGCGAACATGGAATCGACGTCGGTGACACGGTGCAAGTGCGACTGCTTTCAACGAATCCCGAGCGTGGATTCATTGATTTTGAAAAATTAAGCGGCTAGGTGCGGTCACGCATGCGTTGCGCTGCCGGAGAGCTTCATGAACTTTTCTTGAATTTCTTTTGACTGCTGCTGGACGATTTCGAATGAGCGGTCCCAGCCTTCGTTGCTTGCGTGGAGATCCTTGTCGAGGGAGGCGAGCAGGGGCCTGGACACCATGTTCAAGATGGCGACGATGTTGTCGTACTCGTGGGCCAGCTGGTCTTCAAACACCGAATGGGACGGGACACGATTGGATTCAATCAGCGTCTGCTCCAGATCGTGGATCTGGTCGAAATCCTGAAACACGACCAGGGCGCCGATGGGGTTGCCGGCATCGTCAAACAAGGATGATGTGCCTTGAACGAAAATGCGGGCGGTGCCATCGCTGCCGTTCACCCATGTCTTGTTGAGCCTGAATCCGCCTTTCGGAGCAGGTTCCCCAACCTGGCTGAGCTTGTGGATCGGGCGCTGGCGCTCCACCGAGTACATCTCCCTGACGTGTTTGCCGAACATCGAAGAGTGGCTGGAACCAAGAAGTTGCTCGGTGCGTGAATTCACATGCACGATCCGGTTCTCCATGTCCACGGTGATGAAGGCATGGATGATTTCGTTGAAGCCTTCGACGTGGGCATGTGGCTGTGCCGCATGCTCCTCCGGGCTTGCATCGTCGTCTTCGGGCTCGGGTTCGGGCGTTGTGGCGGCAGGCGCAACAGCCTCCGGGGGAGGCGAGGTGGCGTTCTGAGGTGGAATGGCATGCCTTTCCAGTTCGCGAAGTTTTTCCTCCGCGGCCCGCAACTTCGATTCCGCGTCGCGCAGCAACGCCTCGTCGGTTTTCCGGTCGCTTTGCAGCAAGCCGGCCTGGTTTTCCAACTCGCGAATCTTCTCCTCGGCACCGCGCAATTTTGACACCGCGGCGCGCAGCAGCGTCTCGTCGGCCTTGTGGGCGCCCTGTTGCAAACCAGCCTGCTTTTCCAATTCACGAATTTTCTCCTCCGCACCTTGCAACTTCGATTCCGCTTCGCGCAACAACGTCGCGGTGGCCTGGCGCTCGCTCTCAATTTTTCGGCGGTCGGTGAAGTCCTCCACGAAAATCAGGGTGAAGTCTGGCGATGCATTTTTGCCGCGGTGGATCGAGCCGGTGAGGCGTGCCCAGACCTCCCAGCCCTGTTTGTTCAGAAGCCGCAACTGCACTTGAAAATGGTCTTTCCCGCTTTCGACACACCCGTCCCGTGCGGCGACGAACATGGCCACATCCTCGGAATGAACGAGATCGGCAAGGGATTTGGTGACCAGCTCGTCATGCGTCATGTCCAGAAGCGATTCAAAAGCGCTGTTCGCCTCCTTGAATTGGCCCTGGTCATCGAGTGACACAACACCCATGCCGGGCTGGCTGAACATCGACTGGTGGTACGCCTCGGATGCCTGCAACCCCGCCTCGATGATCTGAAGTTTGTCCTCCAATGTGTGCACCGTTTCGCGCGCGTCGGAAAAGGACTTGGACTGCTCGGCGAGTTCGTGGCTCGTGCCAGTGAGTTTGTGAGAGGTCTGCTTCAGGATTTCCTCATTCACCTGGAGCTTTCTCTCCATGGTCTGCATGCTGTGCCGTCCGTCTGCAATGGACTTGGATTTTTCTTCAAGCTCACGACGCGAGGCCGCAAGCTCTTCCAGGGCCTTGTCCAGGCGACCTTCCGCAGTCCGGTGCTTCTCCTCGGCCTTTTGAAATTTTTCCTGAAGGGTGTGCGCGCTGTCTCGGGCAGAAATCAGGGCCTTGGATTTTTCATCGAGCTCCCGGTCCCTGCCCGCGAGCTTCAGCGAAATTTTCTGGTGGCGGCTTTCAGCAGACTTCAGCTTCTCCTCGCCGTCTCGCGCCGCATCGCGTGCTTCGACAAGGGACTTGGTCTTTTCATCCAGGTCGCGCTCCCTGCTCAAAAGTTTTTTCAAAGCCTCCTGGAGGCGGTCCTCAGCAACCTTCAGCTTTTCCTCGACAGCCCGGGCAGCATCGCGCGCGTCGCTCAGGGACTTGGTCTTTTCATC
>JAHFSY010000102.1 GCA_023269615.1 Verrucomicrobiota bacterium
TTTTGTGGCCATTTTCCGCGTGCCGAACAGACGGATTGGCCGCAAAGAGGCACAAAAAGCACAGGGCAACCACCCCGCATCCAGATTTGGAAGAACCTCGGAGTCCAAATGCGTAAGCCCTGACGGAGCGCGTCCTTCGATGGTTTACTTCCTACGCAGGCGACCACCAACCCCGCCGCCGTTCCCTCCCCCACCGCCCTTTGCCCCGGGCATGGGTGCTTTGAAAGCCTGCATGCTGTTCAGGATGAGGGCGAAGACAAGCTTTTGCTCCTGAGCTTGGAATTCCTGCGGGCTCATGCTGTAGGCCTGGTCGAAGATGATGCCCGCGTTTTTCACCGCCCGATCAATGGCATCGTTGTTCGTGGCGCCTTTCTCACGGAGTGCGTCGGCAACTTTTTCCAGAGATTTCTTCTTTTGCTCCGGCCACTGTGCGGAGGGGACGGTTCGCGCGCCTTCGAGAGCGTGGGACCAGAATTGCACGGCCTGCGACTCCTTGGGATTGAGGGGAAGAACGGGCTCCTTGGCGACGGGTGATGGAGTCGATTTTTGATCAAAGGTGACGTGTTCGACGCCGCCGGTTTCCATGAGGCTGACCGTGATGTGGGCGTCGTGATAATCCTTGTAGCGCAGCACAAACTGCTTCGTTTCCCCGGCCCTCCCCTTGGCGGTGAAGGGGGTGATGCCGACGACGTTGCCCTGGTCCACGATCTCGGCGCCGATGGGGTCGCTTTCGATGCGCATGCTGCCGCCGATTTCTTCAAGTTGAACGGGCAATTGCTTGAACTCTCCCTCCACGATCTGAACGGATTGTTCCACGGGGCGGTAGCCGGTGAGCGCAATTTTGACGGAATATTCGCCCACGGGCACGTGGTCGAAGCTGGCGGGGCTCGTCTTGCTATCAGCTCCGAACATGACGGTTGCATTGGCGGGAGTCGTCTGGACGTAGAGGCCGCCGACCTTGGGCGGGAGCGGGGCCGTGTTGGTGGCTGGCTGAGGAGGTTCGACGGGCTGCCGCGCCTGTGCCTGGGGTTTTGGCGGCTGGCGGTTTTTCTCAACGGCCTTCCTGATTCCATTCAACATGAGCACGGCAACGACCAGGATGGCCAGCGCGGTGAGAATTCGACGGGTCGCGCCCCGGGCGGGAGGAAGGGGTGCGGCGGTGATGGGGGCGGCTTGCGTCACCAGTTGGGTGGGGAGGTCCGACGGGGAGACCTGGGAAGCGAGTTCGAGGTCCACGTTGGCTGGACTGATCTCCTCGTTTTCCAGGAGATGGGCGACGGTGCGATCCTTGAACGCGATCTTTGAAAAAAATTCCTGCGAAGTGTCGTCCATGGGATTCTTCTCAATCCACGGGGCAAGGGTGGCGAGGAGTTCCGAACATGACTGGACGCGCACATCCCGTTCCTTGGCGGCCATGTGTGCGATGAGGGAATCCAGCGCTTGCGAGCGGTCGCTGTCGGGCAGCCCCAGGGGCGGAATCGGTTCCTGCAGATGGGCGATGCAGATGGCGGTGGCCGACGATTGCAGGAAGGGGGCACGCCCGACGAGCATCTGGTAGAGCGTGATTCCGAGCGAGTAGATGTCGGTGCGATGATCCACCATCTTGGAATCGTGAATCTGCTCGGGGCTCATGTAGTGCGGCGAGCCCATCATCATGCCAGTGCCGGTGATGCCCCCATCGGTTTCCATGTCATGCTTGGCAAGGCCGAGGTCCATGACCTTGAGAATGCCTTCCGCGTCCACGATCATGTTGTCAGGCTTGATGTCGCGATGAACCACGCCTTTGCCGTGGATGTAGTCGAGCGCGACCGCGGCCTGGTTCAACCAATGCAGCGCGAGTGGCAGGGGGAGCGGGCCGTGGGTGCGGATGATTTCGCCGAGGCTCAGTCCCTCGACATATTCCATGGCGATGAAGTATTCGCCGTTGTGCTGGTCGCAGTCGTAGATGCCCACGAGGTTCGGGTGCGAGAATGCAGCCGCAGCCCGCGCCTCACGAAGAAAACGTCCGGCGGAATCCTTGTCCTGTGAAAATTGCGGGCTGATGACCTTGACGGCGCAATAGCGGCGGAGTGTTTTCTGGCGCGCAAGGTAAACGGCGCCCATTCCACCCTGGCCCAGCTTGAGGAGCAGGTTGTAACGCCCAAAGCCCTTCATTTCCATGGGTGGAGACATCGGTGGATGAGAAAAATCATGCACGGAAGCCGGGTCATGGCTTGTCCTCGGCTGACGTCGCCGAGGCGGCCTTTTTGAGCACTTCGCAAACACCACGGTTCTCCGCCTTCTCCGCAACCTGGAAAGCGTTTCGTCCGGCCTTGTTTTTCGCCGAGGCGTCCGCGCCGTTTTTAAGGAGGAGCTCCACCAGCGATTCATCGCCCGCATTGGCGGCGATGATCAGCGGGCTGTCACCCATGCTGTTCTGCGGGTTGACCTCGGCCTTGGCCGCGAGGAGGTCAGCAACGATTTCCTTGTTGCCAATCCAGACGGCAAGCATGAGCGCCGTCCAGCCGTCGTGTCGGTGAGTGTTGACGTCGGCCCCGGCGTCGAGCAGAAGCTGGACGGTCTTTCGATTTTGGGAATGGGCGGCATGCATCAGGGCATCCGCCCCGATGCGATCCTCCGTGTGGAGATCCACCTTGTGAGTGATCAGCAGCTTGAGGATTTCAGCCTCGCCCTCGCCGGCGGCGGCGAACAGCGCGCACCGGCCCTTTACGGCGTGGATGTTGGGATCCGCGCCCGCATCAAGCAGAACCTTGGCGCCCTCGACAAATCCGCCTTCGCAGGCGGCGATGAGAGCCGTGGACTTGTCGGAAATTTCATCGAGGTTCGCCTTTTGCGCGATGAGGGATTGCATCTTGTCGAGATCCTTCTGATCCACGGCGACGAGGAGCGGCGCCCTTGTGTCTGCGATCTGCCGTTCCCGAATGGCCTCAACGGAGGAACGGACATGTTTGGCGAAGATCGGTTGCAACGCAAACAGAGAGAGGCAGAAGATGAGCGGGATGGGGGGTGAACGCATGACACGAGTGAAATCCTGCTTTTTTATAAAAACAACGCCAAAAGAAGGAAGTTGCGACCAAAGCGTGAAAAAACAGGGCACGTGTTGCCGCGGTGAAAAGTATTGCCAATCAATCTGTTGCGGTTATGATGACCGCTCGCATTTTTTTCAGAAAGTGATTTATGGCCAAACAAGTTCCTCTTAAAGCAGTTCGCCGCGAAGGCGTTGGACGCGCCCCCGCGCGCCGCACACGCGCTTCGTCCATGATTCCAGCCGTCGTGTACGGCTCGCACATCAAGCCCATGCCCATCCAGGTTGACGAGAAGGAAATGACACGCATTTTCAAGCAGGCCACGAGTGAGAACATGCTCGTGGACCTCTCTCTCGACGAGGGGGGCAAGACCACCAACCGCCTTGCCTTCATCCAGGAAATCCAGCACCACCCTCTCACGGACCGCGTGCTGCATCTTGATTTTCATGAAGTCCGAGCCGACGAAAAACTGCACGCGCGCGTGATCATTGTGGCCGTGGGTGAGCCCGAAGGCGTCCGCACGGGCGGTGGCGTGCTCGAACAGGTCATCCGCGAAATCGAGGTGGAATGTCTTCCCAAGGATCTGCCCGAACGGATCGAGGTGGATGTCACTGCGCTCCTGATCGGCGGCAATATTCACGTCAGCCAGGTCAAGGCACCCGCCGGCGTCACCATCATCAGCCATGCCGATGTCTCGGTATTCACGTTGCTCGCCCCGAAGGAGGAGGAAGTCGTGGCCGCCCCGACAGCAACCGAGCCCGAGATGATCAAGGAGAAGAAGGTCGAGGAAGGCGCGGAAGGCGCCCCCAAGCCGGATGCGAAAGGCGGAGCAAAACCGGATGCCAAGGCCGGCGCCAAGCCCGATGCAAAAGCCCCCGCAGGCAAGCCGGATGCGAAGGGTGGAGACGCCAAGGCCGGCGCAAAACCCGCCGCCAAGGCGGAGAAGAAGTAACTGTAGCTGCGTTCGCAAGAACGCGGCCCCGGGACCAAACTCTTGCGAGTTCGGCTACTTACAGCGACACGGTCTCGTACGGCCAGTCCAGGAGCTTCGCCACTTTCTCAAACGTCTTTGCGTTGTGTCCGACTGACATCGCGAAGTGGTGGGTTGGCCCAAGCTGGAACCACTCGTCCATGAATTGCGACGGGTTCTTTGCAAACCTCACGGGAGTCATCGTATTGCCGATGCGCAGGGTTTCTCCATCGGTCGCAATTCCCTGGTTCACGATCATCTTGAGTCTGCCGTCGAGCGTTTGCGTGACGCCGAGATTGGTGATGGGGCCGCTCCGCACCTTGGCTTCCACCGAGACGCCGGTTCCCCATTTGCCGTGATAAAGGCCCATGCCGCGCAGGATCGGCTTGCGGTCGGAGATGCCCATGTGGAAGGGGCCGTCGTGCCCCATGATGATCGTCTGGTCCACGTAATCGGTGGAGACGATTTCGCAATAGCTGCCGCCGACTCCGAGCGTGTCGCAGATTTTCATCCCGATGCACGTCTTGGTGTCGCCTTCTCCCGAGCAGGGGATGCCGCGCGCGGTGAGGAGTGAAAGGCCAAGGATGAAGGATTCCTGGATGCGCTCGTACTCGTTGCCGGGCGAACCGCTGTAGTAATACGTCAGGCCGTCGAGGTCGCGCTCGCGCACGAGTTTCTCGAGTGCGACGGCCACGCCGCACGCGGCATCAAGCTGGTCGGGACGCGGTTTGCGGGCAAGCGGGTCGGCGGGCGAATCCTCGCTGAGGATGAACATGTCCTTCACCTCCGCGAGCTTTTGCTTTTTCTCCCTCGAGGTGACGCCTTTGTGGATCCGCGCGAGCTCGCACATCTCGAGGATCTGCATGTGGAGGCCGGTCTGCCCCTCGACCATGGTGAAGTCGCTGTACATGTCGAGCATGCCCGGATACGTGTTGCCGAGAAATCCCATGCGGCCGTATTGCAGTGTGCGCGTCGCGCCGGCGGCGCGAGACCATCCCTCGATCTCCTTCCATGCGCTGATGGCGTCGGGCATGTCATGGGTCACTTCGTTCGTGACGGAAATCTTCGGCGTCTTGTCGAGTCCGAGCAGTCCGCTGATGACATGGAACCGGATGCCGGCGCGCGCGAAGGCATTGGAAAGCTCTGGCGTGCAGCAGGCATTGCAGTGCGCGAGCCATTCGCCCGTGGTGGTCTTGAGGTAATTCATCCGTTCCGTCGGCTGCAAATTGAGGATGACGACCGGACGTTTGCAAATCTGGACGACCGGCAGGTTGGAGGCGCTGGTGGAGTAGGTCCCGGCGTGGCAGAACAGAATATCCACATTTTTGGAGTTGAACCATTCGCCCGCCTCGTGCGCCTTCGCCTCGTTGTCCACCATCCCAAAATTGTGGACCTCCGCCCATCGGGAAACCTGCTTCTCGATGAATTTGCCGTAGCCAACAAGGCGGTCATGGAGGCCCTTGAACTGGATCCAGTAACGGTCGAGCCCGATGGTATAGAGACCAACGCGGGCTTTGAGGGGTGGCTTGATGCGGTTTGCGTTTTTCACGAGTTCCTCCTTGTGTGAAGTTTAAAGTTTCAGGTTCGCAGGCGGACGAGCAAATCCTTGCTCTCCACCGATTCGCCCACGACCGCGTGGACCTCCTCCACCACGCCATCGCACGGGGCGTAGATCGTGGTCTGCATTTTCATCGCCTCCAGCGTGAGGAGCTTGTCGCCCTTCGCCAGCTTGGTGCCGATGCTGACGCTGACAGCGGTGATCATTCCCGGAATCGGCGCGCCCACCTGCTTCGGATCCGCAGGATCGGCCTTGGCCCGGCTCTTCGCCTTGGGCTGCACGGAGCGGTCCACAATACTCGCCTCCCGCGGCATGCCGTTGAGCTCGAACGTCACAATGCGGCAGCCGTCCTTGTCCGCCGAGCCGATGTTGATCAGCTTCACGAACAGCGTCTTGCCCTCCTCGATGTTGACCAGGATTTCCTCGCCGGGCTTCAGGCCGTAAAAAAATGATGTCGTGGGCACGACGCCCACGTCACTGTAGTCGCGCACAAATTTTGCGAACTCGGCGAATACCTCGGGATACATCAGGTGATCGTAAAGATCGTCGTCCGTGATCTCGCGCTTGAATCGCGTCTCCAATTCCTCGCGCGTCTTCTTGAAATTCTGCGCCGGCATCCCGGCACCTGGGCGTCCCCGGATGGGCTTCTGCTTTCCAAGGATGACTTTCTGCACCCGCTTCGGCCAGCCGCCCATGGGCTGGCCAAGTCCGCCGGCCATCATGTCAATCACCGAGGAGGGAAAGGGCGTCGCGCCGGGTTCAAGGTTCACAACATCGGCTGGCTTGATGCCGCGGCTGATGAGAAACATCGTCATGTCGCCAACCACCTTGCTGCTGGGCGTGACCTTCACGATGTCGCCAAAGAGCATGTTGACCTCCGCATACGTGCGGGCGATTTCAGACCAGCGGTGGGAAAGGCCCATGCTCGCGGCCTGCTCCTTGAGGTTGGTGTACTGGCCGCCGGGCATTTCATGCTGGTACACCTCGGCGCTGCCGGCGCGCGGCGAGGTGTCGAACGGCGCGTAATAGGCCCGCACCTGTTTCCAGTAGCTTGAAAATTCATTGAGGGCGTCAAGGTCAAGCCCCGTGTCGCGCGGAGTGCGCTGCAGCGCGGCCACGATGGAATTCAAATTTGGCTGGCTGGTCGAACCCGACATCGAGGCGATCGCGAGGTCGGCCACGTCGACGCCCGCGTCGCTGGCCCGCAGGATGGAACCCGCATTCACACCGCTCGTGTCATGCGTGTGAAAATGCACGGGAATTCCAATCGCCTCCTTCAACGCCTTGACAAGCTGGAAGGCGGCGTACGGGCGGCAGAGGCCCGCCATGTCCTTGATCGCAAGGAAATGCGCGCCCATTTTCTCAAGCTCCTTCGCCAGTTTTACATAATACTTGAGCGAATACTTGGAGCGCCTTGGATCGAGAATGTCCCCCGTGTAACAGATTGCCGCCTCGCAAACCGCGTGCGTCTCCTGCACCGCCTCCATCGCAAACTTGAGGTTGGGCGTGTAATTCAACGAATCAAAAATACGGAAGATGTCGATCCCCTGCGCCGCCGCGTGCTTCACAAAACCCGCCACCACGTTGTCGGGATAATTCGAATATCCCACGGCGTTCGATCCGCGGAAGAGCATTTGAAAACAGATGTTCGGAATCTTTTCGCGCAGCAGACGAAGCCGCAGCCATGGATCCTCGTGCAGGAAACGCATCGCCGTGTCGAAGGTCGCCCCACCCCAAAGCTCAAGGCTGAAGAGTTTCGGCGCGCGGCGCGCCACGGCGTCGGCGGTCAGCAGCATGTCGAAGGTGCGCACGCGCGTGGCGAGCAGCGACTGGTGCGCGTCGCGAAAGGTCGTGTCGGTGATGAGCAGGGCCTTCTGCCTCATCGTCCACTCGGCGAACTTGCGCGGGCCAAGTTTCAGGAGAAGCTGGCGGGTGCCGTCGGGCGGGACCTGCTTGTGGTCGTAGTGGGGCGAGGTGGCCAGGTTGAGCACGCCCTTGGGCATGTGGCCCTTTGCCTGCGGATTGCCGTTGACGATCACGTCTCCAAGGAACATCAGCAGCTTCGTGGCACGGTCGCGCCGGGGCTTGAATTTGAAAAGCTCGGGCGTGTTGTCAATCAACGTCGTCGTCGCGTGCCCCGAGCGGAACGTTTCGTTGGCGATCAGGTTGTCGAGAAACGGAATGTTGGTTTTCACCCCGCGAATCCGGAACTCCCGCAGCGCGCGGTCCATCCGCTGCAACGCCATCGGAAAGGTCTGGCCCGACGCCGTGATCTTCACGAGCAGCGAATCGTAGAAGGGCGTGATCACGCTGCCCGAGTCGCCCATTCCGCCGTCAAGGCGGATGCCAAACCCGGCCGCCGACCGGTACGTGAGAATTTTCCCGTAGTCGGGCGTGAATTTGTTTTCCGGATCTTCGGTCGTCACGCGGCATTGGACGGCGAAGCCCTGCCGTGGAATTTCATTTTGTTTTGGAAGATTCAACTCCTTGCCGTGCAGCGCGCAGCCCTGGGCCACGAGAATCTGCGAGCGCACGAGGTCGATGCCCGTGATCACCTCCGTGACGGTGTGCTCGACCTGGATGCGCGGATTCATCTCGATGAAAAACCATTCGTTGCGATCGAGATCAATGAGGAACTCGATGGTGCCCGCGTTGTCGTAACCCATCTCCCGGGTCATGCGCACGGCGGCATCGCACAAGGCCGTGCGCATGCGATCGCCCAAGCCCACGGAGGGCGCGATTTCCACAACCTTCTGGTGGCGGCGCTGAACCGAGCAATCGCGCTCGTGCAAATGCAGCACGTTCCCGTGGCGATCGCCGAGAACCTGTATTTCGATGTGCTTGGCGCGGGGAACGTATTGTTCCAGGAAGACGGCGGGGTTGCCAAACGCGCGGGCCGCCTCGTTGCGGGCTTCGTCGAGAAGCGAAGCAAGGTCGGAAGCCTGCATCACCACACGCATCCCACGCCCGCCACCACCGAACGCGGCCTTGATGATGAGAGGAAAACCGATTTCCTTCGCGACCCTGAGCGCCTCGGCACGTTCATGGACGGGATCCTTTGTGCCGGGCAGGGTGGGAATGCCGCGTTTTTGCGCCAGCGCCCGGGCGGCAATCTTGTCACCCATGAGTTCGAGCAGCTCGGGGCGCGGCCCGATGAAGGCGATCCCCGCATCGGCGCACGCCTTGGCGAACCCGGCATTTTCCGCGAGAAAACCATAGCCGGGATGGATCATGTCCACACCCTTTTCGCGGGCAAGCGCAACGATCCCGGCAATGTCGAGGTATGCTCCCACCGGTCCCTTGCCTTCGCCAACGAGATAGGCTTCATCGGCCTTGAAGCGATGCACCGAAAGCCGATCCTCCTGGGCGTAAATCGCCACCGTGCGCAGGCCGAGTTCCGTCGCAGCGCGAAAAACACGGATCGCAATTTCACTGCGGTTGGCCACGAGCAGCTTGCGGAACGGACCCGCGGCTGGCGTGGTCGTGC
>JAHFSY010000005.1 GCA_023269615.1 Verrucomicrobiota bacterium
CCAAGCGCTTTTGCCGCCGATTTTTCTTCCCCCATGGGGGAAGATGGCAGTAAGGAAGACATCAACACCAACCAGGTAAGACTATATTTCGGAGGTGTCCACTAAAGCCTGTCAGGTCAGGACAAGTTTGGTGTCCGCACAAATGGCAACCCACGTCCAAACATCCCCGATTCCGAATTTGCCTTTCATGGCCTTCGGCACGTTCTGCTGTTTGGCGTAGCAAAAATTCCAAATCTCGTCCGCTTGAATGTTCGTGCATTTCAGATTGCGGAGAGTCTTGTCCTGATATTCGGCGCACGCGGTTCCCAAATCCGCCAGCAGCTTCATGATCGTTGTGCGGTGAATCCCGGTGATCCGGGTTGTGGCGCGGAGGCTGTTGCCCTCGACGAGACAAGAGACGATTCGCGCACGATCTTCTGTATTCAATTTGTTCATGCGCACAGTATGCTTGAGCGGTCAAGGTTCGTCAAGTTATTTTTTCAAGCATATGTTAAATAATGCTTGCATTATAGGCTAAAAGTGGCACTATGCAAGCATAAACACAAAGGAATACCATGCGCATCGAAGAAATTACTGGTAAAGCTGCCGGAGGATATGCCCGAGCAGATGCATTGACTAAAGAAGAACGTACATTAATTGCAAAAAAAGCCGCTCTTAAGCGGTGGTCTGGAGAAATTAAAGAAGCCACTCACGGATCACCCGATCATCCTCTGCGCATAGGCAATGTAGATTTGCCTTGCTACGTTTTGGAAGGAGAGATTCGCGTATTGACGCAACGTGGTATGCAAACAGGGATAGGAATGTCCACAAGCGGCGGCTCAAGCGGTGCGCACCGACTTGCATTATTTATTGAAAACCTCGCCGATAAGGGGGTGGATTGCAAAGACTTGGCCATGCGCATCAGGAATCCAATCCATTTTCGCCCCGGAGGCGGTGGCTACGCCGCCTATGGATATGAAGCAACAATTCTTGCTGATATTTGTGATGCGGTTCTCGCGGCCAGAAAAAAAGGTGGCATTTTATCCACACAGCAAACACACATCGCCGACCAGTGCGAAATTTTAGTCAGGGGGTTTGCTCGCATTGGAATCATTGCTCTCATTGATGAAGCCACAGGATTTCAGATCGATAGAAAAAAAGATGCCTTAGCTAAAATTCTTGAAGCATTTGTTGCAAAAGAACTGCAACCATATTTGACCACATTCCCAAGCGATTTTTATGAAGGAATGTTCACACTGCGAGGTCTAAACTTTCAAAAAGACAGCGTTAAACGCCCCCCGTACTTCGGCCATTTAACTAATGATGTAGTTTATAAAAGACTGGCTCCTGGCGTTTTGGAAGAATTGAAAAAGATCACTCCGAGGAATGAAAAAGGACAATTAAAGCATCGATTTTTTCAACACCTAACCTCCAACACTGGTTATCCAAAATTGAGGGAACGGCTCGGTTCAATAGTCACCCTCATGAAATTAAGCACTAATTGGAAAGATTTTATGGATAAGCTCGATAGAATCCATCCCAAGTATGGCGAAACCATGATGTTGCCTTTTGATGAATACAGGGATGAACAGGATAGCGGAAAGGGTCTTTAAGATTTATTCCAGCGTTTTTCGGCAGCTTTCTTGGCGATAGCTTTCCTTTGGGAGGCGGTAAGGCTTGCTGCCCTCGCCTTCCCGCCCTTCAATCCTCCCAGCCTCCCCAGCGCGACAGCAGCAGGGTTCTTGGCTGGCTTCTCGGGCTGGGCTTGCGATGTGACCGCTTCGACGTGTTGAACGAGTGAAGCCGCGATTTGATTGATGTCCTTGGGTGTGCTTGAGCGTTTATGCATGCCTCACGTTCGCATGACGGGAACGGAATGCAAGCGGTTTTTGGATTTCCTAGATTCAAACTGTACCACTACCTCGTCAAGTGGATTTGGATCTCCGATTTGGATCTCAATCCCGGGTGTTGGATGCTCAATGATTGACTATTCAGACTTCCTCCGACATCGTCCCGCCTTTTACCAAACCACCCATGAAAACCACTTCCATTGCATTGATCGGCGCGGGCTACATTGCGGGTGAGCACGCGCGCGCGCTGAAACAGATTCCCGAGGCGAAACTTGTCACGGTTTTTGACGCAGCGCGCGACCGCGCCGAAAAACTTGCCGCCTCCTACAAGATGAAGGTTGTCGATTCCTACAAGCAGGCGGTGGAAAGCGCGGACATGGTGTGGATCTGCTCTCCCCCCTTGCTGCACGAGAAACAGATCACTGAGGCGCTGAAGGCCGGGCACAATGTCTTCTGCGAAAAACCGCTCGCGCTTTCCATGAAAGCCATGAAAGCCATGGCGGCGGCTGAGAAAAAATCCGGGAAGCACGTCGCCATCGGCCATAGCAACCGTTACTACCCGGCATACCGTAAGGCGCGGGACATTTTTGCCTCGGGCGAGCTCGGCAAATTTGTTTCCGTCTGGTCTCAACGAATGGGCCATTACCCGCGCGAACAAATCCCGCCCTGGCGTCTCAGCGTGGCCCAATGCGGGGGCATGACGGTTGAAGTGGGCGTTCATGAACTGGATTTCATTCACTGGGTCGGAGGCGAAGTGGAATCCGTTTTTGCCCAGCAGGCGTGCGCCGTTCTCAACCCTCCCGATTACGATGATTCGCTGAGCGCCGTGTTTCGTTTCAAGAAGGGCGGGTTCGGCCGTCTTGACCTGAGCTGGGCCTGCGGCCAGGACATTGCCAATCGCGGGATCCTGGGCAACAAGGGATCATTGATGGTGGACATGTGGTGCAAGAGCGTGGAAGTGGGTCCTTTGTACGGCAAACGCCGGTCCATCCCGACCCAGTCACCGGTGCATCCCAAAACCAACGAAAACCTCGCGTTCCTCTGGCAGGCACGCGAAGTATTGCAGCGGTTCGCGGCCAACAAGCCTCATGCCGTGGGCATCCGCGAGGGCACCGCCGCCGTGCAGCTTGCAATCGCCCTGAGAAAATCCGCGCGGACAAATCGGGTTGTGAAACTTTCCGAAGTGAAGTGATGGCTTTGCGCCTTCGCGTGAAACTCTGCTAGATCAACTTTCCGGCAACGCCCATTCCTTCGCCAGCAGATCCTGCAATTCCTTCATTTCGTCGGTGCTGCCGGCGCCCCGGTTTTCCATGAAGAGTTTCACGTAGGCCTCGTTCACGAGGCGGAGTTTTTTGGAAAGGACCAGGCCGATGACGCGAAGGAGCTTGAATGCCACGATGGGATTTTCCGTCACCGCGGTTTCCAGCGTCTGCCGCTGGATAACGAGGCTTTCCACCGCGGTCTTGGCAATCGCCATGGCCATGGTTTTCTGCGGGATGGCCGAGAGCAGGCCGCCCTCGCCGAGGAGACTGCCGGCCACCAGCTCGGCCACCACCACATCCTGTCCTCCAAAGCGTTTGCGAATCTCCACCACGCCGCGCAACAAAATGTGCGTGACCTCGCTGTTCTCCCCCTCCTGCATCAGCACGGCTCCCTCGGCAAAACTTCCGGCTTCGATCCTCGCAGCCAGGTATTCGAGTTCATCCGGCTGGAAGTCCGAAAAGGCCGGCAATACTTTCAGGATGCTTGATGTGTCCATGATTGTTTCTCCTTTTGAGCGTTGATGCCTCAATTAAAAACTGATTTTGCCACGGATGGAACACGGATTTTGCCGATGGGTGCGACCCACCGGCTCGGGTGTGCCCGAGCCGATCATCCGTGTCAATCCGTGTTTCATCCGTGGCTGATTCACGGTTTTTATTTCCGTTTCAAAAGCCTGAGTGCTTCCGCCGTGCTGCGAGTATTGAGCACATCCGACGCTCGAAGCCAGCCCTTCCGCGCGGCACCCACGCCCTGCGAGACCTGTGATAATTCCCCGGTGGAATGCGCGTCGGGATTGATCGAGCACATCACGCCCTTGTCTCTCGCTCCTTTCCACCAGCGCCAGTCCAGCTCCATTCGCGTCGGGGTGCAGTTCAATTCGATGATCGTCCGGTTGGCTGCCGCCGCCTCGATCACGGCGTTGATGTCGAGTTTGTAAGACTCGCGCGAAAGCAGGAGACGTCCCGTCAGGTGTCCGAGCATCGTGATATGCGGGCTGGAGATTGCCCGGAGGACCCGCGCCGTCTGCTTCGCCTCGTCATTCGTGAATCCCTGGTGGATGGATGCCACGGCATAATCGAGGCGCGCAAGCAACTCGTCTGAAAAGTCGAGGGCGCCGTCGGCAAGGATGTCCACCTCGCTTCCCTTGAAGAGACGGAATTTCACCCCTTCGCCGGCAAAGCGCGCGTTCAGTTTTTCGATTTCCTTCATCTGGGCTTCAAGGCGTTTCTCGTTGAGCCCGTTTGCGACGGCGGAAGACTTGCTGTGATCGGCGATGCCGAGATATTCCCATCCGAGCGTGATGGCGGCGCGGGCCATTTCCTCGAGCGTGTTGCTTCCGTCACTCGCTTGCGTATGGCAATGAAACGTGCCGCGGATGTCCTTTTCGGAAACAAGCTTCGGAAGATCCTTCTTCTCGGAGGCAACGACTTCGCCCATGTCCTCGCGCAGCTCGGGCTCCACATATTGGAGGCCGAGGTCGTCGTAGATGGCGGCCTCGTCCTTGCATGGGATCAACTTTTCCTTCGACGCCTTGATCTCGAACAGGCCGTATTCATTCAACTTTTTCCCCTGCTCAATCGAGCGCTGGCGCATGGCGATGTTGTGCTCCTTCGAACCGGTGAAGTAGGCGAGCGTGAAAGGGAATTCCTCGTCGGAGACACAGCGCACGTCGGCCTGGATTCCGATATCGAGCATCACGCTGGACTTGGTCTTCCCCTGGTTCGTGACCTTGTCCACCTGCGGTAACGTGGTGAAAAGTTTCATCACGGTTTCGGGGTCCCTGGTGGAGACCACGAAATCGAGATCGCGAACGAGCTCCTTTTTGCGGCGGAGACTCCCGGCCATTTCCACGCGTTTCACGACGGGACATTTTTTCAGGGCGTCGAAAATGGGAACAGCCGCGTGCCATGCCTCGAGGTACAGGAATTGGCCGCGATATTTTTCGAGGTTGGCAATGCCCTCCATGATCTTCGCCTGGGTCTTCTCCCCGAAACCCTCAAGCTTCGCCACCATGTTGCGCTCGCAGGAGAGGCGGAGGTCGCCGAGGGAATCGATCTGCAATTTTTCCCAGAGCACCTTCACTTTTTTCGGCCCGAGGCCCGGCACACGCAGGCAGTCGAGCAGGCCGGGTGGAAACGAAGATTTCAATTCGTCGTAGTATTTCAACTTCCCGGTCTGAAAAAGCTCCGTGATCTTTTCCGTGAGCGCCGCGCCGATCCCCTTGACCTCTCCGAGCTTCTCCTCGCGGATCAAGGCCCCAAGGTCCTGCTGCAATGTCTCGAGCGTGCGCGCGGCGTTGGAATAGGCGAGCGACTTGAAGCGGTTCTCGCCCTTGAGATCGAGCAGGACGGCGATCTCCTTCAGCACGTCAGCGATTGCGTTTTTATCCATGGAAATTAACGGTGAATCCTCACAGCTCGATCGTCTCGCCGCTGGGAGGAATGATGATCTTTGATTCGGGAAGTTTCTGTGACAGTTCGTTGCGAAACCATTCGAGGCTGGCGGCCTCTCCGTGGACAAGCAGCACGTTGCGTGGGCGCACCTTGCACACATATTCCATCATGTCATTGCGTTCGCAGTGGGAGCTGAAGTTAAAATTGTCCACGCGGCATTTCAAATCCACCTCGCCCGCGTCGCCGCCCAGGTCGGCGCGGCCGCCCTGTCCGGCCGCCTTCACCTTTCCTGCAGGCGAGGCGGGATCCACGTAGCCGATGAAGAAAATTGAATGCCGCTCGTCCGGCGCCATGCGCTGCGTCATGAGATGCGACATGGTGCGGGGCGTCATCATCCCCGAGGAAACCAGCAGCAGGCGGCCGCGGCCGATCTTCATCTTGAGCGCATCCTTGCGCTCGAGAACCATGAGGTTGAGATTGTTCTCGAGCTTGAAGCCGTTGCAAACGCGCGGGACCCGGTTTGCAAGCTCGTCATAAATCTCGTTGTAAGTGCTCGCGAGCCCGCCGATGTACAGCATCTGGTCTGGCAGCACGCGCTCCTTGATCAGGTCGTGGATGATCTTGAGGGCCTCCTGTGTTTTCCCGAGGGCAAAGCAGGGAATGAGGACGCTTCCGCCGCGCGCGTAGGTTTCGATGATGGATTGTGCCAGGCGATTGACTTCATGATCCCAGCTGTTGCCAGCGGGCGTGGCGCCGCGCGTGCATTCGATCACCATGGTGTCAGGCCGCTTTTCGGGAAATTGTGCCCCACGCGTGATCATCATGTCTGCAAAGCGGACATCACCAGTATAAAAGAGCGAATGGCCTCCTGATTCGATCCAGATGCCGGCGGCACCCTGCACATGGCCCGCTTCGTGGAACGAGATTTTCGAGCCTCCGAGTTCGAATTCGCGTGCGCAGGGAACCACCTCGAAACGGTCCGTGACGTGATCCACCTGGCCGTGCGTGAAAAATGGGTATTCGGGCAGGTGCAATTCATTCCGCTGCTTGCTCATCACGCTTGCCGAATTATGCAGCGCACGGTCGGCGATGAGACTTGTGCCATACGTCATGTACGCGCGTGTTTCGGGATGGTCGCTCATCACCACGGGCATGGATCCCAGGTGGTCGAGATGGCTGTGGCTCAGCAGGATCGCGTCGAGCGGCTTGCTTGAAAGCAGCCCAAGATGTGGCAGGGCGGCGTTGCCATCCATCTTCGGATGGGTGCCGCTGTCGAGAAGGAAGCCGCGGTCGCCAGCCTGCACGTGATAACTGTTGGCGCCGATTTCGTTCGCGCGTGTAAGGTTTGTGAATTGCATGCGCGGGAGTCGGAGATTGAGAAGTAAGGAACGCGTTGCCCTCCGCAAGGGATAGCAGGCCGATGGGTTTCATGCCCATCTTAAAAAATCAAAACAAGGCTCCGTATCCGCGCGGGTCAATTTCCACCTCGAGGTAGCCGACGGCGAGCGCGGCCTGGATGACCTGGTCGCGGACCGGCGTGCTTTTTACGCGCGTCAGCTCGTCGGGGGCGATCTCGATGCGGGCGCGTATTCCGTGATGGCGCAGGCGAAAAATGCGGAAGCCAAGCGCTCGAATGGATGCCTCGCCCGCTTCGATTTGTGCCAGGGCGCCGGTCGTGACCGGCGTGCCGTGGGGGATGCGCGAGGAGAGGCAGGGCGAGGCGGGTTTGTCCGCGGTGGGGAGTCCCCAGCATGCGGAGAGGGCGCGCACGTCAGCTTTCGAAAGTCCCGCCTCTTTCAATGGCGCACGAACCTGGAATTCAGCGGCGGCTTTCGAGCCGGGGCGGGTGATTCCGGAATCCTCGGCATTTTCGCCGTATGCGAGCGTGGAGAAACCGCGCTTCATCGCAAGGCGCTCCATCTGCTCAAAGAGCGAGTGTTTGCAAAAGTAACAGCGGTTGGCAGGATTGGCGAGGTAGTCCGGGTTGTCGAATTCCGTGGTGTTCACCACCTCCAGGCGAGCGCCAATGGCACGGGAAAGTTTCAAGGCGGCTGCCAGTTCCGCACGGGGGAGACTGGGGCTGTCGGCAATCACACCCATCGCGCGGGGGCCGAGACGCATGTGGGCGGCCTTGAGCAGGCAGGCGCTGTCCACGCCACCTGAATAAGCAACCAGCACGTTCGAGAACGAGTCCAGGATTTCCCCAAGTCGGATGGCATGCGCGTTGTCCATGCCCCACAACCTAGCATGTCGCATGAAAACTACAATTCCCGCGTCGTGAAGTCACTCGCGCCAGCACACGGCTGTATGCCCTGCTGCCATTCCGCAATCCGCATTCCACAATCCGAAATAGAATGTTGCCTTGCGGGAGAAATAGGCGTGCCAACGAAAGGCTGGGCGGGTAAAAAGAACTGTCGCCCATGAACATTCTGGATCGTTATTTTATCAGGGAATTTTTCAAGCCGCTGCTCGCATGCCTGGTGGCCTTCCTGCTCCTCATGCTGGTCCACGACTTGAATGACAACTACGACGATTTCATCCAGGCACACACGCCGGCGAGACAGATTTTTCATTACTACATGATCCTGATGCCCGCCTGGATCGTGGACATCATGCCGATCTCGCTGCTGCTGGCTCTCCTGTACACGCTCTCGACCATGTCAAAGTACGGGGAGCTGACGGCCATGCGCGCGAGCGGGTTGGATTTTGTGCGCCTGATGGGCCCGTACTTTGTGATCGGGATCTGCCTCACGATCCAGATCCTGTGCATCAACCTGGCCTGGGCGCCCGGCGCACTCCTTGAGGCCAAACTCATTTTCGAAAAGAACACCAATAAAACCCAGGCACCAACCAGCAAGACACTGGGCGTCACCTACTACGATGTCATCGGCAACCGATTCTGGTTCGCCAGCATGGTCAACCCCGTGGAGCAAATCGCCCTCGGCGTCGAGGTCACGCAGTCGGATCAACACCAGAAAGACGTGCGAAAAATCAGCGCCGCGTCCGGATCCTACCGTCATGGGCACTGGACATTCCGCAACGTAAAGATCGCTGATTTCACCAAGACGGACTGGGATCCGGGGTTCCTCACGATCCTCGACACGCTGGAAGTGGCTGAATTCACCGAGTCACCGCAGCAATTCATTGCATCGTTTCAAAAGACCAAGCGCGTCACGACCCACGACCTGATTCAGAGCCTGAAACATGCCGCGCGCCTCTCCCCTCGCAAGCGCTCCGAGATCCGCTTTGAATTGTATTCCCGCATCTCCTTTCCTCTCTTCAACTTCATCGTCTTCCTGATCGGGATTCCCTTCGGCGTGGTGGGACAGCGCCGCAGCAACGTCCAGGCGATCGCCAACGCGTTCATGTTGTTCTTCGGCTACATGATTCTCCGTCGCGTGCTCGAGACGGTTGGAATGACGGGCCGCATCCCCGTGTGGTTCGCCGCATGGTTTCCAAGCGTCCTGTTCGCCGCGGTTGGTGTTTACTTGATCCGTCGGATCAGATGACCCCAAGATGAAATCCATGCCAAACTACGATCTGACTTCCGAGCAAGAGATGTTGCGCAACTCGATCCGCGAGTTTGCGGAAAGGGAGATCAAGCCGGTCCGGCTCGAGATTGATCGCAACGAGGAGTTTTCCTATGACCTCACCGGGAAGATGTTCGACCTCGGGCTGTTCGGCGTCACATGCCCCGCGGAATATGGAGGCCATGGCATGGACTACCTTTCGTACATCCTGATCGTGGAAGAGCTGGCGCGGGTGGATGCCTGCCAGGCCGCAACCGTGGCTGCGCAGAATTCACTAGGGATCGCCCCGATCCAGTATTTTGGCTCGAAGCAGCAGAAGGAAAAATATCTCCCCATGCTCTGTACCGGAAAAAAGTTGTGGGGCTTCGGGCTCACGGAGCCCGGCGCCGGGTCCGATGCGGGCAATTCCAAGACCAACGCCACGCTCAAGGACGACCAATGGGTGATCAACGGCTCGAAGATTTTCATCACCAACGCGGCGAACGACTGGACGGCGGGTGTCACAGTCCAAGCCGTCACCGGTGAGTCGGATGGGCGAAAGGAAATCAGCTGCATTCTCGTGGATGCAGGGGTTAAGGGATTCACCTCGCGCGCCATGAAAAATAAAATGACATGGCGCTCCTCCAACACGGCGGAACTTTATTTTGACGACGTGACGGTCCCCGGCGACAATCTCCTGGGCAAACGCGGCGACGGCTTCAAGCAAATGATGCAAACGCTCGATCGGGGCCGTCTTTCCATCGCGGCGATGGGACTGGGCGGGGCGCAGGGGGCTTTTGAAGAGGCATTGAAATATGCGAAGGAACGCAAGGCGTTTGGCAAACCCATCTCCTCATTCCAGGCCAACGCGTTCAAGCTCGCGGATTGTGCGGTTGAAATCGAGGCGGCGCGCGGCTTGGTTTACAAGGCGTGCTGGCTGTGCGACCAGGGACGTCCGTTTGGCAAGGAATCGGCCATGGCCAAGCTTTTTGCCTCCGAGGTTTTTCACCGCGTGGCGAACCATTGCGTGCAGCTCCATGGCGGCTACGGCCTGATGGAGGAATATCCCGCTGCAAAGTTCTACCGCGACCAGAAACTTCTCGAGATCGGCGAGGGCACCTCGGAAATCCAACGATTGGTCATCGCGCGGCACCTGGAATGTTTTTGAGCTTTCCCAAAGCCATTGCTTCGAGGGTGTTTCCGTAATGAAACTTTCGATATTTCCCCGGCGTAACCCCAACGTGCTTTCGGAAGTCCTCCACAAATTGAGAGGGATCCCTCAAGCCGAGACGCTGGGAGATGATCGCTATTTTTAAACGGCTTGTCTTGAGCAGGCGGCAGGCCATTTCCATTCGAATCTTTTTCAACTCGCACCGAAAGGGATGGCCTGCGATTGAGGCAAAAGATCGCGAGAGGTGGCCTCGACTCACCCCGAGGGCATCCGCATGCTGGGCCAATGTGAGGGACGAGTCCATGGAGCCCCTCATTTTTTCTCGGACATGCTTCACCGCGCGTGCCATGTCCGTGGTCTGGGCAGGCCGCACCCGTTTGAGCAACTGATCAATGTAACGATGCATGAAAACACGGATGCCATTCCCCGAGCGAAGTCCGACCAGTTTTTTCAGAATGTGAAGGTGCTCCTCCATCAGTCCATCACTGGCGGCCCCCCCCCGTTGGGCCGCCCGGATGCATGCGCTGCCGATTTGTGAACAGCGCAACTTCCAAAGGGACAGGTCTCCCGAACCTTGCTGACGGGCAATCTCAAGCAACTTCCCGAGGCCTTCGTGCGCCTTGTCCCTCTGATGGTGTTCAATTGCCATTGCGACCTGGGGCAGCAAATCCCAGGGATACCGCAACCCGGACTTCACGGATGTAGAAATGGGTCGGATCATATTTTCCATAGAAAGAGTACCGATTCCATATGGAAGGTCGAGCCTCTTTGAGGCATCGTAAAGCCGTCGGTCATTAAATCTAAAAAAGGAGAACACGATGTGGTCCACCCAGCAGCTGAATGAATATCAGGAAAACGGATTCCTCCTGATGAAAGGATTGCTCTCACCCAGAGAGACGGGAGCGCTCAATGAGCAGGTGCCAGCGCTTCTCAATGGCAACGATGAAGAGGATGGGATGCACCGTGCACGCGAAAAGTCGGGGGCCATCCGATCGGTCTTTCTTGCCCACCGCCATTCACCCGCATTCAAGGAGCTTGCCAGACATCCCAAGATCCTGGGACCCGTCCAGCAAATCCTGAAGAACGACGTCTATATCTGGCACAGCAAAATCAATGTGAAGGATGCGTTTGAGGGAGCGGTCTGGTTATGGCATCAGGATTACGGCTATTGGATCAAGGACGGCGTGGGGCCCAGGCTCCTTTCGGTCATGGTTTTTCTGGATCCGAGCACGCTCAACAACGGATGTCTGATGCTGGCCTCCGGCTCCCATCGCTGGGGGAACCTGCCTCACTACTCCGACACCGTGACCACAGGCTACAATCAGTGGTGCGTGGAGATCGATTCGCTCAAGAAAATGCTTCGCGAGGAAATGATCCACCCCATTACTGGAAATCCAGGTGATGTGCTTTTCTTCGATAGCAATCTGTTGCATGGTTCGGGACACAACATGTCCCCTTTGCCCCGCAAGTCCATGATCCTGGTTTACAACGATGTGGATAACAAGCCGCGCGCAGTCGAAAGTCCCCGCCCGGATTGGGTGGTTTCACGACAATACGATGTTGTGAAGTAACTGGACGGAGGCGGCCCTGCTGGGCTTTGATTCCGGGAGGCCATCCGACTGGAAACCGCTCATCTCAACATCACCCGACAACCGGCAAAACTGATTCATGAATCCGATCGTTTTTGAACTTTTCCCCGGCGGGCGACGCAAGGCCGTCACCATCAGTTGCGACGACGGGCGCACGCAGGATCGGCAACTGGTGAAAATTCTCAACGACCACGGGATGCGGGGCACGTTTCATCTCAACTCGGGGAATCTGGACAAGGAGGGTTTCCTTTCCAGCAAGGAGGTGGGGCGGTTGTACCAGGGGCATGAGATCGCGGCCCATTCCGTGACGCACCCCTGCCTGCCCCACCTGTCGCGCGAGGGTCTCGTGGAGGAAATTTTCCAGGATCGTCGGAATCTCGAGGCGCTGGCCGGGTACCCGGTGCGTGGGTTGGCCTATCCGGGGGCGGATTACAACGATGCCGTGGTGGCGACGCTGCCCTCGCTTGGGATCGAGTACGGGCGGACGTACGAGCGCCGCACGGATTTTCTGATTCCGTCGGACCTGTATCGCTGGGGACCCAGCGAGTTCTTCCATGGGGACCTGCTGGAGACGGGGGGGAAGTTCAAAAATCTGCCGCCTCTTTGGGCAATGCAGCATCTGTACGTCGCAGGACACAGCGTGGATTTCGGGGAGAAGGGTTCGTGGGATCGCCTCGAGGAATTTTGCGCGCTGTTTGCCGGCGACGCAAACTTCTGGCCTGCCACGACGATTGAAGTCGTGGATTATCTGGCGGCTGTCCGGCGGATGAAGAGTTCCGCCGACGGCACAATCCTTCAAAATCCAAGCGCAACCAGCGTATGGGCGACGATCCATGGACAAGCGGTGGAAATCGCGGCAGGGCAGACCTGGCGGTTCGGCCAATAAACCGACGGCTGGGGATATCAGTGGAGCTCTTTTGAAAAGGAGTGCCCCCCGTCAACTTGTTGCGCACCACCTGCCCGGGGTTTCTGAAATTGTGGTTGTGTCGGCCGAAATCGACCGGAATACTGCGGGCTCTTGAGATCTTATTTATGAGCCCACGATCGTGAAATCCCCCGCGACAGGAAACGCATTGAAGATTCTTGTTCCCATCAAGCGCGTGCCCGACACGGACACACGGATACGCCTCAAAGGAGATGGCTCGGTGGACTGGGATGGCGTGAAGTTTGTGATCAATCCCTTTGACGCCATCGCTCTCGAGGAGGCCCTGCGGATCGGGGAGAAGTCCGGCCCCGTGGAAATCGTGGTCGTGAGCGTGGGCGTGGAGGCGTGTGTCGAGCAGCTTCGAACCGGTCTCGCCATGGGGGCGGAACGGGCCATCCTCGTCCGCACCGACGCCGCGCTGGACCCGCTTGCCGTGGCCAAATTTCTGGTGGCCGTTTGCCTGAAGGAGAATCCAAACCTGATCCTGATGGGAAAGCAGGCCACAGACGATGATGCCAGCCAGGTGGGGCCGATGATGGCCGCGCTGCTGGGCTGGGGTCAGGCCACGTTTGTTTCCAAGGTGGAGTTTCTCGAGAACAACACACGGATCCGCTGCGAGCGGGAAACGGATGCGGGAATCGAAACGCTCACCATGTCCCTGCCAGCCCTGCTCACCACCGACTTGCGTCTCAACGAGCCCCGATATGTGTCGTTGCCGGGAATCATGAAAGCGCGGAAGAAACCGCTGCAGGAAATTTCACTGGCTGAGATCAGCCAAACTCCCTCCACGCGAACCCGGATTTTAAAGATGGAAGTGCCGGCGAAACGCAAAGCGGGGGTACGACTGGCGGGCGTGGTTGAACTGGTGGACAAGTTGAAAAACGAGGCCACAATCATTTGATCTCATGAGCAACCTTCTCATTGTAGCTGAGCTGGACGAAAGCCACCTCAAGGCAGCCACCCTGTCCGCCATCGGATTTGCCCGCAAGGTAGGCGAGATGGCTGGCGGTTCTTTCGAGGTCCTTATTGCTGGAAAAGATGTGTCAACCATCGCTGAATCGCTTCGCGCTTACGGCGCTGCAGCGGTTCTCATGGCGGATGACGATGCGCTCAAGAATCCCGTGGCCGACCAATTCGCGCAGCTCGTTTTCGACGTCGCCCGCCAACGAAACGCATCCATGGTGGTGGGTGCGGTTTCAACGTTCAGCAAGGATATTCTCCCGCGCGCAGCAGCGTTGCTCGATGCCGGCATGTTGAGCGATGTGGTGGACGCCCATAAGGAGGGCGACCAGTTGATTTTCAAGCGGGCGATGTACGCGGGCAATATCATTGCAACGGTCTCTCTGGAGGGGAATGTCCGCGTGTTCACCGTGCGGGCCGCCGCGTTCGCGGTCCCGTCGAAAGTTTCGGAAATTTCCCCACTGGTTCCAGTGGCCTTGGATGTCAGCAAGGTGACGTCGCGCATGGAGTTTGTGGAGCGGAAGACAAAAGCTTCCACGCGGCCCGATCCCACGGAGGCGCGGGTCGTGGTCTCGGGTGGGCGCGGGGTCAAAAGTGCCGAGGATTTTGAGCGTCTCATTGGCGGGCTGGCCGATGCGTTTGGCGGCGCGGCAGGTTCCTCGCGCGCATTGGTGGATGCGGGCATGGCACCCAATTCACTCCAGATCGGACAAACCGGCAAGATGGTGGCGCCTGACCTGTATGTTGCCGTGGGCCTCTCTGGTGCAATTCAGCATCTTGCGGGAATCAAGGATTCCAAGGTGATCGTGGCCATCAACAAGGATCCGGAAGCACCGATCTTCGAGGTGTCGGACTATGGAATCGTGGGCGACCTGTACCAGCTGGTGCCTGAACTGATCGGGCTTTTGAAAAAATAATGAAACCCAGCATTGAATTGGGTGCTCGTGACAAGCCACTGATCGAACAAACGCTGGGTGATTTTCTGGATGGGGCCGCCTCACGATTCGGATCAAGGGAAGCCCTGGTGTCGGTTTTTGAAAACCGACGTTTCACTTACGCCGGCCTTCTTGACGAAGTCAATCGGTGTGCCCGTGGGCTGATGGCCACGGGCGCGCAGAAAGGCGACCGCGTCGGCATCTGGTCCACCAACTCTTCCGAATGGACCATCACCCAATTGGCCACGGCAAAGATGGGTGCCATTCTCGTCTGCATCAACCCTGCATACCGTCTTCACGAATTAAAATACGCACTTCAACAATCGGGCTGCAATTATCTCGTGAGTGGCGAAGGCTTCAAGGACGCCGATTACGCGAAGATGCTCACCGAGCTCATGCCCGAAATTGCGGATGCAGGAATCGAGACTGAATTAAAATCGTCGCAGTTTCCGCAATTACGACACGTGATTTTTTTGGTAGGGACGGACCGCCGGGCCGTCCGCTCCGCAACGGCGCGCCCGGCGGTCGCGCCCTACCACCAACACAATCCAGGAATTTCATGGGATGATCTCATGAATCTCGCAGACCGGACAACCCCCGCCGAGCTTGCAGCGCGCCAGGCTTCTCTCGATCTTCACGACGTCATCAACATCCAGTACACATCCGGCACCACAGGATTTCCGAAAGGGGCCATGCTCACCCATCATGGGCTGCTCAACAATGCACACGCGGTTGGAGTTCGCATGAAACTCAGGCCGGATGACCGACTCTGCATTCCTGTTCCATTTTACCATTGTTTCGGAATGGTGATGGGCAACCTCACGTGCCTTGCGCACGGCGCCACGATGGTCCTGCCAGCACCGCATTTCAGCCCACTCGCCACGCTAAAGGCGATCACACAGGAAAAATGCACGGCGGTGCATGGCGTGCCCACGATGTTCATCGCCCAGCTCGACCATCCGCAATTCCGTGAATTTGACCTCTCTTCCCTTCGCACGGGGATCATGGCCGGTGCGCCCTGCCCGATCGAGGTGATGAGACGAGTAATTTCCGAGATGCATTGTCCGGAGATTACAATTGCGTGCGGCATGACGGAGACCTCGCCCGTTTGCAACATGACGGAAACGGATGATCCGATTGAATTGCGCGTGGGAACCGTGGGCCGCGTGATGCCGCACCAGGAGCAGAAAATCGTGGATCCAACCACGGGCCAGATCCTGCCGAGGGGCGAGGCGGGCGAGTTGTGTTACCGTGGTTACAACGTGATGCGCGGCTATTACGGGAACCCGAAGGAAACGAGCGCGACGATTGATGCCGAGGGCTGGCTGCATGGCGGCGACCTGGCGGTGATGGACGAGCGGGGCTACGTCCGGATCACCGGGCGGCTGAAGGACATGATCTGCCGCGGAGGCGAAAAAATATTTCCCCGCGAGGTGGAGGAGTTTCTTTTCACGCACCCGGACATTGCCGAGGCCTATGTCGTTGGAATTCCCGACAAATATTACGGCGAGCAGGTGATCGCCTGGGTCAAGCTCAAGGAGGGGAAAGCGATGACGGAAGACGATGTGAAACATTTCTGCAAGGGGCAGATCATGAATTATAAAATTCCAACCCGGGTGAAATTCGTGACGGAATTTCCGTCCACCGTGACGGGCAAGATCCAGAAATTCCGGATGCGTGAAATCAGTATGAGCGAGATGCGGATGGATGGAAAATTGCATGACGATCCGGATGGCAACGCGCCCTAGGCTCCGGTGGACTTGACGCATGACACCGCTTGCACGTAGGTTTCAATTCCCACCCATTCCTGATCATGCCGGATCCCACGACCACCGTTTCAAATCCATTTCAAGACCGATGCCGGGATATCCTTGCGGAGGAGGCGTTGTTGCGAGAGGGCGGCGGGGCGGCGGGACAGGAGCGCCAGCGCAAGCTCGGGCGTCTTCCCGTGCGCGAGCGACTCGCGCGGCTGCTGGATGATCCTGAAGCATTTCTGGAAATCGGGCTTTGGGCTGCCTACAAGATGTATTCCTCATGGGGCGACGTGCCGGCCGCCGGGGTTGTGACTGGAATCGGGACCGTCAGCGGCCACGCGTGCATGGTGATCGCCAACGATGCCACGGTGAAGGCGGGTGCCTTTTTTCCGCAGACCGCGAAAAAGGTTCTGCGAGCACAGCGCATTGCGTTTGAGTGCTCGCTTCCGATCATTTATCTCGTGGATTCAGCGGGCGTCTTTCTCCCGATGCAGGACGAGATTTTTCCTGACGAGGATGATTTCGGGCGCATCTTCCGCAACAACGCGGTCCTTTCTGCGGCAGGAATTCCCCAATACGCTGCAATCATGGGTAATTGCGTGGCCGGTGGCGCGTACCTGCCGGTGCTCTGCGACAAGATCCTGATGACGGAGGGAAGCGGCCTCTATCTCGCGGGGCCGTCGCTCGTGAAGGCGGCGATTGGGCAGGACACGGACGCCGAAACGCTTGGCGGTGCGAAGATGCATTCGGAGGTCAGTGGAACCGTGGATTTCCGCGAAGCGAATGACGAGACCTGCATCCAGCGCCTGCGTTCGCTCATGGAATTGCTTCCGCGAAAGGATGCGGCTGAAGATTCCAAGGCCGAACCGACAAAAGATTCACGATCACTTTACGATTTGGTGTCCCTTGACGGCCGCAAGGAATACGACGTGCGCGAATTGCTCGCCTGCGTGGCGGACCGCAACACGGTGGAGGAGTACAAGGCGGAATACGGCAAAACGATCGTGACCGCTTACGCGAAAATCTCCGGCCGCCCCGTGGGCATCGTGGCCAACCAGCGCATGCGCTGCCAATCCAAGAAGATCGGCATCCAGATCGGCGGCGTGATTTATTCCGACAGCGCGGACAAGGCGGCGCGGTTCGTGATGGATTGCAACCAAACCGGCATCCCGATCATTTTCTTCCAGGATGTGCAGGGTTTTATGGTGGGCAAGGATGCCGAGCAATCCGGGATCATCCGAAGCGGTGCGAAGCTGGTGAATGCGGTGAGCAATTGCGTTGTGCCCAAGATCACGGTGGTGACGGGCGGATCGTTCGGCGCAGGAAATTACGCGATGTGCGGCAAGGCGTTTGACCCGCGCTTCATCTTCGCGTGGCCGCACGCTCGCTACGCCGTGATGGGCGCGGATCAGGCGTCCGATACACTTTTCTCGATCCTGCAACGCGCGCGCAGCCGCAAAAACAAGGATGAGCAGGACGAGGACCTCGAGCAGTTGCGCCAGAAAGTGAAACAGGATTACCAGGAACAGGCTGACATCCGTTACGGCGCCGCGCGCGGATGGGTGGATGCAATCATCCAGCCGCACACGACACGCGGTGTGTTGATCAAGACGCTGGGATGGGTGGCGCGGGAAACTCCCAAACACAAGTTTCACACGGGAGTTCTGCAGGTGTGAGGAACAAGCTGCTGGCTTCTAGCTGCTAGCCACTGGAAACAGAACACTAAACATGACAAGTAACGAACACTTTTCAGGCGAACCCGTCAAGCGTTCCAGCTTTGCTACGGAACCAGCGGCTAGAAGCTAGAAGCCAGTAGCTGTCTCAGCACCCAGCAACCCGAGAAATGCCATCCGAAGAAAAATCCAGCAGCCAGCAGCCAGCAGCCAGCAGCACCTGCCGCATCGGCAATGCCCAGGCGTTCTGGGGTGACAGCGTGGACGCCCCCGCGCGGCTCGTGTCGCAGCAGCCGGACCTCGATTACCTGACACTCGACTATCTCGCGGAGGTTTCGCTTTCGATTCTCGCGATTCAGCGCGAGAAGGATCCGTCGCTCGGATACGCGAGGGATTTCGTCGAGGTGGTGAAATCGCTTGTGCCGCACTGGAAGAAGGGCGTGAAGATGCGCATTGTGACCAACGCCGGCGGGTTGAATCCTGAAGGATGCGCGCGTGCGTGCCGCGACGCGTTGCAAAAAGCGGGATGCGGCCATCTCAAGATCTGGGTGGTGGATGGTGACGACGTGCTCCCGATCATTCGCGAGCGAAGTGATGAAGCTTCTTTTCGAAATCTTGAAAGCGACGATCCAATCAAGACCGTGCTCGATCGCCTCGTCACCGCCAACGCGTATTTCGGCGCCGAACCGATTGCGCAGGCGCTGAAGGCAGGGGCAGACCTCGTGATCACGGGCCGAGTCGCCGACCCAAGCCTCGTGGTGGGACCATGCATCGCACATTTTGGATGGAGCGCAACGGATTATGACCGCATCGCGGGCGCGACGATCGCGGGGCATTTGATTGAATGCGGCACCCAGGCGACGGGAGGATTTTCAACGGACTGGCTTTCCATTCCTGGACGTGACGATATCGGGTTTCCCGTGGTGGAAGTGGATGCCGGCGGATCGTGCGTGGTGACAAAGCCCGCCGGCACCGGTGGATGCGTCAGCGTTCCGACCGTGAAGGAACAATTGCTTTATGAAATCGGTGATCCCGATAATTATCTCAGCCCGGACGCCACGGTTTCTTTTCTCGATTTGTCAGTGAAGCAGGCAGGAAAGAATCGGGTGAGAGTCAAGGGCGCTCTCGGGCGTCCCCCGCCGGACAGCTACAAGGTGAGCGCGACGTATCGCGATGGTTTTCGAGCGCACGGCATGCTGACGATTTACGGACGCGATGCCGTGAAGAAGGCTCGCCTGTGCGGAGCCGGCGCATTGCAGCGGGTGAAGCGGGCGGGCTACGCGCTGGAACGTTCGCTCGTGGAATGCCTCGGCGCGGGCGCGTCGGTACCGGGTGTAAAGCAGGCTGTGCCGGAATCAGCGCTCCTTGAAACCGTACTCCGCATTGGCGTCGCCGATCATCGGCGGGAAGCCGTGGAGCGATTTTCAAAGGAGATGGCTCCACTCGTCACGTGTGGCCCGCAGGGAGTCACGGGCTATGCGGTTGGACGCCCCAAGGTGATGCCCGTCTTCGGCTACTGGCCTTGTCTGATTGAAAAACGCCATGTGAAGCCCTCGGCACGGAGGCTGGAGTCTTGATGAAAGAAATCCTGTGAATCCTGTCAAAAAAATCCCCTCAGCAATCCGTCTCGGCCAGATTGCATTTGCGCGCAGCGGCGACAAGGGCTCAGGCGCAAATGTCGCGGTATTCGCCCGCGCTCCGGAAAAATACGAATTCCTGCGGAAATATCTCACCGCCGCTCGCGTGCAGCGATATTTCAAGCCGCTTGGCGTTGGCGCAGTGCAAAGGTACGAGGTGACAAATCTTCATGCGCTGAATTTCGTTCTGCCCAACATCCTTGCCGGTGGAGGAAGCCGCTCGCTTCGCATTGACGCCCAGGGAAAAACACTGGGGCAGGCAATCCTGGAGATGAAGTTGAAAAGATAGGCGGCTGTTCACTACCCCGACGCGGACAGGTGACAAACGGACGCTTCTACCTGCCTTTGGATGCAGGAGATTTATTTTCGACATTTTCTTTCACGGCGGCAACCATCGCGTCCATGCCCTCCTTGATCTCGCTGACCTGCGGGTGCACCTCCTTGATGAGGGCATGTTCGAGCTTGGACAACTTTTCAATGCGCTTTCCCTGCGCGTGAAGTTGATCCAAAAAAGCATTCTGCCTGGTCGAAATCCGGTGCATCCACCAAAAACAAACAGCCCAGCAAAGGGTTCCGGTCAAAGTCAGCCAGAAAGCAAAGTCGGTTTTATTCATCGCCAATTATTTTCCATTGTTGTGAGCACGCTACGCGATGGGGCGTCCGCTGGCCATGGGGTGTAACCCTACTTCGGCGACGGTGGCATCCAAAATTAACTTGTGGCTTGTCCATTTTCGCGGAGAATTGCCGCATGAATCTGCTTCAAATTGAAAAGGACGGGCCAGCCATCACGATCCTCACCTTGAACCGTCCCGAAAAGCGCAATGCGCTCAACATCGCGCTGATGGAGGAATTCTGCCGGGCTGTGGATTCCGTCTCGCGCGATGAATCACAGCGGGTGCTGGTGTTGAAAGGCGCAGGCCCGGTGTTTTGCGCGGGTCTCGACTTAAAGGAGGGTTCCGAGCCGGCGAATGCCGAAAAGTCGGCGCACCTCATGGCCAAGATGTTGATCACGATGAGCCATGCAAGGCCCATCACCATTGCCGCCGTCCATGGAGCGGCGATGGCCGGCGGGGCAGGATTGATGTCCACATGTGATTTCGTCGTCGCCTCAAGCGATGCGCAAATCGGTTATCCCGAGGTGCGACGTGGACTCGTGGCGGGGCTGGTGATGACATTCCTGCGCCGTCAATTGCGCGAGCGCGACATCCGCGAATTACTGTTGGCCGGCGAACCGGTTTCCGCCGCGCGCGCGCTGGAGATGGGATTGGTGAGCCGCGTGGTTCCTCCGGCAGACGTGATGAAGGAGGCGCGCCGCATCGCCGATGCCGTCATCGAGGGCGGCCCCGACGCGTTGCGCCGCACAAGGAAGTTGCTCGATGAACTTTGGCCCACGACCGTGGTGCACGACATCGAGCGGGCGCTGAGCCATCACATGCTCGCGCGAAATTCCGACGAGGCGAAAGAGGGGATGGCCGCGTTCCTGGAAAAGCGGAAGCCGCGGTGGCAGAACCCTTGATCCCGATTTTTCTCCGCAGATTAACGCAGAGTGACGCAGATTTCCAATCGCCAGCAAACCTCGCCATTCGTGTGGAAAGCAATGCTTTCCACACGAATGGCGAGGTTGGGAGTCAGGGCCTTTGCGGCTTTGCGACTTTGCGTGAGGCCCGGGGGCTGCGGGAATCTGCGTCCATCCGCGAAATCTGCCGAGAAAACCAGGACCAATGGCGCTCGCCCCGCGTTGCAACACGGCAAGGCGCATGTTAGCATTTCCATCTCATGAATATCGATTCATTCAAGGCATTATTCGTTGATCAGAAGGATGGGAAGACTTTCTCTGAAATACGGAAATGTTCGCGCGGCGATTTGCCGGAGGGTGACACGATGATTTCCGTGGCCTGTTCGAGTCTCAACTACAAGGACGGTCTTGCGGTGACGGGCGATGGGAAAATCATCCGACGGTTTCCGATGGTGCCCGGCATTGACCTGGCCGGCACGGTGGAAGAAAGCGGGTCGCCATCATTCAGGCGTGGCGACGAGGTTGTGTTGACCGGCTGGGGCATCGGCGAACGGCACTGGGGCGGTTACACTCAATTGAATCGCGTGAAATCGGAGTGGCTCATCCCGCTTCCGAAGGGATTGAGATTGCAGCAATCCATGGCGATCGGCACGGCGGGTTTCACCGCGATGCTCTGTGTGATTGCATTGGAAGATCACGGGCTGAAACCGGGCGACCGCGAAGTGCTGGTGACCGGCGCGGCAGGCGGCGTGGGCAGCGCGGCAGTGGCGATTCTCGCGAAGCTCGGTCACAAGGTGACGGCGTCCACGGGTCGAAAAGAAGCGCATGAATATTTGAAGTCTCTCGGCGCAAGTTCGATCCTGGACCGAAGCGTTCTCGCAAGTCCATCGAACAAGCCGCTCGAGTCGGAACGCTGGGCCGGGGCAGTGGACACCGTGGGCGGCGAAACGCTTGTCTCCGTGCTTCGCTCGCTGGCATACAACGGAAGCGTGGCTGCGTGTGGGCTTGCCGGCGGCCACGAATTGAACTCCACGGTGTTCCCCTTCATCCTGCGCGGCGCAAACCTGCTCGGCATCGAATCCGCGTGGTGCCCCGTCGACCGGCGTAAGGCGGCATGGAAACGTCTCATCACAGATCTGCCCATGGATTTGCTCGGCCAGATGACGCAGGTCATTTCGCTGGAGGAAGTGCCTGAGTGGAGCGCAAAAATTCTCAAAGGCCAGGTGCGCGGCCGCGTCGTCGTGGACGTGCGAACATAATCAACTGTACGGACCCCAGAAAGTGGCCCCACCGGTTGCTGCGGAAAGTGTTTCTTGTGTTTGAGGGCTGACCCTGAGGCGTTCTTGGATTGTGCCGATTCGGAACGCACCGCCGAGCGAATCGCTACCACCGTTGGTGGAGAGCTTGCTGCCCGCCTTGAGAAAAGGTGTAAGGTCGGCAAAGTCGGCTTTGTCTGTTCCTGTGTGGCTGTTCTCCAGGGCGTATGCGTCCTTGGCAGCATCCAGTTGACGCGCTTCATTGAGCACGGTGGATGCCTGGGCGCGCGAGCGGGCGCGGATGAAACTTGGCACGGCAATGGCCGACATCAGGCCGATCATCGGAATCAACGCCACGGCCATATAACCCATGATCAATCCAGCAATGGCCTGGCCGCTGCCGGTCAAAGTTTTTCCGCTCTTATCGATCCGGCTGAGTGCCATGTGCCCCAGCACCACGGCGAGGATCGCTGGCACGCACATGAAACCCAAAAAGCCACAGACCATGGCCCATGTCGCAAGGCTGCAATGCTGCTTCTCCACGGTCGGAAGTACGGACCCCGGCGCGGCACCGGGTGGTGGCCTGGGCGGAAGGGGAGGAGGTCCGTTGGGTGTGCTCATGGCGGTGGAATATCAAGCAGGTAAGCACATCGGCCTGCGGCGCTTCAACCTTGATCCATTCTCCGCTCCAATTTCTATTTCTCTGTGTAGCCGCGTTCGCAAGAACGCGGATCGGGGGAAGGCCACGCTCTGGCGAGCGTAGCTACATGGCATGCTCCAAAAACCATGTTTGCCACTCCAGCCTCTGCGCCCTACGATGCCCGCCCTTTTCCAATGCCCCCTTCCAACCTTACCGACGAGATCGCCCGACGCCGGACTTTCGCGATCATTTCGCATCCCGACGCCGGCAAGACCACGCTCACGGAGAAACTCCTTCTCTACGGCGGCGCGCTGCATCTCGCCGGCTCGGTGCGCGCCCGCAAAAACCAGCGTTCCGCCACCTCCGACTGGATGGAGCTCGAACGCGAGCGCGGCATCTCCATCAGCTCCACCGTGCTGCAATTCGATTACGACGCCCATCGCATCAACCTGCTCGACACCCCCGGCCACAAGGACTTCAGCGAGGACACCTACCGCGTGCTCACCGCCGTGGACAGCGCGGTGATGGTCGTGGACGCCGCCAAGGGCATTGAGGACCGCACGCGCAAGCTCTTCGAAATCTGCCGCCTGCGCCACATCCCCATCTTCACGTTTGTCAACAAAATGGACCGCCCAACCCGCGAACCACTCGCGCTGCTCGACGAAATCGAAAAGGTCCTCGGCATCGGCGCTTTCCCCGTCACGTGGCCCATCGGCAACGGCGCGGATTTCAAGGGCGTGTATGATCGCCTCAAAAAAGAGGTCCACACTTTCGAGCGAACGGTACACGGTCAGCACAAGGCCCCATGCCAGGTCTCCGGCGTAGACGACGCCCTGCTTCGCGAACAACTTGACCCCGAAGCCTATCGCCTGTGGCGCGAGGAAATCGACATGCTCGTCGCAGCGGGTGAGGAGTTCAACGACGAGGATGTATCCCACGGTTTGATCACGCCGGTTTTTTTCGGCAGCGCGGCGAACAACTTTGGAGTGCAACTTCTCCTCGATTATTTTGTGAAGCACGGCTCCGCTCCCGCACCGCGCCGCGCGGGCACTATTACGGTTCCCGTGGACGATCCGTCGTTCTCCGGCTTCGTCTTCAAAATCCAGGCCAACATGGACCCGAGACATCGCGACCGTCTCGCCTTCGTGCGCGTCTGCTCCGGCGTTTTCGAAAAAGACATGACCGTTCCGGATCCGCGAACCGGCAAACCGATCCGCCTCGCCTATCCACAGAAACTATTCGGACAGGAACGCGAGACAGTGGAAACGGCATACCCCGGCGACATCGTGGGCTTGGTGGGCCACGGAAACTTCCGCATTGGCGACACGCTGACGACGCGGCCCGACACACGCTACAACGAAATCCCGCGTTTCCCGCCAGAAGTTTTCGCCCACCTCAGAAACCCAAACCCGTCACGCTACAAACAATTCCGCGACGGCCTTGACCAGTTGCTCGATGAGGGAGTCATTCAAGTTTTCTACCTGGTGGACGCCGCACAGAAGGTCCCGATGCTGGGCGCCGTGGGCCAGTTGCAATTCGAAGTGGTGCAATATCGGATGAAAAGCGAATACGGCGCCGAGTCAAAATTAGAGCCCGCCCCCTTCACGCAGATCCGTTGGTTTGCAAAAGAAGTGAAGCGTGACCAATTCAAAGACGATTTCATGGGAACCGGCGTCCGCCTGGCCGAAGACCTTCAGGATCGCCTGGTCATCCTCTTCCCCAACACCTGGAGCATGCAGCATTTCGTCGAGAAACATCCCGAGTGCCCACTGAGCTTGGTGGCGGAATGAGGCGGAGGTGGAATGAAGTGGGCGTCCACTCACGCGACAAGGCGGATGGTCAATGGGTATTTGTAAAACTGGCCTTCAGAAGCCTTGATTGCCGCCAGGATGGAACAGACGATGGATCCGATGGCAACCGCGAACAAAAGCGGAAACCCGATGAGAACAAAGCAGAGGGGAACCGAGATCAGGCCATAAATGTAAACCGAGATGTGAAAGTTGAGCGCTTCTTTCGCGTGCCTGGCCACCAGGTTGGACTCCTGTTTGTTGACGAGATAGATAACGAGCGGAAGGAGAAACCCAACGCCCAGCAGCAAGGATAAATGACACAGGATAATCCAAAGCTTGTCATCTTTTCCGGCGGGCGATACGGGAATGGGTGGGGATGGATCCATGGTCAAATGGTTTTATTGCCGTCAAATTTCGTCCGTTTAATGAGACTCCATGAAATGAGCGGGTTCGTCAAGGTCGACGGCTTCGAAATCATTGCTGCAAATTGTTGAGTGAGGATTTGCCAGGAAGGGTGGAAAAAAGGTCTGTCGTTTGAACCCCGCATCTGAGACAAGGAGAGTCGGTTTTATGCGATATTTTTCCACGGCAATTTTCACCTTGCTGCTTGCTGCTGTGTGCGCCACCGCAGGCCAGCGGGTTTTTGACGTCGGGGAAGGCGCGGCCCACAGCGCACTGTGTCCAGCGCTTGATGTCGGCAAGCTGTATGCCGGGCGGGACCAGCACGCGGCGGAAAACCAGATTGTTCTGGATGTGTACGATCTGGATGCCACGGGAAAACCATCTGCCGCGGCGAAAATGTACGAGGTGACCGTACCCCCGCCGGTTGACCTCGAGCAGACGAAGCAGGCGAGAAGCATCATCGCTCTCGCCCGACACCCCAACAAGAAGAAGCTGTACGCAGGCTACGCCGAGGCATCTCCCAACGAGGATCACAAATATCTGGTGGTTTGGGACCTTGACCCCAAGGGCAACCCGGTGGGCAAGGCCCGCATCCTGTATCCGGGCAGTGATTCCAACTCGGTGACCGACTTCTTTGTGGATGAAAAGGACAAGATTCTCTACATGACCGCCTATTCCGACGGGCTGCTGGGTTGTCCCCTGGATGATACCGGCGAGCCCACTGGGACAGCTTTCAGGAAGGCCGACTTTGGCATCGGCAGCTACTCCAGCATCCTGTCCGGGGATTTTTCCCACATGCTCTACGGCGCCCACGCAACCTTTTATCATGCCACCCTCGATCATAAGGCAACGCCCGACCCGCTTGAGCCGGTGCCGGAAAATTTCCCGATTCCCGGTGGCTCCAGTTTCCTGGGGGTGGCTCTTGCAGGCGAAACCTTGTTCGTTGCCGACCTGACGGGCGACCCCGCCACGTCCTCGCTCCACACGTGGCAGGTGGACAAGGCCACGTTGAAGCCGCAGGGGCTCGGCGCCCACATTCCGAAAATCCACCCGGCCGCCGTCGCCCATCACACGCGGCAAGCCGCGTACATCGCCACCTACCTGCCCGGGGCGGAAGGAGCGCCCGGTGGATTTCAGTTGTTCAAGTACGAGCCGGTCCCCGCGGGACAAAGTCCCGTTCCAATAAAAATCAGCAGCGATTTTGACAACGTTGCCCTGAAAGCCATCGCCGTGGATGAAGCCAGCGGCAACATCTACATCAGCACCCAAAACCAATGACTGATTTCTCCAGGGCATCCGCGTGGCGATGCCCAAAAGCAATCATCAGGCAATGAAATCGTCAACGCGCCTCATCCTCTGCCTGGCCATTCTTATCGCGGGTGGCGGCATTGCACTGGTTCGCCATATCACGCGGGCAATTCATGATCAGGAGGGCGTTGCAGGCATCGAGCTTCAATATCCCGAAAAAATCAATCTTCATGCCATGCAGCTCACATTTGCTGCGAATGCCCATGCGGGCGCCATGGATTTCTACACTTGGGACGGCACGCAATGGCAGAAGCAAGCATCACGACGCGGCAATAGAGACTCGAAGGTGCTCCTATCAACCATTTCAGGAGTTCCAATCACCACATCACGCATACGCCTGGTGTTTTCGAATCCCTACATCTATCCTCTTGTGCGGCTGGTGGGGGCTGTTCCACTCACCGACCACCCCAATACAATTCCTGTTCCTGAGGCGCACATCTACGGCACATATTCTCCAGTCAATGTGCCCGCCGCACAGCTGGCCGAGATCCTGAAGCCTTCTGCTGGAATTCCATTTTATACTGAACGATTTACGGTTTATCCGCGTTTGATCAATCTGTATTTTGCGGGCCATGGATTGTTGGATCTGGCGTTTTCCATGTTGATTCTCATCCTGATCGCCGCCTTTGTCTTTATTCCTGGTTATGTCATGGCCTGCCATGTCAGAGGACTGACACCGCTCGAGCAGTTTTGCAGCTCATGGGTTTTTAGCATCTGCATATTATTTCTAATCGGATTTGCAACAAGATGCTTTCATGATGATTTATCATATATATATATTCTTTTTGTCATCGTATGTGGCATCGTTTTTATCAACAAGCGTCTTTATACAAGGTTGGTTCACATTCCAATCATGTATGTCCTGGCTCCCGTGCTATGCGCATGTCTGCTGCTGAGCGTCTCCATTTTGTACAGCTCAGGTCCGAATGGATTCTGTGAAACGACGGGCTTCGACTTTCAGGCCGATTACTTGATGCAGTACAATGCTTCGCAAATGTTTTATTATCGGCTAAGCCACAAAAGCGATCTCGTGAGCGTCTGGTTGTGGGGTTTCCATCTGGCGGACAGAACACAACTGCTTCCGCTGTCCGTGCTGCCGCTTCTTGTGTGTTTTGGCAACGCATTCAAGGTGTTTGAAATGTACATCCTGTTCCTGATGTCGTTATTTCCAATAACAGCGATGCTCTTGTCGCGAAAATGGTTTGATGAATCATCGTCACGATTGACGGGGTTTGCAACGGCCATTTTACCCATCGTTCTTATCAGCGTCATCTGGTTTCCGTATCGGATAGCATCCTGTTCGCTGCTGCTTTTGGCGTTTTATTTTTGTTCCACATCCGCCTCAACAAGGCGGTGCGACCATCCGTGGCTGGCGGGCTTGTGTGCTTCTGCCGCATATCTGGTTCACCCGAATGCGGGTCCCTGGGCTCTTGGCGTCATTGCGCTTGCCGTGCTGACGCCACAACCCCTGATGGGACGGATTCTTTCAGGATGCATCATTGCGGGGCTCACCGGATTGGCCTTCCTTGGGTGGAATCTCTGGTCAAAGCTCTATGATCAGCCGTCCGTCCTGTATCTTTTTCCTCTTTGCATCAATGGATGGGGTGAGATTTCGCTTGGGAAAGAAGTGCTGCTTCGGCAATTTTCCGAAGCTCCATATTCTGTCATCATAGGAAACAGGCTTTCAAACGTATGGAGCATGATCTGGATCTGGTATGAGCGAAAGAACTGGTGTGATCTAGGCGCGCCTTTTTGGTGCACGCTCACCGGTGGAATTGGACTGTTGCTTGCTGGTTTTGCATACTGGAACTTTTTTCAAAAGCGAGCCGCATTGAAAATCCAGCTGCTGTGCAGCGTATTGTTTCCCACCATCATTCAAGTCATCATGACGGGCTGGTATGAAAAGGTGTTTGGCATATACGTCTTCCCGTCCATCATGATCTTTGTGCTATGCGGTGCTGACGCCATATCTCGGCTAAAGCCGTGCTATATCAAAACCTGTATTATTCTCATGATCGCGGAAAGCATCTGGACCGTATGGGCTGCCTGGCTGAAAATTTATCAGTGTCATATTTCGGCCGAACTTCTCGCTACCTGCCTTTCTCTTTCGGCGGTTGGCTATGGCATGGCATTGTATGTGTTTTGGACTGATCATGGATCTGCCCGCCTAATTTCACCCCCCACGGGTGATCCTGCCGTCCAACCACATGTGGCTTGAATATGGCTCAAATCACCTCTGGAATTCGCTCCATTCTTTCCTGGCATTGGATCTACGACCTTTTGCAGTGGAGCGTCGGCGCGCATCACGCCCGCCAGAGGGCACTGGCCCTCATTCCTCTTCGGCCGGGAAGCCGCATTCTCGACATCGGGTGCGGAACGGGAAGGACCCTCGATTACCTGCGGGATGTTCGGTACCAGGGCTTCGATCTCAACCAGGATTACATCATGGCTGCACAAAAACGATATGGCCGAGCGAGCTTCAATTGTGGTGATGCCGCCGCCTTTGAATGGAGTGGCGATGCGGAGAAATTTGATGTCGCGATAGCCTTCGCTCTGATCCATCACCTCGACGATGAGGCTGTTCTTAGACTGTTACACGTTGTGCGCAACCTCCTGAACCCCGGCGGATTGTTTGTAACGCTGGATAATTGTTTGACCGATGACCAAAGCGCCATGGCTCGGTGGTTCATCCTCAGGGATCGGGGACAAAATATCCGCACCGAGCAGCAATATCGCGACCTTTTGGGACAGGTTTTTGGTTCAGTGGAGACTTTCATCCATCATGACCTGCTGCGCATCCCATACACCCATATTTTTTCACGCTGCAGACCCATCCAATCGCCGTAGCAATACGAGCGTGCTCCTTATTCAGGCGGAGCGTCCTGCGTGCTTTCCGAGATGAAAGCAATGGGCCATTTTCGCGACTCGTCACACAAGCGGGAAATGTATTCACCCATGATACCAAGGCAAAGCAATTGTGTGCTCCCCAAAATTGCCATGAAGACAATCAATGATGCGTATCCAGGCGGTCTTTCCTTTCCTATAAACCACCAACAAACAATGACCACGGCGTAGATGAAAGATATGATCCCCACCGTCAGTCCAAGAAATGTTGCCAGCCTGAGTGGAACATATGAAAATCCTAAAATTCCTGTCATGGCAATTCGGATATATTTGAAAATATTGTACCCCGGGCTCCCATAGGCGCGCGCTGCACGGGTATACTCGATACCTGTCTGGCGAAAACCCACCCAGGCGCGTATTCCGCGCCAGAATGGGCGCGCCTCACATAGCTGGAGCATCGCATCGACCACGCGCCGCCGCATGCAACAAAAATCCCCGGCGTCCATGGGAATCAGCGACTCGGCCATCTGGTTGAAAATGCGATAATAAAGCGCATAGGCCATCCGTTTCAAGAGCCCCTCCTTGCGCTCGCGTCGGATTCCATAGACAACGTCGTAACCGTCGTACAGTCTCTTGAAAAATCCCGGCAAGAGCGATGGCGGATCCTGCATATCATCATCAATGATCGCCACAAATTCGCCGCGGCTCTGACGAAGGCCCACGGCAAGAGCTGCTTGATGACCGAAATTGCGGGACAGGCGAAAGCCACGAATGGGAAAACCTTTCTGAGCCAGGCCTTTTATTTTCTCGTAGGAGTCGTCACGGCTGCCATCATCCACCATCACCAACTCGTATCGGATTGCTGATGCCTTCATGAGTTGGTCAATCTCTCTGACAAGAATATCCAAGCCCATGCCGGAGTTATAAACTGGCACAACAATACTGTGCAAACCATCCGCGGTCTTTGAACTCATAAAGTTTTCTGCATGGCAAGATAGTATTGGGCCCCGATTGGAACGCCGGCAAGCCATTTTTCAAGACAGCGGCATGTTCCGTCAAAAAATGGAGAAAAGATGATGAACTGACGTTGGACAATATCCAGTCTGGTGCTTTTTATCATCCGCCGCAGCGTTGCTGGCCAGACAAGCTTGACTCCAACATCAAATTCGCAGCGACTCACCACGCATCGAGTAAACGGATTGATGGGATTATGCTCAAACACGAGAACGCTTCCACCAACCTTAGTCACCCTTGCCATTTCTTTTATAAAATGATTTCGTCCAGCCTGGGGCACATGATGAAGAACGCAAATTGCAAACGTCATGTCAAAATGACCGTCTTCATATGGCAGGCGCAAGCCGTCATAGGATTTGTAGTTTCCTCTCGCATTGGCGTTTCTGGCCACTGTTAACAGCGCTTCAGATACATCCACTCCATGGACCTGTTCGATGTCCCGAAGCAGGCACGTGTCGGTTGACCCAATACCGCAACCGACGTCCAACACCGCAGCATGTTTCGGATCTGACATGGTTCGCTGCAAGTACTGAAAAATGAGCCTGGCCTTGTACTCGGTGAACTTGTCATGAAGACCCGGCGCAAGGCCACCGAGGGCCTTGTTAACAGCACACGAGTAGGTGTGCTGGTACGCATCAAACTCATTTTTCATTTATACATTTGCCGTGCCGTCTCTCACCATGGTCTCAGAGAAAGTCAGCACACATCCGCTTGATTCCATCATGAATTGCAATCTTCGGCTTCCACCCCAACTCAGTGGCGGCCTTCGCGTGGTTCAGCACAACCCATGGAGGAAGGCTCGTTGAATCAGGGAGCGGTTCAGGCTGAACAATGATCCGCTTTCCGGAATACTTCTCGATGATCGACAATATTTCACGAACGGAGCATCCAATCCCGGTGCCCACGTTGAAGATGGAAAATGAACCGGGCGCCATGAGGCAGTGCTCGACGATTTCACATACATCTTCCAAATGAATGTAATCGCGGACGTTTCCAGAGTCGCCATACACGATGGTGGGCTGGCCCCGCCGAATTTCGTCGATCACCGTCCCAATTAATCCCTGGCGTCGCTCGGCAGGAAGCAAGGTGCCGTACGGATTTCCGATTCGCAAGACCGTAGCCTGAAGATGTGATTTATTGCTCCACATCCTCAAATACTGCTCAACTGCGAGCTTTTGAATGGCATAGGAGGAAACAGGGATACATGGATCCGTCTCATCAAATGGCCTGCGTTGATTTGAAATTCCATAAACATTGCTGCTACTGGCATAAATGAAATGGGGCTTTGACGCATTCAATCGAATTGCCTCGAGCAGGGTCAGTGTGGGCAGCAAATTAGCCATCGCATCGGCCAGAGGATTGTCGTTGGATGTGAAAGGCGTATAAGTATGGGCCAGATGGATGATGACATCCAATCCCGTCACAAATTCAGCACAATCTCTGGCCGAAATCAGGTCCATTTTCCGCCACTTAATCAAGGGATCTGAGCGGGAATCTTCCGGAATCATTGAGCGCGATAGAGCGCGAATCGTATGTTTACCCGACTTTAGAAGACGTTTAAGCAGGTAAGAACCGATAAAGCCGCCGGCACCAGTGATTCCAAGACGCATCGGATGAATTTTCGGCCATCTTCGTCAGGCGACTTGCGTTTGTCAAGCGGCCAAGAGATCCAGTGGTCCCTCTGGGCGATTTATTTCCCGGCCCGAAGGCGGATGATGGGGAGCGATCCCGGCCCAAGGCGGCCCAACAAACACGCAAGCAACCCAAGAACATTCAGCACCAGGCGTGCCGGCTTCCAGCGCGCGAACGCACTCAGGTGGACTTTTTCCCAGCATTCAATGCCTGGCCGCAGGGAGAGGAGATACGATCCGACATACAACGGATGTTTCCACGAGGATGCCTCGATGGATATCTGCCTGAAACCCGCCTTTTCTGCCATGGAGCGAAGGGTGGCGGGCGTGAAATGCCAGAAGTGACGCGGCACATCCAAGGCAAACCAGAACGGCCCAAGCCAGCGTGCCTCGATGCTTCCGTAATTTGGAACCTCCACCACAAGCTCTCCACCCGGCCCAAGTAACTCACGCGCCTTGATCAAAGTGTCCAGCGGCGCTGGCACATGTTCCAGAACATGCCAGAGCGTGACCAGGTCGAAGGAGTTTTCTTGAAATTTCGCATTCTCGAACGGGCCGAATTGCACGCGGTCCCGGATCGCCGGCGGCAAATGATCCCGTGCGCTTTCGGAAGGTTCCAGCCCATGAACATCGAATCCGGCCGAGGCCATGAGATCGAGAAAAACCCCGCCACCGCAACCGACGTCCAGAACCTTGCCGCCCGATTTGGACTGCCTCGCGTAACAAACGCGCTCGCGATCAAAATAATCACCCAACCATTTGACCAGCGCGCTGCTTTCAGGCGTGTAATATTCCCCGCAATAAAACGGCCCCATCTCCTCAAGAGACGGGCGCGGGGATGTGTAAACGAGGCCGCATGATCTGCAGCGCTGCAACCAGAATTTCTGACCGGTCACCCTCAGTCGTGAATTCTCCGCCTCAAACAGCGGCTCGGCATTTGTGCCTCCACACAATCCGCAGGGAACGGTTTCCAGATTCATGATGCTCCCCCCTGGCTCCATGTCATGCCCAGTCCCCGCAGCCGCTGGCTGATGGCGTCGAGAATCTGTTGCGCACGCACATCCCAATCCCATTCGGCGCCGGCCGCCCTTGCCTCGGCGCTCAGGCTCGCGTACCGGTCCGCGTCGTTCAACAGACGAAGAATATTTCCGGCAAATTCCCCCAGGTCGCCCTCCCGCGCCTTGAGAAAACCCTTGGGATAATAAGTCTTCAACGAAAGCAGGTCGAAGGCCACGCCCGGTAGGCCGCACACCAGCGCCTCCGCAGCGGCCATCCCCCCGCTGTCATAAATCGCGGGGTGAACCACCACGCGGGACGCCTTGATGACCCGGTATTTTTCCACGCCATCCAGGAAACCCGGAAAATCCACCCGATCCTCCAGCCTCATCTGTTTCCGCATCTCCCTGAGTTCCCCCTCGAGCACACCCAGGCCGATCATGGCCAGCCGTGCATCGGGTTTCTCCGCCACCACCCGCTTCCAGATTTCCAGTAATTCACGAACCCCTTTCTGGGGATGAAACCGCCCGATGAACACCGCGTCGTATCTTTTTTCAGAAGGCTCCGGCACCGACCGCGGAATGGTTAAATCCACACCACCTCGCACCGCGAAAACCGAATCGGGGGACCTCCCGAGCGCCATCATGCGCTCGCGATCCTCCTCCCCCGTCACGAGAATCATGTCCGCATGCTTCAACATGCGCCGCAGGTACCATTGTTGCACGGGACGATACATCGTGAAGAGCCCGCCTGGCCCCGGCTTTCCCGACATAAAATCCGCAAGCGGCGGCGCAAACAAATAAAATGCAGCCACCCAGGGAATGTCCGGGCGCCTCCGCTTCCACTCCAGCGCCGGCAAACTGTCCGGCAAAAAGTCGGAGCTCGACACAATGAGCGGGGAACGGTCCTTTGAAAAATTCACCCGCCTCGCCTCACGGCATCCGATCCATGTCTGCGCCGCAAACAGACCGCCCTTTCCCAGAAACTGCCAGCGCGCGGCGGACCAGTTGACGTGGTGGATTCCCTCCAACTTTTGATGTTCGCACAGCTGGCGCGTCCCCTCCCATCCGTAGAGCGTGACAGGATGCCGCCCGGTCCAGCGGCGGATGCATTCCACCATGATGCGATCTCCGCCGCTCAATGAACTGGGCGGCGGCACGACACAGTTGGCAACCCAATGGATATCCATGGCTTACTTCGTTTTGCCAGAAATTTGCAGGGAATCCACCCAATCCGCCTCCCAAAAACTTCTGGGACTTCCATCCCAGCGATGGGCCGTCATCCATTCCAACGAGATATACACATCCTTGCCGGGAGTGATTTCGAGTTCCGTGCCATGAACGAGCCCCTGCATTTTAGCGACGCTGGCGAGCTCCCTTAATTTTTTAGGATCGTTTCCGCCCCGAATGCGAAACTGGGCTTCACGCATCTGAACATCGGCATCAATCGAAAGCGTTTTCCATTTTTGGAACAACGCGGCGGGAAGCTGGAGCAGGATGACCGACGGCTGTCCCGGCTGGATTGAATAGAGTTTGCCGTTGGAGAACGGGTTCAAGTTGGCGTTCTGTCCGCCTTTGAGAAAGCCCATGGATTGTGGGGATGAAAAGTCGTCCGAATACAGAAGGCCCCCTGCCGCCGCGTCCGCCCGGCGCTGCCAGACATCGCCAATGCTGCCCCCCATCGCATTCACATCCATGACTTTTTCATAGAGCCCGGGATCGGGGCAATGGCGGTAAAACTCGCTGCCCGTTTCAAGGCCAACGCGCAACACATAGTCCGCGCCGAGCGGGTGGATTGCGGTGTGGCCTTGAATTCTAAGATCGTTCCTCAGGTAGGCCGGAAGGTCGGCGAGTCCTGGCCACGCGGCCAGCCGGCAGGTCACGGTTGATCCGGGCGGCGCATTCCGGTTGACGTAATCAAAGAGCGGCTGAATGCCTTCACCGTACCAGCCCACGTTGAATGTGTGATTTTTCACCACGGATCGTGTTCCCCCCACAATCGCGCTGAAAAAATCAATGTAATAAGGATGAATGCGCACGACGGTCAGCAGCTCACTCGCGACCACGAAGCCGCCGATGGCGCAACGCCACCGGGCCGCGGACATTTTCCAGCGCGCCAGTTTCTCCGACAGCGAGACAATCCCCAGCGCGGCCAGCACGCACGTGGATGGATAACAGATGAGGATGTAATGGTTCAAAGCCGAACGAAAAGAAATCGCCCCCGCGATGAGCGGCGCAAAAGCGAAGAGCCAGAGCAGTAGCGACTCATTTCCGCCGATGGCCCCCTTTGCCGTGCGATACAAACCCGCCATGAACGCCAGAAATACCGCCAGCGGCATTGTCGCCACAAAAATCACAACGTAATAGTAAATCGGCACCGTGCGAATGGTTCCGAAAAACCATTCCATGCTTCCCCCTGCCTTGGCGACGCTCCCCTGCTGGCCAAACACTTCCAATAAACCCTGGATCGGATGAGACCAAAGATAGGGCCAGGTGATCGTAAAGATGACGAGACCGACTATTCCCGAAAGCAATCCGAAGCTGATCAAGCGGGGAATCATTTCCGGCGGCGCTTCCCGTCTCCTCACAAACCAATGCACGACGAGGGCAGCTTGCAGGATCAGGATGGTCTGCATGCCCACCCGCATGTACGCGGCAAAACTGATTCCCGCCCAAAGGATGGCAAAGAACCAGTCCCGTCGCCTGCCCGTCTGAAAATAACGGGTCATCATCCATAGGGCAACGGTGGAAGCCAGCCGCGCCGGCAGATCGTGCGACGCAAAACGGTCGTGCCCCAGCACGCCCGGGAAGAGCGAGAGAAAGAATGACGCCATCACCCCGACGCCCGAGCCGCCCAGCTGGCGTCCGATGAGGAACACCACCATGACCTGAAGGGACCCGAGGACCGCGGCATTGAATCGCGCCCCGGCAAGGTCGTGGGCGCTGCCCGGATCATCGCCAAAGAGCGCTTGCGGGATGACGCCGTACAGCCAGCGGATGATGGCCACGGTGGGCTTATGATAACCCCATCCCTCCGAGGTGAAGTTCCCCGACTTGACCAACTGCCACCAAGGCCCCGAGTCTTTGGCGGCAAGCTCGTCATAAGTGATCGAGATCGAATTGAAGTCCACGACGCGAAACGCAAGGGCGGTGACGAAAATGAGGATGCAAAGCAGCCTCGGATTCCGAAGTTTTTCGTTCCAGCGGGTGATCCACGGTTCCATGGGGGAGCTCGACGTTCAGGTAATCATGCAGGGTGCGACGCGGCTCAGGATAGACAGGTGCACCCCCGGCACAAGGAAAATACGTTGAGCGGGCGGGAATCGGGTTGCAAAGACGGTTGAAAATCGGCATTTTCTGCCGCGTCCGCAAGCCGGAGCGCATGATGGAAAAATGTTTCATATTGGGAAGCAATTCGTTCTCGGGAGCCAGCTTCGCCTCGCACGCGCTGACGCAAGGGCTGGCTGTTTTCGGGGTCAGCCGTTCACCCGAACCCGCGGATGTGTTTCTTCCCTACAAGTGGCAGCCTCACAAACGGTTCCAATTTGATCGTCTTGATTTAAATCATGATCTCGACCGGATCATGGAGCGCATCGCGGAATTCCGTCCGGATTTCGTCATAAACTTTGCCGCCCAGAGCATGGTGGCTGAAAGCTGGGAACACCCCGAACACTGGTACCAGACCAACGTGGTCGCCAACGTGCGGCTGCACGACCGTCTGCGTCACCTGGATTTCATCCGCAAGTACGTTCACATTTCCACCCCCGAGGTTTATGGCAGCTGCATGGGAAACGTGACGGAAGAGTTTCCATTCAACCCAAGCACGCCGTACGCCGCCTCGCGCGCGGCCTGCGACATGCACCTGATGACGTTCTTCCGCAATCACCGTTTCCCCGTGGTCTTCACGCGCGCGGCCAACGTGTACGGGCCCGGACAGTCGTTGTACCGGATCATCCCCCGGACCATTCTCTTCATCCGGCTTGGCCGCAAACTCCAGTTGCAAGGAGGGGGGCGCTCGGTCCGATCCTTCATCCATATCCGCGATGTGGCAGATGCCACCCTGCGGATCGCGCGAGAGGCGCAACCCGGCGAAGTCTTTCACCTCTCCACGAACATCCGTGTCTCCATCCGCGAACTCGTGGAAATGATCTGCAGTAAAATGGGCGCGAAATTTCGCGACGTGGTTGAGATGTCGGATGACCGCCCGGGCAAAGATGCTGCGTATCTGCTGGATAGCGGCAAGGCGCGTGTGGCACTTGGTTGGAGTGACACCATGTCCCTGGAGCAAGGCGTCGAGGAGACGATCCGCTGGGTGGACAATCACATTGATGTTTTGAAGACCCAGCCAATGCAGTACATTCACAAGCCATGACTCCCCAGAACATCCTTGTGAGCGGCGGCTTCGGCTATGTGGGCAGCCGTTTGACGCCCCTCCTGCTTGCGCAGGGGCATCGCGTTCGCGTGCTTGACCTTCTCCTCTACACGGACGCGGGTGTTGAGGCCCTTCGAGCGGATCCGTCCTTTTCCCAATGGAAGGAACGCTTTGAGCTGGTTGTGGGAGACATCCGCGATCCCTCCAAGGTTTCCGAGGCTGTGCGGGGTGTGAATACGGTGATTCACCTGGCGGCGATTTCCAATGATCCGACCGGGGAGCTGGATGAAGTATTGACGCGGCAGGTGAACTTCGACGCGATCGGCATGCTGATCTCGCTGGCGCGTGCGGCCGGGGTGCGGCGTTTCATCAACGCCTCCTCCAGCAGCGTGTTTGGCATCAAGCAGGAGAAGGATGTGACCGAAACCATCGAACCCGAACCCTTGACCTATTACTCGAGATACAAGATGTTTTCCGAATGGCTGGTGGTGGCCGCGGCATCACCCGACTTTTGCGCGGTGAACATCCGTCCCGCGACCATCTGCGGTTTTTCCCCGCGCCAGCGCTTCGACCTTACGGTGAACAAGCTGACAGCCGATGCCGTGCGCAAGCGCGTGATCACCGTTCATGGCGGCGAGCAACGACGCCCGAATGTCGGGATGAGCGATGTGATCCATCTCTACGCTGCGCTGACACAGATGGAATCCTCGCTGATCAACGGGCGGACGTTCAACTTTGGATTCGAGAACCACAAGGTGATTGAAATCGCCAAAATCATCCAGTCAGAGCTTCAGGATTTATCGGTGAAGATCGAGGTCACGGATACGAAGGATCACCGCGACTATCACATCGGTTCGGGCAAAATCATCCAGGCGCTTGGCTGGCAGCCGCGAAGTTCCATCCGGCAGGAAGTGGCGGGGCTTCGACGGGCCCTTGATTCGGGGAGTTTTCCGGACATTGACTCGGCGGCGCATTACAATATGAAATCCATGAAGCTGGCCCGCCTCGCCCGATGTTACGAGCATCTTTCCAGATAAGACGCGCTGGATCCAATATCCCCATGTTTTTCCACAAAATCATTCCATTCGAGAAGGCTCCGTTGCTGTTCCAACGTTTGAAGAAGCGTGGACGGAAGATTGTCCAGTGCCACGGCACATTCGATCTCATCCACCCCGGCCACATCCATCACCTCGAGGAAGCAAAATCCCTCGGGGATATTCTCGTCGCCACCGCCACCGACGAAAACCATGTCAACAAGGGGCCCGGCCGCCCCTACTTTAATGACGAACTGCGCGCGCGAACTCTTTCCGCCCTGGAGTGCGTGGATTACGTGGTGATGATCCCGTTCACCGGCGCCGTAGAGGCCATCGAGTGCGTACGGCCCGACATCTATTGCAAAGGCAGGGAGTACGAGGATCCCGCGCACGATGTCACCGGCAGGATCCATGAGGATGTCGCCGCCGTGAAGCGTTGCGGCGGGCGGATGAGCTACGTCGGAGACGTGGTATTCAGCTCCACAAGACTGATCAACCAGCATCTCCAGCCGCTCCCGAAACCCGTACGAGAGTTTTGCTCCAAGCTGGCTGATCGCTTCTCGCCGGCGGATGTCCGCGAAGCCGTGGAGGGTTTCTCAAAACTTCGTGTCCTCATCATCGGGGATATCATCATGGACCGCTACTCCTATCTCACGGTGCAGGGGCTCACTTCAAAAAATCGCATCATTTCCGGCCGTTACCTGCGCGAGGAGACGCAGGCGGGCGGCGCGCTGGCCGTGTACCGCCACGTGAAGCAATTCACGCGCAACGTCAAACTCGTCGGTCTCGTTGGCACGGAACCCTGGCTGCGACGCGATCTGCGCCGATTTCTGGACATCCGGGATGACTGGCTGTTCCGCGATGCCGCATTCACCACGGTCGTCAAGCAGCGTTTCGTTGAGCCGCTCAGCGAGGGAAAAGAATTGAGCAAACTGTTTGCCGTCAATTTTCTCGCCGCCGAACAGCCACGCCCGGCTCTCCATCGTGCCATCCTCCATCGCATCGAACGAGAGATCCGCCGTTTCGACCTGGTCATGGTGGCGGATTTCGGCCACGGGCTGCTTCAGGATCAAGTCCGTAAATTGGTCCAGGAGAAATCCCCGTTCCTGGCGCTTAACTGCCAGACCAACAGCGCCAACCACGGGTTCAACATCATTTCACGCCAATACCAGCGCGTGGATGCATTTTCGCTCGATGCCCAGGAGCTGCTGCTTTCTTGTGGACGCCGTCACATCCATTTTGCCGGGGAACTCTCATCCCTTCGCCGGAAGTTGAAGTCCAGTTACGCGTGGCTTACACGCGGGGCGGTGGAGACCATCGGCCTGCAGGCCGGCGGCGCAAGCTGCCTTTGTCCCCCATTCGAAAATGAGGTCACCGACACCGTGGGCGCGGGTGACGCGTTTTTTTCCATCGCTTCGCTCGCCGCAAAGCAGAAGCTTCCGATCTCTCTCGCCACATTCCTCGGGCAACTCGCGGGCGCACAGGCCGTGAAAATCGTCGGAAACTCCAGACCGATCTCCAAGGATAAGCTTTTAAAGGGTGGCATGTCCCTGCTAAATTTATAAGTCGTTCGAATCAACCGTTGAGAAATGTTTTAAAACCATGAAAACAACCGCCGCGATCCTGGTCGCGCAACACCAGCCGCTCGTGATCGGCGAGGTGGAGATTCCATCACCCGGATTCGGCCAGGCGCTCGTTGAAGTCAAGGTCAGCCGCATCTGCGGCTCGCAACTCGGTGAGATTGACGGCGTAAAGGGTGCCGATCCTTATCTGCCCCACCTGCTTGGACACGAGGGCGGAGGTATCGTCCTCGAAACAGGACCCGAGGTTCGTCATGTCAAACGCGGTGATCGCGTGGTTCTCCATTGGCGTCCGGGTCGCGGAATTGAATCCCGCCCCCCGTCCTGTCACTGGAATGGAAAGACTCTCAACGCGGGCCTTGTCACCACGTTCAACCGTCACGCAGTGGTCTCTGAAAACCGTCTCACGGTGGTTCCCGACGACACCGACTTCGAAGTCTGCGCGCTTCTTGCCGACACGTTGATCACCGGCTTCGGAGTGATTTCCAACGACGCGAAGGTCCGGATTGGCGAATCGGTCGTGGTGATCGGCTGCGGCGGAATCGGCCTCGGCGTGGTGCTGGGCGCAAAATTGGCCGGTGCCCACCCGATCATTGCCGTGGACATGCATCCGCACAAGTTGAAGAAAGCCGCCGAACATGGCGCGACCCACTGCGTTCATTCCGGGAAAACAGATTTTCAACAAGAGGTGCTCCGGCTTCTTGGGAACAGGCAACCCGACGTCGTGATTGATGGCACGGGCAACATCCATGTGCTGGAACAAGCCTTCGCCCTCGCAGCGGAGAAACACGGACGCTGCATCGGATTTGGCGTCATGCCACACGACCACAGGATGCATATCAACACACTTCCTTTGCATTTTGGAAAAATTCTCAAGGGTTCCCACGGCGGTGACAGCAAACCCGCCGAGGACATCCCGCGCTACCTGGCCATGATGCGCGATGGAAAGTTCGATGCGAGGGGGTTTGTGTCGCATCGCTTCAAACTCGACGAGATCAATGATGCCATCGCCCGGATGCGCGATGGCGAGGTCATTCACGCCATGATCCACTTTGAACCGTGAGCGGAGCGTCCCCCACCGCGGACCTGGAACGGATTGCCCGCGAAATCCGTTTCCGCCTGGTTCGGATGTCCCATGCCGCCGGCACCCCTCACCTCGCCTCAGCGTTGTCCTGCGTGGACATTCTTGTCGCGGCCTACTGGAATGTGCTGCGCCTGGATCCGTCCAAGCCGGATGATCCGGACCGCGACCGCTTTATCCTGAGCAAAGGCCATGCCGCAACCGCCCTCTACGCCACGCTGGCTGCGCGGGGCTTTTTTCCCGAAACGTGGCTGGACACATTCGCACGGCACGGCAGCCGCCTTGCGGAACAACCCGCTCCGGGTTGCGCACCCGGGGTCGAGCTGGCGACGGGCTCTCTGGGACACGGGCTGCCGGTCGGACTTGGAATGGCTCTTGCCGCGCTCATCCAAAAACGAAAGCACCGCGTCTTTGTCCTCATGAGCGACGGTGAATGCAACGAGGGCACGGTTTGGGAAGCAGCCCTCTTTGCACCAAATCGCCAGACGGAACGGCTTACAGTGATCGTGGATTACAACAAATGGCAGGCCACGGGGAGGAGCGATGAGGTGATGGCTCTTCCCTCTCTGCCAAAAAAATGGGAGGCCTTCGGATGGAACGCCTGCGAGGTGGACGGCCATGATGTCGCCGCGCTGACCCGCGCCATGGAAAGCCTGTCTGACGACGGACGCCCAAAGGCCATCATCGCCAACACCATCAAGGGGCGGGGTATCTCTTTCATGCAGGACGACAACAACTGGCACTACCGTGTTCCAAACGCGGAGGAAGTCAGTGCAGCGGAAAAGGAGCTGGGATTAAAATGAGAAACGCCTTTGCCAGGGAGATCACCCGTCTTGCAAAAGGGGATGAACGGATCGTCCTGCTTGCAGCCGACATCGGCAATAAATTATTTGACGACTTCAAGCTCAAGTGCCCCGGCCGATTTTTCAACTGCGGCGTGGCGGAGGCAAACATGATCGGCATGGCCGCGGGCATGGCGCTGAGCGGGCTGCGCCCGGTGTGTTACACGATCGCGCCTTTCATCACCTACCGCTGTCTCGAACAAATTCGCGTGGATGTCTGTTATCACCATGTCCCCGTGGTGCTGGTGGGCACGGGATCGGGTCTTGCGTACGCCTCGCTTGGCGCCACACATCATTCTTGCGAGGAAATGGGAATGCTTCGCCTGCTGCCGCATCTGGCCGTGGTTGCGCCCGGAGACAGTTTTGAGGTGACGGCCGCAACCAGGGCCGCCGTGGGACATGCGGATCCTGTTTACATTCGAATCGGAAAAAAAGATGAGCCTGTCGTCCACGCAAGCGAACCCCCGTTTGCCATCGGCAAGGCCATCCGTGTGCGCGGGGGAAGGGATGTTTGTTTTCTCAGCAATGGGGCGATGTTGCCGGTGGTCATCGCTGCCGCCGATCTGCTGGTGAAGGAAGGGCTCTCGCCGGAAATCCACAGCTTTCACACCGTGAAACCTCTGGATGAAACAACGCTTCACGACCTGTTTCCCCGCCACCGCATCGTGGCGACCGTGGAGGAGCACGGAATTGCCGGCGGATTGGGCGGGAGCGTTGCAGAATGGCTGGCCGACCATCCATTTCCCAATGCCGCGCTTTTGCGCTTCGGCACCAGCGGGGACTTCTGGCACGAAACCGGCGAGCAGGAACACGCGCGCGAACACTTCGGCCTGACCGCTCCAGCCATCGCAGCGCGCGTCAAGTCAGCGCTGGCATCCGTCCCATGAATTGCCCCGAGATGGTTGTTGGCGTGGATCTGGACAACACCATCGTCTCGTACGATTCCCTCTTTCACCGCCTCGCTCTCGAACAGGGATTGATCCCGTCGTCATTTCCTGCATCCAAGACTGAAATCCGCGACCACCTGCGACGCGTCGGAAAAGAGAATGCCTGGACCGGGCTTCAGGGTCTTGCTTACGGAACGCGCATGAATGAGGCGGAGTTTTTTCCGGGCGTCACGGATTTTTTCTCGGAATGCATCCGTCGAAAAACCCGGGTGCACATCATCAGCCACCGAACCCGCCAGCCCTTCCTCGGTCCACCATGTGACCTGCATGACGCCGCGTTGCGCTGGCTCAAACAAGGGGGCTTTGGTGAATGGGTTTCCCGTGGCGCCGTATTTCTCGAGCTGACGCGCGAAGCAAAGCTCGGACGGATCATGACGACAGGGTGCACGCACTTTGTGGATGACCTTCCCGAGTTTTTATCGGCGGTGGATTTTCCGGCATCAGTCCAGCGCTTGCTGTTCGACCCGTGCATGCTCCATGGCGCGGAGATTCGCTTTCCACGCATGGAATCCTGGGCGGCAATTCACAATAAGCTCTTTTTATGAAACACGTCACGGCACTCCTCGAGCGCGCGGGACTTTCCACCGCGTTCACACTCTCGCCCGTCAAGGGCGGTGGCAACAACCGCGTCTGGAAATTGAAACGCAAGGAGGGGTCTCTGTTGCTCAAGCAATACTTTCATCATCCCGGCGACCCGCGTGACCGGTTTGGAGCGGAGCGGTCATTCTACAAATTTCTCCAGGCACAGGGCATTGACCGCGTTCCGACTCCAATCGCATGGGACGCCGCAAACCGGCTTGCCCTGTTTGAATACATCGAGGGACGAAAATTATTGCCGGGCGGGATCAACCGGAAACGAGTGGATGAGGCACTGGAGTTTTATCGTCTCTTGAACCACCACAAGGAAGCGTCTTCGGGCCGCTCACTCGCTTCCGCCTCCGAGGCGTGTTTCAGCATCGCCAAACATCTCGATTGTATCGAGGTCCGGGTCCGACGGTTGGAACAGATTCATCCCTCCTCGAAAATGGAGGGCGATGTTGCGCGCTTCGTGGCACGCCAGTTAAAGCCGTCATGGGAAAGGATATGCGACACGATCTGGGGCGGGGAGCGGGCGATGGACTGCAAACACGATGCGCTTCTGCCAGCCAACGCGCGCCGAATCTCACCCTCTGATTTTGGATTTCACAACGCGATCGTTGCGCGCGATGGAAGGCTTCGATTTTTTGATTTCGAATACGCGGGATGGGATGACCCTGCGAAGACGGTGTGTGATTTTTTCTGCCAGCGCGCGGTCCCCGTCCCATTCCGTTTCTGGAAAGTGTTTCTGGATGTTCTGGCGCGAGGCGATCCCTTCCTGAAAAAGCGGGCCTGCCTGCTCCTTCCCGCGTACCGTATCAAGTGGTGCTGCATCATGCTCAACGAGTTTGTGACGGTGTCCCGCGTGCGCCGTCAATTCGCGGGAAGCGGTCCCATCCCGGAATCCCGCAGGCGGGCGCAACTGGTGCGGGCGCAAAACTTCTTGAGCCATCCAAAAAAACCGTAACACTACAACCCATCATGCCCCGGATTGATTTCATCACCCCGCTCCATCGCCAGACGCGGCGCGACTACCTTGCGAGGGTGAACGAATTTTCCAAGGCGGAGGCGGCGAAAGTGGCAAAACGTTTTGACCGGGAGTACTGGGATGGGGATCGCAAGTTTGGCTACGGCGGGATGAAATACGACGGACGGTGGCGCGTGGTGGCGGAGGCGATGGCGAAGCATTACGGATTAAAGGCTGGTCAGCGGATTCTCGACGTGGGTTGCGGGAAGGGCTTTCTCCTCTACGAATTCACGCAGGTGGTTCCAGGAGTCGAGGTCGCCGGCCTGGATATTTCAAGTTACGCCGTCGAACATGCAAAAGAGGAAGTCCGCCCCTTCCTGCGGGTTGGACACGCGCGGGAACTGCCTTACGACAACGCGAGCTTTGATCTCATCATTTCCATCAACACGCTGCACAACCTTCCCTGTTTTGACCTGGATCGGGCATTGAAAGAAATCCAGCGCGTGGGCCGTGCGAACCGCTACATCGTGGTGGAGTCGTGGCGCAACGAGGAGGAGAAAACCAACCTGCTCTACTGGCAACTGACCTGCGAATCCTTTTACAGCACCGAGGGATGGGAGTGGTGGTTTAAACAGTGCGGCTATCAAGGCGATTGGGGATACATCTTCTTTGAATGACTCCCTCCCTTCATTCCCCCCCTTTTTTCTGACGATACAACTCGGATGTCCTCTCCGCATTCCGACGGATCATCCCCTGCTGAATCCGCCGCAGAAAAATATGACCCAGGCTGTTGATCACCGCCAGGATGTTGTTCAACTTGAAGGCCTTCGTGACACCGAACGTGCGATCGCTGTTGGTAACTTCCACCTCGATGTAAGTGATGCCCTCGTCAAGAAGCCGGCACAGGAGTTCCGCCTGATATCCAAAGCCGGCGGTTTCACTAAACCAAGATCTCACATTGTCTGTCTTATGCAGGACTGGGCCGTTGTAATACTTCAGCCGATGACCGCTCAACAGGCTCACGCAAAACACAAAACTCCGGCTGATGACGCGCCGCCCGAAAGTTCTCATTTCCTTGGCTCCGAAATAGGGAATGATCGCATCCGCCTTCCCCCGTTGTGAAAGAATGGCCCCCATCAATTCCTCCGTTTCGGAAGCGTCGCCATTGACAATCATGTAGTATTCGCCGCGGGCGCGCTGCGCAGCGATGAAGTAATTTCTTCCAAGCCCGCGCGTAAACCGGTTAACCACAAGCTGGATCTGCAATCCGGGATGCTTCGCCTCGTGACGACGGACCTCTTCCACCGAACCATCCACCGACGCGTCGTCAATCACCACAATCTCGTACGACTCCGCCCGCTCCTTCATCACATTCACCACCATGTCCATCGTCCGTCCCACATTTCCCTCCTCATTGAGACAAGGGATGAAAAATGTGATGAGCGGCGCCTTTTCGTCCATGTCGGAGCTTATCCTTCAAAAATTGTTCCAAGGCAAGCGGCAAGCACTTTTGTGGCCCTTACCAGGATCCTTCCCTTGCGGGTGATCTCCACACAGTCACCGTCCATCCGCAGAAAACCCGCGTCCCGCATCAATTCGATGCGCGACTCAAAGCGTGAAGAGACCTCATATTGCTCGCGAAGAAAATCGAAGGTCTGCGTGGAATCCGGAAAGCCCGCAAGCTGGATCATGAGGGTGATGGATACGGAGCGCGAAAAGGCGGCATAGACAAAGAAATAGCCAATCATGACCAGCGCATAAAGGTACAAAGTGGAAACCAGGACAAAGACTTCGGGGCCAACCAGGTAGAAACAAGTTCCAATGGAGATCATGGCTCCCACCACGCTCAGACGAAGGAGAAGCCCCATGCGAGGCGAACTGGAGGGAGCCCTCCTCCAAAGCACGATTTGCAGAAGGAGCGCCACCGCTGTTCCCACCCCCACGCTTGCGATCGAGGAAAGGATCATGTGCCTCACCCAACCCTTTCCAGCCGCAACAGGCCACGCACCCATGAGCCGCATATCCCGGTCACTTTTCCGAGCAGAGTCAGCGGGCCGACACGCACACCGTCGAATGACAAAAAATGCAATTCCTTGAGACTGTTCAATCGCTTGGTGAGAATTCCAGAGATTCCCATCCCATCGCTATAGTTTGCCTTGAGATGCTTGATTCCGGCTGTTCCACCGCAACTGACCACGTCCACCAGGATGCGCTGGGAGTATCCCCGCGAGAGCAGCGACACCATCTCAATGTAACAAATCACCCCTGCCAGGTACTCTCCCATTATTGCCATCCGAAACAGGGGAAGAAGCGGATCTCCCGTCCGTTTCTCCCAGGCATTCATTCCCAACCACACGACTCCCCCGCCGCAACACAAGAGCAGCACCATGAACACACTGAGCGCACGCAGGGGATTTTTTCCCATCACCCCGCGGACAAAAAAAACGCCCGCCCTGTAAAGTCCCGCCATTCCCAAGAGGGAAAAAACCGGCAGGGCGGACATCGCAACAAGGGTCAAGAAAGTGGACATGAATGTTGGACGGATTGTTCTATTCCAGCACGCAAAGGCGTGAACCGAAAACCAGGCAGCGCGGATTGGAGCTTTCCGATATTGTATTTTAAATCCACCTTGCGCCTCAGCCTGGCCTTGCACTGGATCTTGATTCGGGAACATGTCAGGCCGGCCAGTAAATTCACCACATCCCGCATCGAATGCCCCCGACCGCTCCCGACGTTGTAAACTCCATTTCGATCCTGAAGGAGCAACGCCACCACGATTCGCGCCAGGTCACCGACATAAATAAAATCTCTCCGTTCAGTTCCGTCCCCGAATAAAATCACCCTCCCTGAATTGCGCGTGGAGTTGATGAGGCGGCCCGGCCCGTAGGAACCGCCATGGTCGCCGGGCCCATAGACCATCGTGGGCCGCACACAGAGCCATTTCGTTCCGTTTTGCTCGACCGCCGCACGAACCAGGCACTCGCCGGCGAACTTTCCAATTCCATAGGACGTGTTTGGAAAGATCGGTGTTTCCTCAGTGATCGATGGGTTGGAGCCGGCATCCCCATAAACCGAGGTGGTGCTGAAATGGACCCATTTGCGGATCTTTTTTTTCCGCAGCGCCACGGCAAGATGTTCGGCCATGAGAATTTCGTGTCGGATCAAACGATCGCCGTCCAACCCCCGCCTCGCGGTGGCCAGCGTGATCAACGTAGTCCGCTTATCCAGGCATCGCGAGAGGATCCCTGTTGAAGCAGGCTTTAACAGGTCCAGCCTTCCTGAATCGAGGCCAATCACCCTCCCAGGCCATTTCTTCCGAATTTCAAACATCAGGTGCGAACCAATGAAACCGCGACTGCCAATGATGATTATTTTTCCGTTCATAATTTTCTGGCCACAGTCGCAATGTTCCCGAGCTTGATGGCAATCCCGGACGACTCGCTGCAGGTCATGTTTCCAATTTTCACCCCAAGCACCGCCAAAAGACTGCGGAAGAGGTAGGCCATCGGAAAATAGTTCGTGCATTTCATGATCTCAAGAATCTCAAAACCATGCCCTTCCAGAGACCGTCGCATCGATGTCGGAGAATAAAGTTGTGGGTGCTGCAGCGTGTACGGAGGCCATCGCCGTCCCATCACGCGCGCCAGGAGCGACGCCACGTCATGGGTGACCACGAACAAGATTCCACCGCGTATCAGGTTATGTCGCACATCATCCAGCGTGGCTTTTACATCCAGAAGATGATCCAGCACATGGATCAACACCGCCGTGGACAGGTTCTCGGGTGGAATGTCGGATCGGACATACGGGGATTCGCGCAGCGTGAAGGAAGTGCCCTCCATGTTGTTTCGAAGCGTTTCATGCACTTCCACATTGGGCTCATAAAGCCAGAATTGTTCAAAACGTCCTTGTCGACGGCAACACCGTGTAAAAAGGCCCGTGTCGGGCCCGATCTCAAGAAAGTTTCCATCCAGCCTGGAGTGCCGCTGCAAGAGGCTGAAATAATCCTGCATGGTTCTCTCCCGACACGCGACAGGCACCGATGCGTTGTTCTCGCCCTGGTGGGCATACAGCTCTCCAAGCTGAACTTGGGTAAAGTACGTGCGGCAAAACAAACCGCTGCATGAAAGACACTGGTAATAGGTAAAAAATACGCGCTGGCTTGCATATCCTGAATAAAAAATCTTGTGCTCGCCAAAGTCCAGCTCCTCGGCCGCTGGATGCGATCTCATGAAAGGCTTTGCGGACAATGAATCGGCCCCGCAAAATGGGCAGCTGCTTCTGAAAAAATAGGTGTCCTCCCTCATGGTGGCATCGTACCCACGGAGTCTATCCCCGACATCCAAAAAAGACAACATTTCGCACTCCTCTTGAAATTGTTGACTGCGATGGCTATTCTTTCCTCCTTCCATGAAGCAGCGCATTCACAAACCATGAAAACGCCTTCCTGGCTGGATCTACGAGCGATCCTCGAAAACCCGGTCGTGTACAACGGCTTCCAGGCTTTCCTGGGTGCCAGCGCGGCGCGGGGACGGATCATTCGGGAATACATCCCAGCCATCCGGGGCGCCAGGGTATTGGAAGTGGGTTGCGGACCCGGAACAAACATCGAATACATCCACGAAGGCATGGAGTATGTCGGATGCGATCTCAGCGAACGCTATGTCCGCTATGCACAAACGAAATATGCCGGACGTGGCCGCTTCATCCATGCCGCCGTCGGGGAACTGCACCATCTTAACCTGCCACCATTCGACTTCGTCCTGGCAAGCGCCCTCCTGCACCATCTGGACGATGCCCAGGTGAACACCCTCTGTCGTGAGGTAAACCAGCTGATGACGAGTGAAGGTTCGTTCATCGCCATCGAATCATGTTTTTCACCAGAACAAACGGCGCTGGAACGATGGATCATCACTTCGGACCGCGGACATTACATTCGTTACACCGAAGACTTTGAAAAGCTGCTGCGCCATGAATTTTCCGACGTCCGCTCCGCCCGATTTTGCGGAAGCCCATTCAACCCAAGATCCAGTTGCGTTCTCCGGGCCCGCAAAGCCGCCGCCCCTCAACCATGAACTTTTGTCCCCAACGACGAGACACCGGTCACGTCCTGACCCAATACCGTCCCGAGTAGTCAATATGACAGAGGAGAATCCGCTCGGAAAGCGAGGCGATGTGTTCGTTGACCGCCTTGCGACAACCTTCAAAATGACCGTAATCATCAATGACCACCACCCCGCCCTTGACCACCTTGGAATAGAGATGCTTCAGGCATACCGCCGTGGATTCGTACAGGTCGCCGTCCAGACGCAACAGCGCGATCGGCCCCAATTTGGATGCCTCAATCGGCAGCGTGTTCTGAAACCATCCCTCGTGATAATGCGTGAGTCGGGATGGATATCCCAGTTGTTCCTCCACCAGCGCCCGGCATTCCTCCCGTGTTCCGACACAAACACCAATGGATTTCAGCGCTCCCTGGTCCCGCCCGCCCGCCCACTCCACGGTTTGTTCGCCATCCTTTTCAGCAATCGGTTCTGGCACCCCCTCAAAACTGTCGAACAGATGAATTTCCCGAAGGGGTTTGGCATGGGAATGAAGATGGGCCTGGGCCATCATGCCGATGCTTCCCCCCTTCCAGACTCCGCACTCGATCAGGGAACCCTCGATGTTGTAGCGGTCCAGATACCGGACCTGCTGCCATAACGTTGCCAGACGCTCAAAGCTGGTCATGGTGTTTTTCCTGACCTTCAACGCCGCCACCTTGATCTCCGGCTCCTCGTCATATCCATAACCTCCAAGAACGCCATCGGCGATCCTCCAGATCTGCTTCAAGGGTTTCCTTTGCAGAAATCTGCGAACAATGGTGACAGGATTCATTCTGCGCCTTTGATGACGTCCAAAAACACCGGGATCAATACCAAAGTCATGAGGAACCTGTTTTTTTCACCCTGCCGCCATTCAGTCTCAAGACGCCGAGCAACAGGCCCAACGCCCCCGCGAGGAATTGCGTCCCTTTCATCACAATCATTCCAGCCGCGTGTGCTGGATGAGAAGCGAGCAGACGCCAGTTGCGGACGTAGGCGGGCTTGATCAGGGTGAATCGTCGCGTGTTGGCAGTGGGAGCTTCCTTAAAAATCTGTCCCATGTGTCCGCCGTAATAAAATTTCTTTTTCACCACCCGCCAGAAGCGCGTGTCCTCGTAATGTGTAATCATCGAGCCGCACCGACCGATTTTCGAGCCATGTTTTACAAGACGATCGTGCAATTCAAAATCCTCGCCCGCAATCAGGTCGGTTCGATAGCCGCCCGCCTGATGATACGTCTTCGCACGAATGAAACGGTTGGCCGCCTCCATCCACGGATCGTTCCAGTAGCATTCCTTCTCCACTTTCTGGCATTCGGCCCAAAAGCCGGTTCCACCTCCGCGCTCTGGAATGATCACTGCATCCATGCCGCTGCGACCGAGTTCCACGCATTCGGCAACCAGGCCGGCGTCCAGCTCCATGTCCGCGTCAAAAAACATCAGGTATTCGCCCGTTGCGTGGGATGCGCCAAAAGCGCGCTGGACGTGCCGCTCAGGTCCATGCTGAAACGCGCGCGCCCTTTTGACCGCCAGTTCAAATGTGCCGTCGGTGCTGAAGTTGTCCACCACGATCACTTCAAAATCGCGAAAGGTTTGGCGATCCATGGAGTCAAGCAGGCGGGACAGAATTTCCCGGCAATTGCGGGTGGGGATGATGATGCTGACGGAAAGAACCGTGCTCATAGCCCTGTTCCATTTCGGATTGCGGATTGCGAATTGCGGAATACGGAAGAAACCACGGAGGCACGGAGGACACGGAGGAAAGAGGGTTGGAGATTTCGCAATCCAAAATCCGAAATCCGAAATGGATGTGCTGTTTGCGATTGAATCGGATGTAAAAGCGGTGCCATCATGGATGGAATTAAACCTAAAAGGAGCTGCATGCTACAAGCCATAAGCCTCACGCTGTTGATCAACAACCAGAAGCCAGAAGCCAGAAGCTAGCAGCCTGTTCATGAAAGCCGTTGTCCTGATGCTCGCCCATAATGCCGAGCGCACGATTGCGAAAACGTTCGCGGCGTTGCCCGATTCGTTGAAGCCCAACGTGATCGTGGGCGATGATTGCAGTTCCGACAAGACGAGCGAGGTGGCACGGTCTCTCGGCATGCGGGTGGTGCGGCACGAGCGCAACCTCAATTACGGCGGCAACCTGAAACGCCTCTACAAAATATTTCTCGAGGAGGGCGGTGATGTTGCCGTCGAAATTCATGCCGATTACCAGTACGAGCCAAGCCTCGCCGACCTCATGGTGGAATACATTACGCGCGGCCATTACGATGTGATCCAGGGAAATCGCATCCGTTCCCGATCGGATGCCCTCTCCGGTGGAATGCCCCTCTACCGTTACCTGGGCAATCGTGTGCTCACCCTTGCGGAGAATCTTTGGTTTGGCACGGTCTTCGGCGAATGGCACAGCGGCATGCGCGCCTATTCTCGGGAAGTGATTGCCGACATGCCTCTCGAGACATTCAGCGATACACACTCGTTTGCGAGCGACATCATGATGTGCTGTGTCGCGCGCGGCTATCGCATCGCTGAAGTTCCATGCCCGGTCCGCTACGAGAAGGAGAGTTCCTCGGTAAGCGTGCCGGGACTTTTCCATTACACTTTCAAAACTCTGGCCTCATCCCTGAAATACCCGCCCTGGCGCCGCGCAAAGCCCCGTCACAAGCGGCTGTAGGAGCCGTTGCCAACAGCGAGCCTCCACTTCATTTGCTCAGTACGTGTCCGTGTGAAAGATCACCTGGGCACCGGTCTTGTCAAACTTGAATGGAACCCAGACGCGAATCTGCTTCAGTGCGTCCATGATTTTCTGGTGCTGATACGGCGGGGCGAGGAACGCGACGAATCCCCCTCCTCCCGCCCCAAGCAATTTGCCACCATAAGCGCCGGCCTTGCGCGCGGTCTCGTAAAGGTCGTCAATCTCCCCGTTGCTCACCCCTGGCGCGAGCGTCCGCTTCAGCCTCCAGCTCTTGTCGAGCAACGAGCCGATCTCCAAAATATCCGCCCTTCGATTCAGCAGCGTGAGGGCATCCTTTGCAATATCGTGAATTTCGCTCATGCGGGACTTTCCGCTCTCGATGGTTTTCATCTGCTGTCCCGCAAGGTCGGTGGCGTTGCGCGTGACGCCCGTAAAGCCAAGCAACACATGTTCCTCCAGCGCCTGCATGTATTCAGGAGGCAGAATAAACGAGGCCGCATTGTAATCCCCGTTGCGTTCAATCTGGATGACGCGAAATCCTCCATGAGCAGCCAGGATCTGGTCCTGAATGCCCACATTTTCGTGGATGACATCCTGCTCCACCTTGATCGCCTCATCGGCCAGCTTGATTTTCGTTGGAAGCTCATGCCGCATCGCATGAAGGGCCAGCAGCAGCCCGACGGTGAATGTCGAGCTCGATCCCAAACCCGATCGTGCGGGCAGGTCTCCGTCATGGTGCACCTCCACGCCATCACGAATCTTGAGAAAGGAAAGTGCACCGCGAATCGCCGGATGCTGAATGTCATCGTTGGATTGGACGAGCTCCGTCTTCGAGTAGACAATGCGCGTCTTGTAATCAAAAAATGGCGGCAACGACCGGCACGAGATGTAACAATATCGTTGAAACGTGGTGCCGATGACCAGCCCTCCGTGCTCGGAAAAATAGGGACGGTAGTCGGTTCCCCCGCCGAAGAAGGACAAACGAAATGGTGTGCGGGTGATGATCACCAGAAGAAAAGGATGAGGGATGCCCGCGCTACGCCGTAGGCTTCGGCGAGGCGAGAAGGATGAGGGATGAAAAACGGAGGGACACGCTCCGTCGTGTCCGCGGGCTCAAGGGTGCTCATACATTGGAAAACTGGTTGCGGCGGATGATGCGGAATGCCTTGAGCAACTCCTGTATGCCATCGTCCAGACCCACGGTGGTGCGAAATCCCGTCGCTTCAATGCGGGCATTGCTCACGATATAATTTCGCTGGTCGGGATCCTTGCCCACCTCCGAAACCATGAACTGAAATTCAGGCACGTGTTTTCGGATCACTTCGCACAACTCCCACTTGCTCAGGTTCGCCTCGCTGAGCCCCACGTTGTAGGGCTGTCCCTTCATCTTTTCAAAATTCTGCAACGCGTGTGCAAACGCACCCGCGGCGTCCCGTACGTGGAGGTAGTTGCGCTTGAAATGAGGCTCGAACAACACCACAAACCGGTCCGACACGGCCCGGTACGTAAAATCGTTGACGAGCAGGTCCAGCCTCATGCGCGGGCTGGCACCAAACACCGTTGCAAAGCGAAAGACCACGCATCCTCCGCGGTCGAGCAGGAATTTTTCCACTTCCACCTTGAGCCGCCCGTAAAGTGAAACGGGATTCAATGGTGAATCCTCCGTGCAATGCATGCCACTGCCGCCGATGCCGTACCCGCTGTTTGTGTTCGGAAAAATGATGAATTGCTGGCGGCCCGCCAGGGTGGCGATCATCTTCACGGCATCATGATTCACCGTGCGCGCCGCCACGGGATCGCGGTCGCACAACGGCGCTCCGGTCATGCACGCAAGAGGAAGGATGGCGTCGGCATTGGATACCAGGTCCTTCACAATCCGCTCATCGCGCGCATCGCCACGCGCAAAGGAAAATTTACGATTGTTGCAACATTCGAGCAACGAGTTCTGTCCGTAGAGGAGATTGTCGAGCACCGTCACTTCATGTCCATCCACAAGCAGCTTGGGGACGAGGATGGACCCGATGTAGCCTGCGCCGCCTGTTACGAGAACTTTCATGATTCACACTTCGAAAGAAACCAGTCGTACGTTTGCTTGAGACCTGTCCACAGGTCCGTCTGGGGACGCCACCCTAGTTTGCGCACAACCGTGGAGTCGAGGCTTTTTTGGTCCGCGCCATCGGGTTTGCTCCTGTTCCACTTGAGTTTGCCATCAAATTTCATCATGCGAGAGATGTGCCCTGCCAGCTCAGCCACTGAACACACGGCGCCAGATCCCACGTTAACCGGTTCGTCGCCTTTATGAAGCGCAAGAAGCACAAGGCAGGCGTCAATCAGATCATCCACGAAAAGAAATTCACGCGTCGCCTTTCCTGTTCCCCACAAGGTCACGCCTTTTGCGCCATTCTTCTTCGCCTCGTGAAATCGACGGATCAATGCGGAAACCACATGTGATCGTTCCGTGTCGAAATGGTCCCCGGGCCCGTACAGGTTTGAGGGAATGGCCGTGATGTAGCGCGTTCCATGTTGACGGTTGTACGCCGCGCACATTTCCGCGCCCGCCAGCTTCGCCAATGCATAGGGCTGGCTGGTCGGCTCCATCCTGCCGGTCAGCAGCATCTCCGGTGACATGGGTCGGTCGCTCTCCTTCGGATACATGCAACCACTCCCAAAGTTTAGAAATTGACGAACACCAAACTTCCACGCGCCATGAATCAGGTTGGTCTGAATCATCAGGTTCGTGTGAATGAATTCCGCTGGAAATTTCGAATTGGCCGCAATGCCTCCCACGCGCCCGGCGGCATTGATCACCAGCTCGGGTCGGTGCAGGTCCAGAAATTTCTCCACTTCCGCTGTGCGTGTCAAATCCAGTTCCCGATGCGTGGCCAGCAACAGATGCGTCCCTTCGCGTTCAAGCCGTCTTTTCAGCGCAGAACCCACCAGACCGGTGTGTCCCGCGAGATAAATACGCCTTCCTTTAAAAATGAAGCTCATGCTTGTAGGAACCGCTGACAGCGGCGACCGGGAGAAAAGGACCAGCTCAGAGATCGCCGCTGACAGCGGTTCCTACATGTCAGAGACAAATCAACACAGCAAATCATTCACGAGGACACTCAACCCACGCGCATCGGCATGATGACGTAGAGGAAGGGAGCGTTGATCTTGATGACACCAGGGCTGAGATCATCGGTCAGTTCAAAAAAAATTTCGTCGTTCTCGAGGTTGCGCAAAGGATCCATGAGAAACGCCGGGTTAAATCCGATGGCAATTTCAGGTCCCTTGTAATTGATCGCCAGACTTTCCCGCGACTCACCCACATCGGGTGAGTTTGCGGTGATGGCCAGGTTGTTTTTTGTGAAATGAAGCTTCACCGCGTTGTTTTTTTCACTCACAAGCAACGACGCCCGGCGCAACGCCTGGTGAAAAGTTTCACGCTCCAAAGAAATCCTTTCCTTGGCCTCGGGGGGGATGACCTGGCGATAATTTGGATACACCCCTTCCACCTGCTTGCTCACGAGAAGTGTCCCGTCCATGTCAAATGAGATCTGGTTCTCGGTGAAGTGAACCGTTACGCTCCCCTTGTCCTTGAGGAGTCTTTGCACTTCACTGACAGTTTTGCTCGGCAACAGCAATTCCCCCTTCGTATCCTTGGGAAGGTCCATGTCCAACTCCACCAGTCCCAAACGCCGCCCATCCGTTGCCACCACCACCAGCTTGTCATCTTTCAAGCTCAACAAAATTCCGTTGAGGACAAATCGAGTCTCATCGTTTGACATTGCGTACGATGTTTTCTTTAGAGCATCCTTGAGTGTTTTTTGCTCCATCGTGAAGGATTTGGCACCGCTCAGCTTCGGTAGCTGTGGAAAATCACCCTCGGGAAGGCCCACAATTTTAAAATGAGACCCGCCACTTTGTATGGAAGCGACATTTTTGTCGTCCACATCCAGCTCCACGTCGCTGTGAGCCAGTTCGCGGACGATCGTAAAAAGACGGCGAGCCGGAAGAGTGACGGCCCCCTCGCGTACCACCTCGGCATCAATCGGGCAACGAACACCAACATCCAAGTCGGTGGTGGTCATCGTAACTCCACCTTTCTGGGCGCGAATGAGGACGTTCGAAAGAATGGGAAGAGTGCTTCTCGTGCTGACCACATTTTGAACCTGTTGCAGTCCGTCCAAAAATTTTTCCTTAGCGAAGCGCAATTTCATTTGTTGAATTCCTCGAAAAAGGGAGTTGCTCGAGTTGTTAATATCGTAGATGCCTCTTGATGTCTCTTTTACTTAAAAGAGTCATCATAATAAGGACAGTGAATAATGTAAATATTATTTATAAATCTTTCACCGATAGCAATTTGCAGCAATTTTTGAGCTGTAAACAAGTCAAAAATACAGGCCGAAATCACAACCGTTGTTCACACAAAATTACAGATGCTTCTTATTCACAAGCAGTTCGCTGGTAGTTCGGTCTCCAAAATCAAGGCTCGGAGCGTGGCCTGAAAACCGCCTCGGTTGCTCACAAGTTATTTTCAGCAACGACAACTTCATCCACTAAAAGACAGGTTTTTAACGCCGATGGCCGAGCAGGCGTTGAGAACGTCCACCACGCGTTGATGAATTACATCGGGTTGGGGACTGATGACGATGGGGGTCCGGTCGCCAAAGAATTCCATCTGTTCCTTGAGTTTGCTACGTACGCGTAAAAGATCGCGATCACTGGCTTCGGCCAACGGCAGGTCGTTGATGTTTACCGTGCCATCGGGGTCAATGCCGATGATGAGTTCGACGTCATTCTTCAGTCCATATACGGGCGGGCCGGGAAGATTGACCTTGATCACATTTTCCTCCTCGCGATTCATGTATTGGATCATGAAAAAGACCAGCATGACGAGAATGAGATCAATCATCGGCGCAAGCTGAAAGCCAATCTCACCTTCCGATGTATTTGAGCCGGCCATGGATGTCCAAAACAAGGACGCTCACAATCTACTTCATATTTAAACTGGCGCAAGTGGAGGGAGTGACATTTTTTGACCGGTCGTGTACATTTTTTCAATGCGCTTTATCGTCCATGCTTGCGCCTTGTTTTTTTTTCCATGCCTACTCTTGGGCGCCGAGCAGGTGGTGGAGGTTCCGCCGGTCTCGTACAACGGGGCCCTTTTCGTCAATGCCAAGGCTCGTAAACTTTATGCGGGATGGGGACAGCAGGAAGGTGAGTATGAAAAGGGGCTTTTCGTCTATGATATTCAAGCTGACGGGACATTGACCGGCAGCGACGAGAGGATTTACCCGAACTCGCCCGATCCCTTCATCACGGATTCCGAACACTCACCCACCTATTTTCTTCGGGCCGTCGGGTGCATGCTGTTGTCGCGCGATGAGCACAAGCTCTACCTGGGCGTGCAGGGAAATCGCCATAGCGAATCCAAGACGCTGGTCGTGTACGACCTGGATGACAAGGGCGAGCCGAAAGGCAAACCGCGCGGATATCCCATTGGCAATTTTCACCTGGGCATTTCCCATATGCTGCTCGATCCCAAGCTCGACCTTCTCTACACGATCGGCTGGGGCGGCAGCGGGCTTTTTACGATGCCGCTCGACAAGGCGGGCGAACCCAGGGGCGAGCCCCAGACGTACGGCTTCGGGTACAACGCCAAGAGCGCCATGATACCCAGCGAAAAATATACGGTGCTGATTTTCGGTGGCCAGACGAGCGTTCTCGAAGTGGGCGATCTCACGCCCGATGGGATGCTGCAACTGCCGGTCACCTCGGTTCCAATTCCCGATATCAAGGACGTCGTACAACTCGCGCGCGTGGGCCGCTTCCTCTACTTTGTTGACCGAAAAAAGCTATATTGTTGGCCGCTCGACAAGGAGTGGCGGCCAGTTGACAACCCAAAGGCGATGCCCGGCATCCTGCCCATCAGCGTATGGGAAGGCGTGCATTCCTCGCTCTACGTGGTGGAAGGCGAATATGTGCCCGCTGGAAAAAAAGGGGACCCTCCCAAACTGGTATCAACGAAGATTGCACGCTACAAACCCGACGACAAGGGCAACCTGGGCAAGGCCGCTTACGTTACCGAAACGTTTGAAAAGAAGACCGTATATACGATGACCGTGGACGAATCGAGTGGAACGATCTACGTGAGCCTCGGCGCGCTTCCGTGATTTCGTGGTTGAAACATCAAACCCGGTGCCGCGTGTATTCGTGGCGGCACTGCAAACCGCGTGCAATCCAGAATTCGCGCTTTGCCGGCAACGCGTAAAAGCTGTCCACCGTGAGTCCGGCATAATTGTTTTCACGCATCGAATGCACGCAGATGCTCATGCCTTTTCGGGGATGATGATCGCGCAGGATGGCCTCGACCACATGGCGGTCCACGCGACCGTTGTGTTTCTGCATCAATTCCGTGGCGCGGCAGGTGCGGTTGAGCGTGGTTATCTTGTAGCTGTCGCGCGGAACTTTCTGCCCCGACAGGCGGACCAGCCGTTTGCTCTCAAAATGATTTGCACGGTCCACCACGTCCACACATCGCTCCACCTCGAGCTCGCCGTTGAGCGACTCAATCACAAAGACATCGCCGTTTGCGTCGGCGACAAAAAAGATGAACGAGCCGGCGATGCGCGTGCGTCGCAACAGCGACAGCACCTCGGCGCAGGAGTGACGCGTAAAAATTCCTGCCAGGAGGGCGTAGGTGGGAATTCCGACGCGGGGCTTTATTTTCGGTGTATAGCCCGTTCCCGTCCAGACGAGTGACAGGCCAAATTCGTTCACGCCCGCGCAAGCCCAGAGGCCGGGATACGCGTAGGTGAGCATCCGGGGCATGCTGTCCGTGCGCGAGCGGATCAAGGATGACCACGGATACATGCGCGAGTTCCAGTCCCAATTCTGGCCGATGATCGGCCTGCCGTCCCTCGACCCGCCGCGCGTTGCGCCCACGGCAGAACATGGCTTGGTGTGAACAATTTCTTCGTGAAGAAGAATCAGGGTGATTTCCTCCGGAGACAAATCTGATCCGCGCGCCATTCCGAGAATCCATTCTGTGACGGGCTGCAGCCAGTCTTTCAGGTGGGTCCAACATTGACGCGCGTACGAACGGCGGGCGCGATCCGGCAAGACTTCCATCACCATGATGGCCCGTATCAGCTCAGCCTGGGAGCGCCCATATTCCTCGCCGCACTGGCGGGCAGTGCCGCGAAGCTCCAGCAGGGTGTGCGTGCTGGGAAGCAGTCTGGCTTTCATCGAGAAAACCGTGGATGAATCAGCGGGGTGAAACGGAGCCTCGTGTACTGTCGATCCGGTCAAAATTTCTCATGAACTCGCCGCGCCTGTCCTCGAGTTCCTTGCGCAAGGCTGCCGCTTCCTCCTCGTCAAGTTTTCCATCGCCGTTTTTGTCAAATTTCTTGATAAATTCCGCCCGGTCTTTGCGGATCTGGTCGCGCACTACATCCATTTCCTCGGTGTCCAGTTTCCCGTCGCCGTTCTTGTCATACTTCTGGATGAACGCAGTGCGATGTGCCGCGAGATCAGCCTTCATCCGCGCGCGCTCCTCATCATCCACCTTTCCATCGTTGTTTTTGTCGTAAATGACCGTCATGGCATGGTCGAAATGGTCGCGTCGCATCTTCAATGCCGCCGCAATTTCCTCGGGCGACGAGTCCTTGCTGAGAAGTTGCTGCTTGGGCGTTCCACTGGAGGATTCCTCCGCGTATGCGGCGAAAGAGATGAGGGTGATGACGGACAGGATGAAAAGGCGGATAAGTTTCATGGGTGTGGGTTGGATGTGAACGTAGCCGGTAATGTAGGCACCCTCCCCGCCGGGGCAAGGTCGAATTTTCATCGACAACCACGCAAGCTTTCGTTTTGCTTCCATCCCATGAAACGAGCCATCGTCCTTCTCACTGCAACATTCGGATTATTTTTGACTGGGTGCGGCACCAATCCCGGGGGTGGCTGGTCGGACAATGATATCGGCCACCCTGTATACGCGGGCACCAGCGCCGGTACCGATATCGGGCCTGATGGAGGCATGTACAATTACGACCAGACGAATTACAAGATGGTCAACGACGATGGCAAGGGAGGCGACACGTACGAGTCAACCGGAACAGAGATGGGTCCTGATGGCGTCTATGATTACGAAGAGTCCAGCTGCGTGTTTCATTGACTATTTCCGACAGCGGCGGACGAGTTCGTAGAAACGATCCTCGTAAGCTTCGAAAATGGCATAAGACCGCAGTTTTTCGCCCAGCACGCGCATCTTGTTTGCGTCCGTGCCGGCGTCATGAAAATCGCGATCAATCTCCTCTCGCACGGCACCCGACACCCCTCCGGTTTCCTGCAGCATCCGTCGCTTCTTGAGTTCATTGACATTCATCGGGGCTGACTGGCGGATCGTGTCCGTCACGAATTTGAGCAGGCAGGTTTCCCAGGCATCATCAATTCCCTTGATCACGGCGGTGAGCGGCTCGCCGAGTCCTTCCACGTGCGCCTTTACGCGCGCGGCGGCGGAGTCCATGCTTTCGTGGATGGTGGATTCGCGCGTCTCCTCCTTGCGAAAGCGAAACCCGTATTTCAAGAAAGTGAGGTCCTGCACATGCCCGCGCAACCAGTCGAGATACTCGCGAGCCTCCTCGCCAAAGCCGTCGAGCATCAGCTGCTCGAAGTATGCGGGCGTGAGCACCTGCGGGCGTTCCGCGTGGACGCGGCCCTCGCGCACGCGAATTTCATTCACCGAATCCATCTTTTCGGTGATGAGATGGTAGTTGATGACGGTGTCGCCGAAAGTCGCGAGGCTGCGTTTGGGCGCGAGCACGACCTCCGTGTGGGCGATGGCGTACCAGATATCGTCAGGATTACGGGCAGGCTGCATGTGGGCTGAAGAATTCAGGAGCCAGAATCCAGAATCCAGAATATTCGGAAAGTAAAATCCAAATTCCCGCCATTCGGCTACAGGATTCTCGGGATCACGCGATCGAGCAGCTTCGCGCTGCTGAGTACCCCGGGCAGGCCGGCTCCGGGGTGGGTGCCGGCTCCCGCAAAATACAGCCCGTTCACATCTTCGCTCACATTGTGGGGACGAAACCATGCGGATTGCGTCAGAACGGGCTCAAATTGAAACGCTGTGCCCATATAGGAGTCGAGATGCGTTTCAAAATCCTTTGGAGTAAAGATTAATTTCGACACGAGATGTTTTCGCAGGTCGGGAACGAGATGATTCTTCTCCAGCGACGCGAGGATCCGGTCGGCATACTCCTCCTTGATCGCGTCCCAATCCTGTCCGCCACCGAGATGCGGAACGGGCGAGAGCACGTAGAAACATTCGTGTCCTGGAGGAGCCATGGAGGGATCGGTGCGTGTGGGCGCGTGCAGATAAAGCGAAAAATCATCGGCCACGATTTGTTTGTCGAAGATATCTCGGAGCAAATCCTCGTAGCGCGGCCCGAGCACGATGGTATGGTGCGAGAGGTTCGGATATGTGCGGTTGGTTCCGAAATAAACAACAAAGAGGGACATCGCATAACGCATTTTTTCAAGACGTTGATCCGTCCATTTCGCGCGAAACTCGGGTTTCACGAGCTTCCGATACGTGTTCGCCACGTCTCCGTTGGAAACCACCACGTCCGCATCGTAACGATGTCCGTCGGCCGTCTTGACTGCCCACACGGTTGGAAGTGACGCATCGTGGTGGGCTGGCGTGGAGCCGATCCTTTTCAGACGCTGCCCGTTTTCTTCGTGGGCGAAACGGCTGCATTCGATTTCCGAAACACGTGCATTCAGATGAAAGGTTCCACCAAGGTCCTCAAATAGCTTCACCATCGCCCGCACCAGTGCACCCGTGCCGCCCATCACATAATGGACACCCCATGTTTTTTCGAGATGATGGATCATCGCGTAGATCGAGGATGAACGCAGCGGGTTGCCGCCGATCAGGAGCGGTTCAAAACTGAAAACCTGGCGCAACTGCGGATCCTGGATGTGCGAGGAAACCATGTGAAACACCGACTGGTCCGCGCGCAGACGGATGAGATCGGGTGCGACACGCATCATGTCCCACACGCTGGAGAACGGATGATCCGCAAGTTCTGTGAACGCCTTGTCAAAAATCTTCTGCGTCTTGCGCGCGAAGACGCGGTAGCCCTCGACGTCGGATGGATTGAACTTCGTGATCTCCGCCTCGATGTCCGCCGTTTTGCCGGTGTAGTTGAAAGTTTTTCCGTCAGGAAACACGATCCGATAAAATGGATCCGTTGGCACGAGACTTGCGTAATCGGAGAGCTTGCGTCCCGCCATCGAGAAGAGTTCTTCGAGCACAAACGGCACGGTGACGATCGTGGGCCCGGCATCGTAGGTGAACCCCTTGTCTTCAAACACGTAAGCGCGGCCACCGGGTTTGTCGCGCATTTCAAGGAGTGTGACCTTCCATCCGCGGGCTTGCAACCGGATGGCTGAGCCGAGGCCCCCGAAACCGGAACCGATGACGACGGCAGAGGGCATTTATGATTTAGGATTTAGCATGTCACAGGCAAAAAGTTGCAATGGATCCAGTGACGCAAGTATCGTGGGTGAACCACTTGGGGATCAAGCTGGACTCGTACTTTGAGCCAAACTATTTTAAAGAGACAAACTCAATGTTTCTCCCATACGAAGTTGACGTGTTGTTGCCGCGGCTGCCGGTCGCCAATTTTGTGATTATCGGTCTTTGCTTCGGGATATTTGGATTGGAAGTCTTCCATATTCTGCCTGGCTCCCTGTTCGCCCCCATGGTTTTGGATGGCTGGGGTCCCGTGGGTCTCTTTGGTCACATGTTCCTGCATGCCGATTTTGGACACGTTCTCTTTAACATGCTGTTCCTTTATATTTTTGGAAACGTGATCTGCGCTCGTCTTGGAAACTTCAGGTTTCTTGTCGTCTATATTTTTCTCGGGCTGATGGCGGCCGTTTTTTTCAATGTTCTGAGTGGCGGTCGTTGTGTGGGTGCCAGTGGGGCCATCAGCGGAATCATCGGCTTTTATCTGGTTCTGGAACCTGTGAGCCTGATCAGCTGCGCCTGGTGGCTTTTCTTTCGCGGTGGAAGTGTCCAGATCAAAAGTTTCTGGATGATTCTGTTTTGGGTGGTGTGCGACATTATTGGCGTCGTGCGGGGTGGCGGGCACGTTGCGCATTGGGCACACCTGGGAGGTTTGATCAGCGGGGTCGGGGTCGGGCTTCTCTTTGTGAACCGCCATTGGATTGATTTCGAATCGGAAGAGGATCAAACCCTGCCCAGGATTCTTTCGCGCAAAAAGCAGGAATCTTCCACGGGCGTCCTGCCCGGAGAAAATCAGGAAAACGAGGCGGCATCGACTGCAAATGCCCCCGGTTGTTATGTCCACAGCGAAGGACAGCAGCTGGGGCCCTACAGCGACACGATCATCCAGCGGCTCATCAAGGAAAAGAAGCTTACCTCCGCGGATTTGATTTTCGACGACGCCTCCCAGGCCTGGGTTTCACTCTCCAGCAAGTTTCCGATCATCAGCGAGGAACCCATCCTGGTCTGGCGAGACGGACAACAGTATGGACCGTACTCCATCGAGGAGATCAAAGCCGACCTCGCCAGCGGCATGCTTTCGGGTGACGACCTGGGATTTCAGGAGGGGATGAAGGACTGGCAATCCGTGAAATCCATTCCCGTGGTGGTGGAAGCCTTGAAGCCCAAAATCAAGATGGCGGCACGCACGGAGGTCGTGCAGAGCCAGGCAGTTGTGCAGGGAGCTTACACGGGGGTCATGAAACCCACCAAACAGAAGGCCAAGCCTTACAAGGACAATTTTCAGTCACCCGAGGAAAAGGGGATCATTACCGTGGGTACACTCTATTATTTTGTCGCGCTGCTCTCGGCCGTTGGAGGGCTGATGTTGGGCCAGCAAGTCTTGACGGTCTCTGGTGGCGCCATGAAATTGATTTACCTGAGCTTCTTCACGCTGGTGCCGGTCATGGGATATTCATGGGTCGGATTTGCCATCCGCAAGCGCCAGAAATGGGCGGCCCAGTCCTGTGTCGTTGGAGCGTTGCTGCTTCTCCTCGCGTTTCCGATCGGCACGGTCATGGGCGGCTATGTTCTTTCACTGCTGAGACAGGCCTGGCCGTACTTCAACGTCCCTTCCGGCAAGATCACCAAACATTCCCTGCTCTCGACATTGGTCCCGGGACTGGGGCAATACCTGCGTGGAGAAAAAATAAAAGGGATCCTCTGGTTTGCCGTGATCTTCAGCCTCTTCGTGGCGTCCTGCCTTTTTGCGAAAAAAACTCTTCGTGTGCCCAGTGGAAGCAACGGCTTTTGGTACTTTTCCTGCGTCATGGGAATGGGGCTGGCCTGGGGACGCATGATGCTCGATGCCACGAAGCAGCCTGAGGAAAGTTGAACGGCATTCTGCTGCCACTGCCGTAGGATGGTTTCAACCTTGTGTGGTGGAATTAAAACCAGTACCGTGTCAAATTATGCGCGGGTTCGGAAGGTACAACTTGCTGTTGAAACTCGGCCAGGGAGGAATGGGCGAAGTTCATCTTGCGCGCCAGAAAGCGCTGAGGCGCTATTGTGCGGTCAAGGTCATTACCCCCCAGTTCTCACAGGATCAGGCTGCTGCCGATCGTTTCATGCGTGAGGCACGAGCCGCAGCCTCACTGTCGCACCCGAATCTGGTCGGTATTTTCGATTGTGACCAGTTTGAAGGCCAGTCGTTTATCGCAATGGAATTTGTCGAGGGGATGAGTTTGGGTGAGATTCTTCGAAACTACGGCGCCCTGCCGCTTCCGTTGGCGCTGTACTGGCTGAACCAGGCCGCAACCGGGCTCGAGTACATTCATGCCAGGAATGTCATCCACCGTGATATCAAGCCCGACAACATGATTATTGATTCCTCAGGCATCCTCAAAATCATGGATCTTGGCCTGGCAAAACAGCATTTCGAAAGCGACCAGAGCGCGACCACGACGGGGATGGTGATGGGTTCTCCACATTACATGAGCTCCGAACAGATCAACGATTCAAAAACAGTGGACCATCGCACGGACATTTACTCCCTGGGGATCACTTTCTACCAGATGCTGGCCGGGAAAGTTCCGTTTCAACGGTCAAGCTTTGCCGCAGTCTGTGTGGCACATCTCCAGGAGCCCATTCCTTCACTGGCATGGGCCGATTCGGAATTGACGCAGGCCTTGGACGGGCTCATTCAGAGGATTGCGGCCAAGGACAAGGAAGACCGCTTTCAGACCGATGCGGAATTGCTGCAAGCCTTAAGCCCCTGGGTGTCCACTTATCCCATGGATTCCGGCGCTCAGGAGTTCTTTGGCAGACTTCCATTTGCGGATCGTCAGGTCATGCACCTGCTGGAGAAGGAGGGAATTAATCCGGGTCAGATGGATGCGGAGCTTGATTCGCCTTCAAAAGGAAGTCCTGCCCGGTCCGAGGCACCGTCTCCTCCGCCAGCCACGGTGTTTCCGACTCCTCCTGCAAAAAAATCGTATGTGGGCTGGCTGGCTGCTGCCGCGGTGCTGTTGTTGCTCGGCGTCCTGGGCGGAATCTATTTTTCCGGAACCGAAAAGACGGTGCCTTCAACTGCGGCTCCCCCATCCAACCTGGGAGGGTTGTTCGTCAAGACTCGGCCGGAAAATGCCACGGTGATGTTTCGGTCAAAATCGCAAAAAAGTCCTGCCACCTTTGAGGATGTGCCTGCAGGCAAGTATCAGATGAAAGTTTCGTTGCCAGGTTATGCGGATGAAGATCGTGAGGTGGAAGTGGTGAAGAAGGCTTTTACGCCGCTGATGATCGTTCTCACCCGAATTCCCGGGAGTGCGACCCTTGCCAGCAGCCCGCAGGGCGCCCAGGTTTTACGGGATGGAAAGGATGTTGGAAAAACACCGTATATCGTCAATGGAGGAGATGGCGAGAAGGTGGTATGCACCCTGCGTCTGGATGGCTATCTGGATAAGTCCGTAACCCTCCCGCTCACGCAAGTTGGTGAGACGAATACGGTGGCTCTCGAGGTGAAACTGAAACCGAAGCCCGTGGAGATAGCCCAGGCCCCGCCTGCGCCTCCCAAAAACAGGCCCGTTCCGGTGAGCAACAATGGCCCCTTGACGCCCCAGGAGGCAATGGCCCAAGTGCTTGCAGTGTCGCGAGCCTCCTCGTTTGACAAATGGCCGGCTCAGAGAAATGCGATCATGAGCAACATGTCCATCAAGCTTCAGAACGAGGGCACCAGCGAGAGGGCGATTTCTCTAAAGCTCAGTGAACTGGGGAAGATCATGGACGGTGCAAGGGGGATGTCTGCGGGTGATTTCGCGACGCAGAAACAACAGCTCGTTGACAGGATGGTTGAGATTTATGCAAGAAAGGAAGTCGTCGCGAGCACAGGCACCGAGGGACCTCCCCCACCCCCGGCGGGCCAGAACAACTGGAAAATCGGCAGTGGAGCAACAGGCGGCAGTCGGGGGACCGGTGGAGGAGGCGGAGGAGGAGGTGGTGGTGGAGGGAGAAGAGGGTACCGGTGATCTCAGGCGCATCCAGATTATGATCTTAAAACGACGCGGCCCCTCAGATTACTCATGTGCTATTTTCTGCCAGTCGCCCGGGCGAGACGCACGGCGTCGTGCAGCTTTCGCTCCAACAATTTTTTTGGCAGGACTTTCGTCCAGTAACTTGCAACGTGGATGCGGCTCTTTTCCAACTCCAGCAATTCGACATGTTGCTGGCTCTTGCCGGCGCACAGGATGATGCCCAGCGGCTCGGCCTCGTTGGGCTCACCCGCGTGGCGCTTGAGCCAGTTCAGGTAAAGCTCCATCTGCCCTTTGTCGGCAGCTTCAAACTCCCCGAGCTTGAGGTCAATCGCCACAAGGCGGTGCAACTTGCGGTGGTAAAATAATAGGTCGAGGTAATAATCCTTGCGGTCAATCTGCATCCGCTTCTGTCGTGCGACGAAGCAAAAGCCCTCACCCAGTTCCAAAACGAAAGATTCCATCTGGCGCAGAATCGCCGACTCCACATCTTTCTCCGCGAAGGTGTCCTTGAGTCCGAGAAAATCGAGAACGTAGGGGTCGCGAAACACAAGGTCCGGTGTCAGCTTGTCCTCCGCGCGCAGTTCCTTGAGTTCCTGGCGGATGAGCTTGTCCGGCTTTTTGGAAAGCGCCGTGCGCTCGAACAGCATCGAAGAGAGCTTCTTTTCCAGTGTCCGGGTGTTCCAGCTTTCGATGCGACACATCTCCGCATAGAAATCACGTTTCAACGGGTCTGAGATCGGGATGATGGTCTTGAAATGAGTCCAGCCCAATTGTCGCCGCAATGCGGCGACAATCTTTTCATCAGGGAAAGCTTCCGCAAACTGGATCATGCGATGCAGGTTTTTCTCGCCATATCCAGATCCAAACTCCCGCTCCAATTGTGCACCCAATGCGTGCACTATCTTCTTCCCATACTCCGCCCTCGTCTCGTTCAGGATGTCCTGACGAATGCGACGGCCGACATGCCAGTATAAAGTGACCAGGCCCGAATCCACCGCGCGCGCCACACCCGCGCGAGCCTGCAGGATCAGTTCCCGCACGTCCCCCAGCAACCCGCGGGTGGCAGGCCGCTTCTGGAGTTTTGTGGACGAGCGGCGCACGGTGGCTTTTGAAGATTTTGCGCTCATGAAATTCAAGATGCGAGGCATGCGCCATCTGAGCGCACGACGCCTTTCCATGTCAATTCATGATGATTTTTTGAATCAGTATAAGTATATATTAAGACATCCGAATGATTTCGCAGGATTGACACATTGAAACTCAGACCTTTCCCTGTTGCTTTGCGGCTATATTTCGTCGCATCAAATTCAGAGTTCAGAGATTGGCCGCAGGAGGCGCAAGGCTGCCAATTCGCATTCTGTCTCCAATAGTCTCAGCAGCGCTGAGACAATCCTGGCATCAGGAAATATTTCGGCAAGGCGCATCATGAGGCAGGTGGGTTTCTTGAAAATGCACGTCCAAACTTCCGCTCCAATTGTCGCCGCGATGCGGCGACAATCTCCTAAAGTCCAAACGACTGACCCCGACCCTTAAGGTGGACAAACGAATGGCAAAAAAAGCAAGGTGACCGTGATGATTGTCCAGACAACAAAACGAGCCTGTTCATCACTGGATTTTCACATGTTTGAGACTCGTGGAATTATTTGAATGAAACTCAGCTTTTTCCCAGCGTCGTATCCCGTAGATAATGTAAAACGGCCTTCAAATCGCGCTGCTGCTGGCGGGTGAAGCCGGATTTCTCCAGGGCTTTGAATGCATCGTCGAAGAGGGAATTGACCTGGCGCTGCAGGTCGCGGAAAGCGCCGGACTGGATCACCAGATGGCGGATGCGCTGGACGGCTTCGGGGGTGAGCCTCTTGGCATCGAAGCATGTTTGCAGGAAGAGGCGGTCCACCGTGCCCACGCGGTCGTACGCGTAGCGCAGGAGAAGGGTTTTCTTTCCCTCGAACAAATCGTCAATCAATGATTTGCCGGAAAGCTCGGCTTTTTCGAACTCGATGAGGTCGTTTTGAATCTGGAAGGCGAGGCCGACGGGGAAGGCGAAGCAACGGAGTTCGTTGATGCATTCGGAAGACGCGCCGCTCATCTTTGCGCCCAGCACGATCGGGCATTCGAATGTGTATTTGGTTGTCTTGAGATAATACGTGTGGCGGATTTCCTCCATGCTGACGCGGTTGATCTCCCGGCCACTGTGAAGGATGTCGTAGATCTCGCCCACGCCCGTGTCGGCCACGCAATCGAGAAATTCCGCGAGCACCGACTCCTTGCGGTCGGACGGCAGCTTTGTTTTCAGGATCGTCTCACATGCGAGTGCGAAAAGGAGGTCGCCCATCACGATGGAGATGTTGATGCCGGTGCGGGCGCGCTCCTTGATGAACCCGACGCGTCCCTCGACGAGTTTGTGGAGCGTGGGACGTCCTCGACGGGCATCGGAACGGTCAATCACGTCGTCGTGGACGAGGATGAATGCATGGAAGAGTTCCAGCGCGGCGGCGGTCTGGATGAGGTCGGCCTTCGAGACGCCCCGTCCTTCGTTCAGCGTCCGGTAGGTGAGCAGGAAAAGAAGAGGACGGATGCGTTTGCCCTTGCGTCGGACGAATTCCGAGAGGTCGCCGTACATGGGTTCGAGGCCGTTCTTGCAGATGGAGGAGAGACGATGATCCCGCAAGGCGTCGCGCAGGTAGCGATCAAGATTGCGGCGGAGGTCGAGGACCTGGGCGGCGACGGAAGGCGGGATGGCGGGAGAGGACTTCATCGAGGGATGAGGGATGAGGGATGAAGGATGAAGGAAGCGATCCGCAGCATTCTTTCCTCCGTGACCTCCGTGACTCCGTGGTTTTCCCCCCAGGGACCAAGGGTGCAGGAACGTCCAACATCGAACGTCCAACGTCGAACGTCCAATATCGGATGAGGAATACGCGTGAATGCCGGCGGGAGAGGTTTCTCCTGCGGCATCACGTGATGGCTCACGATGGATCCTATTGCTGAAGCGAATTTCAGCGGCGCTGCTCGGAGGGAGGGGCGCCTGCGGGGGCTCCGCCGGCTTGCGCGTCCTTGTCAGCCATGGCGGCCTTGCGGCTCAGGCGAACGCGGCCTTTTTCATCCACGCCGATGCACTTCACCCAGATTTCTTCGCCGACCTTGCAGATGTCCTCCACCTTGTTGACGCGCATGTTGGCCAGTTCGGAGATGTGAACCATGCCGTCCTTGCCGGGCATGACTTCCACGAAGCAGCCGAATTCCTTGATGGTGACCACCCGGCCGCGATAGGTTTTTCCAACCTCGATGTCGCCGACGATGCCCTCGATCATTTCGTGGGCGCGGTCAATGGCTTCCTGGCTCGAGCAATAGATCTTGATCTCGCCGGAGTCATCAATGGAGATCTCCGCGCCAGTTTCCTCCTGGATCTTGCGGATGATTTTTCCGCCGGGCCCGATGACGGCCCCGATCTTTTCAGGGTTGATGCGCATGACCTTGATCTTGGGCGCGTACTTGGAAAGCTGCCCGCGTGGCTGGGCGATGATCTTCGCCATTGCGTCGAGGATGTGAAAGCGCGCCACGAGGGAGGCGGCCAGCGCATCCTTCATGAGCTGGAAGGAAAGGCCCGCGAGTTTCAGGTCGAGCTGGAAGCCCGTGATGCCGTCGCGCGTGCCGCAGACTTTGAAGTCCATGTCGCCGAAGAAATCCTCGGTGCCGATGATGTCGGTGAGCAGCGCCGTCTTGTTCCCTTCCTTCACGAGGCCGATCGAGATGCCGGCGACGGGGGATTTCAACGGGACGCCTGCGTCGAGCATGGCGAGCGTGCCGCCGCAGACGGAGGCCATGGAGGTGGAGCCGTTGGATTCCATGATCTCGGAGCTGAGCCGGATGGTGTACGGGAAATCCGGGCCGCTGGGGACCACGGGTTCGAGGGACCGCTCCGCAAGCGCGCCGTGGCCGACTTCGCGGCGTCCGGGTGAGCCGAAGCGGCCGGTTTCATTCACGCTGAAAGGCGGGAAGTTGTAATGCAGGATGAAGCTCTTGGTGCAGACGCCTCCGCCGTAGTTGTCCATTTCCTGCATGTCCTCTGGCGAGCCGAGCGTGGCGAGCACGACGGCCTGGGTTTCGCCGCGCTGGAACATGGCCGAGCCGTGAGAGCGCGGGAGGAAGCCAACATCGCCGGCGAGCGGGCGCACCTGGTCGAGAGGGCGTCCATCGCAACGTTTGCCCTCGTTGAGGATGCAATCGCGGACAGCGCGCTTCTGGAGGTATTCGAACGCCTGCCAGATTTCGAATTGCTTGATGTCCGGATATTTTGGCGTGAGTGTGGCGACGACTTCGTCGAGCAGCTTGGCGAGCTGGCCTTCGCGATCGAGTTTGCTGTGGGTGAGCAGGGCCGGGACGATGCGCGTGCCGATCAAGGCGCGGGCTTCCTCGAGGATGCTTTCGCGCGGGAGTCGCAAGGTGGCGGTGCGTTTGACTTTTCCGGCCTGTTTCGCGAGTTCGCGCTGCATCGCGATCATCTCTCTCACATGGGTCTGGGCAAATTCCATCGAGCTGAAGAAGTCGGCCTCGGAAATTTCCTGGGCGCTTCCCTCGATCATGAGGATTTCTTCATCCGTGCCCACATACACGAGGTCGAGTGTGCTGTCGGGCATTTCCTGGTGCGAGGGGTTGGCGACGAATTGTCCCTGGATGCGGCCGACGCGGACGGCGCCGATGGGGCCGTTCCAGGGGATATCCGAGACCATGAGTGCGGCGGAGGCGCCGTTGATTGCGAGAATGTCCGGGTCCACCTCGCCATCCGCGGAGAGGAGGAGGCTGATGATCTGCACCTCGTTCATGAAGCCCTTCGGGAAGAGCGTGCGCAACGGGCGGTCAATCATGCGGCAGGTGAGAATTTCCTTTTCCGTGGGGCGGCTTTCGCGCTTGAAATATCCGCCGGGAAATTTTCCGACCGCAGCGGCCTTCTCGCGATATTCCACCGTGAGCGGAAAAAAGTCTTTTTCCGTGGGCTTCGTGGCGGCGACAGCGGTGACGATGATGATGGTTTCGCCGGAACTGAGGGTGACGGCGCCGTCGGCCTGTTTGGCGAAGCGGCCGGTTTCGATGGTGATTTCGCGTTGTCCGATTTTACGAGTGACTTGGGTGGGCATAATAATGAGGCGACGACAACCCTGGCCCGTTGGACCCGCTAGAGAACATGGCGCATGCCGCAATGGGGGGGCGGAATGCGCGATGTGCTCTGGCGTGGTGACCGGGGGCTTCCGGCTGCGTCTTACTTTCTGAGGTTAAGTTTCTTCAAGAGGGTCTTGTAGCGCGCGTTGCTGGTCCGATTGAGGTAATCCAGCAGGCTGCGGCGCTCGGCGACCATCCGAAGAAGACCGCGGCGTGAACCGTGATCCTTCACATTCTTCTGAAGGTGAGAGGTCAAGTCGTTGATATGATGGGTGAGCAGGGCGATCTGCACGTCGGCAGAGCCTGTGTCCTTCTCATGCAACTGGTATTCTTTCGCGATCTGGTTTTTTGTTTTGGCTTCCATACAATGATTTCCGCTCCCTGGAATGTTGCGGCGAAAACCGACGATCCATGACTCCCGGAAAATTTACCGAGACAAGAAACCTTCGGACTTCGCAAACCATCCCTCGAAGCAGGCGGACACCATAGTCTGATTGACCAATTGGGGCAAGAGGAATTTGAGAGGCGGGTGACTGCGTTTGGATTTTGATCCCATCCTCCCATGAAATCCGCCATATTCCACTGCATCGATGACACTTGAACTTTCCAGCCTGGATCTTGTGGTGCTCTGCGGCGGGCGCGGGACGCGGCTTGGGGCGATGACGGATCAAATTCCAAAGCCGCTGCTTTCGATCGGCGGCAGTCCGTACCTGCTGCGACTGCTGCTGCATTGGAAAAAGGAAGGCGTGGGGCGTTTCATCCTCGCGGCACATTATCTAGCGGACCAATTTCGCGGATTCGCGAAGGAGCACGCACAGCAGATCGGTGAAGTGAGTGTGATCACCGAGGATGTCCCTCTTGGCACGGGTGGCGGCATCCGCAACGCGGCCCTGCATGTGAAATCGGAAACCTTCCTCGTGGCCAACGGCGATTCACTCGTTCCGCAACCCTGGATGGATGTCGTGAAGTTTCACGACAAGCATCATGCGAAAATGACCATCGTGGCCGTGCGCGCTTCGCGCGTCGTGGGCGGTGCCAAACAAAAGGGCATGCTCGATTTCACCCCAGGTTGTGAGCTGCGAAGTTTCGCAACCCAATATGCGGTGAAAGACGGCTGGATCAACGGCGGAATGTACGTGCTGAATCGAGACATCGTGCTTGGCTGGCCGGAAGGACGCTCCTCCCTCGAAAACGAAATCATGTCCTCCCCCACCCGTCCCAGATCATACATCTTTCAAAGCGAAGCCGAGCTGATGGACATCGGCACCCCGGAATCGTTTGCGATGATCAACGAAAAGTTCGAGGCGTGAGTCCAATGCCGACCGAAGTCTGGAGGGGTTCGGATTCAATATTTGACACGCCGCTATCTCAATGATAGCGTTTTGGTATTCATGAGCGCACTCCTCGTCAAGAATCTGCCTTCAGTGTTGCATCGGCAACTCCGCGCCAGCGCCAAGGCGCATCGCCGAAGCATGAACCAGGAGGCGATTCTTCTCCTGGAGGAGGCCCTTCTGCACCCTCCCATGACCTCCCCCCTCCCTCCTGCACCCGTGCACACTGGACGCCCTCTAACCGATGCATGGTTGCGAGCCGCCATCAGGAAGGGACGCTCATGATTGTGGTGGATGTTAATGTAATCGCCTACCTCCTCATCCACGGCACCAAGAGCCAGCAGGCAGCGGCTGTTTTCTCCAAAGACTCGCAATGGAGGGTCCCGACGCTGTGGCAGGACGAATTTCTAAACGTTCTCGTCATGCAAGTCCGCCAGCGCGGGATCACGCACGCACTTGCATCCCAGACCTTGGGGCACGCGCTCCAGTTTCTTTCCCGTTCCGAGCAGCCGGTGAACAAGTTCGATGCCCTGCGAGTTGCGACCCAGCACCAGATCACCGGCTACGATGCGCAGTACGTCGCTCTCGCGGAAAGCCTGGGCGCGACCATGGTCTCCGAGGACTCCGAACTCCTCCGCAAGTTTCCACATCGGGTGTCGTCCATGAAATCTTTCTGTGCGATCTGATTTTCTTCAAGAAACCACCCGCGCCCCCAAGCATGTCCGATACTCCGATTCCTAGAAGCCAGTAGCAAGCTGCCAGCAGCTTTTCCCCCTCACTTCCCAATGCAAAACTGGCTGAAGATTTTGTCGAGGACGTCGTCGGTCACGCTGCGGCCGGTGACTTCGCCCAGCGCTTCCAACGCTTCGCGCAAATCGGCGGCGATGTACTCGAACGATCGCTTTTCGTCCAGGGCCACCTTCGCCTTCTCCAGCGCCTTGCGCGAACGCTGCAGAGCCTCCTGGTGGCGGGTGTTGATGAAAATCTCGCGGAATGATTCGCGCGTTTTGCCCTGCCATAGGTGAACGGAGATCAGTTTCTTGAGATCATCAATTCCCTGGCCTGTCTTGACTGAAAGGGAGCACGTGGTCTGGTCACGCACATAATTGGAGTCGATGACCTGGCCGAGGTCAATTTTGTTGAGAACAATGATGAGGGGCTTTTCCTTGCTCAAGGCGAGCAGCTCGCGATCCATGTCATCCATGCGGTGCGATGCATCGAGCATGAAAAGCACCAGCTCGGCGGATTGCAGGTGCTTGCGCGTGCGCGACATGCCTTCCTTTTCCACTTCCTCCGAGCTTTCGCGCAACCCCGCGGTGTCCATGAGTCGCAGGGGCAGTCCCTCGATGGTGGCCACCTCCTCGATGGTGTCGCGCGTGGTGCCGGGCGTGGCGCTCACGATGGCGCGGTCATGCCCCAGCAGCGCGTTGAGAAGGCTGGACTTTCCAACGTTGGGCTTGCCGATGATGATCGTCTTCACGCCCTCGCGCAGCACGCGCCCGTCGCGCGCGGTGCGGATGAGCAACTCCTGGAATTTCACCGCGTCGGTCAGATGCTCGGCGATGCGTTCGCGCGTTTCGGGCGTGATGTCCTCCTCGGGAAAATCAATGTGCGCTTCCACGTGGGCCAGCAGGTTGGAAAGATGATCGTACACTTTTCCAAGTCGACGAAAAAGGTGACCCTCCAGCTGTGCCACCGCGGCGGTGTGGGCGCCCTCGGTCTGGGCCATGATGATGTCGAGTGTCGCCTCTGCCCGCGTGAGGTCAATGCGTCCATTCAGGAACGCGCGCTTTGTAAATTCCCCCGGCTGCGCCAGCCGCGCGCCGTGTTTCAGCGCAAGGTCGAGGATGCGCTTGGCCGACAAGATTCCACCGTGACACGAAATCTCCACCACATCCTCGGTGGTGAACGAACGCGGGGCGCGCATCACCGAGAGCAGGACTTCGTCGATCATCACATCATTGTCGTGAATGACCCCCAGGTGCATCGTCATCGTGGGATAGCTGGAAGGTTGTCCGTTGGAGCCCTGAAAAATCGCGTCGGCCACCTTCAGGGCAGTCTTGCCGGAGAGGCGGACCACGCTGAGACTTCCCACTCCCAAGGGGGTTGCGATGGCGGCAATCGTTTCTTCCATGTCCATGGTTCTACACAACCCGCCTGCAGAAGAAAAGCAGACAACAGAGCCACCTCGGGAGCTTCCGAGGTAGGGCGTGCTCGCCGAGCGCGCCATCGTCTCCATTGAAACCACAAGCTTGCTTTCCACGAACTACCGTTTCGGCGCGCTCGGCGAGCACGCCCTACCCCCAGCAAGGAAAGGCTACAATTTCGTCAGCTTGTATCCCTCAGGCGAATCCTTCACCGACCAGCCTTTTGCATGGATGGTGTCGCGCAATTCGTCGGAACGTTTCCAATTTTTCGCCTGGCGTGCCGCTTTTCGTTCCTCGGCCAGTGCCGCGATTTCGGGCGGGGCTCCCGCAGGATCGGACGCCGGCAAGCCGAGAACGCGTTCGACGGCTTTCCAGTCACGCCACAATTCAGCGGCATCCTTTGCGCCGAGCTCGTTGCCATCCATCCGACGATTCGATTCGCGCAACGCCTCGAACAAATTTCCCAGCGCATCGGAAATGTTGAGGTCTGCATCAAGCGCCCCGGAAAACGCCGCGGCCAGTGAGCCCGGCTTGCTTGCATCCGCAGTCGCTCCGCCCGCTTTCTCGCGCAGGCGTTCCGCCCAGGCGTCGAGACGCCGCAGCGTCTGCCGTGCGGCCTCAAGATTCTCGAGCGTGAAATTCAGGGGCAGGCGATAATGAACCGAAACGAGCGCGTAGCGGAGTTCGCGCCCCGTGAATCCCTTTGCCAGCAAATCGCGGAGCGTGAAAAAATTGCCCTCCGACTTCGACATCTTCCGTCCGTCCACGAGAAGATGCGCGCTGTGCAGCCAGCAGCGGACGAAAGGCTTTCCCGTGGCCGCCTCGCTTTGGGCAATCTCATCCTCGTGATGCGGGAAGACGAGGTCCTCGCCGCCGCAATGCAGGTCAATTGTTTCGCCCAGGTGTCGCGTGCTCATGCAGGAACATTCAATGTGCCAGCCGGGACGCCCCCTGCCCCACGGGCTGTCCCATACGACCTTGCCATCCCGCTCGCTCCACGCTTTCCAGAGGGCAAAATCGCCATAGGCTTCCTTCGAGTGTTCGTCCTGGCTCACGCGTGCGCCGGGCTTCAACTGGGTGCGGTCAAGGCGGGAAAGGCGTCCGTATGACGGAAATTTTTCGATGGAAAAATAAACCGAGCCATCCGCCGCCTTGTAAGCGACGCCATTTTTTTCCAGTTTCTGGATCATCGCGATGATCTCGGCGATGTGCTCCGTGGCGCGGGGCGTCACGGTGGGCCGCAAACAACCCAGCGCGTCGAGGTCCTCGAGAAACGCGGCTTCAAAGCGGCCGGTGAACGAGCGCAAATCCTCGCCTGATTCGTGGATGGATCGGATGATCTTGTCCTCCACGTCGGTGATGTTCATCACGTGGCGGACCTCGTGCCCGCGAGATTCCATGTGGCGGCGAAGCAGGTCCTCAAAAACAAACGTACGGAAGTTGCCGATGTGCGCCAGGTTGTAAACCGTGGGCCCGCAGCAATAAAGCGTGACGCGTTTCCCCGAGGGATCAAGCGGACGGAAGTCCTCCTCGGTACGCGTCAGGGTATTGTAGAGTCGCAGCGACATGGGCTGCAGAGAGTAGGGAATGGTGTGGAGAGCTGCAAGCCGGCAGCGATAACATCATCTTTCAGAGTCCGCTGAGAAAAGTCTTCCAGTTAACCCGCAGGGCACGGCGAATCCGGTTGACGCCACATCCTTGGGTGTCTACAGCTCGCGTCCTGTGAAAAAAACTTTTCAAGAATCTGAATCCGCTGTCGGTTCTGAAGACGCTCCTGGTGATGCTGGCTTGCGCGTTCTTGATGGTGGGGGTGATGTCCTCAGCCCTTTCCCACCCGCCGTCACTTCCTGCTCCGGTTGAAGCCACCATGGCGCGGTACGTGTTGCCCGATGATCTGGAAGCAGCCACCAACGGGGTGGATTTCATGACCGGCTTGCCGGTGGAAGTGAGGGTGAAGAGCACGGGGCATCGGATGTGCCTGATCCGTCCAGGGACATTTGAGATGGGCAGCGACTTTGAGGATGAAGCACCCATTCACATCGTCTTTGTCTCGGCCGCGTATCTGAGTAAAGGCGCCGTATCCAACGCGGAACTGGAACAGTGGAAGCCCTCGCATCGGGCGCACCGTGGGACGTATTCCCCTCGCGACGCTTCTCCAGCCACGCACGTAGACTGGAACGAGGCCGTTGCATATTGCGATTACGTGAGCACGAATAGCGACGTGGCCAAAGGCACCTACCGTCTTCCCAGCGAGGCCGAGGCCGAGGCCGCAGGAAGGGGCGGGCTCCAATGTCGATACCCTTGGGGAAATGACATGGATATGGCGGAGAAGGCATTGCACGCGTCTTCCGATGGAACGGTCGACGCCAACGTTGGATGCGAAAATTCATGGGGTTTCAGGCAAATGACCTGTGGGGTATTTTTCTGGCTTCACGACTATTATGACTTGTCGTATTACAGCCCCCAAACACCCGGCAACCAGATCAATCCCATGGGGCCTTGGAACGCTACAAGCCACCGTGGACTTCGCGGCGGGACATGGTACGTTTACAACATGAGCTTCCGATGCGCGGATCGCTGGAAAGCACTCCCATCCACGAGCGACGATCACGTTGGCTTGAGGATTTTGAGAACCCTTCCCGTCCCGGCCGATCTGCCCATGTGGACGGGACGGCCACCGGTGGGGACGCAAACCACAGGGAGAGTAGTTGCCCGGGTCGCCGCGCTGAACGCCGAACCGACGAGCTTCTGCATCGAGGAAGCGTATCGTGCGGTCCAGGCACGGGCTGCAGCGGTGGGCTACGGTTTTACATGGCCCAATAATGGCGCTGGCGCTGCTCCTGCATACCCTCCGGATGGGTTCTACTGCGAAGATCTGGCCAATGATCCGGTGCCGGGGACCGTTGCCAGTAATCTGGTGCAACGACTCTCCGCTGCGCTGGCCGATGTGTCGTTCCTCAACCGTTTCGTGGAAGAGAGGGGTGACGTCCTGGAGTCGCTCAGACCCAACGATTTCCCAGCGGTGGATCCGATCAATACCACCAACTATCTGGCCCAGTTTCATCTATTGACCACCTTCATCCCGAGGCTGAAATCAAAAACGATCATCGGCTCCTTCTCCAATCGCCTCATGGGGTTTGCTGGCATTTTCAGGCTGGCTAGTTGTGATGCCGTCAAGATGGCACTCGACGCCGGGTGGAACCCCGACACCAACTCCTGGAGCCATGACATCGGGCCTGTGGGTGTGAGCGCGGTGGTGATTGGCAAGCGGGATTTCCTCCCGGTCCCGCCCCCTCCTCATTTCGTTGAAATGTGGGATGGACACATGGAGAGTGTGAGCGGGTATGTTTCAGCGGACATGAACGCCTATCCCGCAGGATCGAGCAATCATGTGTACCTCGCAGCAGGCTTCCCCTATTACCCAGGTTTGGGACCGAATGAACTGCCCGCTCCGTTGACTGAAGATGGAAAGCTTCACTCATGGGACACAGCGATCGGTGGAACCAGCTGGGTCTCCACCAAGATTATCGGCGGGCAAAAGCCAGTATTTGGCAGCGAGTGTCCCATACCAGTCTCGGGCTTGGGGGCCCCTTTCATCTGGGGTTGGCGCGCACTCAATAACATCGTCGTACCAGTCGTTGTCACCAATAACTATGAGGCAAGCTGCACGGGGTGCAAATCAGCAAAAGTCGAATTCACGAAACCGCAGGATCTCACCAAGATGACCATGTGCGAAGGCGATTCCACAAATCTGGAGTGTCGGGTCACCATGGCCGCCAGTTCAACCCCGGTGACCATCGGGACGATGCATTGGGAATTGAGTGATCCAAGCTTGGGAAGTTTCAGCGTCAATGATGTTCCGCTGGATTCGGATGGTCGGGCGCGGACGACGCTTGTGGCCGCGATGGGGAGCGCGGCCGTCACCACGCTGGCGAGTCCGGGCGGCGACCCCGACAAAATCATCGTCATCGCGCAAAATTTAAAGGATCCAGGCAATCCATCCCAATCCGTGCCCGATGCAAAAAAGGACGCTGAACTGGAATTGACCCCACTTGAGAAAGTGCCCCTGGGAAAATCGAAGTCCATGGATCATGAGGCATGCTTCAAGGTGTATGTCCCGACGAAATTTGGCGGCAAACTGAAGGTCACCACCACGTCGGGCACCATCACGTCCTTGAAATATCCGGATGGCACGGCCTACGACAACGACACCGAGACGGGCAAGGACAAGCAGGGCTGGTTCACGTTCAAAGTCACGGGGTCAAATAATTATTCGGTGAGCACGTCTTTTGAACAGAAAGCAGAAATCCAACCGCGACCATGGAATTTCTATTGGTGGTCTGAACAAGGCGACTACATTCGCGAGCCCCGCAATGGTGGCAACGGCAAGGCAGATAGCAAAGCTGTTGGAAAAGATGACCGTCAGGTGGCGCCGGTTGCCGGGGCTGTGGCAGCCGGTGGCCATGTCATCACGTGTGGACCAGATGGAATTCTGCAATCAAAAGCGAACACTGCTGATCCCAAAAATGGTGATGATGAGCTTCACACCCTGATCAACCTGTTCGATGTTGATGGGAAGTTCCGCCCATTGCAAAAGTACGATGCGCATCATCCAGTCAAGGGGAGCCCCAATGCAGCTCGTGAATGGGAGGCCAATGATAGTGATCAGAAGGATGTGGCTGGGACCAATGGAGAAGCCGGCGGCCATTGTTTCGGCGCATCTGTTGCGTCCATCTTCCTGAAACAACCTAAAGGTAATGGGTACGGGAATGATGAGTTGGAGGGACTCTGGGCGGAACTAGGGGACAATGATGATAATCTAAAACCAGAAAATCTGGGAGAAGGAGTTGGCCCCATACCCGCTGTGATTCCGGGTTCTGCAACGGATGACGACAGCGCCGATAAATTTGCTGCGGATTTCCATAGAATCCTCGAAAAGCATCTCAAGGGTGAAGGCAAGGCATTGATCGCCAACTTACGCGCCAATCCGAATAAACAGGGACTAATTTTACCTGATCAAGTCTGGAACCACGCTGTGTACAAGTTCTCAGCACAATTTGTTGATGCTGGGACCGGAGATGAAAAGGCCGTGAAGATCACCAACGTCGTTTGGGCCAATGACGACAGCCCACCCCCAACAGATGGGAACGATGATCGGAGGATGGTTTACATCTACCTCATTATTTACAAAAATAATGGCGAACCGGATACCGATAAGGATGCGCTCCATGATTGGATCGCTGTGGCCGGAGATGCGAAATGGACGCCGGCCTCTTTGGGCAAGCCCAAGTCTCCGATTTGGAAGGCTCGGAACCCTCATGTCACGGAAGACAACGTGAGAAAGGACGACGATGCCAATTAGATCCCGTCAACATCGCTTGGGTCCATTTCTCACGATCAGTTTGCTTGGGTGCATTTTGAGTATGCCTGCGTGGAGTGGAGATGTGGCAAGCAAAACAGAGAACTCTTTTGCATCCGCCTCAAACTCGCCTTGGGGGTCAGAAAGAAAGGCATACCGACTTAAGATAAGAACTTTCTTTAGCTGGTTTTTTAGCTCGGGCGATCCTCAGGTGAACGAAAGAATAAAAAAACTGATAGGCACACCAGACTATGAATTCATTATGATCGCGGAAGTGTTGGAACCGGACAGAATCCAAGGCCAGAGGGTTGGTCGAATTCAATTCACGCCTTCTTGGACCGGCAAGGAGCCGCCGCATAACATCGAATCCATTCGTAATCGGGTGGTTCTCCTCCCAATTGATCTCACGAACGGAAGCGCGTTGGAGCCAAAAACCATCAAGGGAAACGACTCCGGCTCCTCGAATATAGTTGAAGGCGATGGGCTTCGAGCTTTATGGTCGAACGATTCGAATTTCCCCTTGGATTGGATCATTCAGGCTGCGGATATTTCAACTATTCCCAAGGAGAAGGTGATTCGAAAGGGGCGGAGGTCTTCTCCACGCGATCCAAAGGTTTCACGGGAAATCATCCAAGTCCTTCAGCCAGTGACGACCAAGGGCGATGGAAAGAAGGCGGTGCGAATCGAAGTTTCCTATTCCGGATCCTTTGGCGGATTGGAGGAGTGGAAGGTTGTCCAGACTTGGGTGCCGGGTGAACCGTTATGGCGGGATTTCAAGAGATATTTTGGTGATAAGCTTAATTTGGAAGCGGAGCGAATTCCAGATCAGGGTGACTGAGGCGATTGGACACAAAACGCATCATGGTCTCGACGCGCTCCATGATTGGATTAGCGTAGCAGGGGATGCGAAATGGACGCCAGCCGTTCTGGGCAAGCCCAAAAAGCCGGTTTGGAAAGCTCTGAATCCACATAAAGGCGTCAATCCAATTATTAACACATTGACAAGGATGGATAGAGGCATTCAAGGTGAGGCATGGCGCGAGCACCGCGGATTGAATACGAAGGGGCGATCTATCACGTGATGTCACGCGGGGATCGGCTGGTAAAGGCGTCAATCCAATTATTAACACATTGACAAGGATGGATAGAGGCATTCAAGGTGAGATATGGCACGAGCACCACGGATTGAATACGAAGGGGCGATCTATCACGTGATGTCACGCGGGGATCGGCTGGAGCCGATCTATCGTGACGAGAAGGATCGGGAGGTGTTCCTGCGGACGCTTGGGGAGACGTGCGGGTCATCGGGATGGGTTGTGCACAGCCTGGTGTTGATGCGCAACCATTACCATCTGCTCATCGAGACGTTGAGGCCGACGCTGGTGGCGGGGATGCAGCACCTGAACTCCACCTACACACGGAGGTTCAATGCCCGGCACAAGACGTACGGGCACATGTTCCAGGGGCGATACAAGGCGCTGCTTGTGGATGGGGATGAATCGGGCTATTTTCTGAGCGTGAGCGACTACATTCATCTGAACCCGGTGCGGGCCCGGCTGGTGAGCGATCCCAAGGCATGGCTGAGGGGACCGTGGAACAGCGTGGGGTGGCTGGCCGGAGTGCGGCGGGGATGTCCCAAATGGCTGCAGGGTGGACGGGTTTATGGGGAACTGGGGCTGAAGGATGGATGGCGTGGGCGGCGGGAGTATCGGCGGTACATGGAGCGACGGGCAGGCGAGGCGCGGGAGGGGGATCCGCGCTGGGAGAAAGTGCGTCGCGGCTGGTGTCTGGGCGGCGAGGGGTTTGTGGAGCGGATGAAGGGGAAGCTGGAGGAGTTAAACAGCAAGCCTCGGGATCGAGAGAGCTGGAATGACGTGGCGATGCAGGAATTGGAGGAGCAACGGGCGGAGCGGATGTTGAAGAAGGGCCTGGCTCGGCTTGGAGTTCGGGATGGGAATCTGGAAGGATGGGACCGCCTGCTGGTGGCTCGATGGGTGAGAAAGCACACGAAGGCATCGGTCAAGTGGCTTGCGCAGGAACTGGGGATGAAGACACGGGGTGGCATGAGCAATGGAATCCACCTGGTCGGCCGCCGCCTCGAAGCCGACCGCTCGCTATCAACCAAATGGAGGAAGCTTGAGTCATCGATATGATAATAATTGAATTGACACATTTATGGGTGGCGTTGCAGCCATCACTTTTTCATTCACCAACAATATCACCGGCTCCTGTGAAGACTGCAACGGGGGGACGAAAATTGTTTTTACGATCCCGAGCACAACAAACGTCGTTACGTGTGTAGGTGAAACGAACCAGATCGATGTGGCCGTGACCCGTGGCGGTGTGGCCGTTGTGGATGGGCAGGTGAAATTTGAAATGGTGCCTGCAAGCCCGGTTCTTGGTGTGTTTTCCAACAATGTGACCACGTTGAATCTGGACTCTGCTGGTAAAGTGCATACGTACTTCCTGGCGCAGAATGCAGGGGTTGCTGACATCAAGGCCACAGGCCAGAATCTCAAGGATCCGACCGACCACACCACGGCTCTTGATAATATCTCGACCAATATCACGGTGCACAGCGGAAAGGCCCAAATCCTGAAGCCGGTTGGCGACGCGACCTTTGCGACCAACCAGCCGCCAGGGTCGTTTTTGCAGGAACCGATTCCGGGCACGAATCCACCCGAATTCAGATTTTGTTACGACTGGCAAGGGGTGACTCCGAAATCGCTTGGCTACTATCCGATCCAGCTGGAGGGAGTCGTGGACCCGAAGGCGGGCGATGTTTGGACGAACCTGACCGGCATCGTCACGGGAAAGATCGCGGCGCCTGGATCGGAGACAACACAATTCTTCCCGTCGAACACGACGGGGAACGTCACCATCCGCCTCGATTCGAGACAGGGCGGACAGATCATTTGCTCGAGCAACCGTGTGCTGCGAATCTATCAAACCCACTTGGATCGCGACTTCGCGAATTTTGACGGAAAAAGCAACGATCCGAAGATTCTGATGCCGGGAGATACCCCTCCTTTCTTCAAATTTGTCTGCCACCAGAGCACACGCCATGCCTTTGCTGGGCAAGTTGAGAAGGATGCGAAGTGCGACCTCTGGTGGGAAAAGGATGCGAGACTGGAGCGTATTAGCGAGGTAAACGTGAACCCCGATACCGGCCTTCTCATAGGGCCGCTGCCCGCCCTGCAGCGTGGAGATATCGTGGGCTACTACGGGAGCCACACACGTGTTCGTCATTCCGCGACGGTGCTCGGCACGAACGGAGTGACTTGGGGTGCCAACAACGGCTGGAATGCACAGGGCACGGACCATCGGTTCCTCTCGAAAACGGTCGAGCAGTATCTCCGTGAGCACGACCAATTTGCTCCCGGCGCAAAGGCGAAGACCGCCGCGACTCTGATCGAATTTGTCTGCATCTGGCGGAAGAAATGAATGGACCGAGCTACCATCGTTCGTTGTCTTGTGTCTGGCTGGCGCTGTTTCCGCTATTCGCGGACACGCTGGTTGCGGACCATACGCTGCTGCGGACGCATGGCGACCGGATGTGGCTCATCCATCTGGATGCTTCGGGCAAGGTGACGCGGGAGAAAGCGGTGCCTGTTGCCCTTCCATCCGGGGCCACCATCGCGTTCGCGCCGGGAACACGTCTTGGAACGATCATTCTCCCGTCCGAGACGAACGTTGTTTCCAAGGCCAGTCTGCGGATGATCTCCGAGATCAACAAGGAGTGTGGAGTGGATCTGATTGGGGTTCCCGGACGTTTGGACGGAACGGGAGTGGTCAACGCGGCTCGCAGTCCCAAGGGAAGTCGGATCGCCCTGCTCAAGTGGGGAGGGCCAAAGGGAGGGTATACCGAGGGTCCTCTGGAGATCAGGGATATGGACCTGAAGCTGATGTACGAGATCAAGGAGACGGGCCCTCAGCCGGCCTCGTGGGATCCATCGGGAAGCTTGCTCGCGTTCTACCACCGGGTTGACCGGTCAACCTTTGAAAAAGTTTTCGGCAAAGCTACGGATGAGCAATACGGCAGGTTCGAAACCTGGGTGCAGCATTTCGACTTCTTCGGGTTCAAGGTTGTGAAGGTTGGCGAACGAGCCGCGGAGGTCGTGTATGCGGAGCCCCCGATTGAAAATCAAAGCCCATGGACCGAAAGTATGGTCCCGCGACAGCCCCCGATCTGGGCATCGGAGGGAAGCCTCTTGTTTGCCTTCACCAAAGGCGAAGGGGATCCGGTGCTGATCCGCTTCGACGCTCCCAAGCCGGTGCGGAACAAAACGGAGGAGCGCGTGAATCCCGGGCCGGTTCCTCGCTCCGACAAGTGGATTACCATCCAGAACGGGATTACCCCCCGGGACGAAAGCGCGTACGCCGTCGCGGCAGCGGATGGGACTCCACTGGTCAAATTTTCGGTTCCCGTGGGCGAGGTAAAAATTCGGTCGATGACGTTCATGAAGGCTCGCTGCATCGTGTGGGCGCTTGCGGATCAACTCTTCGTGATGAAGGAGGATGTCGATGGGACACATCGGTGGGTAACGACACGAGATGGCAAAGACATGGCGGACCTCGGTGAATGTGAAGTCTGGGTGCTCGGGCCGGAGCCGAAAGCAGAACACCCCTGACGCTCGCGGCGCGCGCTTGCCACCGCCTCGCGCCCGCTCGTTGGCTGGCTCCCGAGGAAATCCAGAACACGCGGCGACCCTTTTTTTGCACACCCTGCCGCGGTAAAGGCGTCAATCCAATTATTAACACATTGACAAGGATGGATAGAGGTATAGTGGCCCAGCGATTTGTCCGTAGGGAAAAAAGGGTGTTTTTCCGTGAGAGTTTGTAGGGTTTCACCTCGCCAAGTGCAGCTCGATGATCGGTGGAAATTACCTTGTGGTTCGCCCGGTTTCTCGGAAAATTACGCCATGAAAGGTCTTTGGCTGCTTCCGTTTCTCGCTGTCCCGGCATTCGCCCAGCTCCACTGGAATGATCGCCAGAAGGAGTTTCATGTGCTCCAAGGGAGCACCAACCTGGTCGCCCGCTACACGTTCACCAACAGCGGAACCAATGACGTGATCATCACCTCGATCCAAAGCAGTTGCTCGTGCTGTACCACGGTGTCGTCAGACAGGAAGACGTACCACCCGGCCGACAAGGGCGTGGTGACGGTCATCTTCAATACGGCCGGTCGAATCGGAGCGCAAGACAGGACGATCACGGTATCAAGCAATGATCCAGAGGAACCACGAGCCACGCTCAAACTTCTGGTGAAGATTTCATCACCCACCAAGATTGAAGCAGCAAAACCTCCCGCCCCGTTGATCCAGATCAAACCCGTCTTGCTGGAATGGAAGAAGGGCGAACAGAAGGATCCCAAGACCATCCTCCTGGACGTGACGGGCGACAAACCAATCCATGTGTTGAGCGTGAAGTCCGACAACGCGAAACTGGTTCCAAAACTCCAGACGCTCATCGCCGGGCAGGCGTACACCATCATGGTGACTCCGGCCAATACGGCAACACCGGCCAAGGGAACGCTGCAAATCGAAACCGATGCTTCGGAGAAGAACTGGAAAACAATTACTGTCCCGGTTGCCATTGTGGCAAGTGCCAGGAAAAAGTCCTGACCCGGGATCACCCCTCTAAATTCGGACACACCCCCTCCAGCTGCAAGTTGTGAAGGAAGAATGGAAGCATGGAGGTGTGGGAGGCGACCACGAAGCGCGGACGGAGCCGCGCACTCCACCATCTGCGGCTTCATGGATTTGACATTGGCTTCAGGGTATGCTTTGTTAACGGTGATGTTCGAGGCAAGGGGTTGGCTTTTCGGCGAGCCGAAGCAAAGCAAACCATTGCGCCCGCGTCCCATTTAAAGGCGAACGCCCCCTACTCATGTCCGTTCTCGTCATGCTCGACAAGCTGTCCGCCCGCGAGGGTGCGGCGACGCATCATGAGAACCAGCCGACGGAGGATTTGCTGAGCCGCATTTTTCCGCTGCGCCAGATCAGGAAGGTGCTGCTGGTGACGCCCCCGGATGCGGAGGCCGCCATGTTTCGATATGACAGCGCGAAGCGCCGCCGCTACTCGAACTATCCGCCTTACGGCCTGGCGGTCCTGGCCCGCAATCTTCGCGACATCGGCATCCAGGTCCAGATCACGAATTTGAACCACGAGATTTTAAAACGCTGCTTTGAATCCGCGAATGAAAAGGAATTTGATTTTGAAGCGATCTGGAAGGAAAAGCTCGACGCGGATTTTCACGAGTTTGAACCGGACCTGATCGGGATCACCTGCATGTTCACGATGACGCATGGCTCTTTGCGCAACGTGTGCAATTACGCCGACCAGTACGAGGTGCCGATCGCCATCGGGGGCGTTCATGTGACCAACGACATCGAGCGCGTGCTGGAGGACATTCCCTCGGCGGACATGGCTTTTCTTCAGGAGGCCGACCTTGCCTTCCGCCAGTTCGTCCAGATCGTGAACCGGCAGTTGCCCGCCAGCGATCTCGCCCAGGTAATTATCCGGGAGGGCAAGGAGCGTCATTCCTTTTTGAACGAGAGCAAGCCGACCTCCGAGGAGATCAGCATGATTCCGGCATTCGATTTGCTGGAGATTCCGGACTATTCCTCCTACGGCATCATCGGGTCGTTTTATCACCTGAAACCCTCGGGAACCCGTTTCTCCACCGTGCTTTCCAACCGCGGCTGCCGCGCGAGCTGCACCTTCTGCAGCGTGTCCTACTTCAACGGACGCGGTGTCCGCCAGCGCCACGTTTCCTCGGTCGTGGATGAGCTGGAGATTCTCCAGAACGAATACGGCATCGGCCATATCATGTGGCTCGATGACGATCTTCTCAAGGACCACAAGCGCGCGATCCACATGTTCGAGGAAATGGTCCGGAGGGGAATCAAGATCACATGGGACGCCACCAACGGCGTCATCGCCGCATCCTGCACCGACGAGGTGATTTCCGCCGCCGCCGCCAGCGGGTGCATTGGGCTTCACATCGGGATGGAATCGGGCAACCCCACCATCCTTCACCAGATCAAGAAGCCCGGGACGGTGGACAAATTTCTGGAGGCCGCCGAGGTCTTTCACAAGCACCCGCAGATTTTCGCCAGCGTGTTCCTGATGATCGGTTTCCCCGGCGAAACCAAGGCCATGATTTTTGACACCATCAACGTGGCGCGCCAGATGGACATGGATTGGTACAGCATCGGGCAGCTTCAACCGCTCCCCAACACGCCGATCTACGACACGATGGTCGCACAGGGACTCATCCAGGATGTGGGAAGCAAGCAGACCCGCTTCATGAACGGACCGCACGGGCGCGCGTCGGAACGCGAACGGAATTCCAAGCTGGCATCCGTTGATTTCGAGGATGCGTTCGCGACCATTCCCGCCGACGAGGTTCCCGCCACCGAGTATCTCACGGACATCTGGTTCTACATGGATTACCATCTCAACTACCGTCGTCTCTTCCGCGAGGACCGTCCCATCAAACTCGACCAGCAGACGAAGAAACTCCGGAAGGTCAGCGACATTCTCCTGCCCGATCACGCGTTCGCGCTTTATTTCCTTGGGCGCCTGCAACATCGGATGCTCGGGAAGGTTGAGCCTGAGATCGTGAAACGCCTCGAGAGACAACTCGAGTCCTCCAGCTACTGGCAGGAACGCTTCAAGGCATTCAAACTTTCGCCGGAGCATCTGACGAACGGCAACTTCGAAACCGTTCAGCAGCCAGTGTGATCCTGATGCAGTTGGCTTTGAAATCCAGGAGCCGATGCCCTTCGACAGGCTCAGGACAGCCCCGAGCAATTCCGAGGGGCTGCCATCCGCGACCGGGTTTTCGAATTTTTCTCCGCAGATTTTCGGAGCGGTTCGCGCCAAGGCGCCAAGGCGCAAAAGATGGGATTTTCACGCAGCGTCGCTGCGTGAAATGACTCTCAGGTTTAGAAAATCTGCCGAGAAAATTCCCCAGGCTCAGCTCTCCGATTCTGATTCTGCAATCGTCGTTGTCCAGATTCAGTCCGCTCCATACACGTCCACGATTTTCCAATCTTTGAGGCAGAGCACATGAACCATGTCCGACGCGTCCTTGTCTGGAACGATACTTCAAACAGCAAGGTCAGCGGCTGTCCGTCCGAGCGTCGGGGCCGGTGGTCTTTGGATAGAGGACCGGATTGTTTCCTCTCCAGCTTTTGGTTTTTAGATTTGTGGGCGCAACAACTTCAGTGATCACGAAATCCACTTCGATGTGCCAGTTGATTAGAGGGTCTCCTACCCAATCTAAAAATTCATATCCTTTTACAATGATTGAGCCTTCTTTTGGTAGAAACTCTACATTGCGAATTTGAATCCACGACTTCCATGTTGATTTTTCCGGTGCTTCAACCTGGATTCCATTCACCTTCTCAACAACAAGGGTTTGTTCGTTTGATATTTTTGAGTTTTCGGCCCGCTTGCCTTCCAACGTAATGATTTGACCGATTGGAAGGCCAAAGCGTCCCATGACTTTAATTTTTCCATCTCTGTTAATGTCATGGAAATCAATTTTGGTTCCGTCGATTTTTCCTTCACCAATGATTGGGCGCGTCAATTGTTTCTCGGAAAGCAAGGCCTTCACCTGCTTCACGATATTCGTCAGGGCCACCTTCTGCATGCCATGGTGTCCGTCTGTATCCTCAATTTCACCATCCTTGATCAGATGCTTGGCAAACACAGATTGAATCAAATCGTACTTTCCCGGTGAGACTTCAGATAGAAACAACAGGCAGTGTTCCCCCTTCGCATAACGCACGTCGCGACCGCTAACATTTGGTTCGGCGTCAAACAACAGTTGAATGGAATCAACACCCTCAACGCCCTTGAGGGACTGTTCCACATGAGCCACCGCGACGCTGCGGTAAACGCCATTCGTCATGCGAAAAATGTCTGTGACCATAACAATCGCGATCGCATCCGACCTCTCCGCCCTTTCGGCCAGCGTGAAGGGAAACCATGACGCGATTGCTGTGGCGACGATCATGCCGATTGTCATGCTGGTGAAAATCAAATGTTTTACTTTCATAGATTTAAACCATGGATGGGCACGGATGCGCACGGATGAAGAATGAACGGAACGGCGTTGACCATTCCGAAAAGAAAAAATCTTAAATCTCTCCATCCATGTGCATCCGTGCCCATCCGTGGTTGTTTTCATGTCTGTCCGGGCACGACCACTTTCAGCGATCGAAAATAGGCGCGGAAATAGCCGCGGTCGCTGGCCCAGAGTTGATCGGCCTGGTTGGCGGCGTGGGATGCGATCAAGAAATCGGGCACCATGGTTTCACGTCCCCCACCCCGCTTGCGGTATTCGCGGTGGATGCGTCCCGCATGATGAGCGCTTTTAAATTCGATCGGTGAATATCCGATATCAAGAGCTTCCAGTTTTGACGCGAATTCTTGATGTGTGTCGAAGAACGCGCCCACCTCGGCTGCCACCACGTCGCAAATCACGAGACGGCCCGCGCTGAGAAATATTTCGAGCTGCGCGATGAGACGGTCCACATGCGGTTCGCCCTTGAAAATTGCGAGGAGAACCGAGCTGTCCACCGCGGTGATCATGGCAGATCGGCCTTGCCGCGGACTTCATCGAGATATTTTTTCGTGCTGTCTTTCATTTTTATTTTCAGGCAGCCGACCACGGATTGAAGGGCCCGTTTTTCCAGGTGATGCACCTTGCGCGCGGTGAGGCATGGCGCCGTCTCGTCGAATTCAAGCTGCGTCCCCTTGCTGAGACCCAGCCGATCGCGTATGGCCTTGGGAATCGTCACCTGCCCCTTGCTTGTCAATGTGGCAGTCATGGCTGTTAATGTAAGGAATTAATTCCTTACTGTCAAGTAAGGAAAATATGTTTCGTATGGTTGATTCTGAAATGTGGGAGCCGATGCCATCGGCGATCTCCGCACGACCCCATCATGCCCGCCTGCGTGGCCGTAGCCACTTCCCCGCTACGCCCAAGCGCTTCGCGGTGGCGAGCGGTGTGGCAAAGGCCCGGTCGCCGTTGGCAACGGCTCCTACATGACGGAATCGGACCCCTGTGGCTTCATGGACAGTTTTTTCATCCAGACGAGCAGGACGCCGATGTCGGCGGGGGTTACTCCGGAAATGCGGGTGGCCTGGCCGATGGTTTGAGGGCGGATCTTGTGGAGCTTTTCGCGGGTTTCCCGGCGCAGCGCCCGGATTTCCTGGAAATTCATGTGCTCGGGAATCGGTTGGTTCTCCGTTTTTTTCAGGCGTTCGACGTGTGCCATGTCCCGCGCAATATAGCCTTCGTATTTGATGTCCATTTCGATGGATGCCTTTAAATCATCGGGAATGTCCGCGAGCCATTCCGGAGCGCGCATGATAAGGTCATCCAGGTTTACTTCGGGACGCCGCAGCCATTGTTGCAATGTCACACCTTTCAATCGCTTCGTTTTGAGTGTTTCCCTCAGTGAGGCGATGCGTTTCAATTTATCTTGGAACAGACCGTGACGCTCCTTTGAGATCAATCCCCATTCGAATCCGAGCGCCGTGAGCCGTTCATCCGCATTGTCCTGACGCAACAGCAGACGATATTCGGCGCGGGAGGTGAACATGCGGTACGGTTCCTGGGTGCCTTTTGTCACGAGGTCATCCACCAGGACGCCGATGTAGGAGTCGGCGCGGGAGAATGTGTAAGGTTTTTTCCCCTGAATGCGCAAAGCCGCATTGATCCCGGCCACGAAACCTTGAGCAGCGGCCTCCTCGTACCCTGTCGTTCCATTGAGCTGTCCCGCGAAGAAGAGATTTTTGACGCGCTTTGTTTCAAGCCAAGGGAGGAGCTGAGTTGGGGGCGCGTAATCGTATTCCACGGCGTACCCTGCTCTCATGATTTCGGCATTTTCGAGACCCTTGATCGAGTGGACGAGGTCAATCTGGACGTCATACGGCAGACTCGTGGAACAACCATTGACGTAAATCTCATCCGTGTTAAGCCCCTCAGGCTCGAGAAAGATTTGATGCGTCTCCTTGTCAGGAAATTTCACATATTTGTCCTCGATCGAAGGACAGTAACGGGGACCCGTGCTCTGGATCTGGCCCGAGTACATGGGCGAACGATGTAGATTCGCGCGGATGATCTCCTCCGTTCGAAGCGTGGTTGAAGTCAGATGGCACGGGAGTTGACGAAGGGGGGGAGACCAGGGGGAATTTCGGATTTCGGATTTCGGATTTCGGATTTTCGGAAGACGCTTGCTCTTCATCTTTGATGTTTGAAGCCCCTTCGGTGGTATCCTGCAATCCGCCATCCGCCATCCGCGATCATTTTGTTCCACGTGGAACACTACACCGTCGGCTTCAAATTTGGCTTCCAAAACCACGTGATCGGCATAACTTGCTTCGTGGACGTAGCTGAAGGGCGGGGTCGGCTGATCGCCTTCCTGCACGGTCAATTCTTTCCAGTTGATGCTATGACGATTGAGACGGGGTGGGGTGCCGGTTTTAAGGCGTTCCAACTCAAACCCCAACCGGTTGAGGCTATCACTCAGACCATACGCGGCCGGTTCGCCGCCGCGCCCCCCCCTTTGCTGGCTTTCACCTACGTGCATCAGGGCCTTGAGAAAAGTGCCGGTTGTGATGATGACGCATGTGCCGAGAAATTGGACGCCCATGCTGGTTTCGATGCCCTTGATCTGGTCACCCTCGACGATCAAGGCCGAAGCTTGGGCTTGGCGAACATCCAGGCTCGATTGGCGCTCGCAAACGGCTTTCATGGCATATTGATATGCTTTTTTGTCACATTGAGCGCGAGGTGCCCAGACGGCCGGACCTTTCTTGCGATTCAGCATGCGAAACTGGATTCCGGTCGCGTCGGTGGTGAGCCCCATCTGTCCGCCCAGCGCGTCAATCTCCCGCACGATGTGGCCTTTGGCCAGGCCGCCGATGGCCGGGTTGCAGCTCATCTTGCCGATGGTGTCGAGGTCCATGGTGGTGAGTAGCGTGCATGCGCCCATGCGCGAGGCTGCCAGGGCGGCTTCCACGCCGGCATGGCCGGCGCCGACCACAATCACGTCATAGGTTTTTGGATGGGTGAACATTGGGGAGGAGGAGCCTGCCATGAAGGGGCGGAGAATGCAGGGGAAAATATTTATCATTTATCATGGAACATGGGGCATTTATCATTTCGCATGGATCATTTGGCATTTATATATTTGTTTATATATACTTCCGAGGTAGGGCGTGCTCGCCGAGCGCGCCGAAGCGGTGAATCATGAAAAGTGAATTGTGATTTTGATGGAGAACGACGGCGCGCTCGGCGAGCACGCCCTACCGCCGGCGGGGAAGGACGGCTATGAAGCTATTCGAATATTCCTGAAAGCGGGGTGCTTTCTGGGACGAGGAAAATGTAATCTCCGCTTTCCAGGATTTGCTTTCCATCCGGCGCGCCATCCTTGCCGCTGCAGTCGAACGTGGATCGCTTGAGATCGCGCTTGAGGATGTTGATGTGCCTTGGGTTTACATCCTTCGGAAGGCCGCCCTCCAGCTCGATCGCCTGCCAGAGCGTGATGGGTTCCTTGAAGATCCTCGGGTAAAGGGTTGCCGGGGGGCCGGACGCTGGCATTTCCGATTGAGTCACGACATGGGTTGCGGCGGCGGCCTTTTTCGGATCGTACTTTACGATCTTATAAGGGGAGGAGTGGATGGATGCCTCGATTTTCACTTCCTCGTACCCGATGATGCCGCGGTACATGTTCGCGAGATTGGTGCGCAGTCCGAGGAGCGTCAGGCCATCGGCCTTCACATACGAGCCGTCGGGCGTGGCCACATCGCCGATCTTTTGCACTGCTTCCAGGGAACCGATGGCGCGGTCGGGCTGTCGCAGCGTAATCTTGATCATGTCGCCCACATGGATCACGCGATCCGGTTCTGAGAGACGCGAGACGGTGTTGGTTTGCGCAAAGGCCACGATGGCCGATGCGAACAAAAGCACGAAAAAACGCGGAACGCGGAACGCGGAACGCGGAATTAAAGAAAGTAAACTGGACAGGACTCCCATAAGTATTCTCTCCCACCCCGCGTTCCGCGTTCCGCGTTCCGCGCTTCCTAGTGTCTTGCAATTCATGATGTGAGCCAGTATTCCTATCACCTCGTGAATCTCCAACTCAAAAGTCTGCTGGTTGCTTCTGCTTCTGCGCTTCTGCTGGCGGGTTGTGGCGGGGGCGCGCACGGCGCCGCACACGCCCACGAAGGCGAGCTGGTCTTCAAGGGAACGGTGGCGAAGGTCCATTTCATGGTGACGCGGGACAAGACCATCATCGTGGATGCCGATGGGAAGGAAACGGAATTGGAGGGGATGACAGGAATTCCCTGCGCCGAGGTGGAAATTTATCGCATGCACGGCCACGAGTACGAAGTCTTCCAGGGATCCGAACCGCTCAAGGTCGAGTAAGCGTTTCCGCTGCCATGCCCACGGTCCAGGACATCGCGCGGGATTTGGGCGTGGGAAAGGCCCGTCATCACATCTTCCTGTGTCGTGGCCCCGAATGTTGTTCGCATGCTCGCGCGGAACATGTCTGGAAATTCCTGAAGAAGCGGCTCAAGGAATTAGGTTTTGCCGGCCCGGAAAAATTTGTCTGCCGCAACAAGGTGGATTGCCTGCGTGTCTGCCAGAACGGCCCCATCGCCCTCGTTTATCCGGAAGGCGCCTGGTACCACGAGGTGGATGAGACAAAGATGGAGCGCATCATCCAGAGCCATTGCGTCCATGGAAAGTCCCACCACGAAGCCTTCGCCGTCCATCCGCTGCCAACAAAGCCGTAGCCGAATTCGCAAGAATCTGGCCCCGCAAGCGAATCTCTCTCGAGCCAAAAATGAAACTCTATTTTTTGAGACACGCCGATGCACTGGATGGGCACGACGACGACGCCCGTCCGCTCTCAGCGCGGGGACAACGCGAAGCCAATGCAATCGGTGAATTCCTGAAGCGCGCCCGCATCGCGCCCGACGCCGCGTACGCGAGTCCAACGCTACGTACGCGACAGACGGTGGAAATTGCGCTGAAAGTCTGCAGCGAGATCCGTGGCAAGCCGGACGAGGCTCTGCGCAATGAGACGCCACAGGACGCCTTCGAACTCTGGCTCGCGCAGCTTCCTGCGGCCCGCCATCTCCTGCTCGTGGGCCACGCTCCCACGCTGGCCGAGCGGGTCGGGGTTTTGCTTGGGTTCAAAAACCTGAACGCCCTCGCTCTTCCCAAGGCGGGATTGGTTTGCGTGGAAACCGCCGACCGCCGGCGCGCGAGCCTTTTGTTTTATGTAACACCCGCGCTCCTGGGAATTTCATCGTGAACGTCACCCGGTCATCTGTGGAAAAATGGTTTGGTGCGCGGTACGGACACGACGGCCCGCGCTACGCCGTAGGCTTCGGCGAGGCGAGAGCATGTCCCTCCGCTCCAGAAAAAGCGGAGGGACACGCTCCGTCGTGTCCTCTGGGAGTGAAACGATGACACGCATCCTGTTCAACTGCGACGATTTCGGGAAGACGGCGGAGGTGAATGCGGCCGTGCTGCAGGCTCATCGCGAGGGCGTTCTTCGCAGTGCGAGCCTGATGGTGACCGGCGGTGCGCTGGACGCCGCCGTGGACATTGCGAAGGCGAATCCATCACTGAAGGTCGGGCTTCATCTGGCGCTGAGCGACGCAACACCCGTCCTGCCGCGCGAGCAGATTCCGGACCTGACGGATTCGGATGGAAGATTTTTCTCCGACCCGGCGGTGATGGGCATGAGGATGGCGTTTTGCTGGAGAACGCGTGCGCAGGCGGCGATGGAGATCGTGGCGCAGTTCGAGCGCTTCATCACGACGGGCCTCAAGCCCGCGCATGTGGACGGCCATCATCATCTGCACATGCATCCGTTTGTCTTTCGTGAATGCGTCCAGTGGTCGGAGCGGCTGGGCTTCGCCCGCATTCGCGTGGTTCGTGAGGCGGCCGGGCTGCTGCCACCGAGGCGCGACGGGAGTTTGTTTGCCGCAAAATTTGTCCGGCACCTGACCTTCTTGGCGCTTGCCGCCGGGTGCGAGCGCTTCCTTGTGAGCTCCCGTCTCGAAAAACTGGATGGTGTGCTGGGGCTTTGGGAAACGGGTAGGATGAGCGAGGAATATCTGCTGGAGGCGATCCCGCAACTCCCCCCGGGCGACTGGGAGATTTACAACCACGTGGGCGCGGAGGGGGCGGGGGAGGAGTTGAAGGCGATGCTCAGCCCGTCGCTCAAACGGCTGCTCGAAGAGCGAAAAATTGCCTGCCTGTAAAAATCATTTCCGGCTGTCCCTGCCTTTGCTTTCATTCAGCACACTTTCGATGATCGCGCGGACATGGGGGGGCATTTCATCGAGCGAATGATACGTTTTCTCCTGTCCATCCGCCTCGCGAAACTTGTAAATCTCCTTCACCGTGGTTGACACGGTTTCCGCCTGCATGGACTGGACGCTGCTGCGGAGATCGGGCGGCATCTCTTCCAGCGAATGATACGTTTTCATTTCCCCGGAGGAGTCTCTGATTTTGATCACGCGCCTTGTGCTTTTCACATCAGCCCGCGCGATCGATTCCTCCACCTGTGCGCGCGCCTCGGGCGGAAGGTCATCCATGGTCAGCGCGAGGCTTTCCCCCGCCTCCATCCTTGCCCGGATTTCCGGGGAGAGTTTGTCGGCAAACATCTTCAAATCCACCGGGCTCGCATTGTCCAGCATCTGCACCTTGTAGTCTGTCACGGAAGACCTGGATTTCAGCGGCACTCTCAATTTTTGAGAGGCCTCGATCTTGAAGGTGGGTGATATGGAGCCCGAGACGAACCACTGCATGATTCGTTCCAGAAAGCCGGGCTTGTGCATGGGCGCGTCGCAACCGAGACATCGGTCGCGCCCCTCTTGGATTGGATCGCCGCATTTCCAGCAATACATGGTGGACTCCGATGCAAGGGTGAACCCGTCTCATGCTTTCGGCAAGTTTATTTGCCGGCAGGCAGGGGACGCTTGAGGCTTGAAAGCCTCATGTCCTACGGTTTATAGCATAACTCTCTCATGGCACGGGTGCATTTCAGAGTTTGGATCGCCTTGGTCTGCGCGGTCTTTATTGCGTCGCTTCGCGGCGATCAGGTCCGCTTGTCCGATGGCTCGATGAAAGAGGGTGAAGTCATTTTGCAGACTGAGACGAACATCACGCTTCGCCAAAAATACCCCGGCAACATCACCGTCGAGCGTGACATTGACCGCAAGCTGATCATCGAGATCATCAAGGACACCGAGGACATGGCCGCCTACAAGAAGCTGGCCGACCTGCCGTTGAAAAACCCATCCAGCCTTCCGCTCGTGCAATACAACAACGCCATCTCCAACCAGTTTCTTCCCTTCCTGGCAAAGTACCCGGGTTCGGCGATGACGACCAATGCGCAGGCCCGCATGGCGGCGATCATCAGGGACCGCGACGCCGTTGCGGCGGGCGGCGTGAAGTTCAACGGGCGATGGTACACGGCACTCCAGACGCGCCGCCGCGCCTTTGATTTCAAATCCCTCTCCGTCTACACGGAAATCGTGCAGGCGCGCGCCGCGGGCAATCACTCCCAGGTGGCCGGCAAATGGGACAACTTCGAGAAGGAATTCGACGGTTCCTTGTACACGGCAATGACGCTTGACGAGGCCCTTCGCGCGCTGAAGGAGCTCGAGTCCTCCATCAGCAAAAGAATCCAGGACGCGAAGGATTCGCAGGAGGCGTCTCAGAAAAAAATCAATGAAGCGAATTCCACGATGCAAAACATCCGTCCGCGCGAGCACAAGGAGGAAAGCGGCGACCGCTTGAAAACCTGGAAGACCGACCGTTATGGCCGCCGCATTGATGACGACTCCAAGACATGGTACGGCTACACGGGAGACGAGCAGCGCGCCCTCGACCAGGCGAAGAAGGACAGCGAGCAGGAAAGAACGCGGATGCAGCAATCACGCGAGGAGGCGTGGCGACTCCAGGAACAGCAGTATCAGCTCCCGCGGAAAATCGAGTCCCTGCAACGCCTCAAGTCCGAAGACATGGAGAAGTCGTGCCTGCTGACGGAGAAGGCCGAGTCATTGCTTGATGAAGGAAAGAAGGGCGATGCACAGGACATGCTCAAAAAGGCCCGCTCGCTCTGGAACAAGAACCATCTCGCCGGCGTGCTGCTGACTGAAATCGAAATTGGCGGAACAGGAACAACGCCGCCTCAACCGAGGGTGGAAGTCACACCCGTCACACCGACCGAATCCGGCCCCGAACAGCCCAGGCATGTCGGGAACATCGAACCGCCCACACCTGTTCCGCTCCAAGCTCCCAAGACAGAAACAACGAAGATCGAACCGCCTCCATCCCAGCCGCCCCCCACGCACCCGGTAGAATTGGCGCCTTCTCCTTCGCCGCCGACAGAAACAACCCCGGCCCCGGTGGACCAGGGTTCTTCATCCACCGCACAAAACGGGACTTCTTCATTCGCTCGTCTCCCCTCGCTCAAAACAGTCCTCCTTGTGATCCTGGCGGTCATGGGTATCATTGTCGTGGGATTTTTCCTGCTGGTCCGCCACTTCACGCCCCCGAAGTCGAAGATCAACGCAGCGCCGCCCATGGCAGCCCCGGGCGTAACCGCCGCTCCCGGCCAGACGCTGGGGGATTACAAGATTGAGGAAAGAATAGGGCAGGGGGGAATGGGCATGGTTTTCCGGGCGCATCAGATTTCTCTTCAAAGGCCGGTCGCGCTCAAGACACTTTCCCCCGAGCTCGGCGCGAACAAGGCGTACGTGGACCGTTTCCTGCGCGAGGCGCGCGCCGCCGCCCAGCTCAACCACCCCAACATCATCCAGATCTATGACGCGGGACAAAGCAACGGCACGTATTACTTCGCCATGGAATTGGTGGATGGGAAGAATCTCCGCCAGATTCTGAAAGACCAGGGAGGGCGCGTCGAGGAGCGCGAGGCGCTCATCCTCATCCTGCAGGCGGCCGAGGGACTTGCCTTCGCGCACAGCCGCGGGCTCGTCCATCGCGACGTGAAGCTTGACAACCTGATGCTCACCAGCCAGGGCAACGTGAAGGTGCTCGACCTTGGCCTTGCCAAATGGATTGGCGACGACCAGGGCGAATCCCTCACCATGAGCGGCGCGATGATGGGCTCGCCGCATTACATGTCCCCCGAACAGATTCGCGGACAGAAGGACATCGATGCGCGCACCGATGTTTATGCGCTTGGTATGACCCTCTACCAGTTGCTCGCCGGCAAACCCGCATTCAACAAGGATTCCGCCACCGAGATCATGATGCAGCATCTGAGCGATGAAATCCCCTCCCTGCGCGAAGCCAGCCCCGAAACTTCCGAAGCCACCATCCAGCTCGTGCAGGAAATGATCGTCAAAGGCCGCGACCAGCGGATCCAGGACATGCAAACCGTCATCCAGCGAATCAACGCCATCCTGGGAATCGCCACGACGTGACGTTTTCAGAAACGGAGGGACACGCTCCGTCGTGTCCCCGCCGGGCAGGATGGATTTTCCAGCCGCGATTTTTTTCAAGAGCTATGAAATCCTCCCGCCTTCACCCCAGCGCGAGAAAATTCCGCAGCATCGTCTTCCCATGCGTCGTGAGGATGGACTCGGGATGGAATTGGACGCCCCAGATCGGGTGCTGCTTGTGGCGCAATCCCATGATCTCCTTTTCTGCGGTGTCCGCCGTGATTTCGAGGCAGGCGGGTGCGGTCTCGCGCTTCAGGACGAGGGAATGATAGCGCGTCGCTTCGAACGGATTTGGAAGCGTGCGGAAAAGATCCTTTCCGTTGTGACGAATCGGAGACGTCTTCCCATGCATCATCCGGTAATTTTGCACGACCTCGCCCCCAAAGACGTGGCCGATGCATTGATGACCGAGACAGACGCCGAGCAGCGGGATCGTCGGGCCGAACGTTTTGATGATGTCGTTGGAAATCCCGGCTTCCTTCGGCGAGCAGGGACCGGGTGAGATTACGATCCGCTCCGGTTTCATCGCGCGAATTTCGTCCAGTGTCACCTGGTCATTCCGTTTCACGGACATGTCGCACCCCATCTCGCCGAAATACTGGACGAGGTTGTATGTAAAGCTGTCGTAGTTATCAATGATGAGGAGCATGGAAGGGGGGAGTCTAGCTGACGCCATGCGCATCGTCAAATCCGGTCACGGAAGAAGCGGCAGGCGAACCCCCTGGGACCCGTCGGATTTTTTGACAGGATTAACATGATTTACAGGATTGCCGGAGGGGCGGGATTCTTATGAGGATTTACAGGATTTGATCACGCGGCGCGGCGCGCTGCGTGATCATCTTCATCTGCGTAATCTGTGAAATCTGCGGAGAAATCTGCTGCTGCTTCCGTCTCTATTTTCCGAAATCCGTGGTCGCCCGGCGCAGGAGGGATTCCAGGGCGTGAAGGAAGGGGTCGAAAATCTCGGCGATCTCCCGGGCTCTTTGCTTGAGCTCGGAGTCGGGACACTCCGGTCTCGATGCATACGCGAATTTTCGGCAGGCTTCCACCTGTGCGCGATCCAGCACATTACCCTCCATCATGTTCAATGCCGTGTGCGCACTGACATCCTTGTTCATGGCCAACTTGACGTAGAAGCGAAGCGGGCCCTCGAAAAAATTCGCGCGCATTCGGTTCAGTTCGTTCCGCACCAGCGGCGCGCTGTCGAACCACGACAGGTCCTGCCCGTAAAACCAGAGACGCCCCTTCATCAGGCGGGCGAACTTCGCGTTCTCGAACAACTGCGAAAATGAGGGAGGACCGTTCATCACGGCGACCGCGTTTTTCAATTCCTTCACGCTCGGGCGTTTTGGGCATTCCAACGCAGCGCCATTTTTGATCAAGGTCTCCACGACGCATTCGAGATAACGGGTCAGTTCCTCATCCAGGCTCGTCAGCCCGGGTTCCTTCAAATCATCCGGCGATTCGTAATGCGACGCGATCAGGTCCATCACGCGCTGCATGGTTTTCGGGTTTGGAAAGAGCTGCTTGGCCCGCCACATCGCCTCCAGTTTGCCGGGTGTGCTTTTCTTTTCCATCAGGCAGACGGCGGAATGAACGGGTGGCGCAAGATAATGCAGCAGGCGGCTGTGCAGCGGATATTTGTTCTCGTAAACGCCAAGATTGATCGCGGGATCAATCGTCCGATTGTAGGGGCCGTAGTAGATCGAAATCTTTTTCCAGTGGTAACGCTCGTCATCTGCCGTCCACTTGTGTCCGGCCGCCATTGTGCGGGCAGCCTTCAGCCGTTTCTCATTGCCGTGATGAAAGGTCCACTGGGAAAATTCAGGAAAATACTGTTTGGGATCGAGTAGTTCGCTCCAGGTGAGGTTGACGCCGGGCAGGTGCTCCAGGTTGCGCGCCCACTCCTTGCGCTCGCGCGCCAGCTCAAAATGCACACGGCCCACTTCCATGGACATCCGACACCAGCCCTCGGCGGTCATGGAGTCGCGGACAAAAAACCGTGTGTCAAAATCGCTCATCCCCGGAACCAGGTCCTCGAAACACCATTTTCCCGCGTTGCCTTCAATTTCCGGAACGCGCTCGCTGCAACGTTTGAAATAGGTGGCGATGAACTCCGCAAAATCATTGGCCGGGCAAGGCGCGAATTTCATGCGGTCATCCGTCTTCATGAATTTTCAGCGACCCCGGATGATTTCCTCCAGCAACCGATTGGTCCTCAAGCCCGCCTCGCCATCGCACAGCGGCGCGCGTTTCTCAGCCACGGCCAGGATGAAATCCTCGACGCAAGGCAGGTGCGCGTTTGCGGGCGGCTCGATCTGCAAATCCTCGCGATCGCGCCCGCGGATGATCGTGAGAGGCGCGCCATCGAGTGGGTCGGCGATGATTTTCCCCTCGGAGCCCGTGATCTCGAAACGATCCATCCAGGTTTTTGAATTCCATGAAAAATAAGCGTGGACGGGTGCGCCGTTGGCGAGCTCCAGGAGAATGCTCGCGCCATCCTCGACTTCATACGGGTGTACCAGGTGCTGGAGGTGACGCGCGACCACGCGCGAAGGCCCCAGCCAGTCATCGAGCAGATCAAGGCGATGCACCCCGATGTCTGCAAGCGCGCCCGCGCCGCCGCTCCGGGATTTTTCCACGCGCCAATGCTTGGGATCATTCGCGGCGGGATTAAACCAGCTGTGCGCGGCGATGTTCACCCATGTGGGTTTGCCAAGGACGCCCTCGGAGATCAACTGGCGGATCTTCCGCATTTTTGGAAACGCGCGGCGATAGTAGGCCACGCCGAGAAGCGCCCCGCTCTTTTTCGCCGCCGCGACCATCCTCTCGCAATCCACCACCGAGGCCGCCATTGGTTTTTCAACCAGCACGTGAAGCCCCTTCGCCAGTGCCGCGAGTGCGTATTCCGCATGGGAGTCGGGTGGCGTGCACACATAGATGGCGTCAATTCCGGTGGAGAACAATTCATCCAGCGAGTCGCAGGCTCGGGGAATGTGGTGCTTCTCCGCAAAGGCCTTCGTTCGTCCGGAATCACGTCCCCACAGCGCCTTGAGACTGCTGCCAGAAGCTTCGCGCAACGCGGACGCCACACGCTTGTCCGCAAGGTCGCCATAACCGATCAAGCCCCAGCTGAATGTGGATTGCGGATTGCGGATTGCGGATTGATTCATGAGAATTTGCAGCCGCCGCGTCAGCGTTTGGATCCCAGCGTTGAAATCGTTTCGCGGATGGCGTGGGCGATGTAGGCGACATCGTCGTGAGTGGTCGTGGGAAAAAGCGGCAGGCTCATCACCTGCTGCACGGCCCGCTCAGTCACCGGCGTGTCGCGCTTGTCGTAGTCCACGCTTGCAAACGCCTCCCAGCTCCAGACGGCGGGATAATGATTTCCCGTGGCCACCTGCCATTCATTTTTTAAATGATTGAGAAATTCGGCGCGCTGGAAGGAAACTTTTTCCGTGTCGAGCCGCGCCACATAAAGATGACAGCCATGCCCCTCGGCGATGCCTGCTGGACGGATGATTTCCCCGATGTCGGAGAGGGCGCGGTCCATTTCCTGAAAACAACGGAGGCGTGACTGGATCACGCGATCGATTTTCGCGAGCTGCGTCATGCCCGTGGCCGCTTGGGGCTTGGTCATGCGGTAGTTGTAGCCGATCTGTGTCACGCGCAATTGGGCACCGTACACATAGCCGAAGGTTTTGAGGCCCCTCACTTTTTCAGAAAATTCGGGGTTGTTCGACGTGATCGCCCCGCCTTCACCAAGTGTCGTCATGTTTTTGTTCGACTGAAAGCTGTAACAGCCCGCAAGGCCCGCTCCTCCGATGCCCTTGCCCTTGTGTTTTGTCCCCACCGCGTGAGCAGCGTCGTAGATGATCGGAATGCGGTGCTTTTTCGAAAGGGCGTCAAAGCCTTCGATGTCCGCCGAGAGTCCGCTGAAATGTACCGGGATGATTGCCCTGGTTCGTGGCGTGATCTTCGCTGCCACCGCCGCGGGAGAAAGGCAGAGGGTCTTCGCGTCCACGTCCGCGAACACCACCTTCGCCCCGCGTGCCACGGCGCAGCCCGCCGTGCAGACAAACGTCAGGCCGGGCACGATCACCTCGTCCCCGGGCTTGATGTCGAGCGCCATCATGCAAAGGTCGAGCGCCGTGCCGCACGAGTTCACCACCACCGCGTGCGCACAATCCTCGTGCCGGGCGAGGGCTTTTTGAAAATCACCCTCCTCAGGAAGCGGAAAAAAATTGCCGTTGGACTGGGCCGCAGCCGTCATGATCTTGAGAGCGGCGTCAATGTCATCCTGTTCCCAAAGGCCTCCCAGCGCGAGAAATGGGACGGCGCGCTTTTTGATGTTGGATTTGCCGGCGGGCTCGAGGGTGGTGTTCATGGGTCATGGTTGTTGAAAGGACCGGCCGCGCGTGTCGAGCGCGGGCTGGGTGCTTGACGTTGTGGAAAGAGGCGACGCCTTGCGAAAAGCCCCGGCGATTTCCTTGAGGGTGGACGGTTGAAATGTCAGGCCTTCGCGTCCGGCGATCTGCCGCGCGGCCTGGACGATTCCGAGATACGTCTCGCGCCGGAAATTATTCCGGTCGCCGTATTCAAACACATTGTGGGTGAGGGCATGGATCTGCTTCACGGGAGCTTTTCCAGCAAGCTGGCGACGCACGGCCTTGTCCACGGTGTACCAGTGATTTTTTGCGTCCACGAGTTCGACGCGGAGGTCCATCGGGTGTGCGCCGCCCCACATGCGCGAGTCCGGGTCGAGCGTGGGAGGCAGTTCCACGAAGTCCACGTCGCCCGACAGCGCGCGGTTGTAGCGATGCGCATAATGCGGATCCAGCGGGCTCGCGCCCCACATGCTCGCGCACTGGGGCAGGTTGCGCGTGGGACAGGACACGGCGCCGTGACGAAACCCGAGTTCCTCCAGCACGCCGAAGGTGAAATCATTCGCGGAAAAATAGCCGGGGCAAAAGCTCACCGGCCTCCGCCCCATCGCCTGCGCAAACCGGTCCGCCGCCTGTGAGATCAAGCGTCGCTGCTCATCCGCTCCTTGTACGCCGAGGAATTCGTTTGCGCCCTCTTCCGCCGGGTGGATGTGCAGGCCGATTTCATGCCCGGCTTTTTCGAGTTCACGATAAATGACCGCGTGCGTTTCGATGTCGCCGGGAATGACAAAGAAGGTTCCCTTGGTTTCCGTCGCGGCGAGAATATCGCCCAGCCCGCGTATGGCGCGTTCCCCCAGCGCGGCGTCCTTCAGCGCGTGCTGGGTGGATTCGCAATCAATCTGCAGGTTGAACAGGAGTTCCGTCATGATGTTGGGTGAAGTTCAAAGGTGCCGGCCAGGTCGCGGAGATGGTCCTCGCTCGTGAGCCGTGGAAATTCCAGGCGCAGGGCCGCTGTTTCGCCAAACAAAGTATGCGTTCGCGCTATTTCGAGAATGCGGTTCCGCCAAGCCTCACGGCCGTCCAGTGCGTATCCACCGAGGACGATCACGTCGGGACGCATCATGTTGGCGATCACGGAAACACCCCATGCAACCCGGTCAAGAAATTCGCGGGTGAGTTGATCAACATACGCGTCACCTTCGAGTTGTTCCATGAGATCGAACAGCCCCGTCGGCAAGAGCTGTCTCGATTCCGACAAGCGCGTGAGTCTGCAGCCCTTCACCTCCGCGCGCACCCGCGCGACCATGGCGGGCCCGGAAATCAAAGCCTCCAGGCAGCCGCGATGGCCGCATCCGCAACGAGGTCCCTGCGGGTCGAGCATCACGTGTCCCAGTTCGCCGGGAAACGCGTGCGACACCCCCCAGGAGGAATCGAAATGAACGCCGTGCGCGCTCACGCCGTCACCCACATTGAAGAGGGCGAGACTTTGAACGCCGTCCGTGGCGCGTGCCTTGAGTTCGGACTCAGCGGCACCGCTTGCGAAATCAAGCCGCACCTTGCAGCCAATGGCCGAAGCCAGCGCCTCAGGCGAAAGATCGCGAATCCACGGGATGACCGAGCTGGACCAAACGTGCCCCCGGGTTCCCTTGACGGCATTGATGGCCAGGGCTGCGCCGGTGATTTGTGAAAGTCGAAGCGAGGCGCCCTTCAACGCCACGTCGCGAATTTCGCGGAGCGCGCCCAGCGCTTCCGCCGCGGTGTTCACGGGCTGTGAATGACGGGTCTGCACGCTTCCGATCACGCGGTCATCGAGAAACACGGCCGAGCGCCAGACGGAGCCCAGCCACTCGATGGCAAGGACGGGCTTGCGCCGGAGAATCCGGTAATGGCGGATGGGCCGGCCCCGTCCATAGGTCTCCGTCCGATCGAGGCGGATGACCCTGCGCCTGAGCAACCGTCCCACCACGCCATGGATCGTGTTGGCGGGTGCGCCCAGGGAGCGGGCCAGCTGAAGCTGGCTCGTGGCCCGCCCGCTGGCGATGAGGCGCAGCACCGCGCGCTGATGGATGGGCGACTTCATGAAGTTATTTATATCCTAAACCGATTTAAATAGTTTGTCACGCTCTTTGTTTCGAGATGCAGGAGCCGCTGTCAGCGGCGACCGGGGTGGGGATCGCCGATGGCATCGGCTCCTACAAGACGGAAAACAGCGGACAAATTACGGGCTGGAACAAGTGATTCACCATTTGCTATGGATGGTTCCAAGGCGACCGCCTTTCCACCATGCGCGAAATCTGGCATCACTTCATCGAGATATTCTTGGGCATCTGGCAATATCCGATTTTCGCAATCGACGAGAGACGCATGTTCACGCTGGCCACCCTGACCTGGCTGCTCTTCCTGCTGGTCATGGTCCTGATGGCGGGACGGTACTTTCGCCATTGGATCGTATCCAGGTTTCTTCGTCGCACCAACCTCCAGCCCTCGCTGCAATACTCCATTGCCAAGATCACCCACTACGCGTTTGTTGCCGTTGGATTCCTCATCGCCCTTCAGATCGTCGGCATCAACCTGAGCTCGCTCGCCGTGGTGGTTGGAGCCATCGGAATCGGCGTGGGCTTCGGCCTGCAGACCATCGTGAATAATTTTGTATCGGGCATCATCCTCCTGCTCGAGCGCCCGGTGAACGTGGGCGACCGCATCGAGGTCGCCGGCGTTGCGGGGCGCGTCATTCGCATTGGCTCGCGCAGCACCACGGTGCAGACCAATGACAACATCTCCATCATCGTCCCCAATGCCGACCTGATTTCCCATTCGGTGACGAATTGGAGCCTTGGCGATCCGAGCGTACGCGTCCGGGTTCCGTTCAGCGTGGCCTACGGCACGGACCTTGAGAAGCTGAAGAGGCTCATGATCGAGGTGGCGGGCGAACATCCCAAGGCCCTCAAGGACCCGCAACCCAATCTCTACTTCGATAGCTTTGGCGATTCGGCGCTCAAATTTGAGCTCGCTGTGTGGACGTCCGAGATGTCGTTCAACCCCCGCCGTTTCCGCAGCGACCTGAATTTCGCCATCGAAAAGAAGCTGCGCGAAAATCACATCGAAATCCCATTCCATCAGCTCGACCTCCACCTGCGATCTGGGGAGTTGCGCTTGAAACAGGATTCGGTTCAAATTGCGCGCGAATCCAAGGTGTCCTGAGAATTCGCATGAGCCAACCCCGTCCATCTGTTGCCACGTGGGCTCTGTGCCTTGCGCTTGGGTTTGCGTTGACGTTGCCAGCCGCCGAGGAGCCCGTTCCCAGCCGCATCGTCAGCCTCTCGCCGAACATCACTGAGATCCTTTTCGCGATTGGAGTGACCAACAGCGTCGTGGGTGTCTCCGATTATTGCGAACTGCCGCAGGGACTCGACATCCCCCGCTGCGGCGGAGTTCTCAACCCGAGCCTCGAGCGAATCCTGGCGCTTCAACCAACCAACATCCTCATGCTCGGGCGCATGGACAAAGTGCACAGTTTCGCCGACCAGAACAAGCTCCAGGCCACGTCCATCATGATTGACAGCACGCACGAGCTGTACAAGGAGATCCAGCACATTGGCAACCTCGTGGGCATCCAGCGAAACGCCTGGCACCTCGTCCAGCGTCTTGAGGGGGACAAGCAGATTTTTTCCAAAAAGCACGAGCGCGCCGCAAAATATCGGGCGCTTGTGCTGGTCGGGCGCGAGGCGGGAAGCACCCGCAAAATGATGGCCGTGGGAGGGCCGTCGTTTATCAGCGAAATGCTGACCCTGGCGCACGGCGAAAACATATTTGGCGACCAGGCGAAACCCTACTTCGAGGCTTCGCTGGAATCCATCGTGGCGCTGCAACCCGAGGTCATCTTTGAAATCCGCGATGGCGAGAAACTTGGTGCCGGGGAGATGCAGAAACTCAAGGACGACTGGAAGGAACAGTCAACCATCCCTGCGGTGAAATATGGACGGATCGTGGTGGCGACCAACGATTTTCTCAGCATCCCAGGTCCCCGCATGTTGAACATCGCGGAATACTTTGCCGACGAATTGCAGAAGCTGGACGCGGGAGCCGCGGAAAGGAAACCGTGAACGGCACGCTTTCCGCCAGCAAACTCAAATTCTCCTACAACGGCGGTTTTTCCCTTCAGGTGGAATCGCTCGACCTGCGCCCCGGTGAAATCCACGCGCTCATCGGTCCGAACGGTTGCGGCAAGAGCACGCTGCTCCGGCTCATGCTTGGGATGATCAAGCCCGCCTCCGGCAACGTCCGCCTGGACGATGTGGAGATCCTTTCGCTTCCCGTGCAGGAAGTGGCCCGTCGCGCGGCGTTTCTGCCACAGCAAACCACGCCCGTCTTCGCGGCGCGCGCCCGCGATGTCGTGCTGCTGGGACGTCATCCATGGAACCGCGGCCTCGGCCTTCCAGGCGAAGAGGACCGGCTCATCGCCTGCGAAGCGATGCAGCGCATGCGGGTGGACGCGTTGCAGGACCGCTTTCTCGACACGCTTTCTGGCGGCGAACGCCAGCGCGTGATGCTGGCTTCGATCCTCGCCCAGCAGCCGCGGGTGATCCTGCTCGACGAGCCGACAAGCTCCCTCGACATCCATCACCAGGTGGAAGTCTTTCAGCTGCTCCGCGAGGAGGCGAAACGCGGCGTGGGGATTCTGGTGGTGACACACGACCTTACGCTTGCGGGGCACTTTGCCGACCGCATCACGCTCATGAATGCCGGCCGCATCGTGTGCACGGGGAAAGCGGCGGAAGTGCTGCGCGAGGAAACATTGCGCCCGGTGTACGGCGTCAATGTCCGCGTGGTCACGAGTCCGGCGGATGGAATGGTGAGCGTCATTCCAAGCGTAGATCGAGGTAGGGACGGACCGCCGGGCCGTCCGTTGCGCAACGGCGCGCCCGGCGGTCGCGCCCTACCACCTGCAGAGAAGAATTCAATGAGCTCGTGGAAGAGTTACGCGCTTACGATTGCTTTGTTCGCGGCGGCTGGCGTGGTGGCGGTCATGCTCTCACCGCATTTTGGGGCGGAGAAAATAAATTTCATGCAGGGTGTTCGGGAGATGTTTTCAATTCCGCGTGGCGAGTGGGGCGTTTCAGCGGGCATTCTCGCGCTGCGGCTGCCGCGCGTGGTGCTGGGATTGCTGGCGGGCATCGCGCTGGGTGGGGCGGGCGCGGCCTTCCAATCCGCGCTGCGCAATCCGCTGGCAGAGCCCTACACGCTTGGCATTGCAAGCGCTTCCTCCCTCGGCGCGGTGATCGCGCTGAGTTGCCCCGCGATTTCATTTTCCATCGGCTTCATGAACGGCACGCAGGTGTGGGCGATGGGGTTGGCGCTGTGCGGCGTGCTCTTCCTGCAAATCGCCTGTCGCCGAGGCTGGGGACACAGCCTGACCGGGCTGCTGCTCACCGGCTTCACGATGGGACTTGTCAGTGCCGCGCTCATCATGCTCGTGCGCTTTCTCGCCAACCCGCTCACGGCGCGGGCGATGGACCAGTGGATGGTGGGTGGATTGGAGGTGAGCGGCTGGCGCGACGTGACGCCCTGCCTGCCGTTCTGGTTGATCGGCGTCGTCCTGGTGCTCATCCACGCGCGCGAATTGAACCAGGTGGAAATGGGCGAAGAGATGGCGCGTGGACGCGGCGTGGATGCCGAGAAAGTCCGGCGCCGTGTTCTCGTGGGCGGCTCGCTGGCCACCGCCGCGGTGGTTGCCGTCACGGGCCCGATTGGTTTCGTGGGATTGCTCGTGCCGCACATGGTGCGACGGATCGTCGGCACCGACGAGCGCCTGGTCGTCCCGTGTTCCATGCTGGCCGGGGCCGCGGTCCTGGTGCTGGCCGATGCCGCAGCGCGAAGCATCACTTTGAGCGGGCGAGGCGCGGAACTGCCTGTGGGAATTCTCACGAGCCTGATCGGCGGACCTGTTTTTTTATTCCTGTTGCTCCGAAGAAAATCGTGATGATGACCGCAGACAAAATCAAGAAAGCGAAGATCCCGACAGTTAGCGTGAAACCATCGGCTGATGCGGTTTGCCGGCGGCTTCGTTGGATTGGCGGGCCAGCGATTCGAGCGTTTCAAAGAAATTTGGGAAGGTTTTTTCCACGCACGATGGATTTTCAATCGTGATCCAGGGTTTTCCATTTCCCATCGCGTCCATGCTTGCCAGAACGGCGAAGCTCATGGCGATGCGGTGGTCGTTGTAGGTGTGGATCGTCGCCGGTTGAAAACGGGATGCGGGCTCCAGGATCAAGCCTTCGGGCTCCTCTTTCACCGGAACACCGCATTTCGTCAGTTCCACGGCCAACGCCGAAATGCGGTCACATTCCTGCTCGCGCAGGTTGGCGGCTTCGATGAGGTGGAATGATTGTTTCATGGCTGCCGCTGCAATGACCAGCGTGAGCACGGAATCTCCAAGGTCGCTTCGTCGCGAAACCCGCTTTGGAAACGGCGTCCAGAATTTGTCCGCTGACATTCTGTGGTCAATCTGCAGCGAGGGCTGGGCGAATCGCGCTCCCAGATCCAGCCGTCCGCCTGGGTGCAGGCGCTGCAGTGCCACGAAATAACTTGCGCTCGACGCGTCGGGCTCGATCTCGCGCGTCGCCGCTGGCTTTGACCATTCCTCCATCAGGCGCCGTGTCATGTCCACGTAGGGTGATGACGGGGAATCCACGCGGATGTTGGCGGTGCGGCTGATCAGGATCATCGCCGAGGCGAACTGGCTGGAGTCAATACTGGGAACGGCAACGCTTCCCTCCCGGATCGGGCCGGAGATGGTGGCGGGGAGGCGGCCGTTGGAATCCTCAACCTTTGCGCCCAGTGCGCGAATCGCGTCGAACACCTCTTTCATGGGGCGCTCATGCATGCGCGGCGTTCCGTGCAAATGATAGCGGCCGGTTCCAAGCGCACAAACGGCCGCGAGAAAGCGGGCCGCCGTTCCCGCCGTTCCCACAAAAAGATCAGCCTCGCGGGCTGGAACTCTTCCGCCCTGGCCCTGAACGGTGATCGTGCGGTTGCTGGAATTGGTGGCGTCATCCGTCACCTCGATGGTGAACCCGAGCCGTTTCAGGCATTCAACCATGAGCCGCGTGTCTTCCGACCAAAGAGCTCCCCGCAACAGGGTGGGGCCATTACCCAGCGCCGCAAGCACCAGCTCCCGATTGGTGAGGCTCTTGGAGCCGGGCACGGAAATGGTGGCGCAGACCGGCACGGTCAGCGGGCGAATTTGAATGACGTCAGGCAAAGCCATCGTCGCTAAAACCGGTGCTGGATTTCCTCGCGCTGCTGACGGGCGCGGCGCAGGTAGGCGCGAAGTTCGACATCGGAGGCGTTGGCCACGTGACGGCGGATGGTTTCGAGTTCCTCAATCAAGCGGTCCACGCTGCGGCGCAATTCCTCGCGGTTGCTCATCGCGATCCCGCTCCACATTTCCGCAGGCCCGCCGGCGATCCGTGTCATGTCGCGAAACCCGTTGCCGATGAAGTCAAACGCCTTGTCTTTGCGCCCGTGCACCACGTTCACCAGGGCGGCAGCCACCATGTGGGGAAGGTGGCTGATGTAGGCCACGATTTCATCATGCTCGGCAGGTGACGTGGTCCGCAGCCGGCAACCGAGGCTTTCCCAGAAATTCGCCAGCTTTTTCAAGGGGGCCGTTCGAGCGCGGGGCGGGGGAGTCAGAATGCAAACTGCCCCCTCAAACAGGTTGGCCTGCGCCGCAGCCAGCCCATCCCGCTCGGAACCAGCCATCGGATGACTGCCTATGTATGTAGTTCTTCCAGATAGAAGTGAGGATAGGTGTTTGACGATATCGTACTTGGTACTCCCTATGTCCGTGACAATGGACTCTCGGAGCAATTTCTGGCGGAATTCCCGCGCCAGTTGGGCCATGGTTTCGACGGGGGTGCAAAGAATGACGAGGTCGGAGCCCCGAACGGCGTCGGCGGGGGTATCGGCGGCGAAATCGGCTGCTCCGCGCTTGACGGCTGCGCGCGCGGACTCGATGCGGCGTCCCCAAACGACCACTTTGTCCGCGAGTTTGCGTTTTTTGACCGCAAGACCGATGGAGCCGCCGAGAAGCCCCGGTCCGAGGATTGTCAGCTGTCGGATGCGCTGGGATTTGGAAGTCATGTCGGATCAGGCTAATTCCGCAATCCGAATTCCGCAATCCGAAATAAAAATGGGGCTGGACAGGCAGATTTTTCAGGCGATATTTGATCTTATGAGCACCGGCGTCAGCAATCCCGCGCCATCCCCCAAAGCCGCAACAACAACGGCTACGCCCACCGATATTCTCGCCCGCCTGGCACCGGTCATGGCGCAACTCGAAACGGTGCTCGAGCGCCAATGCAACGCCTTCGAGCCCGGGGTCGCCGCCTGTGTGCGCTACGTGGCTGGCAACCAAGGCAAGCGTCTCCGCCCTGCGCTCACCCTTTTCAGCGCCAGCGCGCAAAGCGGATCGGATGCGGACACCGCAACCGAGGATATCCTCAAGGCCTGTGCCATCGTGGAAATGGTGCATATCGCCACGTTGGTGCATGACGACATCATGGATGGCGCGGAGCTGCGCCGCAACCGACTGACCGCCGGCTCAAAATGGGGCCACGAAATTTCCGTCCTGCTGGGTGATTCACTTTTCGCACACGCGCTCGTGCTCGCGGCCTCGTATCCCACTCCGTTCGTCTGCCGACGCGTTGCCGAGGCAACGAAGATCGTCTGCTCGGGAGAAATTCTGCAGACGCAGCGCCGCTTTGATCTCAAGCTCAACGAAGCCGACTACATACGCATGATCGAGATGAAGACAGGAGCGCTTTTCGCCGTCGCGTGCGAACTCGGCGCGCACCTTGCAGGGGCGGACGATGCGCAACGCAAACCATTTTATGAATTCGGGCGTCTCCTCGGAATTGCGTACCAGATCTACGATGACTGCCTTGACCTGGTGGGTGCGGAAAAAGACATTGGCAAGTCGCTCGGCACCGACTTGCAAAAAGGCAAGCTGACGCTTCCCGTGATCCGCCTCATGCAGCAGGCGAAGGAGAGCGAAATGCACCTGATCAGCTCCATTCTGCTCAACGAGCATGCCAACAGCCGGGCGATGCTGATGGATTTCATCCAGAGACATGGCACGCTGAAACAGGCGGCGAATCAGGCGAACGAGTTCGTGAGGCAGGCCGCCGCGCAGTTGGAGTCCATGCCGAAAAACGAAGGAAGCCGCGCGCTGGAGGGATTGACCATTTTTCTGAATGCGGAGTTGCAGCGTCTTGGCGGAGGTTGAAAAACGCGAATGCGGATTTAGAGCATGTCCGGAAAGTAAGTTGTATTGCTGGTGGTAGGGCGCGACCGCCGGGCGCGCCGTTGCGCAGCGGACGGCCCGGCGGTCCGTCCCTACCTCGATGTGTTCTTGAATGAAGGATTGCCTGAATTGCCCCTTTTCAGCATACAATGCCCGTTTCATCCATGAGCCTGATTGTGCAAAAATATGGCGGTACTTCGGTCGGAAATCCCGGGCGGATCAAGAATGTGGCCGCCCGCGTGAAGCGCTTTCGCGAGGAGGGCAACCAGGTCGTCGTGGTCGTCTCCGCCATGTCAGGTGTCACCGACGGGCTCATCAAGCTCGCCCGCGAAGTCCATGCCGCGCCGGATGACCGCGAGATGGACATGCTTCTTGCAACGGGCGAACAGACGACCATCGCCCTCACCGCCATGGCACTGCATGGGATGGGCGTGAAGGCCGTGTCGCTGACAGGTGCGCAGGCGGGGATTGTCACCGATGGGGTCCATACCAAGGCGAAGATTGCCAACATCACGCCGAAACGCATTCACGAATTGTTAAAAGAGGGGAACGTGGTGATTGTCGCCGGGTTTCAGGGTGCGGACGAGGCGGGTCACATCACCACGCTGGGACGTGGCGGATCGGACCTCACAGCCATCGCGCTGGCTGCAGCCATCAAGGCGGACCTGTGCGAGATTTACACGGACGTGGACGGAGTCTATACCGCCGATCCCCGCGTTGTGAAAGCGGCCCGCAAGCTGGAGGAGATTTCCTATGACGAAATGCTCGAGCTCGCCAGCCTCGGCGCCAAGGTGATGCAAAGCCGGTCCGTGGAATTCGCAAAAAAATTCAAAGTCGTGTTTTCAGTCCGATCCAGCATGAACGATAACCCAGGAACCATTGTGAAAGAAGAAACCCGTAAGATGGAGGATGTGGTGATCCGCGGCGTGTCCGCGGACAAGAACCAGGCCAAGGTCACGATCACGCAGGTGCCCGACAAGCCGGGCGTTGCCGCGCGGATTTTCAAGGCCATTGCCGACGCGCACGTGAACGTGGACATGATCGTGCAAAACGTGTCGGCTTCCGGTCACACCGACATGACCTTCACCGTGGGCAAGGACGACCTGCCCAAGGCGCGCAAGGTCATCGAGGCGCTCGCGAAGGAAGTCGGCGCCACCGGCTTCGCATGCACGGAGGGAATCGCCAAGCTTTCCGTCGTTGGCATCGGCATGCGATCGCACACCGGCGTCGCAGCCGATTTGTTTGAGGCGCTTGCCGCAGAAAAGATCAACATCCAGATGATCTCGACGAGTGAAATCAAAATATCGGTCATCATCGACCTCGCCCACGCGGACCGGGCCGTGAACGCCGTCCACAAAAAATTCGGGCTGGGCTGATCGGGGCTTAATACTTCGGCACGGACGGATCCACCTGTGTGGCCCATGCCTCGATTCCGCCGGCCACGTTCTTCAGATTCTTGAAGCCTTTTTCCTTGAGCAGTTTCAGGGCGCGCCCGCTGCGGCCGCCGCTCTTGCAGTGCAGAAGGATTTCGCGTTTTGAATCGAGCTCGCCCAGGCGGTTCGGAAGTTCACCGAGCGGAATCAACCTCGCCCCGGGGATTTTTGCGATCTGCCACTCGTGCGGCTCCCGAACATCGATGAGGTCGAAATCCTCCTTCGCGTCGAGACGCTTCTTGAGATCGGTGACGCTGATCTCGTCGGCACTGGATTTCGCCGCGCCATTCGTCGTTGGTGCCGGCGTAAAACCGCAGAACTGCTCGTAATCAATCAGTTTCGTGATCGTGGGTTTCTCGCTGCAAATCGGGCATTGCGGATTGCGTCGCAATTTCATTTCGCGAAATTTCATCGCCAGCGCGTCGAAAAGCAGCAGGCGCCCGATCAACGGTTCGCCCTGCCCGATGATGAGCTTCACGGCCTCGATCGCCTGGATGACTCCAATGATGCCGGGCAGCACACCCAGCACACCGCCCTCGGCGCAACTTGGCACGAGACCGGGCGGAGGCGGTTCAGGATAGAGACAACGGTAGCACGGACCGCCCAGTGCCGGCGCGAAGACCGTGGCCTGACCTTCAAAACGGAAAATCGAGCCGTACACATTTGGTTTTTTGAGAAGCACGGAGACGTCGTTGGCGAGATATCGCGTCGGAAAATTATCCGTGCCGTCAATGATGATGTCGTAATCCTTCGCAATGCCCATCGCGTTCTGCGACGTAAAGCGCGTCTCGTGCAGGTCGAGCTTCACGTTTGGGTTCACATCGCGGATGCGGTCCGCCGCCGACTGGATTTTTGGGCGTCCAACGTCCTTCGTCCCGTGCAGAATCTGGCGCTGTAAATTGGAATGATCCACGACGTCGAAGTCCACGAGTCCGAGGCGTCCCACGCCCGCTGCTGCAAGATAAAGACCGAGCGGCGATCCGAGTCCGCCCGAGCCGATGAGAAGAATGGAAGCCGTCTTGATCCGCTTCTGTCCCTCCATCGTCACTTCCGGCATGATGAGATGGCGGGAGTAGCGGGCGATCTCCTCGTTGTTGAGCGTGGTGATTGCGACGCGTTGAGGATCAAGAATGGAATTCATGGCGAAAACCTAGCATGCGTGGGCGGGAGAGAAAAGCGGGAAGAAACGGAGGGACACGCTCTCGCCTCGCCGCTCGCCGTCGCGACGAAGCGCTTTGGCGTAGTCGGAAAGCCTACAGCGTAGCGCGGGCCGTCGTGTCCACTCAGGTCACGAATGGATTTTTAAGCAATGCGGTTAAGAACAGGAAGCCACGGATGAACACGGATGAAACCCAGCGCGGCGTAGCCGCAACCAAACCCAGAACCGGACCCACAGCGGTTGGGTGGGTGACAGAAAAGCCTGATGCCACTCCACCCTGTTTCCCTGGGACAAAATCTGGCTCGTGGCAGGGGCTTTTCTGTCACCCACCCAACCGCTGTCCCCTAGTAGTGTTTAATAAATGAGTGGACCATTCCTCCGGTCCCACCACGGCGCTTTCGGCGAAAGCGCCCTACCTTTGATTGGATTGCCGATGGTAGGGCGTGCTCGCCGAGCGCGCCGTCGGGTGGGAGGCATGGAACGGGAAACGACCACTCATTTGATGAACAGCACACTGGCTGATTCGCTCGTTGCCGCAACCCAACGTTTTGTGACGGACATCAGCCCGGAAGACACCCTGCTATTCCGGGGCGTTGGGATCAGGGCGTATGCCCTCTTTCACGATCCAAGGCAGGAGATGGCCTTTCATAGGCACGATCCATAGCTCCCACACCTGGCCACACTCTGGACAGCGGTACCGGTCCGATACTCCTGGCGGCACAGGCCCCGTCACGCGCTGAACGTGCTCAAGGCCGGCGATGTGCTCGAGCGAGCAGTTCCCATACTCACCGCAGAGCTCAGCGCATTGGCAGGCCATAAAACGTCAGCAGTCAGTCGCGCCGCTTGGCGGCGTTGACTGGACGAGCTTCAGCGCTCTTTTGTTTTTCAATTTCTTCTTTGACCTGTTTTATGGCTGCGGACAGGGGGGTGGAAACAAGTTGGATTGAGGCGCTGTCCTGAAACCACTCACAATCCTCTCCGGCTATAGGGCGAATGGATAAATGCCAATTTGATCCGACTAGAAAATCGCCATCATGCTTCAGAAACACCAACTGCTTTCCCTTCTGGAATCGGCACTGTGCGCAGACAATATTCTCCATGCCATAAATAGTGAGCGTCTTTTCGACACGGCCTTTAATAACCTCCACGAGCGTTGCCGAGATTCTCTGACGATACGTCCAATTCCCTCCTTTGGTCTCTGTGGGAGCAATTTCCGTGACGTCGACCACGGCGATCACGTCTGACATGCGAATCATGTCGGGATAACGACGATATGCAGCTTTGCCGAAAGCAGATGTAGCCGCACTAACAAGAATGACCGCAAGTATAATGGATTTCATATTGTCACCGAACGTCCAAGGTGACTCACGGCTGGCCGTGCCGCGACTCCGCAGGAGGCGTGACGCGGGTAGCCGTTGAGTCCACCGCCTTGTTCGCATTGTTGATTATTCTGTCGGCAAGTTGCGTAATCATGTCCTTGAGTTCCAATGGAAGCTGCGAGACTGAGTCCGCTTGATTCTCAATTATCCATTCCAAATCATTTGATTGGTCTGCGCCTCGTTCGAGGTTGCTGAAAACTATGCCGAGACAAGCCGCATATTCCCGCTCATGACCACTCTGTAACCAGTTCTTTCCGAGTTCGATGACTTCATATGGATACCAATATCCCTTCGACTTAAAATCTACGACGCCGCCATTGGAGATGACGTCGTCCAATGCGGAGCGGTGTCGGTCCGCATCATTGCCGTAATCCAGGCTCGCAATGAAGTCCCGCTCTTCGTCTGTCAACGATTTCAGTAACCCGTCGAGGTTCATTTGTTATGCGAACGTGGCGCTCACTCGCGACCGCCCCGGTCGTTGAGTGCAGCACCGTGTTGGATGTCTTGAACCAATTGACGCCTTTGAGCGAAGTTGTGACGCATGATGCGAATGCCTCCAATCGCTGCAAAAGGAGCAAAAATAATAAATGCCGTCTCGGTGCTTCCTGCGCATGCCAGCAATGTGATCGGGAAAGATGACAGGACTCCGATCAGCACGATCCAAACGCCCAATGTTTGAACTGAACAATTACAGGTGGGACACGTCAAGCGAGTCATAATCGCATAGCTTTTAAGACATGAGGAAGCCTGGAGACTTTTTCCGCACTGAGGGCAAAAGCATGTCTTCATGTTTTGAAGATCTCAAAAATCATCATCCAACGTCACGGCTGAGTGGCGCGCTTCTGCACGTTCACTCCAGCCGTCTGGTTCGGCTGCTTTGTCGTCAAAAGATAGTCGAAAATCAAATACGCCAGCCAATATGTGCTCACGACAGTACCAAAAGCCAATGACCAAATTACGGATAAGAAGACGTCGCGCTCGCCGAGAAGCAAGAAGATGGGAGTAAGGATGCAAAAAAACACGGGCCCGGTAAATGGAATCAGGACCCAACGAAAACCTCTTCGCCAACCGTTTTTCTCAAAGAGCCATCGTAAGGCAAAACCTGCAGGAACAGCGATGCACAGGAGGGAGAGCAGACTGCCGACTGCTGCAAAGACTGGAACCAGGAGCCAAGGTCCGCCGATCGGTTCGCCGTGAAAAGCGGAGCCAGCGATCAAGATCGCGCCCAATCCTGTAGAAGCAATCGCCGTCAGAAATGCCCAGGACGAGAGAAATGAATAGGCAAACAGTCGTGGTTTCATGTTTGTTTTGCCGAACGTTGTTTAGACAGAGTTTTCTCTGCCTATCCGGATAATTAAGAAAGCAGGGGAAACGGCTGTGACCGCCACCGGTCGTGGCGTGGTGTTCATGGGGGTCTGCCGGTTGGGGGTTTTGTTCATCGGAAGCGTTCCGTTTCAGTCACACAGCCGGGATAGGCGGAATTTTCTCTGCCTATCCGGGTATTTAAGAAAGCTGGCAGGGCGGAACGGACGGGAAGGATTGCGCCGGAGAACGGGGTGGGCGACACGATGGAGTTGTCAAATGAGACCATATACAGGAAACACTCGGAATAATTCACTATGGCAGGACATCTGTGAGACGCCTGCCGATGCGGACTCCGATTTTTTCATTGCTGGTTTCGGGGAAGGCGTGCCAGCGGTCGGCGCAGCGCAGGGATTTGTTGTAGATGTACCATGTGCCGCCGCGGGCGGAGCGCATCTTGCCGGTGATCGGACCGTAGGGATCCTGCGTTGGCGAGCTCTTGTAATAATCCTTGTCGTACCAATCCCAGCTCCAGCTGAACACATTTCCGGTCATGTGAAAAAAACCGAGGCCGTTGGGGGAACCGTTGGTGACGACTGTCGCCGAAGTGGAGGAATACATGGTTGTCATGCTCGCATTGGTGGTGCTGCCCCATGGATAAATCGGCGCATTCAATCCGCCCTGCGATGCCTTCTCCCATGCGGCTTCGCTGGGCATCGCATACAGGGCCACGGCGTTGGTGTACACCGTGCTTTCCATCAGCCCCACCCACGTGATGTAGGCGCTGGCCTGGCTCCAATTCACCTGGGTCACGGGCATCAGGTCCCCCTTGGAAAAATTTCCGCGGCTGTGGTTGGTCTGGAAACGCTCGTACTCCACGTTGGTCACCGGATACTTGCCAAGATAGAAGGCGGACTTGGTGACATTGTGAACGGGTTTCTCGTCGTCATCACCGGTGTCGCTTCCCATGGTGAAATTGCCGGGCGGAACGAGACACATCACCTGGCCGGTGACGCGCGTCACCACCTCCTTGGGCAGACCGGTTGAGGGATCCGTGGCGGTGCCCACGGGAACAAGGTCGGGCGGAAGCAGCGGGTTGGCGTAGCCCGTCGCCAGCCCGAGGAGCAGCCCGATGATTGCAATGGATGGCTTCATCTCACGCGCTCCCAGCGTGTGCACTTGCGAGTCAGCTGGCGGGCAGCAATTTTGCCGCGGCTTCGTGGATGAGCGCCTCGTTGCCGATGAAATCCACGCCCTCGGCCACGATGTTGTTCTGGTCGGCGAGAAAAACTGCGCGGTTCACTGCGCCCGGCCAATCCTTCTGCCATCCGTCCTTCGTGGGAATCACCACGCGGATCTTGATCTCATTGTCGGCGATGAATTTCTTGATCGCGTCGAGGTCCTTCGTGTCCATGATCACGATCACGCGCTTGAGGGCGCTCTTGTCCGTTTCCGTGGACTTGTTCATCGCCTTGATGTCGGCGACGAAGCTTTCGTTGGCGAGATTGCCGAAGGCGACGAGTTTCACGTTGTCCTTGTACTCGGCCATGAGATCCTTTTCCTCGCCCGTGCTCACGTCCTTGATCATCACGACGGGAACGGGTTTCGATGTGGGCTGGAGATGCTGGCAGGCGTGGGCGGGAATCCATGTTCCCAACAGCAGGGTGGCGGCGGCGATAAAGGCGGTTTTCATGCAGATCCTTGGTTAAGTTGTTGACGAAACAAAACGACTTGCAAAAGTATCCGCCCAAGCATGACGGGTGTCAAGGGCTGGAATCGCAGGGTGCAGGGTTGCCAAATTTTCACGGTGCCGGTATGACTGAAGCATGCGAATCCTGGTTGCCGACAAATTTGAAAAATCCGGTCTCGATGGATTGAAGTCCATCGGTTGCGATGTGGTTTACCAGCCCGATCTCAAGGACGATGCCGCCCTCGTCGAGGCCATCCGCAAAAACAATCCCGGCGTGCTGGTTGTGCGCTCGACGAAAGTCACGGAGCCGATGCTCGACGCCGGCGCCATCAAGCTCGTGGTGCGGGCGGGAGCGGGTTACAACACGATTGATGTCGCAGCCGCCTCGAAGCGCGGCATTTATGTTTCCAACTGCCCCGGAAAAAATTCCATCGCCGTGGCCGAGCTCGCGTTCGCGCTCATCCTCGCGCTCGACCGCCGCGTGGCCGACAACGTGATCTCGCTGCGGAAGGGCGAATGGAACAAGAAGGAGTTTTCAAAGGCCCGCGGCCTTTCGGGGAGGACTCTCGGTCTCATCGGCCTCGGGAAAATCGGCCAGGAGATGATCCCCCGGGCGAAGGCGTTCGGCATGCCCGTGGTGGCCTGGAGCCGCAGCCTCACCCCCGTTCGCGCCGAAGCCCTGGGCATCGCATACCGCGAACATGCGACAGCCGTGGCGCGCGATGCCGACGTCGTGAGCGTTCACGTCGCGATGGGCGGGGGAATGAAGGGATTTTTGAACGCTAATTTTTTTGCTGCAATGCGCGAGGGCGCGTATTTCATCAACACCTCGCGCGGCGAAGTCGTGGACGAGGAGGCGTTGATCGCCGCGATGCGCGACCGGAAAATCCGCGCCGGCCTGGATGTGTACGCGGGTGAGCCGTCGTCGGGCGCGGGGGCTTTTTCCGACCCGATCACGAAGGCGCCCGGCCTCTACGGAACGCATCACATCGGCGCCTCGACCGACCAGGCGCAGGAGGCGATCGCGGCGGAGACCGTCCGCATTGTCGGGGTGTTCAAGGCAACCGGCAAAGTGCCGAACGTGGTGAACCTCGCAAAACAGACGCCCGCCACGCACATGCTGATCGTGCGCCACCGCGACCGCCCCGGCGTGCTTGCGGCGGTGCTCGACGCGATCCGCGCCGCGCACATCAACGTGCAGGAAATGGAGAACATCATCTTTGAGGGCGCGCACGCCGCCGTGGCGCGCATCAATCTTGACCACGCCGCGCCACGCGAGACGCTTGACGCAATGCGCGCGAAGAACGCCGACATTCTTGAGGTGGACCTGCTCGAAATCAAACCGTAAGCCAGTCATCCAGCAGCCCCGATTCCGCTCAGGGGATGAACGTTCTGCAAAACTCAATGAAACGATCGGTTTTTCTCGAGTAGGCCTCGCTCAGGTTGTCGGATTCGGTTCCAACAACCAGCCGGCCATCCGGGAAATAGAGATTATTGATGAGCAAAAACGCGCGCTGCTTGGAGGTGCCGTTGCGCTCATTGGCCAGTTCCTTCCACGCCTCGCCTCGCAGCACATATTTGATGGTGGAACCCTTCTGCAGCTTGACGACAAAATAGGTCATCCCGGTGATCGGCTGTTCCTGCGTCCGGACGGCGAGCGCGGTGAGCATGTCCACAAATTTCTCGTTGTTCATGCCCGCCGGCACCTCGTTGAGTTGCAGCATCAACGCGCGCGGCTGGACAAAATATGCGTAATGAGCGCCCACCTTCACCACGCCCTGGAACTCCGTCCCGACGAGCGCCGACTTCATTCGAAGATGCTCGACCAGGTTTACGAGCGCGATCACCCCGATGATGAGAAGCGTGATCACGCCATAGATGATCTGCCTGCGGCGGTGGTTGCCGTAAAGCGCGGCGACCATCTTGTCACCGCTCGCTTCCGCCAGCTGCGTCTTGCGGGCCTTGTCCGAGGCGAGCGAGACGGTGGTGACGGGCTTCGGGGCGGCGACCGCCTGGGTCTGTGACGGCTTGCCGGCGGTCGCGGCGACGACCACGGACTTTGGCCTGGGGACGGCGACGACCCTGGGTGTTGGCTGGGGGGAAGGATCGGGCGCGGCGATTGGACCGGTGGGGCGGATGAGCTCCGTGAAATCACGAGCCTGTCTCCATGACTGGTCGGAAGGATGCCAGATATACTGGGACTGGCGCATGATGCCGCTGCGCAGTCGCCGTTTCACTTCACTCTTGGGCAACGTTTCATATTCGCCTCCTTCGAGGCGTGCCACGCAGAGAGTGGTTTCAGACTTGCTCATAAAGATCGCTGCTGAAACATCACCCATCACGCCATCCGGGGCAAGAGTCAAATGCGCCCACCCATTTGGATGTCAACCTGTTGTTGTTCAGGAAATGTATTTTGATTTCGGTGTCAGGCCTTGGAGCACGGGGATGATCTGGCTGGTGTCGTTTCGGTGTCGGGCCACTTCTTGTTGCTTTTGTTGAAAATCTCTCGTGTATTTCGCAGACAACTGCCCGCCCAAGATGAAATCAACAAGAAGTTGCCTGACACGTTTCTAACTTTCACATTTTTTGGCCGGGAAACGGGGGCCACCTATCCGATAGGAAAACATGCGTCAACCATTCAAAGCCATGTCCGAGGTCCTTGACACCAGGCGATTCTTCAAGGTTCTGGGATTCCTCTGCCTGATGAGTCTGGCATTTGGTTTACTGTGCCGGGATTCGGCTCTCGATCCAGATGAGAGTTGGATTCGTTACGTCATTGGCCCATGCATTTCCATTTTTTGGATATTGGAAGGATATCATTTCTTGAAACGGGAACCGGGTGTCTCATTCTGGTCCCATCGCAGATTCATGTCTGGATTCGTGTTGGTTCTCTATTTGAGTTCATTCACTGTTGGGTATAATTTTAACCTGATTCAGGATCGGTTGAAACCGAAACCGGCGCCAAAAAAGGCGGGAGTGATTTTGAAACCCGCAACTCCCGTGGCGCCAGCGACAACCCCATCGCCCGAACCTGCCTCGGCACCAGTGCCATCTCCGACAGAGCAATCCAATGATTGACACATTGCGAGGGTGGATGGAGGACGCGGGGTTCTCTTGAAATGCGTTGGCCTTGCTTTTTTGATTCACACCCGGGCTGCCTGTCTGGAAAGATTTTTTTCTGACAATCGGTCGTCAATGTGGTATAGGTTTCCCTATGAAACATGCGCTCAAGACGGATGAGCGGCTGCGTCTTTTGCTGGACGGGAACCTTACGCCCGGGCAGCTCGAGGAGCTTGAAACATGGATGACCGAGACCAGCGGAAAGGGGAACATGTCCATGAACCGCATCCAGGCCATCCAGAAACTTCTTTATGAGCTGGCGGACGATCCTTCCACGTCCTCACAGCCGGGCCTGGTCTGGCGACGGGTGAAAACCATCATGGATCGCGAGGAGTTGACCATCCATCCCTCGGACACAATGAAAAACTCGGCACTCGTGCCGATCATCGCCGGCCTCGTGTGCTGCTGCGTGGCCCTGGGCATCGGGATTTACTGGTGGAACCAGGCCCATCCGCCGGCTCCCGCGTCGGACGGCTATGGAAAAATCCTGTCGCTTTACAGCTTCAAGCCGGACGTGGCGGCAACCACCTACGAATCCAAGTCAGGCGGGGCCACGATCATCTGGCTCTCGGGCGCGGATGAGTATCCCAGCCAGTTCGGGGAAATCTGGAAGGTTTACAGCTTCAAGCCCGAGGTCACCGCCACCGCCTACGATTCGGAAAAGGCGGGCGCCACCATCATCTGGGTTTCGGGAATGGATGATGTGCCGAAGCCGCATCGCAAGAACTCCTTCTGACGGATTCGGATTCCCATGACGAAACACCTCCGGGTCCTCGGACTCCTTCTTTTCAGCATGTGGGCCGTCGAATGCCGCGCGGCGGACACGGTCCCGAAGCTGCAACTCCGCCTCATCCGCGCCTCAAACGAGGCGGCCGAGAAGTCCGACCCGAAGGTCAAGTCGCTCAACGCGCAACTCCGCGCCGACTTCGGCTTCAACCATTACGACCAGATCTTCTTCGCCGAAACGCAGTTCATCCGTGATGGCAAGGCGATCTTCGAGCTGCCCGACGAATTCGGGATCACCATCACCTACGAGGGACGCAAGCATGGCAACCGGGAATTTCTCGTGGAAACCGAATATCGCGGAAAAAAATTTGTCGGCTTCTACGCCTCGTTTCCAGAAAATGCAAAGCCGGTCCTGATCCGTGGCCCCGGCACCCATGAATACCGCTACATCATCACGCTCTCACCTGGTTGATTCATGAACACCGACACCATCCGCCGCCAGCTCGCGGAGGCGCGCGACGGCAGACAGATCCTCAAATCGTCGCATGATCACTGTGTCGCATGGCTCGATTCCCGTCTCTTTGAACCATGGGTGATCGAAAGCATTGGCGAGCTGATTGGGGGCGCGCACTGGGCCGAGATCAACGACCGCTTCTACAAGCCCATCACCTTCGGCACGGGTGGAATGCGTGGCAGGACCATCGGCCGCGTGGTGACGAAGGCCGAGCAGGGGTCGAGCCCGTCGGGTGGATGTCCCGAGCATCCCGCCGTCGGTTCCAATTGCATGAACGATTTCAACGTGCGCCGTTCCACCATGGGGCTTGTGGCCTATATAGAGGAGGCGGGACCTCTCGGTCCCAAACCCCATGTCGTTTTCGCGCATGACACGCGTCATTTCTCGCGTCACTTCGCCGAGCTGGCCGCCTGCACCGTGATCGAATGCGGCGGGCGCGCCAGCCTCTTTGAATCGGAACGATCCACCCCCGAGCTCAGCTTTGCCGTGCGCCACCTTCACGCCGACGCCGGTGTCGTGCTCACCGCCAGCCACAACCCGCCGCACGACAACGGATTCAAAGCCTATTTCAACGACGGCGCCCAGGTTGTCGAGCCCCACGCGGGCGGCATCATTCGCAAAGTCAACGAAGTCACCCTCGAGGCCATCGCGAAGGCATTCTCTCACGGTCGTACATTTGACACCATCGGCGCCGACGTGGATGCCGCATACCTCGTGCGCTTGCGCGAACTGGTGCTGGAACCGGAACTTGTCCGACTCGAGGGAGCAAATTTAAAAGTCATCTACACGCCGCTTCACGGCACGGGTGCAAAAATAGCCCCGGTGATTCTCCGCGAAATGGGCTGCCAGCTTTTTACCGTGGCGGAACAGATGAAACCCGATGGGCGTTTTCCCACCGTGAAATCGCCCAACCCGGAAAACGCAGAGGCCCTGGCGATGAGCGTCCAGCTGGCATCGCAAGAAAAGGCAGACCTGGTTCTCGCCACCGATCCCGACGCCGACCGCATGGGTGTCGCGGTCCGCAATCGTGAGGGAAAAATGGAACTCCTCACCGGCAACCAGATCGGCTCGATCCTGGCGCATTACCGCCTGGATCGTCTCTTTGCGCAGGGAGTTCTTCATCAAGACAATCGCGACAAGGCCTGCCTGATCAAGACCGTGGTGACCACCGACTTGCAGGGGGCGATAGCCAAAAAATTCAACGTGACGCTTCCGGAAACGCTGACCGGCTTCAAATACATCGGGGAAAAATTGCGCAAGTACGAGGAGCGCGTGCTGTGTGCGGTGAAGATGGACTCCTTCACCTACCGGGACCTTCCCGAACTGGAAAAGCGCGATCTCCTCCTGAAGCATTCGCGGTATTATGTTTTTGGCGGCGAGGAGAGTTATGGTTATTCGGCCAGCGATTATGCGCGCGACAAGGACGCGAATGCGGCGTGCGTGATGTTCACCGAGGTTGCCGCATTCGCGAAATCGAAGGGGTTGACCATCCTCGATTATCTGAATTCCATCTACGCGGAACTCGGCTATTTCGAGGAGAAGCTCGGGCAGCTCGTCTACGAGGGGGCCGATGGCGCGGCAAAGATCAAGGCCATCCTCCAGTCGTATGAGTCCAATCCACCGGGGGAAATGGCGGGCTTTCCCGTGCGGCGAATCCTCAACCACGCAAGGGAGGAAATCCGTGATTGCGAGGGAGATGTTCTCCCGAAGGAACTGCTCATTTTTGTCGAGCTCGCCAGCGGCGCGCGTTATGCGGTTCGCGGCAGCGGGACTGAGCCCAAGATCAAATTCTACATGTTTGCCCACCAGAAACCTTCGCCAGGAAAATGCTTCACTGCCGCGGAGCTAGGGGAGGCAAGGAGCGCCACCCACGCGTTTTTGGAATCGGCATGGAAGGCGATCGAGGAAGACGCGCGGCGGCGCGCAGAAGGCTGATCCCGCATGTAGCCGAATTCGCCAGAATTTGGTTCCGGGTTGAAGCATCACAACGCCATGGCCAACCTTTCTCCCCAACGTGAAAATGCCACGTTCGTTTTTCACGACGCCCGTGGACACCGGTGGCCGCGGGTGAAACGGCTCGCATTCGCGATCGGTGTCCTGCTCTTCGTCCTGGTGGTGCTCTTCGTGCGTTCGCTCTACGTCCAGCCGGAACTGCGCCTGCCCGGCTCGGTCCTGAGCCTGAGGTCACAGCTCCAGGGCATCAAGCGCGGCAGCCTCTCCGGCGTCGCATCCATTTCCAAGCTGGAAAGCGTGGGCCCCCACCATTCGAGCGGCCCGCTGCAACGAATGAAGCGCACGGGGCAGGACTCTCCCGCTGGAAAAATCATGCTCGGCTTTTACGTGAATCGCGACAAGGCCTCGTGGGTTTCGCTCCAACGGCACGCCGACCAGTTGACCCATGTCTGCCCGCAATGGATCTTCATCAAGAACGAAAATTGCGAGCTTGAGCTTCGCAATCAATCGGAAGTGGAGGAACTCGCCGCAGCGCACGACCTCAAGCTCGTGCCGCTGCTGACCAATTTTTACGAGGGCTGGCGCGATGACCTGATGGAAACACTGATCGTGGGACCCAAAGACACCCAGGACGCCTTCATCCACTCCGCCATCAGCATGGTGAAGACTCATCATTATGCCGGGATCACCGTGGATTTTGAGGAGGTCGCCCCGGAATACAGCGTGGCTTTCAACGACTTCCTGGTTCGCTTCGCCACGGGCTGCCACGAGGAGAAAATCCAGTTTCTGCTGTGCGTGCCCGTCGGCCTCGACAGCGAAGTCTTCGACCTCGATCGCCTCTCCGAGCATGTGGATTATTTCGTTGGCATGCTCTACGACGAAAATTCGCCGCACGACAAGCCCGGCCCCATTGCGTCGCAGCCATGGTTCGAGCGGTGGCTCAAGCGCCTTCTCGAATACGGCAATCCGCACCAGTGGATCATCGGCATCGGCGCGTTCGGCTGCGACTGGCCGGTGGGTGGGGCCGTCGGAAAAACCATCCCCTTTGCGGATGCGATGGCCACCGCGGCCGGCGCCAGCCTGCCCCACCTCCAGTATTCAAAGAAGGATCTCAACCCCACCTACTCTTACGAGGAAAACTGGATGCCGCACACGGTGTGGTTTCTCGACGCGCTCACCGCATGCAACCAGGCCCGCACCGCGCTCAACGCCGACACCGCCGGCCTGGCCGTGTACCGGCTTGGCATGGAGGATCCCTCCCTGTGGAACGCGCTCGTGCTGGCGAAGGAGGATTCCATCAACCAGCAGCAACTTGAATCCTTGGGAGAACTCGATCCCCAGGATCATGTGATCCACGTCGGGGAGGGCGAGGTGGTGCGCGCACGGGAGAATCTACAAAACGGACTGCGCGAAGTTCAGAAGACGAAGGACGAAAAACTCTCGGCGATCTACACGGATTTTCCAAGCTACCTCCAGCTCGAGCATTACGGCCAGGTGAACCCACGCTGGGTGGCACTGACCTTCGATGATGGCCCGAGCGGGAAATGGACGCCGCTCATCCTCGACATTCTCAAGAAGGAAAATGTGACGGCCACTTTTTTTGTTCTCGGCGTCAATGTTGAAAAAAATCCCGAGCTGGCAATCCGCATGATGCGCGAGGGGCACGAAATCGGCAACCACAGCTACACCCATCCCAACCTGGCCACAATTCCCGAGGTGCAGGTGGACCTCGAACTCAACGCCACGCAGCGCCTCCTGGAAAGCGTGATTGGCCGCTCCACCCTTCTTTTCCGCCCACCCTACCTCGCCGACTCCCGCCCGCAAACACGCGCCGAGGCGCTTCCCATTCTTCGTGCCCAAAAAATCGGCTACGTCACCATCTGCGAAAACATCGATCCCGAGGATTGGTCACGCCCGGGCGCCGACGCCATTGTCGCCCGGGTGAAGCAGCAGCGCGATGATGGAAGCGTGATTCTCCTCCACGACGCGGGGGGAGACCGCTCGCAAACCGTTGAGGCGCTCCCGCGCATCATCCACATGCTGCGCGAGCAATCGCATGGCGAAGTCCGCTTCATCACCGCCAGCCAGCTGATCGGGCTCACGCGCGACGACGTGATGCCGCCCGCGCCCACGAAGGAACGCATGGCGATCGCCGCCACGAGCGTCGGCCTTGGCACCCTCTACTTTTCCTGGGAAACCGCCTGCGCGCTGATGATCGTCGCATCCATCCTCGTCATCAGCCGCACCCTGTTCATTACGATTGTGGCGTTGATGCAGCACCGGCGGCGGAAGAGTGAACCGCCATCTGGGACATTCGTGGATCCGCCAGCCGTGAGCATCCTCATCGCGGCCTACAATGAGGAGAAGGTGATCGCCGGCACCATTCGCTCGGTGATCAACAACACCTACGAGGGCGTGATCGAGGTCATCGTGGTGAACGACGGCTCGGTCGACCGCACGCGCGAAGTGGTGGAAACGGAATTTGGAAACGAACCCCGCGTGCGCCTGTTCAACCAGCCCAACTCCGGAAAATCCGCCGCGCTGGCCCAGGCGTTTCAGAGGGCGCGCCACGACATGCTGGTTTCTCTCGATGCCGACACCCAGCTTGCAGCAGGAGCGATCCGCGAACTGGTGTGGCCCCTCATGGCGGACGAGCGGGTCGGCGCCGTCTCCGGCAATGCGCGGGTGGGCAATCGAGGCGCGTGGCTCACAGAATTCCAGTCGCTCGAATACATCAGCAGCTTCAACCTCGACCGTCGCGCCTACGATTACATGAACTGCATCACCGTGGTGCCGGGGGCGATTGGCGCCTACCGACGCAGCGCCATTGACCGCGCGGGCGGTTTCACGGCGGATACGCTGGCCGAGGACACCGACCTCACCCTGCACATTCGCAAGGATGGCTGGCGGATTGCGTTTGCCCAGGGTGCGGTGGGCTTTACGGAATCACCCGAGACATTGCGCGCGCTGGTGACGCAGCGTTTTCGGTGGGCGTTCGGCACGCTGCAATGCCTGTGGAAACATCGCGACGCGCTCTTCAACCCGCGCCACGGCGCGCTCGGCTGGGTTGCGCTGCCCAGCATGTGGTTTTTTCAGATCGGGCTCGTCGCCACGGCGCCACTTGTGGACCTGCTCATGCTGGTTTCTCTGTTTTTTGGAAATCAATCCGTCGTCCTCCTTTACTTCACGGCATTCATCCTCTCGGAAATCATCCTGGCCATCGTAGCGCTCCGGCTCGAAAAGGAAAATGCGTGGCGTGCGTTGTGGGTAGTGCCCCAGCGCTTCGTGTACCGCCCCATGCTCGCGTTCGTCGTCTGGACCGCCATCCTTCGCGCCCTGCGCGGCGCCCTCGTCGGCTGGGGCAAGCTCGAACGCACCGCCAGCGTCAACCTGCCGCAATCCGGATAAGAGACCGGAGAGTTTCGCGCAACCCGCGCTACGCCGAAGCCTACGGCGTAGCGCGGGTTGCGCGAGGCTGTCCGAAAATCCGTGTTCCATCCGTGTTCCATCTGTGGCTGAATTCTGATCCGATGCTTCGATCCCGCACCATTCAAATTCTCGCAGCGGTTTTTCTCCCTCCCCTCGCGCTCCTCGCGCAGGAACACCTGAAGATTCCCGCCCAGGGGGCCTATGCCGGCGCGTACGTGGACTGGGGCGACACGGAAGACTCGGTTTCCATGGAACGGATTCTTGCATTTGAAAAATTGGCCGGCAAACAGCAGGCCATCATCGCCTTTTCGAGCTACTGGGGAACCGGAAAATTTCCGACCGCACAGGCGGAAATCGTCCGCACCTACGGGGCCGCCCCGCTCATCTACTGGTCGCCCTGGGGCCCGCCTTACGAGCAGAACAAGGCGCAGCCGGACTACGCGCTTGACCGCATCCTCGAAGGAAAATTCGATTCCTACATCCGCGACTGGGCGCACCAGGCACGCGACACCCACACCGTGTTGCTCGTGGCCTGGGGACTGGAAATGAACGGCGACTGGTTCCCGTGGGGCGGCGCCGGCCAGGGCGGCGGAGAGACGAAAAAATTCGGTGATCCAAAAAAACCGGATGGACCGGAAAAATTCGTGGCCGCCTACCGTTACGTGGTGGACCACGTGCGACAGGCCGGGGCGCGGAACATCGAGTGGATTTTTCACGCCCAGAATTATTCCTGGCCGGTGAAGGACTGGAACCGCATGGCGAACTATTACCCGGGCGACGACTACGTGGACTGGCTTGGCATGAGCGTGTACGGCAAACAATACGCGCGCGGTGACTGGTTGAAGTTCGACACGGTGATGCGCAAGCCTTGCGCGGAGCTCGCCGCGCTGAACAAGACCAAGCCCATCATCCTCGCCGAATGGGGAGTGGCCGAATTTCCACGCAGCGGGAGCAAGGCGGAGTTTTTCGACGGGGCATTCGCCAGCATGAAAAAAGATTATCCGCGCCTGAAGGCAATCGTGTACTGGCACGAGCGCTGGCAGAACGACGACGAGATCTACAGCAACCTCCGCATCAACTCCTCCCCCAACGCGCTGAAAGCCTACCAGCGCGGCCTGGCCGACCCCTGGTGGCTCGGAAGGCCGGAATGGAAAAAGTAATTCCACAGGGCACAGACAACTCACGCGGTTGGCGAGCGCCTCCGCCGCTTATGTTGCGCAACGCAACAGGGCGGCTACGGCGCTCGCCAACCGCTCCTCGCCCTCACCCATCCCCACCGAACGCAATCCCTCCCAGTCTGATTTGTCAGCAAACCGACAATCATGAGAATATCATGCGGGCTGTGCGCTTTCTTACGATCCATGCGTGGATCACGCGGTTTTTTAAATGTTCGCCCAACTTTCTTGAAATGCTTGAGGCGGTTTATATTCCAAGTTTGAATCACAATCGGCAATTTTCCAGAAGTTTAAAGTGTGGCTCCTTGACCCATTCGGAACCGGTGGAATCAAGCGATTGGCCAGTGGCGCAGCCGCCCTGTTGCGTTGCGCAACATAAGCGGCGGAGGCACTGGCCAATCGCTTGGAAAGGCGGTGACCTTCGTTAGAATTTTAATGCGTTTGCCCCGTGGCGTCCATGTTCCGCGGTTGACAATCTCCAAGCGCATCCTCTAACAACGACGGTCCATCATTTTTTAACTCTCCACGAAGCATCTCCCTATGAAACGTATATTTTCCATGCTGGTTTACTCCCTTTGCCTGACCTCCTTCGCCCATGTTTATGGGTTCGATCTTCCGGGCATCGTCAAGAAGGAAAAGGAAGAGACCGCTCCCGCTGCCAAGGAGTCCAAGACAGAGGAAGCGCCCAAGGCAACGGCCTCGTCTTCTTCCTCCGACTCACAACTCGGCACCCTGGAACCGATCCTTGACAAGGCTTTGGCCGCCTACAACAAGGGTGATCCCAAGGCTTTCTGGGCTGACTTCAGCAAGCAGATGAGCAGCATTACGACGAAAGAAACGTTCGATGCGCTTTATGTGCAGGGCGCGAAGAAGGAATTTGGCAACTTCGTTTCCAAGGTCATCAAGAAAGATGAATGCTCGTTCAACGCGGATACCCCCCTCCTGATTTACGTTGGCGAGTTTGAGAAGAACAAGAAGGTCAAGATCAGTGTCAACTTTATCAAGGATGGCAACGATCTCAAACTGATGCAGATTCGCTTTGATAAGATCTGATTCCGAAAAGTTTGCCGCCGGGACATATCCGTGTTCATTTCTTATTCTGAATTTCACGGATGATGTCCCGAGCCCGAACCGAGACTTCGGGATCGCTGCTTTTTGCCGCGGCGGCGAGTTTTTCGAGGGCGACGACTCCCGACATGACGAGTGATCGCGAAGCATCCTCCCTTGTTTTAAATGAGCCATCACCCAGCTTGCGAATGAGATCATCGAGAGCGGCTTCCATATCGTAGTCCACGTCGAACTGGTATTCGACAAGGTTCGATTTTGAAATATCGGCTTTTCCAAATGCCTCCAACCGGACCGTGTGTTTCCCCTTGGGGAGAATTCCGAGAGTGATATCCATTTCGTGGCGAAGAGGCGACCATTCCAGGTGGTCCAGGCGGTGTCGGAAAAGAAGGGGTTTTGTCGGGGAGGAGGATTGGATGGGCAATTTCAAGGTGGCGAATGGCTCGTGGAAGTGACCCAGATCGCCATGGGAAGGTTCCAGCTTCACCTGCTCCCCCTGATAGACGACGTAGTGGTGATCCAGACCGCCCATGTGAAACCACCAGCGGCCCGAGCTGTCGCTCATCATGGCGCCTGGAACCATGGAACCCGTGTTTGGAATTTCACCGAGTGGCAGGGGCGAGACAAGGTTGGGGACTTCAATCCATCCTTCGCCAGCGGAAGCAAATAGTTTGTTTGCTCCAGCCACCCAGGTCCATCCATCTGCGGAAGCCACCCACCACCGGTCCTTTTCCGCAAGCGGACAGTCGCGGGTGATGTGTTCCGCATGTTCCTTGGGGAACGGCGAAGGAATCATGGCGATCTCCTTCCAAGGGCGGGGGGATGGATCGTCCGCTGCTCCCACCCAGGCCGTTTCGTCCATCTGATAGCTGCGGCCATCCGAATCCACGGTGACGGTGACTTTGCCGTCATGAAAAAACGGCTGGGCCCGCCATTCAAGGGCGGGTTTTGACTCCTCACTAAGATAAGGGGCGTGCCACATCTTGCCGTCGAAATAACAGATGCGATTCCGTTCATTCTTGAACACAATTTTTCCGTCCTTGGTGAAGAGGACGTGATGAATGTCTCCCGGTGCGCCAATGCGATAATCTTCGCCGCGATTCAACCGGGTCTGAAACGCCGCCTCCTTGTGGTGTATCGGCAGATCCTTGAGTTGTTCCGGAGCAAAGATGTTCCAACGGGTTCCATCGTGATAGGCCGTGGCGCCTTGATTGAGGTAGGCAAAGAGCCACAATGCATCCTCCGTGTCGCGCGTCAGATACGCGGTGTTCTCGGTCCGGAAGAGTTTTGAGTTGAGGGGGAGATGTTCTTTCCCTTCGGCCTTGAAAACGACCATGCTTCCGCCTTGTTCCGGCGACGCCCCACAGACGCAGCCATCATTTCTTCGAATGAGATTGGACTGCAAAAACTCCTCGCTCCACTGGGACGCGGGAGGGGCCTGGGTGGAAAGAGCCGCCTTCCCATCCAGTACCACGCAGGCTCCGTTGGCGTTGACCACCCAGAGTTGATCGCGCGAATCCAGCACCAGTCGTGACGGCTGCTTCAACGCCAGTCCCTGTTTCCAGTCCACACGCACCCATTTCCCGTCGGAAGCACGGTGGAGCAGACCGCCGACTTTTGTGGCAAGCCAGAGTCCGCCCTCACGATCCGCAAGATAAGGGCGTTCTGAATCCCAGAGGCTCCAGCGCGTCCGGTCCCCTCCGAGCGGGATGGAAAACCATTTCCCATTCCGATATTCCACAAGCTGACTGGAAAATCCATCCTCGTCCATGGGATTTACAGCCTCATCCCCCAATCTCTTTTGCCAGATTGAAATCAAGGTTCCATCCGACAGGCGGGTCAGAAAGAGTGGTCGCGACTGAACAGCTTCGCCATTCCATGGAGGCGGGATGGGATGGGGGTCTCCTCCCTCCTTCCCGAGTTCGAGACAATGGATTCCTTGTTCGGAGGCCACAAGAACCTTTCCATCCGGCTGAAAGCAGGCGCTTCCGATGTGAGGTCCCTTCGACGGATTCGATTCACTTTCCGAGATGGATTTTGCCAACCCCGTTTTCTGCCAGACACCCTGTCGATGGCTGAGCAAATGATTGATGGGCGCTTGAAACAGGCTTCCACCGTGGTCAAGGAAGAAACAGACCGTTCCATCTGCAGACTCGATCGGACAGACCGGCCTGTGAACTGAATAAGAGCCCTTGGATTTGTCGATTCGTGGCGCATACTCCTGCGCCACCGCCTTTCCATCCGCAATGCGGTAGATGATTCCATCGTTGGAATAAATCCAGATGGCTCCCGAGCGGTCCTGGTAGCAACGGAGCGATTCGACAGGATCATCAACCTGGAGCGTTTTCGTCCAGCGGCCTCCCTTGCAGGCATAGAGGCAGGGGCCCTTGGATGTTCGCCCAACCAGGATCATTTCGTCCCCTTCACTTGTCGCCCGAAAAATTCTCAGGCATCGCAGGTCTTTTTCACCCGCCATCGGCATAGCCTTGAGTTCGACCTCTCCCGATTTGATGAGATGAGGTCCCTGGCGCTCAAACACCACACACATCGTGTCATCCTTGTATGGCAGGACATCCACTATTTTTCGATCACGCTCAAAAAAACGCCACCGGACCGGGATGTCTCCGCGTGATGGCATCAGCAGGCTCATTTGCAAAACCATCGTGCCCAGCCATGTGATTTTGTTGAGCGTTCTCTTCCCAAGCGTTTTCATTGTGCGGCGGTGGACGAATGTGTGAACACGCCGACGCTGGTGTCGCCGAAACGGAATTCGCGCGTGAGTGTGAAGTGGGGTGATTCCTTCGCGGTTTCCTTTTTGAAATACTCGATGAGAAGGAGTCCCGTTGGGAGCAGGAGGCGGGGGAGCGCTTCGGAATGGAGCAGGCAGGAAAGCCACGAAAAATTCGTTTCCCGCGGCGCGCGTCCATCCGGCTTGTTTTCGACCGGCGGGCCTTTGTCATAGGGCGGATCGGCAAAGACCAGGTCGAAGCGGGCTCCGTCACGCTGCAGCCATTCGAGGGCCTGGCGTGTGTCGGCGCGCAGCACCTGCGCACGTTCTTCAAGATGGGTTTTACGCAGATTGTCACGGATGAGCGTGATGGCGCGCCCGTCTTTTTCGACGAGCGTGGCACTGTGCGCGCCACGGCTCAGCGTTTCGATGGCGAACGCGCCTGTGCCGGCGAAGAGCTCGAGCACGCGCGCGTTGGGGATTCGTTCCGCAAGGCTGGAGAAGACCGCCTCCTTCACGCGCGAAGGCGTGGGGCGCAGCCCCATGCGCCGCGGGGCCTTGAGTCCGTAACCTTTGGCGGAACCGGTGATGACGCGCATGAAATGGAAGATTTGAAATTTGAAATTTCAGATTTCAAATTTGAGATTCATTTGTTGGGCAGGGCTTGGAAGAGGCTGTCGATTGCCGAAGCGCCAGCGGCGCGGGAGAGGATGGGGTTGAACCGGTGTTTCAAATCCCCGAGAATCTGGTCGAGGGAACCGTTTTCCGAAATTTCCACCCAGCCGTCCTTGGTGGTGGCGCCCTCCAGCGTCTGCTCCGGAAAACTGGCCGCGATCGTGTCGCGCAAGGCCAGTTTCAATTTGAAGTTTTGGGACCGGTCGGAAAACTGGATCCACCCTTCGCCGCTCACATGGATGTCGGAGGCAAATATTTCCATTTGCGGAAATTTCAGGCGTCCGGATTCCATCACAAAATCCATCTCGCATTTCTGGAGCGCAAGGTCACGGTATTCGTCGGCGCGTTTGAGATAGCTGCCGAGAAACTTGAGAGGCAGGAAATTCATGAGCCGCCCGCCCTGCACCCGCAGCTGTCCGTGGCCGAGGGCCTTCAACGGTTCAAACATGGAACCTTCCACGTGAAGATCGAGCTGGGTCTTGCCGCGGATCTCTCCGCTCTGGGCATTGAACGAGTGTGAATCCAGCGCGTGCAACAGTTCGTCGAGATTGATGCCCGCCGCCGATGTGGTGAGGTCGAAGGGCATCTCCCCCTGTTTTCTCGAAGCGTTGAATTCAGCCTGCAACGATCCTCCGAGCAGGTTGGCCATCAGTTTTTGAAGGCTGATGGTTTCCTTCCGCCACAGGAAGCTCACGCGGGCGTCCTCAAGCTTCACATTGTGCGGCAGGTCCATCGAGGTGCATGAGATGCCGCCATCCGCCGTGGGCACGGGGTCCTCGGAGAGGGACGCCTTGATGAGAGCCCCATTGAGCACCAGCTTCTCATGATCCGGCAGGATGAGCGTGAGTGCGCCATCCTCGACGATCATTTTTTTCAGGTCGAGAGGTGGCGGTGCAGGCCATCCCCCTTCCGTCTCGGCAACGATGGCGGCAGGCTTGGGCGCGGGAAGTTCCGGGCGGGGCGCGATCACGATTGCCTGCTCGGAATCCGCCGGCCTGGCGGATGGCTGCTCGGGTGGTGGTGTTTTTGGAGCGGGGGGAGGCTTGGGTCGCGGAGGCTCGGTAAGGTCCACGGTGATCTGCGGCGTGCTGAGCTTTAATTCCTCAAGCACAACCCGCCGATGAAACAGCGCCTCGTACAGGTCGTAGCGCACGCGCAGGCGGTCGGCCTTGAGAAAATCGCGCGGGCGCACCTGGTCGCTCGCCACCTGGATGCCCACAAAGTCCACGCCCCGAAGGATGTGAACTTTCATCTGTTCGAGCTTCACTTCGCAACAGAGCTTGCGGTCAACTTCGGAGACGACCTGCTTCTGGAAGCCATCCGAATTGAGGTAGGCGTGAGCCACCCCGAACAACACCAGCAGCAGCAACACAAGCGCCCCGGCGATGGAAATAAGGATAACCCCCGTCTTTTTCACCCTCCCTGCCTAACCCGGATTGACCGTCAGCGCGAACATATTTCCGCCGCCAGCTCTGGTGGTAGGGCGCGACCGCCGGGCGCGCCGTTGCGCAGCGGACGGCCCGGCGGTCCGTCCCTACCTCGATGAAGAAATTTCACGGATACGATCTCAGCCGGCAAACTCGATCTTCACGGTGTCGATCTTGATGTAGCCTTCCGGCAATCTGGACATCCACACCGGGTAATCCTTGGCGGGACGGAGGATGTGCGGGTCGCCTTCGATCGGCCCCATGGGCACCACGTTCACCGGAAACGCGACGAGCATGATGTTCACATTCACATCGCCGAGAATCTGCTTCAGCCCGGTGCGTCCATAATAATCCGTGCGATCATGGCGTGAACCGAGGCAGGTCCATTGTTTTTCGTCGGGAACGGCCGTGATGGTCTGCTCCGTCCAGTCGGGCGTCACCCGCAACGGCTGGCCGGTGAGCATCCATCCGGTGATCGTATCGCCGACCGCCGCTTGGATGAGAAGAACCACGTTCGCTCCGCGCGGCTCGAATTCGCCCTTGATGCGGAAGGTGAGGCGCGCATTTGTGAAATCCACTGGAAATTTGTTGTTCGTAAACGCGTTGGATCCCGCCACCTCCTTCATCTGCTCGCCGGGTGGCCCCTTGGTGTTGAGGCAGAAAAGCATGTGGATGTAACCGACGCCCGGCGGAGCGTGGTTGTAATCAATCCACCACGGGCTGCGGGAGATGGCCGAGCCATCCTTCATCTCCAGCCGTTTCAGACCCTCCGCGTTGCCCGACCATCCCCACCATCCGGCCGGGCCGTTGTCGAATTGTTCAAGATAGGTTTTCATCACTTGGAGAAATAGGGCTGGTCACGTTGAAATGCGAAAAGAAAATGGTTTTCAATAATTTCTCACCGGATTGGGTTGGTACGCGTACTTGATGAGAAACTCCTCCGTGATCACAACTCCAAGTCCCGGCCGGTCGGGGGGCGCGACATGGCCGTCCTTGAAGTTCCAGATCTCCTTCAACGGCTCTTTCGCGAGCGGATGGATTTCCTGCGGGAATTCCACCGCGAGGACTCCCTCCGTGCTCCATGCCGCGTGAAGATTCTGGGCGAGGCCCACACCGGCAGAGTACGCGTGCGGACAGACCGGGACGCCGAGGGCATGGGCTCTTCGACAGACAGCCGCGCTGCTGGCGGGTCCCCCGACGACCGCGGCATCGGGCTGCGCCACGCCCAGCGCGCCGGCCTCAAAAAAAGGCTCGAACTCTTCCGGGCATGAGAACGATTCGCCGCCCGCCGTGGGGATCAACTTCAAGGCCTGGAGCTCGCGGTAGCCCCTCACGTCGTACGTCATCGCGGGTTCCTCCATGAATCCGACATGATAAGGATGCAACGCGCGCATGTACGCCTCGGCCTGCGACTGCTTCCATGTGCGGCGCCGTTGCGGGACGAAAACATCCACGAAGAGCAACCGTTCCGGCCCGAGCGCTTCACGCGCGGCAGCCACCCGCTCGATATCGCGTTTCATTTCGCCATCCTGGGTGACGGGAAATCCGCCGCAGCTCATCTTGTAGGCACGATAACCCCGGGCCGTAAACCGCTTCACCTCGTCATGAATTTCCCGCGGGGAGAGTTCGCCGATTCCGGCGCTGGCGTAAGGAAGGATGGGGCGGGGGCGGCCGTCGCCGAGCAGTTTCCAGACCGGCTGTTGCTTCGCCTTGCCCACGATGTCCCACAACGCCCCTTCCACGGCACTGCTGGACTGGGCGCCGATTCCGCGCATGGCCCAGTAACGGTTGTCATAGCGCGCCTCCTCCATGAGCGAAACCGGGTCCATCGGATCCTTGCCCGTGAGCCCGTGGCAGAATCGCTTCAACGAGGCGATGGCAACCTCCGTGGCATAACATCCCAGGTAAACCTCGCCCCACCCGGTGATCCCCTCGTCGGTATCAATCCGAAGCCACACGCAATTGCGCACCCCATTATATGGGTGGCTGGCAGGAAGACCTTGAAAGGTGAAAGGCGCAGTCAGCGGAACCGGCTCAATCCGTTGAATTTTCATGGTGAGCAGCCGAAGATACGCGAGAGCGACGGCAAAGCGAAGCACGATCATCCCTCCCAATTTTCATGAATCCTTCTTTATTCCCGGTTCGTCCTTCCTCATGCTTCGCATCATGCATCCGGTTCTTCTTCTCTGGGACATTGACGGAACCTTGATCGTCTCGGGCGGGGCGGGGGAGGAGGCATTGCGCCAGGCGTTGCTCAACCGGTTTGGGATCATTGACGACTTGGGCGACATCGAGATTGCGGGGCGCACGGACACTTCGATTGCAGCGGACATCTGTCGGAAGCATGAGGGCCATGACCTTGAGCCCGCGGAGTTGTTGGAGGCTTATCTGGAACATCTGCCGATCGTGTTGAAAAAAAAGAAGGGACACGTGTGCCCCGGCGTGGGTGGGCTGCTCGAATGGTCGCACGCGCACAAGGAGGTTCACAACGCGCTGCTGACGGGCAATGTGAAACGCGGGGCGTACATCAAGCTCGGTCATTATGGGCTGGACGGTTTTTTCGAATTCGGCGCTTTTGGGGATGATTCATCCGATCGCAACCGCTTGGGGCCGATTGCGCTCGATCGTGCGCGTGAACATTTGAAAAAGGATTTTCACCTCGAGTCCACATGGGTGATCGGCGACACGCCGCGCGACATCCAGTGCGCGCGCGTCCTGGGCTGCAAGGTGCTTGCCGTGGCGACCGGGCGTTTTTCCGTGGAGCAGCTGCGGGCGCACGCGCCCGAGATCGTGGTGGCGGATCTCTCCGGGCGCGACGCGTTGATTAATGAACTCGCTCGTTAAAACGTAACAGTTGAGCCCGATTTCCTTCCCCTGTTTTTCTCTTGTAGGAGCCGCTGTCAGCGGCGACCGACCGGGGGATCGCCGCTGACAGCGGCTCCTACAGGACTAAACTGTTACGTTGAAACAGCATGTGATTAGGCCATTTACAGACGAAGATTTACGTTGACTCGAATCGGCCATGACGGCCATCAATGGAAATCATGAAATTCAAATCCATCGCAGTTGCCCTCGTCGTAACCATCGCGCCCTTTGCGCTCCGCGCCCAGACCAACAACACCGAAGCCGCTCCGCCTCCGTCCATGCCGGCCAACCCGGTTGCAACCCCCGCAGCTCCTGCCGAGCAGAAAGCGCCCACGCCGCCGGCCGAGACGCCGATCAAGGCCAAGCGCACGGCCCCCAAGGCGCTCGACCAGAAAGGCCAGATCTCCAAGATCGACGTCACCGCCGGCACGTTCGTGGTGGGGGACCTGACCTTCAATCTTTCCAGGAAGCCCCGCATCGAGGTGGACGGCGATTTCAAGACGCTGGCCGACATCAGGGAAGGCGACAAGGTGGCCGTGGTTTATTTCGCGCGGTCGGATGGAAAGAACACCGCCACCCGCGTGATCAAGGGCAATGCCGCCCACCGCACCAGGAAATCCAAGTCCTAGGCGTCCACCACGCCTCCCTCCACGACGGACTGAAAGTGCGGAACATTGCTGCTGCAAAATCCGATCTGTTCGCAGCGCTGGCTCCGGAATGGAATGATCCCGGCCTCTTTGCCGCGATCCAGAAGGAGATCCAGCGATCCGGACGCAAGGTTGTTGTTCTGGATGATGATCCCACCGGCACCCAGACCGTCCACGATTTGAACATCCTGACCGGGTGGTCCGTCGAGCGATTGCGCACCGAATTCGCCGGGAGCGATTCGACTTTTTACGTTCTGACCAATTCACGCAGCGTTCCGCGTGATCAGGCCCACGCCATGAACGTTGAAATCGCAACCAACCTGGCAAGGGCCGCGCGTGAAACCGGGCGCGAGTTCGACATCATCAGCCGCAGCGATTCAACCCTGCGCGGACATTACCCGGCCGAGATGGATGCGCTGGCTGAAACCTTGGAACGCGAAACGGGCACGCGATTTGATGGGCACATCATCATCCCGTTCTTCGCCGAGGGCGGACGCTTTACGGTCAATGACATCCACTGGGTGCAGGATGGTGGGATGCTGGTGCCCGCTGCGCAGACCGAATATGCGCGTGACCCCGCGTTCGGCTACACGTCTTCAAACCTGCGCGAGTGGGTTGAAGAGAAAACCGCGGGGCGCCATCATGCCGCTGATGTGGTCTCGATCCCGCTGGATGTGATCCGACGCGGCGGACCCGATCAAGTGGCGCAGATTCTTGGAGCCGTGCGCGGCGGTGCGCCGGTGATTCTGAACTGCGTGAGTTATCGGGACCTGGAGGTGTTCGTTGCAGGCCTGCTCCGGGCCGAGGCAAACGGCAGGCGCTTTCTCTTTCGCGCGGCAGCAGGCTTCGTCAAGGTGCGCGGTGGCATCAGCGACCAGGCGTTGTTGACCGCCCCGCAGTTGTACCACAAAGGTCGTTCGACGCACGGGGGGCTGGTTGTCGTCGGCTCGTACATCCAGAAATCGAGCGCGCAATTGACGGCGGTCCAGGGGCTTGGCGATGTTGTGAGTGTCGAATTGAATGTGACACGGATCCTTGACCCATCTTCGCGGGCAACAGAAATCTCGTCCGCCGCGCAAGCGATTGACGATGCCATTGCGCGCGGCAGGACCGGGCTTGTGTTCACCAGTCGCGCGCACGTCACGGGCGGCACCAAAGATGAGACCCTCCGGATCGCACAGGCCGTTTCGTCCGCGCTGGTTGAAGTTGTTCAACAAATCCAGGTTGCGCCACGCTTTGTTGTCGCGAAGGGCGGGATCACGTCGAGCGATACGGCGACCCGGGGGCTGGGTGTTCAACACGCGCGCGTCCTGGGGCAGATCGCCCCCGGTGTCCCCGTCTGGCGACTCGAGGACGAGAGTCGTTTTCCCGGTGTGCCGTACATTGTCTTTCCGGGAAACGTCGGGGCGGTTGAAACCCTGGCGCAGGTGGTCCATACTTTGAGAAGTTAACATGTTAACCTCATCCAGCAAGCTGCTGCGCCGCGCACAAAAGGAAGGCTACGCTGTCGGCGCGTTCAACACCTACAATCTTGAGATCACCCGGGCGATTCTACGCGCCGCGGAGGCGCGACGCGCGCCGGTCATCGTCCAGCTTGGCAGCGGCGCGCTGAAGTACGCGGGGACGGAGGCGTTGGGCGCGTTGGTCCTTGCGGAAGCGCATCAGGCGAAGATTCCCGTCGCGGTGCAGCTCGATCACAGCACGGAAATCGACGAGATCACCGCGTGCATCAAACTTGGTTTTTCAGCGGTGATGATTGATGGCTCCGCCTTGTCCCTCGACGGGAACATCGCCCTGACGCGACGGGCCGTCAGGATTGCGCGCGCAAAACGGGTGTCGGTGGAAGCCGAGTTGGGGAGCATTGTGGGGGAGGAGGATTGCGCAGGCGCGCACGCTGCGCATGCCGCGATGACCGATCCTGCGCAGGCGGCGGAGTTTGTCCATGCGACAAGGGTGGATGCCCTGGCGGTTGCCATCGGCAACGTCCACGGATTCTATCGCGGCAAGCCGAAACTGGACATGGCACGTTTGCGGAAAATTCGAAAACACGTTTCCGTCCCGCTCGTTCTGCACGGCGCGTCGGGACTTTCTGCTGACGCGATCCAACGGTCGATCTCCCTGGGTGTCTGCAAGTTCAACGTGAACACCGAGATTCGTGTCGCGTTCATTGAGGCGCTGGCTGAAACGCTCCCAAAGGCGCGGCGGACCTATGACCTGCCTGCGTTATTTGCGCCGGTCATTGAAGGAATGCAACGCGTGGTGGAGGAGAAAATCGCCATGTTCGGTTCCGAAGGAAAAGCCGTCTGACATCCACACCGCGAACTGCTTTCGCGGCTGCTGTCATCGGGAGCCGGCGAGGAAGATGGTGTTCTTGCAGCCGTTCACCTGCACCGACTCGGAATAGTGGTTCACGGAAACTCCTCCCCCGACGGGCGTGGGTTTCTGCACGATGAACTCGATCCAGTCCGGCTGGCTGAATGCGGAAAATGCGAGACGGAAGGTCTCGTGTGCGCTCGTGTGACGTTGATTTAATTCGGGATAAATCACCGGCCCCGTGTCGGTTTGATAGAAGCGATATTTTTCACTGACGTTGAAGGTGAGAATCGGGTACTCGAGAAGGACCCGGTATTTTGCCACGGTGTACTCGGTGCGCGCCACCAGCGGCCTTCCTTCATCCGTCGCCCGGATGATGGACTCCACGTTCTTCAACGCCCGGCCATTCACATGGGCGAGTTGAATCTTGTGGCGGTAAAATGCCTCGCGGGTCTTGATCATCTGACGTTCGGGTTGCGGCCCGAGCGAGGGAGGGACCAGCATCACACCCTTGTTGTTTCGGTCCCAGCTTTTGAAGATGACGCCGCTCTCTTTCGAGAGCACGGGACGAAAGTCTGCGTTGGGCTGGATGAACACGCCTGTTTCGCGCGTGGCGCCGACCCGTTCGGTCTTGCAGGACTCGCCGAGAAAATAATCGGTCTTCCTTCCACGCGGATCCGTGATCTGGCAGCGGCAGTCAATCTGGACGCGTGCCCGGTTGTGCTGGTTCTGACGCGTGTCCGAAACCGTCCTGGGCGGTTTTTTTACAAAATCAATTTCAAAAACAAGGAAAGACCGATGAAAGTCTAAAATCTTCATGGGGAGATGATGCGATGTTTGTTCCCGGGCGCAAATCAAAAAGCTTAGAGCGTGTCCGGAAATTCAGTATTCGAGGTAGGGACGGACCGCCGGGCCGTCCGCTACGCAGCGGCGCGCCCGGCGGTCGCGCCCTACCATGAGCAAGCAACTTACTTTCCGGACACGCTTTTATGGCCCTACGGCATTCCCTTCGGCTTCACCCCGGCCTGGATTCGTTTGCCCCACCACACAATGAACGGCGTGATCACCACGGTCGGGGCCAGCCACAGGATGAACGCGGGATGGGTGGTGAAGTTGGTGACGAGGAACGCGGTGACTGTGGCGATGGTGCCGGCCAGCATCTTGGTCGAATGATTGGCAATGCGTTGTTTCCCACTGACACCACCCCGGCGAAATCCCCAAAGATCGGAAAAGCTGAGGCCCGCCCCGATGCAGCCAAAGATCGCCATCGTGATACCATGACTGTGGTCGCCCGTGAAAATCATGACCCCAAAAAAAATCATGCAAACAGAAGCAACCGCCATCAGTCCCGCAATCACCCAGTCGAAACGTGCCGGCGCGCCGCTCCGATTCCTGGCGTATCGCCAGCCGCTAAGGGCGAGGTAAAAGCTGAAGATGGCGATCAGAAACAGAAAGACGTTTGATTTCATGAAGGCCATGGGAATGGCCGTGACAAAGATGACGATCATTCCGATGAAGAAAGTGACCCCACTGTAGATGTGCCACTTATGGGGCAGGTCCAATGTCTTGGTCGCGGCGGCGACAAAAGCAGACGTCAGGGCGATGGCTCCCGCGGTGATGTGGATGACGAGGAGTGTGCGAAAGGCTCCCATAAAATTTTGGTCCGGGGTGGTTGTGGATGGCCTCGATCCAATGTGTGAGAAATCCTGGGGGCAGTCAATTCTTCCAGCTTTGCGCTTTCAACCCGGAGCGCGCCTTGTTATGGTTTCCCCCGTCGCGCCCGTAGCTCAACTGGATAGAGCGTCAGCCTCCGGAGCTGAAGGTTGCCTGTTCGAACCAGGCCGGGCGCACCATTCGACTCGTCGCGGCTCCTCGCTCATGACTCGCCTCAGGGCGAGCCACCCATTGCCCGTCACGAGTAGAATGGTCCTGCTGAGGTTTCCGCAGTCCCGAGCTTGTCGAGGGGAGCGATCGAACAAGTGAGTCGAAGCGGCCTTCGGAATGGGGGCGTCGGAGTTTTGACAGGATTCCAGGATTTCATGGATTTACAGGACTCAAACACGCAGCGCGCTCCGCTGCGTGTTCGGGAAATCTGTGTCGGTCTGCGTTAATCTGCGGAGAAATCCCTCCCTTGCTTGCCCATTCTGCAAGATCGTGAGACATTCACCGCATGGCCCGATCGGCACGCCGTCGAACTCTTCTTGTCCTCGGCGCAATCGCATGCGCGCTGGTCCTCTTCCTCGTCGAGGAGCATGTGCGCGGACGCGTGATGCTCGCTCGATACAAACACCAACTGCAATCCCGTGGCGAGAAATTGACGCCGGAATCGGTGGGCCTCTTGACGAATCATGCCGCCGAGAGCAGGGAATTGGTGGCGCTCGTTGCGGCGATGGATGAAGTGGCGGCGCTGAAATTATCCCCGCCTTTCATAAAAGCCGGCAAGGAGGCGGTTGCGCCGGGACGTCTGTACGCACTGGTAAATCAAAAACGGCTTTCAGACCGCAGTTGCGGAATGGTGACATGGGAACAATTTTCAAACGGCTTGAAACCGACACATCCCATGCTGGAGAAAATGAAGGCACATCTCCAATCGGCATCAGACATCAGGGAAAATGGATCGTGGAACGCCTGGCCGGACTTCCAGCCAAAATTCAGACTTCCGCAACAACGCCAATGTGCCCAATGGCTTGCAGTGGCGGTCATCGATGATCTTCATCAGGGAAACCTGGAAAAGGTCGTGGGGAACATTGAGGGGATTGCGGCGGCAAGTCTTTTTCGCGGAAACTCCTATCCGGTGGCGGCCTGCAATGCGGAAATTTCGCTTCAGGGCTATGGGCTGTCCACAACATGGGAAGCGCTGCAGGCACCGGGATGGAATGATGCCCAGCTCGCCCGGCTGCAAAAAACATGGGAGGCGACCGATCTGTTGAATGATTTCGTGCATGCACTCGAGGCGGAGCGCGTGCGGGAGGATGTCAGCATGGATGCCTTCTCTGCCCCCATGGAGGTGAGCAACATGATCCTGGATGAGCATGAATGGAAATCGCCGCCGGAACGGGACGATTACGCCGTGGTGTTTCGGGCGGTCTACGTGGACCTGGTGAGCAGGGCCCAATTCAGGATGTGGCGATTGGGCTGGGATGACCAGGAGAAGCTCGAGAACTTCAAGCGCTGCCAGGATTCCATTGACGACGCGCGGCTCATTGCCAGCCGCCAATGGCAGCGGCAGCAGGAAAAGCCGGATGTTCCGTTTGTGCGCAAAACGTGGAGCCAGTTCCGACATTTTTACACCAGCTCAAGTGATTATCAGGCTAACTGTGTGTACGCGGTCTCAGCTGGAAATTATGTTCATGCCCCCACTCGGGATTTGAAGCAAAAAGTTGTGGGTATTGAAATACAGAGGGTGCTGACCGTGGCCGCCATCGCGTTGAAAAGGTACCGGCTTCGAAATGGAAAATATCCAGCGTCTCTGGATGCTCTCGTACCCGATTGCATTTCCTCGGTTCCGCTCGATCCCATCGACGGCAAGCCCTTGCGATATCGCCTGAAACCCGACGGAACCTTTACACTGTACTCGGTGGGCTTGGATGGCCAGGACGACGACGGTGATCCCAGCCCATCCGTGGATAAAACGACCGGTGCCAGCGGGCCGGCACGCGATCAAGTCTGGCCGGAGCCGGCCGATCCAATGGAAGTGTTTGAAGAGTTGATGCCGGGTTCCACTACGGAAAAACGAAAGGTCATGGGTTTTGAATATGCGGATCTGCGACGGTCGCTTCAATTTCTCGCAGCCCAGGCGGGCATTTCATTGAGCATTCCATCCGATCTCGATGGGATGGTGCACGGGTGTCTACCCGGGCTTTCCCCGGAAAAGGCCATCCGTGTCATTCTCGCGCGCAAAGGTTTCGCGCTGGAGAAGGCGGGTGCAGGATATCGGATCCGCCGTGTGGACGGCGCTCCCGCAAGCCCCGCAAAAACGCAGGAGCCGCTCTCCGACAACACGCCTCCAGTTTTAATCGTACTGTGGAATATGATCGGGACGGAAAAAAATGCGGACGGAAAAACGAATGTGCTTAAGTTCGTCAAGACCGACCTGCGCCTGGTTATTCAGGCCATTGCAAAACATGAAAAAATCACCATGGTCCTCCGCAACGACGTGAAAGGCACGGTGATGGCGCGCTTTGTGGATGTGCCTTTTCGCACCGCGATGAACTCAATCATCGAGGCGGGCGGGTACGGTTGGTTTGAAACCAATGGCTGCTACATCGTGCATCGAAAGGATTGGGTTGTGCCGGAATCTCTGAAACAGGACTTCGCCTCCATCCCACATGCCCCCGAAGTTCTCGCCGCGGGCGCCAAATCAAAGAAGCAGATATTGTCATTTGAAAACGCCGACCTGCGTCTGGTTATCTGCGCGATGGCGAAACAAGCGGGGATGAGCCTGATCATCCGCCCGGAAGTCACGGGAACGGTGACGGCGCGTCTTGTGGATGTGCCCCTCGGTACAGCGATGAGAATCATCACCCAGAACAGCGGCTACGGGCTGTATGAAAGCAATGGGTTCTGGGTGATTCATGAAAAGGGCTGGACCGTTCCGGAATCCATGAAGCGCGACATCGCTTCCATTGTCAGTCAACCCAAGGTTGCTGGCTCAAAGGTCCAGGTGCTCAGCTTCGAGAAGCCCGATATACGCCTGGTGCTTGACGCCATTGCACATCAGGCGAAAGTCAGCCTGATCGTTCCAGATGATGTGAAAGGAACGGTGACCGGACGTTTTGTCGGCGGTGATATTCTCACCATCATGAAACTGATCACTCAAGCCTGCGATTACGAGTTGTTTGAGAGCCATGGCTTTTATCTGGTTCATCGGAAAAGTTGGTCGGTTTCGGATGCGCTCAAGTTCGAGATCATGGCTGCCGATGGGGCGGCTGCTGGTCGTAAAGACATGGCCTATGAAAACATGGAGTTTGGATTGATGCTCAGGACCCTGGCCGGACAAAATGTTGGCAAGGTGAAAATTCCCGACGGAGTGACCGGAAGCTTGAGCGCCCGCTTCGTCCACATGACCCCGGAGAAGGCCATGAAAATCCTGATGGCCCTCAGGAATTATTTCATCCTCGAACCCGAAGGGACCTATCGATTTGCAGATTTCACGGTTGAGTGAGAGGGGAGGGAATTTCGGATTGCGGATTTTGGATTCTCGCCTCGCCGAAGCCTCCGTCGTAGCGCGGGTCGGAATGGGAGCGGCGGATTTTTTTTGACAGGATTACAGGATTTCAGGGATTTACAGGATTTGAACACACAGCGCGTTGCGCTGCGTGTTCGGGAAATCTGCGTCACTCTGCGTTAATCCCCCTACCGAGGGGGACAAGTCTGCGGAGAAAATCCGGAGGCCGCGTTCTTGCGAACGCAGCTACGTCATGAAATTCCATTTGAGAATATTGACATTTTGTATATTATGATCATATTGTACATCTTATGAAAACCATTCATCCAGCTTCACGGATTGTTGTCAGCGTGGCGCGGGCGCGCCAGGATTTTTCCACCATTCTTGGCCGCGTGGCGTTTGGACACAGCGAGTGCGTGGTGACGCGACGGGGAAAGCCCTTTGTCCGGATCGTTCCGTGCGACGCGGGCGGGGCGGAACCCCACCTGGCCGACGCCGCGGGGTGGCTGGATGCGGATGATTCGTTTTTGAAGGAGATGGGACGCATTCAGAAAAAGCGTTCCCGCGAACGTCCGCGCCCCATCCTGTAGCCATGCTCGCCAGAGCGTGGACGACCGCTCCACGGATCCGCGTTCTGGCGAACGCGGCTACAAAGAAAGGATTTTCATGTACGTGCTCGACACCGATATTCTCAGCCATCTCGCGAGGCGGCAGCCGGAGCCGGGCCTGGTTGCGCGCCTTCGCAAGGCGCGGCCGGACCAGTTGCACACGACCGTGGTCACCGTGATGGAAATGCAGACGGGCGCGATGTTGCGGCATGACGCGGCGGAGTTCTGGCGGAAACTTTCGGAACGCATTCTTTCGAAGGTGCGCGTCCTTGACCTGACGCCCGAGTCGGCGGTGAAGGCGGGCGACATCATGGCCGACCTTCAGAAGCGCGGGGAGGGAGTCGGTCTGGCCGACACCCTTATCGCCGGCATCGCGATCAGCTCGGGAATGACGCTGGTGACCGGAAACACAAAACACTTTCAGCGCATTCATGGCCTGAAGTTTGAAAACTGGATGTTGTAGGCGGCGGCGGCGGCGGAAGAGGTTCGCGCAAAGACGCTAAGGCGCAAAGGTCGGAAGATCCGAAAAGAATCGCCTCACACGTCGCGGCGTACCGCGACGTGTGAGGCGATTCGGTCCATCTCTCTCTGCCGATTGAAAGGCATGAAACCGCGCCATCTTGATCGAAAACCACGTTTTCGATCAAGATGGCGCGGTCGGGATCAGGGGTCTTTCCGATGCAGGTAACCTTTGCGCCTTAGCGTCTCTCGCCTCGCCGAAGCCTACGGCGTAGCGCGGGTTGCGCGAACCTCTCCGTTTCCGATCTTCGCACTTGGTGCTTCCTTCTTTTCTTTCCCCCGCTTGCTCATCCTGCGCAATCGTGAGACATTGACGGCATGGCACGGTCCGTACGGCGGCGGATTCTCGTTCTCCTCGGCACCCTCGTGTGTCTCGCGGTTCTCTTCCTCGTCGAGGAGCATGTCCGCGGTCGCGTGGCGCTCGCGATGTACAAACATGAGTTGACGTCACGCGGTGAAAGACTGACGCCGGAATCGCTGGGACTTTTGCCGGACAAGAATTGGGAATCGAAGGAGGCGAAGGCCATGGCGCAGGCGATGAAGGAAATCAGTGATTTGGAGTTGTCCATGCCCTTTGTGAAGGCCGTAAACGAAACCAAGGAGCCGGGACGCCAGTATGCGTTGCTGGAACAGGGGAAGTTGTCAGACTATTCTAAAGAGATAACCTGGGAGGAATTCTCACACAGATTGGATGCGGCGCGTCCGACGTTGATGAAACTGAGGGAGGCGCTCCGACAACCCACATTGAGTTTGAAACGAGACAACGAGTGGATCACCAATCGCAAAGTCCCGGTGAAGCATTATTCTGCGATCAACGAACGCCAAAGCGCCCAATGGTTGAATTTTCTCACGCTGGATGCTGTTCGCCGGGGAAACATGGAGGAGGCGGTGGAGAATATTGAGATGATGGCCGCGATGAGCCGTTTTCAGGGGAATCGCGATTCCCTGGTTGCCTGCATGATAGGGGTTGCGTTGGAGGGACTTGGAGTGGGCACGACGTGGGAGGTGTTGCAAGCAAATGGCTGGAACGATGCCCAGCTCGCACGATTGCAAAAGGCGTGGGAGACCAATGATCCTCTGAATGACGTGGTGCAGGCCATCGAGGCCGAGCGCGTCCGACAGGAGTCCCTGATGGATCGCTTCGGGCCTACCGTCAAGGAAAAGGTACGGGTGGGTGATGGTGAGCCGCGCAAGCCATTGGGTTACGGCAACATGGCTCTGGTGATGTTGTGGAGGGTGGCGTGGGCCGACCAGGAAAAACTGGAAGATTTCAAGAGTTACCAATTTTCCATCGAACACGCGCGGTTGATCGCCAATCATCAATGGCTGCGCAGTCGTGATATGATGAAGGCTGATTCCAGAACGCATGGAGCTTGGGACCAGATCCGTTGCGTGTACACCCGTCTTGCTCCTTACGGCTTGGTAGACGGCCCGGATTGGCTGCGTGCCAAGGAGAGGATCTTGGGCACCGAAATGCAACGCGTGGAAGCGATAGCCGCCATCGCGCTGAAACGGTGTCAGCTGAAAAACGGAAAATATCCGGAAACGCTGGATGCGCTCGTGCCGGATTTTCTCTCCAAGGTGCCACTCGATCCCGTGGACGGCAAACCGTTGCGCTATCATTTGAAAGCGGATGGAATGTTCACGCTTTATTCGGTCGGGCGGAATGGAACCGATGAAGGCGGCGATCCGGGTCCGGCCCCAACCGAGGGGTCGGGAGCCTTCAACGACTGGCGTGCCTGGGCGCTCGACATTACTTGGCCGGAGCCACTGCATGCTGAACCACCAAGACTCCAAGACACAAAGTCTCGCTGACTTCAGACAGGATTCAAACACGCAGTGCGTTGCGCTGCGTGCTCGGGAAATCCCCCTGAAGGGGGACAAGTCTGCGTCACTCTGCGTTAATCTCCCTACCGAGGGGGACAAGTCTGCGGAGAAAATCCGGAGGCTGCGTTTTCGGAGGCCGCATTCTTGCGAATGCAGCTACGTCAGGAGGTCCGTGTCCATCCCTGGTTATTCCTCTGTCCGCCGAAATTCATCCCTCATCCCTCTCGCCTCGCCGAAGCCTCTGGCGTAGCGCGGGCATCCTTCATCCTTTTCTTTTCCCCTCCTCTCGGCATGATGGCGGGATGCCCAAGTCTTCCCATTTACCCAAGCCCCAGGCCGGCTTCGATTCGATCGAGTCGGTTGTGGATGCCATTCGGCAGGGGCAGATGGTCATCGTGACGGATGACGCGGACCGTGAAAACGAAGGCGATCTCGTGATGGCGGCGGAAAAGGTCACGGCGGAGGCGATCAATTTCATGGCGCAGCACGGGCGTGGCCTCATCTGCGTGCCGACCACGGCGGCGCGATTGCACGAGCTTGGAATCACCCGCATGGTGATGGAAAACCGCGAGTCGCAGAAAACGGATTTCATGGTTTCGGTGGACGCGCGCCAGGGCATCACCACGGGCATCAGCGCGCATGACCGGGCGCGCACCATCTGGGTGATTGCCGACCGCAGCTCGGGCGCGCGGGACCTCGTGCAGCCGGGGCATGTCTTTCCGTTGCAGTCCAAGCCGGGCGGCGTGTTGCGCCGCGCCGGCCACACCGAGGCGGCGGTGGACCTTGCGCATCTTGCCGGGCTTGCGCCCGCCGGGGTCATCTGTGAAATTCTTCATCGTGACGGCACGATGGCGCGGCTGCCCGAGCTGCGGAAGTTTCGCAGAAAGCACCGGCTGAAAATGTGCAGCATCCGCGACCTGATCGCCTACCGCCGCGTTCGTGAAAAACTCATCGAGCTGATCGAGGTGGTGGAGATGCCCACGCCGCACGGGAAGTTCAAACTCCACTGCTACCGCTCGCTCGTGGACGACCGCCAGCATTTCGCGCTGGTGATGGGGCGCGTGAACGCCGGCAAGCCCGTGCTCGTGCGCGTGCAGGCCGAATGCGTGGCGTCGGATGTTTTTCATTCGCCGATGTTCGGGCCCAAGGATTTGTTGAGGGAGGCGTTCGAGGCCATTGCGGACGAGGGATCGGGCGTGCTGCTCTACATGCGTCACGAAGGCTGGGGGCCGGTGATGCGCGACGCCACGGGCAAGGTGAAGGCGCCGCATCTGCGAGAATACGGGCTGGGCGCGCAAATCCTCGTCGATCTCGGCGTGCAACAAATCCGCCTGCTCACGAACAAGCCGAAGACGGTGGTCGGGCTGGAGGGATACGGGCTCAAAATTGTGGACCAGGTGCCGCTGCGATGATGAAATCTTCCAAAAAACTGGCGCCATCGAAATCCGCGCCCGGACTTCGCGTGGCGATTGTTGCGTCGCGTTACAACGAGGCGCTCACCGACGCGTTGTTGCGTCACACGCTGGACACGCTTGCCGTCGCCGGGGCGGGAAAGGTGCGCGTGGTGCGCGTGCCGGGCGCGTACGAGATTCCGACGGCTGCCATGGCGCTGGCGCGTTTGCGGAAATTTGACGCGATCATCGCCCTGGGCGTGGTGATGCAGGGAGTGACGGCGCATGCGGACCATATCGGGGTTGCGTGCGCGATCAACCTGCAGCGGATCAGCATGGAAACCGGCGTGCCGGTGATCCACCAGGTGCTGAGCCCGCCCAATGCGCGCGATGCGAAGGCGCGCCTGAGAGTGAGGGGAATCGAAGCCGCGAATGCGGCGATAGAGATGGCCTTGGTGATGAAGGGTTTTTGACGGAATTTCGGAGAGCCTCTCGCAAAGGCGCAAAGACGCAAAGCCCTTTGTCCTGTTAATCCTGTCAAAAATTCAGTATTCTTCTCCGACTCATGGGCACACGACACGAAAGCAGGGAACTGGCGTTGCAATTCCTGTACCAGCAGGATTCGGCTTCGCGCTATCCGCAGCCGCTGCCGGAGGCCTGGAAATTATTCTGGGCGATGCAGGAGTACAACGAAGAGGCGCGGAAGTTTGCGGAGGCCCTGGCCACGGGTGTGCTGGAACACCATGAGGCGGTGGATGCGAAGATCAAGGCCTACAGCCAGAACTGGGATTTCCAGCGCATCGCGGTTGTGGACCGCAACATCCTGCGCATCGCGGTCTATGAGCTGCTCTTTCGCGACGACATTCCGCCCGTCGTCTCGATCAACGAAGCCATTGATCTCGCGAAGAAATATTCCACGGAGGACTCGGGGCGTTTTGTGAACGGCATGCTCGACCGCGTGAAGCTGGATCTCTCCCGACCGCTGCGCACCGCGACGGCACACGCGAAGTGACATTCCATGAAAGCCGACCTTCACCTTCACACGCGTTATTCGGATGGGACGGATTCACCGGCCGATCTTCTCTCACGCGCCGCGTCGCATCAATTGAACGTGATTGCGGTGACGGACCACGACACGATTGGCGGCGTGGGCGAGGCGATGGATGCGGGGAAGCGCCTCGGCATTCGCGTCGTGCCCGGCGTGGAGATCACGGCCCAGCTTCACAAGCAGGAGTTGCACCTGCTGGCCTATTTTCGTCCTGACGAGGAGGGAGAACATGGCTGGCGCGATCCGCGTCTGCGAGGCCAGCTGGACCGCGATGCGCATCATCGCGCCATGCGGGCCGAGGCGATGGTGAAGAAGCTGAACGCGCTGGGCATTTCGGTGACGATGGAGGATGTGCGGCGCCAGGCCAACTCCATCACGTCGGAAGGTGGGGACGGGGAATCGGCGGCGGGCACGCTGGGACGTCCGCACGTTGCGGCCGCACTGGTTGCAGGGAAGCATGTGGCGAGCATGGACGAGGCATTTTCACTTTATTTGAAAAAGGGTTGTCCCGCGTGGGTGGACAAGGAGCGTGCCGAGGCGCGGGAGATCATCGAGCTGGTGCATCAATGCGGTGGCGTGGCGTCGCTGGCGCATCCCGGACTTTTGCGCAACGAGCGCATTCCATCGCAGCTTGTGGAGGAGGGGATTGACGGCGTGGAAGTGTATCACTCGCGCCACAACAGCGTGCAGTCCACGCGCTTCCGCCAGTTTGCGCACGAGCACGGCTTGCTGGTCACCGGTGGATCCGATTGTCATGGCATGTTGAAGGGCGAGCCGCTGATGGGGCGGGTGGAACTGCGAGGACAGGACCTCGACCGTATCCTGGCGAGAATCGGATGAAGGCGGAGGCGGAGTTTTTGACAGGATTAACATGATTTACAGAATTTCGGAGAGTCTCGCGCAAAGGCGCAAAGGCGCAAAGACCCGCCCTGGGTCCAATTTCTCCGCAGATTTCACAGAGGAACGCAGATTTTCCGAACGGCATCAAACCGCGCCATCCGTGTGGAAAGCCTCGCTTTCCACACGGATGGCGCGGTTGGGGTCCAGGGTTCTGCCGAACTTTGCGCCTTTGCGCCTTTGCGCGAAACTCCCGGAGGTTGCGGGAATCTGTGTCTGTCTGCGAAATCTGCGGAAGATTCGGGTGCAAGAACTCGCCACTCCGTATGGGACTTCTTGATCAATTCAAACATTCGCTGGCGAAGACGCGGGCGGTGATCGTGGGGCGGTTTGTTTCGCCGCAGTGGAGTGCGGAGGAGATGGAGCGCGGGCTCATCGAGGCGGATTTCGGACCGCGTCTTTCCGCCGAGATCGTCGCGCAGGTGAAGAAGCGCCTTGAACTCAACCCGCGCGCCACGAGGGAGGAAGCGCTGATTGCGGCGCGCGCCGAGATCCAGTCCATCCTGAAAACCCCATCTATGGTCGGCAACGCGGTGGAGGCGCGGCCGCTTGTGATTTTGATGGTGGGGGTGAATGGCACGGGCAAGACGACGACCACGGCGAAGCTGGCCCATCGTTTCAAGAAGGAGGGAGGGCGGGTCCTGGTGGCGGCTGCGGACACATTTCGTGCGGCTGCGGTGGAGCAGTTGAAGGAGTGGGGGAAGCGTCTCGAGGTGGAAGTGGTGTCGGCCGCGTATGGAGCCGATCCCGGCTCGGTGGCGCACGACGCGTTGAAGCGCGCCCAGAAGGAGGAATGCACGCATGTGATTGTGGACACGGCGGGACGCCAGCATACGAAGTCCAATCTGATGCAGGAATTGCAGAAGGTGAAGCGCGTGATCACGAAGGCCCTGCCGGGGGCGCCGCATGAAACCTGGCTGGTGGTTGACGCGCCGACGGGGGGCAACGCGCTCTCGCAGGTGCGCGAGTTTCACGAGGCGATGCAGTTGACCGGCGTGATTGTGACGAAGCTGGATGGCAGTGCCCGCGGTGGAATCGTAGCGGCAATCTGTCGTGAAAGCTCCCTGCCCATCCGGTTTGCCGGACTGGGGGAGGGAGTGGATGACCTGGAACCATTCGATCCCGTGGTGTTCAGTGAGGCGTTGTTCTGAGACTTTGGCCACGGATGAACACGGATGAAACACGGATGGGCAGCACCCTGATCCCGTTCCAGAAATCGGCTCGGACACGTCCGAGCCGATGGGTTTTTTTCGGTCTGAAAATCCGTGTTTCATCCGTGTCAATCTGTGGCTAAATCAGTCTCCATGTTGAGATATCTCAAACTATGCCTCGCGCTTTTCCGGTACAGCATCACGCGCGAGCTGATGTTCAAGGCGAACTTTCTTTTGTGGGTAATCGTCGAGTTTTCGTGGTTTGGAATCCAGGTGGCGCTGGTGGAGGTGATTTTCTCGCACGTGCAGGAGATTGCGGGCTGGAACAAATACCAGATGATCCTGCTGATCGGCACGAGCCACGTGGTGCAGCAGGTGTTTCAGTTTGTGTTCATGCTCAACTGCATGGAGCTGCCCGACAATGTGCGGACGGGCAAGCTCGACTTCGCGCTGCTCCAGCCGGCGAACAGCCAGTTTCTTGTTTCCGTGCGAAAATTCGATCCGGGCGCGCTCGTGAATGGGAGCATTGGCTTTGGATTCATCGTGTATGCGGCGTGGCGGCTCGGGCTGCATCCGACCGCCGGGCAGCTCGCGCTCTTTGCGCTGCTGATCGTCAACGGCGTGTTCATCCACTACGCGCTCATGCTGGCGATCGTGACGGTTTCCTTCTGGATCGTGCGCGCGCAGGGGCTGGTGTACGGGTACTACAATCTTTTCCAGATTTCGCGAATCCCGAAGGACGCGTTCAAGGGGGGCGTGAAGGCCTTTTTCACATTCGGCCTGCCGATGCTGGTGGTGGCGAATTATCCTGCCGAGGTCCTGGCGAAAGGCTTGTGGGGCACGGCTGCGTTCTGGGTGATCGGCATTTCGGTGATGTTTGTTGCGGTCTCGAGTCTGTGGTTCCGCTTTGCATTGCGATTCTACACGAGCGCGAGTTCGTAGATGCAGGAACGGAATTTCTCCGCAAATTAACGCAGACGGACGCAGATTTCAGAAAACGGAACCTTTTCACGCAGCGCACCGCGCTGCGTGAAAATCAGCCTTTGCGACTTGGCGCCTTCCATGAGAAGGCTGGTCAAGTACTATTGTCCGCCGTGGCGGACACTGGGCTGAGATGGGGAGGTGGACGTTTGGCTTCCATTCGCACTTTGGCTGAAGAGTGTCCTCTTCGGTGCATG
>JAHFSY010000043.1 GCA_023269615.1 Verrucomicrobiota bacterium
ATGCTTTTGCCGATGGTCTTGGCCTGGCGCGCCTTTTCCAGTTCGCCCGCCACCATGGCCCGCCACTTGAGAAGCCCGTTGAATCGCTCTTCCAACGCCGCATCCGCACGCGACTCATCCACCCCGGGCATCATTTGCAAATGCACGCTCTCCCCGCTCCGATTCAGAAATCCCCAGGCCTCCTCCGCCGTGAAACTCAGAATCGGTGCAAGTAGCCGCGTCATGGCGTCCACCATCGCGTGCATCACGGTCTGCGTGGCTCGGCGACGGCGTGACGACGGCTCATCGCAATACAGGCGGTCTTTCGTGATGTCCACGTACAGCGATGAAATCTCAACCGCGCAAAACGCGTTCACCGCATGATACACCTTGTGAAACTCGTACTTCTCGTAAGCTTCACGCGACTCCCGAACCAGGTTCTGCAGCCGGCTCAACATCCAGCGATCCAACGACAAGGCATCGAATGCCGGGACCGGGGACAAGTCCACGCGATCCTTCGCCGGATCAAAATCAGAAAGGTTCGCCAGCAAAATGCGCAGCGTGTTGCGGATGGAGCGGTAGGTGTCGCTCACATGCGAGAAAATTTCCTCTGAAAGCGGCACGTCATTTTGATAGTTCTCGCTCGCCACCCAAAGCCTCACGATGTCTGCCCCATGCTTGCCGACAAACGCCTCGGAATCCTTCGGCTTCTCGTAGCTTGACGACTTGCTGATCTTCTTGCCATCCAGGTCCATCAAGAACCCATTCGTGATCACAGCCTTGTAGGGCGCCTTGCCGCCGTTGACGGCCACGCTCGTGAGGAGCGAGGATTGAAACCAGCCCCGATGCTGGTCGCTGCCCTCGAGATACACATCGGCTGGAAACTGAAGCTCGGGATGAATCTTCAACACCGCCTCGTGCGATGTCCCCGAGTCAATCCACACGTCAAGCGTGTCGTTGCGCTTGACCAGTCCCGAAGGCAATCCGACTTCGCGAGCCAGCTCGTCGGCGCTTTTCTCGAACCAGATGTTGGTGCCGTGTTTCTCCACAAGATCAGCCACCTTCTCAACCACCTTTTGATCGAGAATCGCCTCGCCGTCGGCTTTGTAAAAAATAGGGATCGGCACGCCCCAGGAACGCTGGCGCGAGATGCACCAGTCGGAACGTGATTCCACTGTGCTCCGGATGCGGTTCTTTCCCCAGTCGGGAATCCATTGTACGGAGTCAATCGCCTTCAACGCCTCGGGCTTGATCGCATCCACCTTGATGAACCATTGCTCCACGGCGCGGAAAATCACCGGCGTCTTGGAGCGCCAGCAATGCGGATACGTGTGCTGGATCGTATCCTCCGCAACCAGCACGCCCTTCGCCCGCAAAAGCGCGAGAACATCCGCGTTCGCATCAAACACATATTTGCCGACGAATTCGGGAACCCCGCATTCCGCCGTGAATTTCCCCATGTCGTCCACGGGCGAAAGCAGCCCGAGATGTTTCGCGAGGTTGTAATCGTCCTGCCCATGCCCAGGCGCGATGTGGACGCAGCCCGTTCCCGTGTCCGACGCCACGAAATCCCCTGCAAGCACCGGCACCTCGCGGTCCAGAAACGGATGCTTCAACTTCAGTTTCAACAGCGCACCATTCTCAATTCCAGAATTCGGAATCTTCTCCGCCTTCAAACGCTCATACGTCGCAGCGGGCAGCGAGTCGCACAGAATGACGCGTTCCCCACCGACGGTGTAAACCGAGTAAGGAAGCTTGGGATGAACCGCCACCGCAAGGTTCGCGGGAAGCGTCCAGGGCGTCGTCGTCCAGATCACCACCGACGTCCTGGGCGACATCCCCACCGCTTCAAACTTCACAAAAATCGCGGGCGAACTTTTCTCGACATATTCCACTTCCGCCTCGGCGAGCGCTGTCTGCGCGCCTGTGCTCCAATAAACCGGCTTCTTGCTGCGATATACCAGTCCGCGCCCCACGATCCCGGCGAATACGCGCAGGATGCTCGCTTCATATTTCTTATCAAGCGTGAGGTAAGGATTCTCCCAATCGCCGAGCACGCCAAGACGTTTGAACTGCTGGCGCTGGATGTCGATGTACTTGCGCGCAAACTCCTCGGACTTCTGACGCACCTGGAGCGGCGTCAAATTTTTGTCATTCTTCACCACCTTGAACTCGATGGGCAACCCATGACAATCCCAGCCCGGCACATAGGGCGCATGGTGCCCGGTCATCGTCTTGAACTTGACGATGAAGTCCTTGAGAATTTTATTGAGCGCCGTGCCCATGTGAACATCGCCATTGGCGAAAGGCGGCCCATCGTGGAGGATGAATTTCGCCTTCCCCTTGCGTGAAGTCTGGATCTTTTCGTAAAGCCGATCCTTCTCCCATCGCGCAAGAAACTCCGGCTCGCGCTGAACAAGCCCCGCCTTCATGGGAAAATCCGTCTTGGGCAGATTGAGCGTATCCTTGTAAACAATCGTTTTCACAGAGCCCGACACCGTAGCACCGCCATTCCCCCACCGTCAATTCTTCGTCAGGCTCCTTGGAGGGATGCGCTCGGTCTGATGTCCGCCACCAGCTCCCCACCTGCCCTGCTTCAGCACCTGCTCAGAAATCCAATTGCAAATCTGACCAAATATTGGGAGGGTGAATTCAACCTAAAGAATCAAATGAAAATGACCAAAATGCACATTGCGACGATTGCCGTCGCACTTATGATCACCGCCGCGTTTCCACACTCCACCCTCGCAGCTTCAAGGCCGCCCGCTTTCCTCGAGATCGGAGAAGTGTACTCAACGCTCATTTCCAGTGAAGGGATCAAGTTCAAGGTGCTCGAGATGGGCAATGACTCATGGATCAAAGTGCAACTGGTGGAAGTTGGGGAGGACACCGACGGAAAGATGGAAAAAGGCGACGTGCTTTGGATGAACACTGCAACACTACCGTACATCAAGCGAGTTGTGGTGACCACGAAGAATGGAAGCTTTTACCCGATGAAATAGGGACCGCCGATAAGCGGTGGTTGAAAGTGCACGCAAAAAATGGGACGGTGAGACGTGTCCCAAATCACACACCAATCTTTCCGCGTCGGCTTTGATTACCCCGTCGTCTTCACTCGGCGTCTCTTTGATCCTCACAATCCCGCACTGGTCCGGGCGATGGATCGGTTGCACGAGAAGCGACGCCATCGTGCGATCGTCTTTGTCGATTCCAGCGTCCATCGCAGCCATCCCGCTCTCGCGCACAACATCACCTGCTATTTCCGCGCCCATGCGCAACACCTTCAGCTCGCCGCCCCGCCGCAAATCATTCCCGGCGGGGAACGCATCAAGAACAATCTCCCGCTCGCGATGCGGCTTCTCCGCTCCACATCCCGTCTGCAACTTTGCCGTCACTCATTCGTGATCGCCATCGGCGGCGGCGCGGTGCTTGACGCCGTTGGCCTCATCGCCTCGCTCATCCATCGCGGACTCCGCCTCATCCGCGTCCCCACCACGGCGCTTGCGCAGAATGACGCAGGTGTGGGCGTCAAGAACGGCCTGAACCTCGACGGCAAAAAGAATCTCATCGGAACCTTTGCACCACCATTCGCGGTGCTGAACGATTTTCATTTTCTCACCACCCTGCCCGATTCGGCATGGAGCGATGGGATCGCGGAGGCGTTCAAGGTGGCGATCATCCGTGATGCGGCGTTTTTTGGATTTCTTTCCAAAAACGCCCGCAAACTCAGAGCGTGTACGGAAGAGCGCCAGTTCGAGGTAGGGACGGACCGCCGGGCCGTCCGCTACGCAGCGGCGCGCCCAGCGGTCGCGCCCTACCAAGAACGCCGCCTCATGCTGATGGAACAACTCGTGCGACGATGCGCCGGGCTGCATCTGAAACACATCCGCACGAGCGGCGATCCGTTTGAAATGGGACATGCCCGCCCTCTCGACTTCGGACATTGGTCGGCACACAAGCTGGAGCAGATGACGCGTCACCGCCTTTCCCACGGCCAGGCCGTCGCGATCGGCATCGCACTCGATTCCGCGTATGCAACGTTGAAGGGTTGGATCACGCGGAAAGAATTCACCGCCATCCACAACGGGCTCACCCAGGCCGGCCTCACGTTGTGGCATCCCGCGCTCGAAAAGCGAAAACGAGGCGGCGGCTTGGAAATCCTCGACGGCCTCCGCGATTTTCAAGAGCACTTGGGAGGAAACCTCTGCGTCACGTTTCCAAAGGGAATCGGGAAGGCATTTGAGGTTCACGAGATCAATGCGAACATCGTCAAGCAAGCGATACGTCAGTTGAGGAGCCACGGATGAACACGGATGAAACACGGATCAGCGGACCCGCCCTCCCATCCGCCAATTTTTAACTTTTAATTTTGAACTTTTAACTCCTCCCCCGTGCCTCTCACCTACTGCCTCAACATCCATCCAGGCGAAAGCTGGACGGACCAATTTTCAGCCATCCGCAACCATGCAATGAAGGTTCGCAACCGTGTCTCACCCGGCCGCCCTTTCGGCCTCGGCCTGCGCCTCAGCGGACGTTCCTCGCGCCAACTCCTGCGTCCAACCGAAATGGAGCGCTTCCGTGATTTTCTCGCGCGGAACCATTCCTACGCGTTCACGATCAACGGATTTCCATACGGACAATTCCACGGCGCCTGCGTGAAGGAGAAGGTGTACCAACCTGACTGGCGAAGCGTGCAACGACGCGATTACACGTTGCGGCTGATCCAAATTCTCTCCGAACTTCTGCCCGATGGAATCGCGGGCAGCATCAGCACCGTCCCCGGCTCCTTCAAGCCATGCATCACCACGAAGCACGATGTAAATACGATGGTTCGTCACATGATGGATTGCGTCATCTTCATGGCAAAGGTTCGCGAGCGCACGGGAAAAGAGATTCATCTCGGGTTGGAACCTGAGCCGGGTTGTTACTTTGAAAACACCCCCGAAACGGTCGCGTTCTTCAACCACGCCATCCTCACCGCGGGATTGAAGGACGTGCGACGGCGATTGAAATGCAGCGCGGGCAGCGCGGAGAAGATCATCCGTCGCCACCTCGGGATCTGCCTCGACACCTGTCATCTCGCTATCCAGTTCGAGGACCTCACCCAATCGTTGAAGGTGTTCCGTCGCGAGGGAATCCGGATTTCAAAAATCCACCTGAGCGCCGCGCTGGAAGTGGCCGTGAACCATGACAGCCTCCGCGCCTTGAAACCATTTTGCGAAGGAGTCTATCTGCACCAGGTGAAAGCCCTCTGTCGCGACGGCTCGCTCCTCTCGTGGAACGATTTGCCAGCAGCATTGAAGGAGATCCCCCATCACCCCGAGGCCGAGCATGCCCGAATCCATTTTCACATCCCGCTTTTTTTCAAGGGATCGCGTCATCTCGGAACCACCGCAGCATGCCTGACTCCCGATTTTTTTGCCGCAATCCAAAGCGATCCCGCCCAGCACATCGAAATCGAGACGTACACGTTCGACGTGCTCCCCAAAAAGCTCCGTTCCAGCTCTGTCGTCACCAGCATTTCGAAGGAGTTTGAGTGGGTATCTCGAAGGATGTGATCCCTTCGTGCGATTGGGCAGAACACGTCCGGAGATTCAGAGATCGAGGTAGGGACGGACCGCCGGGCCGTCCGCTACGCAGCGGCGCGCCCGGCGGTCGCGCCCTACCTTAAGCAATGCAATCCACCTTCCGTACACGCTCTTAAAGTTCACGAATGAGGCGACGGACTTCGTCGTGGTTGCCGGCGAAGAAGAATTCCAAAGCTCCGGATTTCTCACGGAAGAGCAATCGCACCTTCAACCCGGCACGACATTCAAACACATCTTTTCTCAGGCGCCGGATCGAGAGTCCGGTGTGGACGTGCGGGTGTCCAAAACAATCTGGAATGGCCCGCAGCGCCTCTTCCACGCGATCAAAATCCGCGTCGCTCAGGTTCTTCAGCGAGCCGCGAAAGCGCGAACCGAGCAGGATCGTGGGCTTAGCCACGCTTCAGCTTTCCGGTGAACCGCTCAAGACGACCGCCCTTTCGGTCCGCGTCCAGCTCCTTGTTCGCCCGCCCGGCAAACCGGTCCAACTCCTCCGCTGTGGCGCCATATTCGATCTGGGCATAATCCTCCGAATAGACCTTGACCGGACGAAACGCCACGACCGCACCATCAATCATCACCCCGATGTCCTCCCCCTTCAGCGTCCTCTTCAGCCAGGCGCCCAGGTTCTGCCGCGCGGAAGTCACAGTAAGCGTTTTCATCATGTTGTTTTAATGACAATATAATGACATTTTAAACAACGTCAAGCGCTGGCTTCAAATACCGTGAACGCAGACAACAGCTCTTCAGAAAGCATTTTGTTCGCCCCCTGTTTTGCTTGGCAGCCTGGGAGCAACGGGTGTCCGGCGGCTGTTCAGCACCGCAGCCGCCCTGTTGCGCTGCGCAACATAAGCGGCGGAGGGGCTGAACAGTCGCTTGGACCGATTCCGCGTCCCGCCTGCGTGACCGAAGCCACTTCCCCGCTACGCCCAAGCACTTCGCGGTGGCGAGCGGCGTGGCGAAGGCCCGGTCGCCGTTGGCAACGGCTCCCACACAACCCGAAGCCGCAGCCAAATTCTTGCGAATTCGGCTGCGTTCGGAATCCAGACACTTCAACTTTTGCCCTTTGCCTTTTGCTTTTTGCCTTTTGCCTTTCTCTGCGCTTGCCGCTCCCCGCCTGCACCTTATAGGCTGTCGGCCGCATGACTTTCCTGCAGCCATGGATTCTTTGGGCATTGCCCCTGGCGCTCATTCCGATCCTCATCCATCTCATCAACCGGATGCGTCACCGCTCCATCAAGTGGGCGGCGATGATGTTTCTTCTCTCGGCCAACCGCAGCTCCACGCGCTACGCGAAATTGCGCCAGTTCCTCATTCTCGCCCTTCGCGTGATTTCCATCCTTGCGCTCCTCATCGCCCTCAGCCGCCCCATCGCAGGCGGATGGCTTGGGTGGATGCTTTCGCCGGCGCCGGACATGGTGGTGATCCTGTTTGACCGCTCGGCCAGCATGGAGAACGCAGACGAGGGCGGCAGCTCCAAACGCAAACGCGCACTGCAACTTCTCTCGCAGGCGGCGAAGCCTTACGAGGAGACCACGCGATTCGTACTCTTGGAAAGCGCGCTGAAGGCCCCGCAGGAAATTGCCGGGGCACAGGCGCTGCCGGACCTTTTGCTGGTTGCGCCCACGGACACCGCCGCCGACCTGCCCTCGATGTTGCAAACGGCCGCGGACTGGCTCGTTGAAAATCACGCGGGCAATGCCGAGATCTGGATCGCCTCGGATTTGCAGCGCAGCAACTGGTCGCCCGAAAGCGACCGATGGCCTGCGCTCGCTTCCAAGCTCACCTCCCTGCCACAAAGCATCCGCGTGCGCCTCCTCTCGCTCAACCAGGGCGCCGCCGCCGTCAACAACGCCAGCATTGCAGTGCATGAGGCAACCCGCCGCAACCGGGCCGGCCAGGCTGAGCTTGACCTCAGCGTGGACATCCAGCGCGCTGCCGGCGGGCCCGCGACCATCCCCGTCGGCATCATCGTGGATGGCGTGCGCTCTTCCACCGACATCAACATGGAAGGGCAGAATTTCCGGTTCCGCCATCACGTGAATCTCGGCGAAAAAACTTCCGGCGGCTGGGGCATGGTGGAACTCCCCGCAGACGGAAACAATTCCGACAATACCAGCTACTTCGTGTACGGCTCCGACATCCCGTTGAATTCCGCGGTCGTCAGCGCCGACACGGACAGCCGGCGCTATCTCAAGCTGGCCGCAGCCCCCTCGCCCCGCGAGATGAAGCAGACCTGCGAAATCGTGCCGCTTTCCGGCGTCCCCGGCATGAACTGGAAAAATCTCGCCCTCATCATCTGGCAGGACGCCCTGCCGCAGGGGGACATCGCGGCGCGCCTGCAATCCTTCGTGGAGCAGGGCGGCGTGGTTATTTTTTTCCCCAGTGACCAGGCTGACGCCGCAACATTCGCCGGCGTGTCGTGGGGCGAAGTGCAGACAGCCGGGGCGGAGAAACCGTTTCACGTGTCGCGCTGGGATGAAAACGACGGGCCACTATCTCACACGGATGAAGGCGGCAGCCTGCCCATCACCGAATTGAAATTCACGAAGCGGCGGGCGATTGCCGACGACAAGAACGCGATCGCGTGGTTCGAGGACGGCAAACCTTTTCTCACACGGCACGTCCTGGGCAAAGGCCAGATTTATTTCTGCGCCTCCGCCCCAAAGCGCGACTGGTCCAGCATGGGGGAAGGTTCGGTGCTCGTGCCGATGATGCAGCGCCTGCTGGCGTCAGGCGGGCGCCACCTCGGCGCAACAGCCGATGTTGCCTGCGGCGACTGGCGAGGGCTCGATCTCTCGGAGCATTGGACGTGCATGGATTCCAGTGCGACGAAAGACCTTCGGACGCAGGCGGGAGTGTATCGCCTCGGCGACCGCACCCTGGCCGTCAACCGCCCACTGATCGAGGACGAGCCGGACAAATTGGAAGCGGCTTCCGCCAAGGAGCTCTTCGGCGACGTGTCCGTGCGCTTGTTTGAGGAGACGCAAAACCGTTCCAGCCAGATGCAGGGGGAAATGTGGCGCTCGTTCGTGTTCGCGATGCTCGCATTCCTTCTTGCCGAAGCGATCCTGATCCTGCCGGAAAAAAACCAGGCCGCCTCAAATCCCAATTCACCCGATGAAGCGTAACCCACCATGAACCGCTGGTCCTTTGCCGCATCCATTCCCCTGATCGTCACCGGAGCCGTCATCTGGCTGGTGGCGGCGGCGTTGAGCTTTGAGAACTGGCGACGGCGCGAACGCAACCGCACGACCCTGATGCTGGAAATTTTGCGGATGCTCGCGGTGACGATGCTCTGCTTCACGCTCTTCAAGCCTGAGCTCGTCCGCCAGAGCAACATCACGCAACGTCCCGAGGTGGCGATCCTGTGCGACGCCTCCGGGAGCATGCAGACGCGGGACGTGTCGCTCGATGCCGACACGATCATGGAGCGGCAGGAATGGCTGGCAAGAAAGCGCGCGGAAAAATTCTGGGCGCCCCTCGAGAAAAATGCGGGCGTGGTCGTCGAGGATTTTTCGCCGGTTCCCGCCGAGGACGCCAAGACGGACATCGAGGAGGGCACGGACATCAACGAGGCGATGGAGCGCGTGCTGCAGCGGGATCGCCGCCTCAAGGCCGTGCTGCTGCTTTCCGACGGCGACTGGAACCTGGGGAAATCGCCCGTGAGCGCGGCCACGCATTTTCGAGCGCAAAACATTCCGGTGTTCACGCTGGCCACGGGGAGCGAGAAGGCCCTGCCCGACGTGGTATTGCAGCAGGTTTCCGCGCCATCCTACGGACTCCTCGGCGAGCAGATTTCCATTCCATTCAAGGTCCAGAATCATTTTGGGAGGGAAATCCGCACCACCGTTTCCCTCTACAACATGAATAGCGAGGTGGCGAAAAAGGACGTGGTGCTTCCGCCATTCGCCCTCGTGCAGGATTCCGTGATGTGGTCGCCCCAGGAGCTTGGCGAATTTGCGCTCGCGCTCAAGGTGCCCGTTGAGAAGGATGAGAGCCTCGAAAACAACAACGAGCAGGATTTTCGCATCTCGGTGCGCGCCGAGAAACTGAACGTGCTCGTCGTGGAAACCACGCCGCGCTGGGAATACCGTTTCCTGCGCAACGCGCTCGCGCGCGACCCGGGCGTGGACATGCAATGCGTGCTTCTCCATCCCGGAATGCCGGCGGGTGAGGGGCGAAACTACCTTGATAAGTTCCCCGACAACAAGGAGGCGCTCTCGAAATACGACGTCGTCTTCCTGGGCGACGTGGGGATCGGGCCGAAGGAACTTACGGTGGAAAACGCCGAGATGCTCAAGGGGCTTGTCGAGCAACAAGGCAGCGGGCTCGTGTTCCTCCCCGGCGCCGCGGGCAAGGAACTGACCTTCATCCAAAGCCCGCTCAGCGACCTTCTTCCCGTCGTGTTCGACACCGCCAAAATGAAGGGCATCTCCCTCCCCACCGAGTCGCATCTCATCCTCACCGGCGCCGGAAAAGGACACCTCCTGACGATGCTGGCGGGCGACGAGGACAAAAATCAAAATGTCTGGAAAAACCTGCCGGGCTTTTACTGGTGCGCCGCCGTGGAAAAAAACCGCCCGGGCTCGGAGGTGCTGGCCGTTCACTCCGCGCTGCGCAACGCATGGGGACGGATGCCGCTCCTCGTGACACGCCCCTACGGAAACGGCAAGGTGCTGTTCATGGGCACCGATGGCGCGTGGCGGTGGCGGCGCGGCGTCGAGGACAAGTATCATTACCGATTCTGGGGACAGGTCGTGCGATGGATGGCCCACCAGCGCCATCTCGCGCAGGGCGTGGGCATCCGCCTCACCTTCAGCCCCGAGGACCCGCGCGCGGGCGAAACGGTTTATTTGCAGAGCACGGTGCTCGATTCCAGCGGATACCCCCTTGAAAAGGGAAGCGTGACCGGAACGATCCGTTCGCCGAAGGGAAACCAGGAGCGCCTGGAATTCTCGCCCGTGGCCGGCGGATGGGGCGTCTTCAAGACGAGCTTCGTCCCGCCGGCCGGTGGCACCTACAAAATCCGCATCGCGTGCGAGGAGGCGCAGCGCAATCTCGAAACCGACCTCGTGGTTTCACGTCCGAAACGGGAAAAGCTCGGCCAGCCCGCGAACGTCGCCGCGATGCGCGAGATCGCTGACATCACGCACGGCATTGCGGGAGGCGTGCAGGATCTGGAAAAGATCATCCAGCAAATTTCCGTGCTTCCCGAGCCGCAGCCCATCGAAAAGAGAATCCGCCTCTGGTGCAACCCATGGTGGGGCGCCTCGATCCTGCTGATCTTCGTCCTGTACTGGACCGCGAGAAAGTTTGCCGGGATGATTTGAGGAGCCCTGAAGCCTTCGGATTTTTGACAGGATTTACAGGATTGTCTGGATTTTCCAACTCCGTCATTCATCCCTCATCCCTCATCCTTTCCCCGTTCCCCCTCAGTTTTGGTTAGAATTCCAACCCGTTTCAGGCTATAGTTTGACCGTGCCACAACCGGTGACGAATACCCCGCTGAACCTGCCCGAGCCTTTGCGCCTGCAATTCCAGGCCTTGGAAAAACATCTTTGGCGGATGGACACCCTCGTCGCCGCCTCGGGCGCGGCTTGCGGTCTCATCCTCTCTTTCGCCTTGATCTTCATTTCCGACCGCCTCTGGAACACGCCGGTTGCATTGCGCATCCTCATAACCTTGTCCGGCGCGGGCGTCACGGTTTTCTTCACCTGGCGCTGGTTTCATCTCTGGGTGTGGAACCGCCGCGACATCCTCGACATGTCCACCCTGGTACAACGCCATTATCGGCGGCTCGGTGACCGCCTGCTGGGCATCGTGGAGCTTGCCGACACATCGAAGCGCCCCGCGAATATTTCACAGGCGCTCTGCGAAGCGGCAATCCGCCAGGTGTCGGCGGAGGCGAAGGATTTTGATTTCAAGGGGGCCGTTTCAAAGCGACAGCCGAAACGCTTTACAATCGCCTTCGCGTGCCTTGCGCTGGCCGCAGGCGCGACGTGCATCGCCGTGCCACAAGCCAGTTGGAATGCGCTGCTGCGCTGGCTTCTGCCCGCCTCCTCCGTTTCGCGCTACACTTTCGTCAGCCTCCAGGACCTGCCCGAACACCTGGTCGTTGCACACGGCGAACCGTTCGAAATCGCCTGCTCGCTCAAGTACAACTCGTTCTGGCATCCCACGAGCGCCTATTTCCAGTACGAGCGCCAGCCGGTCATCGAGGCCGCCGTCCACGGTCGCGAAGTCGTGTTCCACGTCCCGGCCCAGACGCGCAACGGCCTGCTGAAACTCCAGATCGGCGACGATTCGCGCCGCATCCGGATCGAGCCCACCTTCCGCCCGGAACTCAAACAGCTCTTCGCCCATCTCGAACGCCCCGCCTACCTGCAATATCCCGCGGCCGACGAGGAAATCCACAACGGCACGCTCTCGCTCCTCGAAAACAGCCGCGTCTCCTTCCGCGGCAAAACCAGCCGCGCCCTCCAGAAGGCCAGCCTCGACATCGGCAAGGCCCTGCCGCTGCGCGTACGCAACGATGAATTCCTAAGCGACCCGCTCGCGCTCGGCGATGTTTCGCAATGCTCTTTCAACTGGGAGGACATCCTCAAGCTGAAAAATGCCGCGCCATGGACGCTCATCATCCAGCCGCAAAAGGACCTGCCACCCCTGGTCCGCTGCCCGGACCTCGCGGCCGTCACAGCCATGCTGGTTGAGGAGACAATCGAAATTCCATGCGAGGCGCAGGATGATTTCGGCGTCCGCGAACTGGGGCTCTCGTGGGAGGTTGCCAGCACGAGGCAGACCAAGGCCCCGCCGGTCCATACAAGCACCAAGCTCAAGGATGGCGCTCCACAAACCGCGAAGCTGGAGGCGCGCTACCGCTTTTCACCCAAACTGCTGAACATTCCCGAGGATTCGCTCGTCACCCTGCACGCGACCGCCAGGGATTATCTGCCCGATCGCGTGACGGCCGAATCCGTCACCTACCGCATCTACGTGCTGGGGCTCGACGAGCACGCGCGTCTCGTGCAAAAGCAGCTCGAGGAGCTGCTGGCCAGGATCGAGGAGTTGACGCAGCGGCAGGACGCCCTGGAAAACACAACCAGCGAAACCAACAAGCTCACGCCTGAAAAACTCGCGGAGGAGAAGGCTTCGGATGAGCTCGGGGAGCAATCCAGCGATCAGTCCAGTTACGCCGAGCAGCTTGAACGCCTGTCAAAAGAGGGCGGGAAGATCGTGCGGGAAGCCATGCGCAACCCGTCGCTCAGCGAGGAAATGATCGCCGAAATGTCCCGCCTGTTGCAGTCCATGCAGGACCTGGCAAAGGGCGAAATGAGCAAGGCTTCGAAGGGATTGAAGGCCTCCCAAAAGGACAAAGCCCGGCGCAAGGAGGAGCTGGAGAAAGCGCTGGAGCTGGAGAAACAAATCCTTCAGGCACTGCGCGACATGCAAAAGGCCATGAGTGAAAGCATGGACAACATGCATGCCAAAAATCTCGCGGCACGCCTCCGCAAGGTCGCCCTCTCCGAGACCAAGATCGGTGGAACAATGCAGGAGATGCAGAAGATTCCCGAAATCCTCGGCGCCCAGCTCGAAACACTGTCTCCCAAGGACAGGGAGACCACCCAATCCATGGCATCCGAACAGGACCAGGATCACAAGGAGGCCGACAAACTCCAGGACGAGATCCAGCGCTTCTTTCACAAGACCCAGCTCGCCCGTTATGACGACGTTCACAAGGAAATGGTCCAGACCAAGACTGTCGAGGAAATGTCAGCGGGCTCCGGTTTGATCCTCCGTGTTCAAATCGATGAAATGATCCGGAACACCGCTTCATGGGCGGGACGCTTCAATCTTTGGGCGGACAAGCTGGGCACCAAGGATTCCACCAAGCGCCCATCCCCGGGTGGCGGCGAATCGCAAGCCATGACCGAGGAACAAATGAAACAGATGCTCGAGATGATCCAGAACATGACCAAGATGATGCGTCTGCGGGAGCAGGAACAGGAATTGCGCGACCAGACGGAGACCCTCGAACAGCAGAAGGACAAAACACCGGACCATGATCAAAAAGCCAAGGATCTCGCCTCCAAGCAGCGCTCGATCATGGAGCAGTTGCGCGAGCTTCAGCAAAAGCCTTCGCTCGCCCCGCTGGGCAAACCGATGGAGCAGGCCGGCCAGGCCATGTCCAACGCGGGAGCCGGTCTCGACAAGCCGGACACCGGCCAGCAAACCGTCTCCGAGGAAAACACCGCCATCCGCCTGATGTCCGAAATGCTCGAGCAGATGGCCTCTCAATGCGGCGCGGGCGGCCAGTGCATGGGCATGGGCATGCTCCTCCAGATGATGGGCATGGGTAACGGCGCAGGCAATTCCGGCGGCGGCAGCACCGCCGGCGGAACCACCACGCAAAAACCAATGAATCTCACCGGTGACCCCAACGGCAACCCGGCCGACCCGCATGATGTGGAACGCGCCACGCGCAAGCAGGGTTCCGCACTCCCCTCTGAATACCGTGACGCGCTTCAAAATTATTTCAACGCCATCGAGCAGGAAACGCCGTGATGAGCCCCATTCGCTACAATGCACTGGTAGGGCGCGTTCGCCGAACGCGCCGTTTGGGTCATCGAGATGACACCAGCCCTCGTCCCATCTCCCCCCATGGCGCGTTCCGCGAACGCGCCCTACCTCGGACATCGATCCTGGCGATCTCCCGCGTTGTCATCATGGCCGCGTTTGCACTCATCGTCCTTCCCCCATTCCCCTCCACGCGCGCCCAGGAAATTTTTGAGGAGAAGTCGGACGTCATCCCGGAACAAGTGGAGAAAATGTACGTCAAGGGACTCCAATACCTGCAGAAATCCCAGGGCAGCAACGGAAGCTGGACTGATCCGGCCGGCGGGGACGCTTACGGAAACAACCCCGCCGTGGTTGGACTGGCTGTCCTCAGCATGCTCGCCCACGGGGACGATCCGAACACGGGGCCCTACAGCGAAACCATCCGGCACGGACTCGATTTCATCCTGACCAACATGGACCCGTCCACCGGCTACATCGGCAACTCGATGTACAACCACGGCTTCTCCACGCTCGCGCTGGCCGAATCGTATGGAGTCGTCAATGACCCGCGCATCGGCCCGGCGCTCAAGCAGGCCGTCGCATGCATCCTCACCTCGCAAGCCGGCAACCCCATGGGGGCGTGGAGGTATTCACCTCAAAGCCGCGATGCCGACACAACCGTCAGCGGCGCGCAACTCGTGGCGCTCTTTGCCGCGCGCAATGCCGGCATGGCCGTGCCGGAGGAAGCCATCCAGAAGGCGTTGAAATTTTTCATCGCCTGCCAGACTCCCGAGGGCGGGTTCGGCTACACGGGGCCAAATGGCCCCAACGCCCCGCGCAGCGCCATCGGCACCCTCATGCTTGCCCTCTCCCGCGAAAAAAAAACCGAATCCTTCCGTCGCGCCGTCCGCTACATGGGAAATCCCCAGCTGGACAACAGCTACTATCACTACTACCTGTACTACGCCTCGCAGGCCCTCTTCCAGGCCTCGTACCCCGCATGGCAGGAATGGAACGGCGTCAACATCAAGACGCTCGCCACGGCACAGGAGCCGGATGGGAGCTGGAACGGCCAGCTTGGAAAAACATTCAGCACCGCCACCTCCCTCCTCTCCCTGGCCTTGAATTACCGCTTCCTACCCATCTATGAACGCTAATCCCATGAAAACCACCCCATCCTTGCTCCGTCTCTTCACCCTCCTTCTCGCAGGCGCCGCGCTCCTCGGCCGCGCCGAAATCCGGATCCACGATCAGCCCAACGGCAAGGACGGCGACGGAAAGGAAAGCATCGTCGTGCCCAAGCCAACCAGCGGTGTGGAGGGCGCCGATCCATCCAGCGCCGTGACGGGCTCGCCCACCGACGTGCTCTTCTTCGACAACAGCGACGCCATTCATGGACGCCTCCTCTCGATCAACCCGCAGACCGGCATTCACTGGAAGCACGCGGATTCCAAGCAGGCAATTGATTTTTCCCCGAACAATGTCTCGCGCATCAAGCTCGACCACCGCAAAACCACGGTCGCTCCATCCGCCGCGAGCTGCATCATTCGTCTCACCAACAGCGACGAACTCATGGGCAACCTCGTTTCGATGGACGCCGAGAAGCTGGAACTCGACACCTGGTACGCAGGCAAGGTGAGCATCCTGCGAAAAATGGTCAAATCCATCACCCCCACCCAGGGTACCACGGCCAACCTGTATGAAGGCCCCACAAGCATCGATGGTTGGGTGCAGGGACAGGGGCAAAAATCGTGGATCTATTCCAATGGCTCACTCAGGTCCAACGCCCGCGCCGGCTCCATTGGACGCGACATGAAACTGCCCGCCGTTTCGCGGATTGATTTCGACATGAGCTGGATCTCCAACTTGAACCTGATGGTTTGCTTCTACACCGATTCATTTGAAGCCTATAACGGAAACAACAATGCCTACACCCTCACCATCAGCTCGGGCACCATGTACCTCCAGCGCATGCGGCGCGACGGCGGGTCGGCTCAGATCGGGCAGGTGCAGGTGCAGAACATGCATCTGAAAAACCACGCCCGCTTCTCCATCTGCTCCAACAAGGAACAGAGCTCCATCTGGTTGCTCATGGACGGTGAGAGGATTGCCAATTGGAAGGACCCGGCCGGCTTTGCCGGAACCGGAACCGGCCTCCTGTTTTATGCGCAAGGCAATTGCGTTACCAAATTGAGCAATATCCGCGTCGGGGAGTGGGATGGAAAACTCGATGAACAAACAGGCTCCTCCTCAGCCAAGACCAAGGAGGACGCCGTCCGCCTCATCAACAACGACAAGGTCTCCGGCAAAATCCAGACCATCCGCGAGGGCAAGCTCGTCTTCGCCACCTCCTACGCCACGCTCGACATCGCCATGCAGCGCGTCACCCAGATTGACATGGCCGATGAACAAGCCGAACAGGCCAAGCGCAACGCCGGCGATATCCGCGCCTCCTTCTCCAACCGGGGCCGCATCACCCTCCAGCTCGAGCAATGGGACGACAAACAGGTGATCGGCAACAGCCAGAACTTCGGCAAACTCAAGCTCAACCCAAGCGCGTTTGGCATGATCCAGTTCAACCTCGACCGCGAAAAACCTGAAACAAACGAACCGCTTGCGCCGGATCCCGATGTCATGATTGATGATTGAGTTTTCCCTGCGAAAACGCGTCTTCATCCCATGATCCGGCTCTCAACACGACTCGCCCTCCTGTTTTTCTTCGCGGCCACACTCCGCGGGGAAATCAAAATCCTGTCCGAGATCGTCCCTTCCGAGACGAAGGATGGTCAAGCCATCACCGTCCCTCCCCCCACCACCGGGACAGGCACCGCCCAGCCTCAAAAAAAGGAGGACACCCTGCGCTTCCTCAACCAGGATGCCTTGCACGGGAAACTCCTCTCCATCGATTCCAAAAGCGGCGTCCACTGGCTCCATTATGGGGCCAAAAATGCCATCGAGATCAACCCGTCCCACATCACCACCATCAAGCTGCAATCGCAAACCACCCCGGCTCCCAAAACCCAGGCAGCCCACGTCGTCGAACTCAACAATCTTGACTCACTCACGGGCGATGTCGCATCCCTCGATTCAGACAAGCTCATCCTCAACACATGGTACGCCGGCCCGATCTCCATCGGGCGCAACATCCTGAGGAGCATCCGCCCCGCGCACCCATCCTCCACCGCTCTCTACGAAGGACCGGTCAGTCTCGAGGAATGGAAACGCGCCGAAAATGATGCCGCATGGAAATTCAAGGATGGTGCCCTGATGTGCCAGGGATCCTCCGCCATCGGAAGGGAAGTCAAGCTTCCCGATATCGCCAGCCTGGAATTCGACATCGAATGGAAAGGCGAACTGTACTTGAACGTTTTTCTGTACGCCGACAGCCTCGATGCCTCCAATGAATACCCAACCGCCTATTCATTGGCCTTCACCTCGGATTCTGCCACCCTCTCCAGCACGACCCCAAACGGAAACGGAATCCAGCTCGGCAGCGCCAGCTTCGATGAGCAACGCCTCAAATCCAAATGGCACGTCAACATCTGCGTCAGCAAGTCCCAGCACATCATCTGTCTTGTCATGGACGGCCTGCCCGTCCGGGTCTGGAACCTCCCCGAACCCTTCGCCGCCAAGGGAACCGGCGTCGTCTTCTACCCGGAGAACGACGGGTTCATCAAGCTGGGCGATATCCGCGTCTCCGCCTGGGACGGTCGCATCGACACCCCTGCGGCCCCTGCGGCCGCCAGCACGACCGACATCGTGAAGCTTTCCAACTCGGACCATTTCTCCGGCTCCATCAAAAATATCTCCAATGGGAAAATTTCCTTCGCCAGCACCCACGGCCCGCTGCAGATCCCCATGCAGGAACTTTCGGAGATCATCTTCGCAGGCGGTGACCAGCCGCCCAAGCCCTCCGCCGGTGAAGTGACGGCCTTCCTTTCCGATGGCGGCATCATCTCGTTCCAGCTCGAGCAGTGGGATGAAAAAACCATCGCCGGTTCCAGTCCCACCCTCGGAAAATTGAAGTTCCTCCCCGGCGCATTCGAAAAATTGCAGTACAATGAGGAGCCGCCCGATGAAGATGACGAGGTCATTCCCCTCGACAATGAAGGCGGCATCAACCAGATCCAGCAGGAAATCCAACGGGTGATCCACCGGTTCCGTGGACGCCAGCACCGCTTCCGTAATGTCATCGTCCACTGACACTCCATGCGTTCCCTCCTCGCGCTCCTTCTCCCGCTCTCGCCCCTGCTCGGAGCCACCCCCTCCCCGCCTCCTGCCGACACATCCACCAATTCCCCCATCCGCCAGATTTCTGAAACGTTGTTTGAAATCGGCAACATCCGTTTCGACAAGAAACACAAGACCGCCCAGTTCGAAACCCAGGTCAACATGAACAAGGACCTCCTCGAATACGCGCTCGTATGCAAAGGCGGCAAGACCCACGAAAGCCTCCTGCAAACCAGGATCGAGCCGTCCGACCTCCACGTCGTCATGCTCCTCCTCGGCGCAACCATCGCACCGCCTCCGCCCCTCTCCTCCTCCACCAACGCGCAGCCGTGGATTGACTCCGCAACCCTCAAAAAAGCGCCGCCACTGAAAGGCAGCCCAGTCACCCTCTCCTTGCAATGGAAATCCAACGGAATCGAAAAAAACGCGCGCATCGAGGACTGGGTGCTCAACAAACAAACCGGCAAACCCATGGAATACGCCCGCTGGGTGTACAACGGCTCCGAACTCATCGGCAGCTACTTCATGGCCCAGCGCGAACGATCCATCGCCGCGCTCGTCACCGACCCTTTCGCATTGATCAACCACACCGGAAAAGGGCATGACAATGACGCCCTCTGGTACGCCAACTCCAACCAGGTGCCGGTCGTGGGCACAGCCGTTCTCCTCACGATCCATTTGGAAACCCCTGATTGACCCAATTTATGCGCATACTCCTTTTAATCCTGTTCGCGCTTCCGCTGTCCGCGGTCACCGCCGCCGACACCGTTCCCCTCGTCCAGCCCATCAACGTTTCCCTCAAGAAGGAGCTGCAGCACGCGATTGACAAGGGAACGAAATGGCTGGAAGCCAGACAAAATCCCGCAGGCTTCTGGACCACCCCCGAATATCCAGCCCTCACCGCCCTCGTCCTCACCTCATTGCGCGGCAACCCCGCCGCCCTGCCCCACGACAAGGACCCGGAGTTCATCCGCAAAGGCTACGCATTCCTCCTCTCCTGTGCCCAACCCGACGGCGGCATCTATAAAAAGGATCTCTACAATTACAACACGTCCATCTCCATCATGGCACTGCTCGCCGCGAATAATCCGGATTACAATGACGTCATCCTTAAGGCGCGCAACTACGTCATAGGCTGCCAGGCCAACCTGAAAAACAAAACCGGCCCGGAAAAAATGTACGACGGCGGAATCGGCTACGGAGACGACGACCATTACTCCGATCTCTCCAATACCGTGATGGCCCTCGAAGCCCTTTACTACAGCAAGCCTCTCGTCCAGGGGAAGGAGCTCACGAACGCAAAAGATCTCAACTGGCCCGCCGCCATGGGGTTCATCCAGCGCTGCCAAAATCTGACCGCGTACAACAAGGAACCCTGGGCAAGCGACGACCCTCAAAACAAGGGCGGGTTTCTTTACCGTCCCAATGACAGCAGCCATGCGGGTGCAGTCACGCTTCCCTCGGGTAAAATTGCCCTGCGTTCCTACGGCAGCATGAGCTACGACGGCCTCCTCAGCTACATCTACGCCGACCTCAAGCCCGACGACCCGCGCGTCCTCGCCGTCCAGGAATGGCTCCGCAACAATTATTCCGTGGACGAAAACCCCGGCATGAAAAAGGATGGCCTCTACTACTACTACCACACCATGGCCAAGGCGCTCTCCACCAGCGGCGTGAACCGCCTCAAACTCAAAAATGGCAGCACCATCAACTGGCGGGAAGATCTCGCAAGAAAACTTCTCGACGAACAAAAAAACGAGGGCTTCTGGGTCAACACCAGCGGCCGCTGGTGGGAAAAAGATCCGGTCCTCGTCACCTCCTACGCCCTGATCGCCCTCGAAATCATCCACCGAGGGCTGTAGCCGAACTCGCAAGAGTTTGGCCCACCGCGCCACACTCCGCAACTCCGTGCCCTCCGTGCCTCCGTGGTTTTCTTCTTCCCCTGTTGGACGTTCAATGTTCGACGTTGGAAGTTCCCGCCGTCCGCCTTCAGCCCTTACATTCTGCGTCGGCCATTCCCTTCTTGAACAAGACACGGGAAGTGATGACAATTCGTTCCACATCCAAAAACTTTCATCATGCTGAAAAACAACATCATCATCGTGACCGGCGGCGCCGGCTCCGGCATCGGCCACGGCCTTTCCATCGCCCTCGCCGAACACCACGCCACCGTTCTCATCATCGAAAAGGATGTGCTCCTGATGAACAAGCTGGTCAAAAAACTTCGCTCCAAAGGCCGCAAGGCCGAAGGCTACGAATGCGACATCGCCAACGGTGCCCAAGTCAACTCCACCGTCAAGGCCATCCTCAAGAAACACAAACGCGTGGATGGACTCGTCAATAGCGCCGGCGTCGGTCTTATCCGCCCCCCGGCCAAATGCACCGACGAGGAGTACAACCGCATCATGTCCATTGACCTCTACGGAACCTTCGCCCTCTGCCGCGCCGTCATCCCATCCATGATCCGGCAGAAGCGTGGCAGCATCGTGAACATCTCGAGCATCCACGGCGCCCGCACTTGTGCGAACTATGGGGTGTACGCCGCCGCGAAAAGTGGCGTGGAAGGGCTTACAAGGGGACTCGCCGCGCATTACGGCGCCAACGGAATCCGCGTCAACGCCATCCAGCCCGGCCTCGTGGACGGCGCCCAGACGCGGCGGATCGTTGCACAGTTTACAAAAAATGTTCCGAAATTCATGCATGACTTCACACACAATCGCCAATGCCTGGATCACCTGATCCAGCCCCGCGAAATCGGCGAAGCCGCCGCCTTCCTCCTCTCCGACCGCTCCCAAAGCATCACCGGCGCAACCATCCCCGTGGACGCCGGCCTCCTCACGCTCATCACCTCGAAGAATTAGCAGGAGCTTCTAGCTGCTAGCTACTGGCTTCTAGTTGCCAGACAATCAACAGCAACCCGAACTCCACACAACTTTCATCTTCTGCATTCAATCAAAAACCAGCAGCTAGTGGCTAGAAGCTAGTAGCTGCTGCTGGCAGCCAGCAGCTTCCCCATGAAAATCAAATCCATCGAACTCCACCCCGTCGTCGTGCCCATGCGCGAAGGCACACTCCATTCCAAGGGCCTCGAACGCCCGCTCCACATGCTCCGGGTCGGCGCATCAAAAGGCTGGACGAAGGAATTTCATCAACTGACGAAGTTCATCATCCGCATCCGCCTCAATGATGGAACGGAAGGGGTGAGTGACAGCCTGCGCGGCGAAAGCTCCGAGGCATCCCAGGCCATCGCCGCCTCGCTCATCGGCGCGGACCCGCGCACCTTCAACCTTTTCGACCTGCCCGTCCCCTACTCCCGCGAATTCGATGGCTTCGAATCCGCCCTCTTTGATCTCATCGGGAAAATCCGCAATCAATCGGTGAGCGACATGCTGGGCGGACGCTTCCGTGACCGCGTTGCCTGCTCGGGCTGGTGGGGCCACATGACGCCCGAGGATTGCGCGCGACGCACTAAATATTTTCACGGCAAGGGCTTCAGCAGCGTGAAATACAAATCCAATCTGCTGGACAATGCCATCCACCAATGCGCCGCCATCAAGAAAGCGGTGCCATCCATGAAAGTGATCGTGGATCCCAACATGCGGTGGGAACGCGCCGCCGAGGCGTTGCGCCTCTGCCACGATCTTCGCGAGATCGGAAATGTCTGGTGCCTCGAAGACCCGATCCCGCGATGGGACATCGATGGCTGGCGTCATCTGCGCGCCACCGGCGGCATCCCTCTCGCCCTCCACACCCACCTGCCGTACATCGAGCTTTTCCAAAAGCCGCAGGATCCCGTGCTCGCGTGGAAAGCGAACGCCATCGACTACTTCAACTTCAGCGGCCCGATGTCATGGGTCATGCGGATGGCGCATTTCGCCGAGCTGGTGAACGTCCCGTTCTGGCATGGCAGCGAATTGGATTTTGGATTCCTGGAAGCCAGCTACCTGCACGTCGCCGCCGCCTGCAAGATGTGCACGCTCCCCAGTGACATCTTCAGCGAAGCCATCCGCGAGGACGACCTCATCAAAAAACCATTGGAATACGACGGCAAAGGAAACTACGTCGTCCCCAAAGGCCCCGGGCTGGGAGTCGAACTCGACGAATCCGCCCTCAAACATTACCGTCAAGGCAAACCCATCATTCTCTCATAAAACGGAGGGACACGCTCTCGCCTCGCCGAAGCCTATCCGACTACGCCAAAGCGCTTCGTCGCGACGGCGAGCGGCGTAGCGCGGGCCGTCGTGTCCACGGGACCAAGGGCGCGATCGGAAAAACGGCAGGAACGTCCAACATTGAACATCGAACGTCGAACGTCCAACGATCGAGTCGCGTTGCGCGAGATTTTTGAAATGGAGGGACACGCTCCGTCGTGTCCAGGGCCCGAGGGTGCTGGCGGGAAGAGGATCAACCACGGACTTGTCCGCCTCTGGTGGATCACACGGATGGACACGGATAAGAAAATGACGTCTCCCCTCACTCCACATTCTCAGAAGCCTCCCACGCATCCCTCGACCGGCACACCTTCGGCTTGAATTCAGCCGAGAGACGCCTGCCTTTCTCGATCTGCTCCGGCGACATCTTCTCAGCCACTTTCCTGACGTCTGCAGCAAATTCGTCATCCCCCTCAACTTGCGTCGAAGCCAGACTTACCCATCGGTACGCTTCCACCAAATCCAACGGCACGCCCTTTCCTTCAAAATACATGAAGCCCAAATCGTGCTGGGCTCGACAATCGCCCCATTCGGCAACACCACGAAGCCAGCGGGCGGACTCCTTGAAATCCTGTTTCACCCCCTTGCCCTCGGCATATTTCTTCGCAAGCAATCGAACGGCCGCCCCGCAATTCTGCTCCGCTGATTTGCGGAGATACTCAACCGCCTTCGCATCGTCCTTCGCAGTCACCTGCCCTTCCTGATACATGTAGCCAACAAGATATTGTGCTATGGCATGCCCCTTGTCAGCAGCCTTCACGTACCATTTGAACGCTTCCGCCTCGTTCTTTGTGATCCCATAACCATTCTGCAAAAAATATCCCAGGCAGTACATCGCGCTCCGATCTCCCTGTACTTCTGCCTTGTGCAACCAGCCAAATCCTTCGTTACTTGTCTTCGCATTCCAAGCCAGATAACGACCCAGCAAAGCTTGGGCAGGCGCATAACCTTTCTCAGCCGCCTTCCGCCACCAATCGAGTGCAGCCTTCCTTGTCGGCTCGCCGCCCCACCCAGTTTCATAACACCAACGTCCCAGCAAATATTGTGCCTCAACGTCACCGGCCTCCGCCTTGGGCAACAGTTCCCGATACGTCTTGTCGCGTAGCGGCTCGGGAACCACCACCTCCGACACGCCGTCATGCTCGACCAGCGAATAATCCATCGTGCCGAGAATGATTCGCACAAAGGAAAGAGGGGGCATGTTATTTTCTGAAACGTTTGCGGAACATCTCCCTTTCAAATCCAATGGAAACTTCAATTTCAGATCTTCTCGGGCAACATAATCAAGTATTCCCCAGTTCCAACCAGTGAGGGTGTCCCCAAAGTCACCCTTGAGTTCCCCATTTTTGTTCAGGGCATCCACTTCCTTCTTGAGAGCATCGGAAGGCTCCCAATCCTTGCCGTAAACAAGAAAGAATCGTTCTCCTCCATAGGCACGAAGACCCGAAGTCGCGACGGACTTCTTGAACTCTTCGGGTGAGTGGTTGTCCAATCTTTCGATGCCCGCTCCAGTGATCGAACCGCGGATAACGTAACCCACAGCCAATCCAGCAGTGCCAAAAGCTGATCCCGCAGTGCCAAAACTGCGCCCCGGACCCGTTAAATTTTCGGACCCGGGGGAATCATACCATTGCCTTGCCGGCGTCGGCTTGAACTCAGCCACGCGTCGCTTGCCCTCCTCGATCTGCTCGGGAGTCATTTTTCCTGCGATCTTTTCAAGCTGCCCATTGCCCGTTACCTTGAAAGCCAGGCTCATCCAAAAATATGCGTCCGCGTAATTCTGCGGCACGCCTTTCCCTTCAAAATAGAGAAGCCCCAATTCGTCCTGCGCTTTATAGTAGCCCCGCTCGGCAGACTTCTGCAGCCAGTGCGCAGCTTCCTTTAAATCCTGCTTGAGCCCTGTTCCTGTTGCGTATCGCGATCCCAATTCCTCCTGGGCGACCATCACATCCTGTTCCGCCGCTTTGCGAAACCAACGGACGGCCTCCTCTTCATCCTGAACATTGCCGATCCCAACCTGACACCTTCTCCCCAAATAATACTGGGAAAACGGCTCCCCCTGCTCGGCAGCCTTGAGGAACCATCGGCTGGCAACCGCCTGATCTTTCGCAACACCATAAGCGTTCATGTAACAGAAACCGAGCTGGTTCATGGCTCGCACATGGCCCTTCGTCACAGCCTTTTGAAGACACTGAAACGCCTCATCCTGTTCCTTTTTGCTAGGCGAAACGCCGCACCTGATTAACGCTTCCGCCAACTCAAATTGAGCTTCGACGTGCCCCTTCTCGGCGGCCATGCGGCACCACTTGCGGGCGGTCGCATAGTCCCTCACAACTTCCTGACAATACTTCCCCAACGCAAACTGCGCTTCCGTATCCCCGGCCTCCGCCTTGCGCAACAGCTCGCCGTAGGTCGGATCCGTTTTCGGTTCTGGAAGCACCACTTCCCACGCGCCGTCTTTTTCAATCAGCGAACCTCCCTTGCTCAAAACAATGAGTCGGATCGCGACGGCTAATGGCATATTCACCAAACGCGCCGTGACAGTCCCGGTGCAGTGCGGAGGGCAACTCAACTTCATGCCCGCCCGCTTGGCCATTGCTTCGAGGACGAGTGCCAAATCAGCATTTTCAAAACTGAGCATCTGGAATTTTTTCTCTTCCTTGTGCTCCACAGCGGTGCCCAGCGCGTCAATCTCCTTTTTGAAAGCATCGGAAGGACTCCAACCCTTGGAATAAACAAGGCAAAACTCTTTCGTTGCATAGACTTTGCAATCCGCAGCCTCGGCCAGTTTGATGAACACATCGGATGAGTCCGCATCAAATGCTTCCCCTGAAATCACCCCCTTCACGTCATTCTGAATGATGCAGCTGATCTTCTTCTGCTTTGCAAGGGACCAAAAAACCAGTCGCGCATCTGTTTTCTCAAATTTGCTCGGAGGCTTTACCGTCCTGGGACCCTCCTGCGCCCGGACGGGAGTGAAAACAAAACCTTCCCCACCCACCCAGACAAAAGCAGCCAAGGCAAAAACAACCTTCCAAACCGCAGCCCTCATGGAAGTCATGAGGGCAAGCTACGACCCGATCCCGCGTGAGTCAAGTCGGGGCCATCCCATCCAGATTTTTGGGGGATCTCACGCAAGACACACGTTGACCCCGATTTTCTCCGCAGATTAACGCAGAGAGACGCAGATTTCTGAACGGCAATCAGCCGCGCCATTTTAAGCGTCACTTTGGGTGACGCTTAAAATGGCGCGGCTGGGATCAAGGGACTTTGCGACTTTGCGGCTTTGCGTGAAACTCTCCGAAAATCTGCGTCCATCTGCGGAATCTGCGGAGAAATCCACTGCCTGCTTCCTCCGCCATTCCGAATCCCCGGGCCCCGTGGACACGACGGAGCGTGTCCCTCCGTTTAATCACTTCGTTTTGGAATCCTTTGCATCTTTGTCCGCATCCTTCTTCTCAAATTTCAGGATGATGGAATTGATGCAATACCGCTGGCCGGTCGGCGCGGGCCCGTCTTCGAAAACATGGCCCAGATGCCCGCCACATTTGCCACACACCACCTCCGTGCGATGCATCCCGTGGCTGTTGTCCTCCACGTTCCGGACAGCATCCTCGGAAATCGGTTTGAAGTAGCTGGGCCATCCGCAGCCGGAATCGAATTTTGTCTCCGACGTGAACAGCGGATTGTCACACGCCACACAACGATAAACGCCCTTGTCATTCGACTTGTAAAATTTTCCGGTGAACGCCCGCTCCGTCGCCTTGTTGCGCGACACCTCGTATTGCTCGGCGGTCAACTGCTTGCGCCATTCCTCATTCGTCTTTTCAACCTTGTCAGTCATCGTTTTCTCCTTCGTCAGTTCCGATTTTACTTTCGTGCTCACGTTGGTCCCCACCACCTTCTCCCCGCCCCAAAGCATGGATGCAGCCAATAGCGCAATCAGCACGGTAGTTAGTTTTTTCATTATGTCGCTCCTGATTCTGCACCATTTTTTCTTCATGACAATCATCTAATGGATGGGATGTTCTTGAATGCGAAATATTCCCGGCATATCCGGTTTCTGACGGGGGGATACGCTGCCCGCCCCTTGACCCCGATTTTCTCCGCAGATTAACGCAGAGAGACGCAGATTTCTGAACGGCATTCAACCGTGCCATCCCATTTGTCACGAACGTGACAAATGGGATGGCACGGTTGGGATCAAGGGCCATTGCGACTTTGCGACTTTGCGCGAACCCTTCCGAAAATCTGCGTCACTCTGCGAAATCTGCGGAGAAATCCTTCACCGCTTCCTCCGCCACTCAGAATTCCCTCACTCCCGTGGACACGACAGAGCGTGTCCCTTCGTTTTATTTCCCCCTGTGCTCCACCCGCACGCTTTTTACTCTCGGGCTATTCCCCCCATTCACAGCACCCAACGCCAGGCGGTACTGCACCCATCTGCCCCGCTGGCGCAACCGTCCAACCTTTTGCCCGTTCGTCAGCCACTTTGCGGAACCGTTCGGCCCCTGCCACCCAGCACTCTTCAATCCCTCCTCGCTCTCCGCAAAACGCAACTGCGCCTTCACCCATGTCTTCTTCTGAATTTCGGCCTCCCAGCAAATGCGCGTCACTTTCGCGCCTTCGGGCAGATGATGGGCACTCGAAACATAAAATTCCTCCGGGCCTCGGGTCATGATGTTTCCCGGGTCCACCGCCAGCATCCCATGCGGGCCGTTGGTCGGAAGCCATGTGATGCGTTCCTCGGAAAATCCCTTCGGCCCATTCCACCAGACCTGTGAAAATCCCGAATGATTCCCGTACGTCTTGTGATTCGCCACCGCCAGGTCCACCCAGCCATCCTCGTTGAAATCCGCCGCGATGCATCCGCACGCAGAATGCGCAAACAGACGCGTCCTGTTTTTCTCCGAGTATGTTCCACCCGGTTTTCCCCAGTAGATGTATGAATCAAGATCGCGATCCCGTCCGCCGTTGTACGAAGTGGCGAAGATATCCAGAACGCCATCCCGGTTGAAATCCGCCACGGCCAGCGAGTTGCACGCGTGCGCCGGGATCTGGGCACGACGGTCCTCGCGAAACCCCTCCGGCCCGCCCCAGTAGATGTACACGTATGAATCATACGGCCAGTTCTTGCTGGAACACTTGTGCCCGCCCACGATCAGGTCGAGCCATCCGTTTCCCGTCAGGTCCGCCGCCTGCGCACAGGTTCCGCCCTCGGTGGACAGCCATGTGCTGCGTTCCATGCTGAACCCCTCGGGCCCGCCCCACAAAATCAAACTCCTCGATCCCACGATCTGTGACACAAACAGGTCCAGCCACCCGTCGTTGTTGAAATCCGCTGCGAGCAGCCAGCGCGGTTCCCGGTACTCGCTACTCCCTCCGCCCCTCGCGTTCCAGTCCACCTTCCGGTCGGGACGAAAATCCTTCAACTCCGGATCGAGCAGGATGCGCTGCGGATTCTCCAGGTCGAACCCTTTCGGACCACCGCGAAAAATCAGAAGCTCGGGATTGAAAAATCCAGTCACCACCAGGTCGAGATGTCCACAGCGGCGAAAATCCCCGACCGACGACCCATGCGCCCTCACCGTCGGAATCACCTGCTTCCGCTTCGCATGAAATCCCTTCGGCCCGCCCCAATACAAAAATGATCCGGGGTCCAGCTGCGGCGCGTTCTCGGAACAGTTTCCAACATAAAGATCCGGCCACCCATCATCGTCGAAATCCGCGCAAAGCGCGTCGGGAGCCGACCATCCCGGCAACTCCGTCCGCCGCTTCGGCGAAAAACCCTTGGGGCCGTTCCAGTAAAGATAAATCGGGACGTCCCCGCGAAATCGTCCCGTCACATGGTTGATGAAAATCACCTGCGGATTTTTATCGTCGCATGTCCGTGCGATGTGCACGCCCGTCGCATCGAAACTCGGAACGCGCAACGGCTTTGGGTCAATCCCGCCCGCACGCCCTCGAAAAATCAGGGACTCCGTCGTGTTCATGACGTCCGTGCGCCCCTGGCAGATCACCACCTCGGGATGACCGTCGCCATTCAGGTCCCCGATCACCACGTCACGCGCGCTCGTGGTCGAAAGCGCCGTGCGACGATCATTGCTGAAACCATCCCCGTTTCCCCAATAAATCCACGAGGCGCTTTTTTCATTCCGATCCCCGCAAACCGCCACCACCAGGTCCTCCCGCCCGTCCCCATTCAAATCCCCCACCGCCGCCGCCACCGCATGCGGACAGTCGAGTGTCACCGGCTCACCGATTCTCCGATTTTCCCGGACCGGAAAAAAACACGCGCCATCCCCTTGCGCACGGAAGAGATGCGGGACCTTGTTGATGGAAAGAATTTTGGGCGTCCATCCCTCCGCAAAATTGATCCACCCGGGCGTGGTTCCGAGAACTTCCTCATTCACGTTTTCCACTTCGCCGACCCTCGAAAATCTCCGCGGATCAATCCCATCCCGTCCACCCCAGATCACACGCGGGCAATCCTTTCGCACGCGCACGTACAATTCCGCGCACCCATCGCCATCCAGGTCTCCCGCGGCCATGTGCGTCACTTCCAGGTCAAAATCCACGAACCGTCCGGGCATGAATCCATTTTCTCCCTGGTAAAAAATCCGGAGTTTTCCCGATGAAGCGAATGCGAGGTCGGGGCGTCCGTCCCCGTTGAAATCGCCAATCGCCACGGCGCGGCAGTTCGGCACGGGCAATTCCAATTTGTACCGCTCGCTCATCCCCTCAGGTGAGCCGAAGTAAATAAACGCCGTAAGATCCGCATGACTGCCGTCGCACTGATGCCCAATTACCAGTTCGTCGTAACCGTCGCCGTTGAGATCACCCACAGCCGCCGCATACGCGCCATGAGTGGGCAGTTCGATCAACTCCTTCCCTGCCAGGACATTCCTGTAAACATGGACCGGCGGGGTTTCATCAAAATCCTGGCTGTTGTTGAAGATGAGGTCAGCGTACCCGTCCCGGTTGAAATCAAAACGGAAAATGCGCTGCAGGACACCCGCCCGCGAAACATAAAGATTCTGCCCACCGTTGCCGAACGATCCATCGGCAAAATCCTCATACCCCCGCTCCTCCCAAAACTGATTTTTTCGCGGCATGTTTTTCTTCATGGCTGGGCGCGCGATTTAGGACAAACTCCCTGCTGATTGCAATTGTTTACAAGACGGGCCCCGTAATGTCACACGCATGCATCGCAACCCCAATGCCATTCGGGAAGTCCGCTATCCGAACGTAGCCACGCTCGCCAGAGCGTGGACTCCCCGGGCGGCACATAAACGGATTCCACGCTCTGGCGAGCGCGGCTACAGGTGAACGCAACCCAATTTTGACCCGGATTTCACTCAAAATCTACATCTGTAAATAGTTGACGCTCAATGAGTTATAGATATAATCCATCCTGATGATTTTCGACATTACAGCCTTCTCGTCACCCACTCCGGACTTCCTTGCAGCCGGGGGGATTTTTTATGCATTCAGCGTCTCGACCATTGCGGGCCAGGTGGTGATGCTTGCGCTTTTTCTCACATCGATCGTTTCATGGTCGGTGATGTTCACCAAATTCAAGCAGGTCCGCATCGCAGAACGAAATGGGCGGGATTTTCTTCGCACGCTTCGCGCAGAGGAACGCTTCGTCGAGATTTTTTCGAAGGGCAGAATCTGGAATGATTGCCCGCTGTTTGAACTCTATACCGCCGGATGCAAGGGCATCCAGGGCAGCACCGGGGTCAATGACACCTTCAAGCTCCAACTTCTCCAGGGCGCGCTCGAACGCTCGGTGGCTGAACAGATCGTCCGTCTCGAAAGCCAGGTCTCGATTCTCGGCACCGCCGTCAGCGCCGCGCCCTTCCTCGGCCTGCTGGGCACCGTCTGGGGGGTGATGGATGCCTTCTCCAGTGTGGCAATCGTCGGCTCGGCCACCATCGGCGCGCTCGCACCGGGCATCGCCGCCGCGCTCATCACCACCGTGATGGGCCTCGTCGTCGCCCTCCCCTCGATGGTGGGCTACAACATCCTCGTGGCCAACATCCGCCGCCTCACGATGGAAATGGAAAATTTTGCCAGCGAATTCCTGGGAATCGCACAAAAGGAGATGGGAGCGTGAAACGCTTTTCGCAACGCGGCATGTACAATCCTGTGGCCGACATCAACATCGTGCCCATGATGGACCTCGTCTGGAACCTGCTCATCGTCTTCATGCTCGCCACCCCACTGCTCGAACAGACCATTGACGTCAAACTCCCCTCGCAAAACTCCGCCGGCACACCCCTCGATCCCAAAAACGTCACCACCGTGAACCTCGATTCTTCAGGACACGCTTTTGTGAACGGCAGGCTGATCAGCATTCTTGATCTCGAACGACTGGCGAAGAACGAAATCAAAAATGACCCGCAACACGCCGTCGTCGTGCGGGGCGACGAAAAAGTTCCCTACGGCAAATTTGTGGAAATAGTGGACCACCTCAAGCTCGCAGGCGTCACCAAGCTCGGAATCGTGGGCATCACCGGCAAATCGTGATCCATGAGCAGTTCGTTTAAGAAAAATCTCGTCTGGAGTACGACGGCCCACGTCGCCGCGCTGCTCCTTTGTGCAGGTTTGCTTGCCTTCACTCCCGCTCCAAAAAAAGTGGAGTCCATCACCTACATGAACCTGGCCCCTGATCTCGGCCAGGCACTGCCAGTGCCCGCACTGCCAGACAGCGCACCGTTGCCTCCAGCCCCCCCCGAACCTCCCGCCCTGCCAGACCCCCCGGCGCCTCTGCCGCAGGTGGAAAATCCTCCGGTGCCTGCCCCCCCGGAACCCAGGCCACCGGAACCGCTACCCGCTCCTCCTGAACCAACCCAACCTGATATCGTCACTCCTCCCAAACCAACCCCGCCCAAGCCCACGCCACCGAAACCGACACCCCCCAAGCCAGCCGACACCCAACCCCACGTGAAGGTCAGCAATAAGATCGTCGTGCGCACTCATACCCCCACTCCGGCCGTCATCAAGCCTTCATCTCCTTCCCAGACGCCCGCGAACAATTCATTCAACCCAGCCGCCTTCAAAAAACATCTTCTCGGCCAGCTCAGCGGCGTGAGCATTCAGGGGCCAACGGGGAGTACCACGAGCGCGACCGGCAATCCCAATGAATTCGCGGCGTACTACAACCAGATCAAGCAGATGATGGAGGAAGCGTGGAAGGTGCCGCTCGGCCTCGACGAAAATCTTCAGCCGCAAATTTCCATCCGCATCGAAAAAAATGGCGCCGTCTCCAAGGTTTCCCTCGCAAGGTCATCCGGAAACAAGTCCATGGATGACTCCGCCCTCGCCGCTGCCAATAGCGTGAAAAAATTGCCCGCTGTGCCTGATGGGCTCCCCATACCTTTGGACGTCACGATGAACTTCAAGAAACAATAATCATGAAACACACACTCCCTCTCATTGCCTGCCTTTCTTTTTTCATTTCCCTCTCCTCCCATGCCGTCGAAATTGACATCACGGGCAAGGACGTCATCACGATCCGCATCCCCGCGCTCGGCGGCGCTTCAGGCGCGGAGGCAACTAAAATCCTTTCCAACGACCTCGCCCGCAGCGGCTGGTTCAAGATCGTGGACAAGGATGGCGAATACACCGTGACGGGATCCGCTTCCGCCTCATCCGTGGAAGTGAAAGTCGCGAAGGGCGGCGCGCTCGCCGCGGACGCCAGTGGAAGCGGCAACCTCCGACGGGCCGTCCACCAGGTCGCGGACCAAATCGTCGCCAAGCTCACCGGCAAAAAGGGAATCGCACAAAGCCGCATCGCCTTCATCTCCGACAAATCCGGCAAGAAGGAACTTTATGCCATGGATTATGACGGCTTCAGCGTCCTCGGTTTTACCAGCGACAAATCCGTGGTGCTCAGCCCCTACTTCAACCGCCAGGCAACCAAGATCGCCTTCACATCAGGACGCTCAGGCTATCCTGACGTGTACGTGATGGGATTTCCCGGCGGAGGACGCCAGGCCGTGGCGCATTTTCCAGGACTCAATTCCGGCGGCTCTTTCTCGCCCGACGGCTCGCGCCTCGCCGTCACTCTGAGCAAGGATGGCAACCCCGAGCTTTACACGATGTCCGTGGATGACATCAAACCGCGGCGGCTCACGCGCACGCGCGGCGGCGAGTCCTCCCCGAGCTGGTCGCCCGATGGCAGCGAGATTGCGTATTGCTCCGACGAAGGGGGACGCCCGCAAATCTACATCATCTCGATCACAGGCGGACAAGGCGAACGAATCACCTCGTCGCCCGCCTACAACACCGAACCCGACTGGTCGGTGGAATCCGGCAAGATCGCCTACAGCTCTTCGTCAGGCAGCCAGTTCGCAATCAGCATCAAGGATCCCAAGGCCGGAGGAGGCGAAGTGGTCTATTCCGATGGCAGTTGCGAGCACCCTTCCTGGGCCCCGGATGGGCGTCATTTGGCCTTCTCCCGTACCGTTGGCGGACACTCCGAAATTTATGTTCTTGACACTTTGACAAAACAAGCCCTTCAGTTAAGCCGTAGCTTTGGAAACTGTACTCAACCTTCGTGGTCGGGTCGGTAACTATAACAACCACAATGATTTACAACAAAATGAAAATTTATAACTCAATCAAATTTATTTCGATTTCGGCGATGGTTTTAACCCTTGCAGCATGCTCCGGGCCCACTAAAACAGGGCCGGGTGCAAGCATTGATTCCGATGAAACTGACGTGGTCAGCAAGGAGCTCATGCCGGGTGATGATGGAACCGCTGTCGAGCAAACTCGCGTAGACTCTCCTGACAAACTCAATTGGGCCAAGTTCGAACCGATCCACTTCGATTTCGACAGCGCAACGATCCGCGAGGCGGATCGTAAAACCTTGGAAGCCATTGCCTCCTACCTGAAAGAGAATCCGTCCCAAAAAATACTTGTCGCGGGAAACTGTGATGAGCGCGGGACAACGGAATACAATCTGGCCCTTGGCCAGCGTCGCGCATCGGCCGCGCGGAATTATCTCGTAAAACTCGGTGCACCAGCCGATCATGTGGGCACTGTGAGCTGGGGCGAGGAGAAGCCTGCCAACAGTGGCCATAACGAAGCGGCATGGTCTGAGAATCGCCGCGATGAATTCGGTATTGGAGAATAAAGATGCATAATTTTTTGGCACTTTGGAATATGGGCGGCACTGACCTGCTCATCATCTTCTTTTTGATCCTGCTCCTGTTCGGAGCCAAGAAGCTTCCTGAACTGGCCCGCTCGCTCGGCCAGGCCAAGAAGGAATTCCAGAAAGCCACGAAGGAAGTCACCGAGGAAATCGAAAAGCCGAAGGATAATTCTACTGACCTCGTCAAGAATTCACCCCCCTCCAACGGCGATACCTCCAAGAAAGCGTAGCTGCGTTCGCAAGAACGCGGCACTTCCTCAAACACGCACGACGGGGTTCTCCAGCGTCCCGATCCCGCTGATCGCGATTTTCACCCAATCCCCTGCTCGCAGGGTGAATTCGTTGGACGGAACAATCCCAGTGCCGGTCAGAAGAACTGCGCCATTCGGGAACTTCTGGCTTCGGTAAAGATATCCGGCCAACTCCTTGAAGGAACGCTTGATCTGGTTCACTTTCGTGCTTCCCCCAAAGACCTCCCGCCCCTTCCGGCGGATCTGCAGGCGAATGGTCCAGGAACGAACCTCCTTCTCGCTTGGACCAACCACGATGCAAGGGCCCACCGTGCAGGCCCGGTGATAGAGCTTCGCCTGCGGCAGGTAGAGGAGGTTCTCGCCCTCGATGTCGCGTGAACTCATGTCATTGCCCACCGTGTACCCCACGATATCACCCTTCGAATTCATCACCAGCGACAGCTCGGGCTCGGGCACGTTCCAGCGTGCGTCCTTGCGAATTCCGACCGGATCGCCGGGATGAACCACATTCTCAGACAGTGACTTCATGAACAACTCAGGACGTTTCGCGTCGTAAACGAGATCGTACGCGCTGGCGCTGATGTCCGATTCCTCCATGCGTGCCGTCTTGCTGCGGAAATAAGTGACCCCCGCTGCCCAAACAACCTGGCCCTCCACGGGGGTCAGGAAACGAACCTTGCGCAGCGAAACACACGGGGGCTTCAATCGGCAAAGTTTTTTCAAACGAGCCACAATCCCCTTCCCTTCCAGTAATGATGTCAGTGACTCCACGCCAAGGGCCGAGAGATCAAGCACCGACGAAGCTTTAAGGATCCCGACACGCACCGGGCCGCGAGCTTGCTGGAAGCGGCAGAGTTTATAGCCCTTGGTTTTCATTTATTGGGAATTTGACTCTCCTCCTCCGTGCCTCCGTGGTTTCATTCCGACGCCCCGGGGATCGCCGTTGGCAACGGCTCCTGCATCCATCGGAACAATCTCCGGGAAACAAGGTCACACCGAGTAATCGAGATACACGGTCTTGATTTTCGTGTAGAAATCAATCGCCCCTGCACCCTGCTCCTTGAACGAATCGGTGCTCGATTTTTTCACTCCGCCAAAGGGCGCCTGTAACGCGAGGCCGGTGGAGATCTGGTTCACCTTCACCACTCCAGCCTCGATCTTCTGCGTGTAGATCATCGCTTTGCGGATATCCTTTGTGATAATCGAAGCTGACAAGCCCACATCCACGCTGTTGGCGACGGAGAGGGCTTCATCGAAGTCATTGACCGCGATCACGGCCACCACGGGTCCGAAAACCTCTTCCGAGGCGATTTTCATTTTAGGCGTCACGTTATCGAGCACGGTGGGCTGCATGAAGAAACCATGCGCGAGGTCGCCCCCGGTGATTTTCTCGCCCCCAAACGCGACTCGCGCGCCTTCCTTTTTTGCCCCGGCGATGTGTTCGAAGTTTCCTTCAAATTCCTGCTTGTTGACTGCGGGACCCATGTCC
>JAHFSY010000006.1 GCA_023269615.1 Verrucomicrobiota bacterium
ACGTCGGCGAGACCACGGGTGCCCTGCCCGACATGTTGATGAAAATCGCCGACAATTACGAAGAGGAAGTGGACAACGCCGTCACCGCCATGGTTTCCCTCCTCGAGCCCATCATGATTGTGTTCCTGGCCGTCGTGGTCGGCAGCATCGTCATCGCCCTGTTCCTGCCGCTCATCAAGATCATCCAGACCCTCGGTTCGGATGCGAACGGCTGATCAAGGCTAACGGTTTGGTCCTGTCGGAGCGGATGCCATCCGCGACCGGGGCGGCTCCGCAATCGCCGATGGCATCGGCTCCTGCAACCAACTGCGAAACAGCGGAGCCCCCCCTTCATCCCTCATCCTTCCGCCTTCTCGCCTCGCCGAAGCCTTCGGCGTAGCGCGGGCATCCTTTCCTCAGATCTTCCCCTTCGTGCTGGGCACGCCCTTGACGCGGGGGTCGCGGGCCTTGGCCATGTCGAGCGCCTTCGCGAAGCCCTTGAAAATCGCCTCGACGATGTGATGCGGCTCGTCGCCGTAAAGCAGCTCGATGTGCAGGTTGCATTGCGCCGCGTTGGCGAAGCCCTGCATGAACTCGCGGATGAGCGAGATGTCGAAATCGCGGATGCGTTTCTTCACTGATTTCACCCGGTACACCAGGTAGGGGCGCCCGCTGAAATCGAGTGCCACCCGTGCGAGGCATTCGTCCATCGGCAGGATGAAAAATCCGTAGCGCGCGATCCCCTTCTTGTCACCCATCGCCTTGCGAATGCTTTCCCCAAGGGCAAGCCCCAGGTCCTCCACCAGGTGATGATAATCCACGTCGAGATCGCCCGTCGCCCGGACATACAGATCGCACAGCGAGTGTTTCGCCAGCAGGTCGAGCATATGATCCATAAACGGAACACCCGTCCTGATGGAAGACCATCCCCCGCCATCCATGTTGAGGCGGATCCGGATCTGCGTCTCCTTCGTATTGCGTGTCAGCGTGGCACAACGTGAACTCATTCCCCTCTTCTAACACGCACGCAACCAAGGGTCAAAGTCGGATTCTCATCCTGAACGCCACCTCATCCGCCAAAATCGGGTTGACGCAGGGGAGGCTTGGGCGCACCTTCGCCGCTGGGTCAGCATGGAACCTCTTTCCAATAACGAACTGGTGTCTCTGCTCGTGCGTCACCTTGCCAGTGGCGCGCTCAAGAGCGAGGATGTCCTGCCGGTGATCGAGGAACTCGTCGGCCCGTCGAACCAGCCACTCTCCACCTCGGCCCTCCTCGCGGCACTCGGTGATGAGGACCGCCCTGCATGGAAACGTCTCCGCGAAGCGCTGCATCGCAAGCTGCTCAAGGATGCGTGCGCGATTCATGACCGTCGTCGCAATTCGCTGCCGGTCGCCGCCTCATCCTTTCCCGATCTCGCCCACCTGCCGTTTGATGCTCCGCTTGGCTGGCGCAACGACGAGCCGCTGGCCGACGCGGCGCGAACGCTCCTGGAATTGACACGCTTCCGATATTTCCTGGCGGGACGCCCGGAAGATCTGGCGGTCATCCGCAACGTGATTGAAAAGAAGTGGGTGGAGGCGTGGACCCGGTTTACGAGTCATCCTTTGCGATGGGATGATCTGCATCCAGATGATTCCGCGGCGAAGACGGATGAAGCGCGCCTGCTGGCGGACGCCCCGAGGCGTTTTGCCGGGTGCGCGGGAGACCGTGCGAAACAGCAGCAGGTGCTTGACGCGGTGCTGACATGCCCGGGCGACGAGGCGGCGGCCGTGATTCTTTCTCTTTGCAACGAGCCGTGGGCCCAGGAGCGCGCGTCATTGGTGCTGATGATGCGTTTTGGAAAACTGGGGTACTACGAATGGCGCGACTGGGTGCGTTTTTTGGGCTCGACGCAGGATTTGCGTTCGCAACGGTGCCAGGCCCTGGCACAGATCGTGGAGGATGATCGGGACGGGTTGCGGTTGATCCAGGGCCTGGAGCGCGATCCATCCAGTGCGGGTGATCTGGAGGCGCAGGCGATTGAACGGGCGCGGGCGATGGATCCGGAGGATTTTGTCAATCGCTGGCACAGTTCCTTCGGCCCGGGCGAAATCAACCGCCTGCTGGGGCTTGCGGAACCGCCGCCGCTGCCTTCCGCCCGGCCGGTCGCCGATGGCATCGGCTCCTACACGAGGCAGAAGAAGCCTGCGGAAGATGTCACTTTCCTTACGGAAGAAACTGTCGGGTTACCACCGGTGCTGGAGGAAACGATCGCGGTGCCTCCACCCTTGCCGGTGAAGCCAAAGGAGCCGGAAGCTCCTCCCCCTCCGCCGAAGCCTTCCGTCTGGCACAAACACATCCAGCCGTTCATCGCCGAAAACTGGTACATGCTGGCGGGACTCGTGATGGTGCTCGTCGGCGCATCGCTGCTTGCCTACTTCACATGGGACCGGGCGTGGTACTGGCGCTACACCGTCATGCCGGCCTTGCTGGCGGTGATGACCATGGTGCTGGCCCGGACCGGGGGATGGCTGGAGGAAAAATCATCGGAGGCGCGCGGCGCCGGGATGTTGCTGCGCGCGGCTGCGATGGGCTTGCTGCCTGTGAACTTCATGGCCGTGGCGCTCCTGAGCCGGGACCAGGATGTGGGCAGCCGTGGCGTGATCGTGCCGATCATGTCGTTGATTTACCTGACGCTCTTTGGATGGCAGTTGCGAAAATGGTGCGCGGGCGTGCTGCCATCGCTCGGCTGGCTGCTGGGCGGGGCGCTGCTGTGCCTCAACGCACTCGTTGCCACCGGCCCGCTTGCGATGGGAATCACGGAGAATCCGGAAGCAACCCGAATGGTGCTTGTGACTGGGTTTTACGCGGGATTTTTCATCATGGCGGCGAGTCTCATCCGCTTTTCGCAACGCGTGCTTACCTCCGAAATGGCAGCGGAGAAACTGGTCCCATGGTTTTTTGGCGGGACGCTTGCCCTCACTTATGTGCAGGTGTTCGCCTGGGTGCACTGGACGATGGGATTTGCGCCGGCCGCCCGCCACTACGCGGTGCTGGCCATCCTCGCGGGCGGGCTGGTCCTGCTGATGGAATGGCGGTTCATCGAGCTGGAACCGTCGGTGCTTCACAAGGGCGCGGAATCATTTCTCGGTTTTGCGCTCGTGCTGATGGGCGTGCTGATGGGGATGAGGCAGCCCGAATTGCGGATTGCGGTCTTCGCGCTGGCCGGCGTGGTGTGGCTGCGCCAGGCGGGACGTCGCGAGGGCTTGCTGCATTATTGGATCGGACTCACGCTGCTGCTGCTGGGCGGCGCCTCGATCGGGTTGCTGGAGGGTTTTCCAAAAAGCAAGGAGTCGAACTGGCTGCCATGGCTGGGCATTGCGCTGGCGCTGGCAGTGGGATTGTTGCGGGCCATTGCGCATCGGCGCGGCGAAGACCGTCTGTGGAAAGCGGCCATTGATTTCCAGCCGGTGGTGCTGATCCTCACGGTGGTGGTGGGCGTGCTTTCGCAATGGAAGTATCGTTCCGCCCCGCTGGAGACTGCCGCAGTGTTGATCGTGACCGCCGTGGTGTTCGCCGTGCGGGCGTATCACGTGCAGCGTCTTGGCTGGGTGCACACGACGATGATGTTGCTCGCGCTGTCGCTGCCATACCTCGGATGCGTGGACATGGACGGCCGGAGCCTGCACGGCAACACGATGGTATTTGGGCTGGGTGCGCTGTCCGCTCTCTGGCTCCTGCTGGTTCGCATCCGCTCCTCACCGCTCCTTGTGCAGGCGCGCTCGACGGTGTTGTGGACAATCGGTGCATTTTCCGTGGCGGCGATGCTGGTGCGTGTGGCGCTCGAGCAAGGGACGCCGGGCGATGAAATGTGGTATCGTGCGGCGATGGATGTGGCCGGGCCGTTCCTGATGGCCGGCGTTCTTTTGTGCACGGCGTATCATTCGCGGTCACTGGTCCCCTCGGCGATGGCGGGTGTCATCCTTGTGATTCTATTCCCGGAGTTGAAGGCAAGATTTCAGGAACATTTTCCGGCGATCAGCTGGGGAACGGGCTTCGGGAGTTCGTGCAGCGCGCTGGCACTGGCGTTGTCCGTGTTCGGCATCCGCCGCTGGCCCTTGTTGCAGAAGATGGGGGAGGGCGATCTGTTTCTCGGCACGCACCCGTTCCCGATCCGCCGCTACGACCCATCTCTCTTTGTCATCCCCGTCCTGTGCGCGGCGTTTGTCATGGTACTGCGGGTCGATGTGTGGACGTTGTCCCAGCGCTACCTGGAGAACACGGTCGGTCTCAAGACGGCCGTCGCGCTGGGAATCACCGGCATCGCATGGATTGTGCTGGCGATTCACCTGCGGGAGGGGGTCGCAGCGCGAATGGCGGTGCACGCAAGCTGGATCGTTTTCTTTCTCTCGTTTCATTTTCTCAATCTGCGTCTCGTGCCCGAACCGCAGTGGCAGATGCCGGTCCTGTGCACAGGCCTTTTGCTGCAGGGGCTGTTCTGGATTTACCGCCCGCAGGTTGCACGTTTTGCGTGGGTGGAGGGATTGCTGGTTCAGCCAACCCGCTTTGTGTTGCGCTACGGCAGCCTGGCCTTCGCATGGGTGTGCGTGCTGGGGCTCCTCAGCGGTGGGGACTGGACGCGGGTCCAATACCTGGGCCTGTTCCTCGTGCTTCAACTCGCCTGGCACGGGCTCTCGAGCGGGCGGAAACGGCACGGCATCACGCTCTTCTTCCTGTCGCTCTTTTTCCTGCTGGCGTGGAGTGCGCCGGGGGAGCGCCCGTTGTTCGACCGGCTTTCGTTTGAGCTGACCTTTACACCGGTGGTGGCGCTGGTGGCTGTAATCGAAGTCATCCAGCTTTTCCTCGAGGCAGCGCCGGATTTGTACAAGCGGCTGCGCCCGCTGCAAATGCCCTTCCAACTCGGCGGCGTGTGCCTGACGGTGATCGCGGCGTGCGGCGGATTTTTCGAAATGCTCGGCGCGCACCATATTGCCCTCACATCATTCCAGCAGATGCTGCTCGTTGCCACGCTTCTCATGGCCGCACGCGCAAACCGTTCCGGGGCGTTGTTCCTCTCGTGCGTCGTTCTCGGATATCTCTTCCTCCAGACGCAGGCCTTGTCGGAACGCGCCGATCCTGAGATGCGTATTTTGTTCCTGATCATCCCATGGCGTTCCGCCGTGCTGGGGTTGGTGATGGCGGCGCTGGTGGTGGTGGGGTTGAAAATTCATGCGTGCTGTCCCAAACTGCTGGAGGGGAGGTACGTGACGATCCAGCCTCCGTTGCCTCCGCGCTTCTGGCTGTTGTTGCCGGCCGCGGCCCTTGCATTGCAGGCCGGAGTTTACCAGACCGCGGACCCGGACTGGCGGATGCTCACCGAACAGTTGTGGGCGCCTTACCTGGGTGCGCTGACGCTCGCCATCGTCGGATTCACATGGCCTCAGGGATTCTTTTTCATCCTCGCCGCCGCCTCGCTCACCACGGCCAACGTGCATGCCGTTCACATCACGATCGGCAAATCGCTCGACGCGATGGGGCTTTCGAACATTCACATGGTCTGCATCGGTTTCATCTTCACACTGGTGCAGGGAACACTGGCGCGGCTGGTCATCCGACGGGAGGGGTTTTCGCGTGCGGTGAATCAATGGAGCATTTTCATGGCTGGGCTGGTGCTGATTCTTCTGGCGTTCAATTATTTCGTTCATCCCAACCTCACGACGATCACGCAGGGCCGTTTTATGATTTCTGGTCTGCTGGCGGGGGCTGCGGGGTTGTATTTCTGGTGGGCGGCGCGGCACCCCGGGCCGGGCGAGGAGGCGTTTGGAGACTGGCTCGTGGGATTCAGCCATTTCGGCGCGGCGATGTTTCTCTGGTGCTTCGCCCTCATGGTTCCCGCCTTGAGGCATCCGAACACGGTCTTCATCGCACTGGGTTTGCCCGCGGTTTATTTTTATGTGCGCGCGGAGATCGAATCAGGGCGCGCGGAAGGGAACGCGCGACGCTACCTCAACTCGGCCACGGTGATGGGTTTCCTTCTGCTGATTTTCTACGTCTCCCGATCCGTCTTCCAGATGGTCCTCTTCCCGGGAATGGAGATTGACACGAACCATTATCACGTCAATGCGCCGGTCGTGATGGCCCTGGCCTTCCTGCTGATCCGTTTGCGCGGCCTCGGCGGAACGTGGTGGCTGGCGTTTTACGGGGGAATCTCCCTGATTGTCGGAACGTATTTTTCCGTGACGTGGTATCCGGGCCTGTCACCGTTCGGCCACGCGATCCCGGCGGCGTGGGTCGCCCTGGGCCTGGCCCACATTTTCATCGTTGCAAGTTACCAGCGTTCGCCTCTCCGCTCCTTCATCCAGCAGATCGGGGCGATTGACGGAGAGGATTGGATCACCTTGCGGCGGTATTGGGGTCGGTGCCTGCTGGCGGCATCGCAGGTGATGGTGTTGATCGCGCTGACGCATTGGGAGAAGGGAGAGAACTCCTACCAGGTTGCGCCGTTACTGGCGGGCGCAGCAACCGTCTGGATACACCAGGCGATCATCGGGAGGATTTCCTGGTACTGGATTGTGGCCGTTGCCGAGCTCGCGATCGCGTTGCATGCGGATTTCTTTGTGGCAAGCTACATCGCGAAGGATGACGTGGTCTGGGTGGTGCTGGGGATCTGGGGTTGCATGGTTTTTTCCCACCCTCTTTGGAAACGCTGGATTGCGGCGACGCAGATCGCTGTGCCATCCGTGCTTCTGTTTGTCACGGGCGTGGGCCACGTGTTGTATCACCATCCTGCCAGCAACGTGGGACTTTGGGCCGTGGCTCTGATGGCGGTGCTCGGCCTGCTGACGCCGCAAGAAAGCCGGATGGCGGAGACGGGTGCGGCCCGGTTCTTTTCAGGGCTGACGTTGCTCGCCGCGCCATGGCTCGTCTATTTCAGCCAGGCGCGCGACGGGGAGAAATTCATTCCCGATATGTTTGCAACATGGCCGGTGCTGGCCACAGCCGCGACGGTGTTTGCGACGGGCACGTTGGCGCGGTTGCACGAGAAAAACACGTTTCCATTTCTCAAGGAACTCATGACCGCGCAACCCCGCCTTTATCACCAGACGCTGGCGATGTGCGAAACGCAGGGCTGCCGTCTGAACTTCGGGGTGCTCTGGCTGACGTTTGCCGCGATGTCGCTGATGATGGTGACCCATTATGGGGAGGCGTATGCGACGCGCGAGATGGCGTTGAGCTCGATGATGTGGGCGGGCCTGGCGGTGGCGTGGTTTTACGATGGGCGCGAGCGTCACTCGATGCTTTCGCAGGTACTGGCCCAGCTCAGCGTGCTCGGTTGCTTTGCGATCATCCGCCGCCAGCTCATGCTGACGTATGAAAACTGGAACTACGAATACGACGTGTGGATCAGCCTGGCCGTGTCATGCTGCATCGCCGGGGCGAAACAGCGCCTGGCCCGGCATTCGCGCGAAATACGGGTGCCGATGATGGGCACGCTCTTTGCCATGCCGGTGGTGGCCATGATCTGGACGGTGATTCATCAATTGGGCACGGACATCACGCTGGTGATCGTGGGGTTGCACAGCCTGATGTTCGCATTTCTTGGGAGGGATGATCGGGAGTCGCCCTACAGCATGGTGGCGATCTGTGGATTCATGCTTTTTGTCATCATCCTTTTCTGGGACCGATGGAATCTTCGTTTCTTCCATGCGATCGTGATTCCAGTCGGAATCGGCATCCTCGCGCTGCTGCATGTCGCGGGCGGACGTCTCGAGCGCGAGACAAAACAATGGATCCGCTGGGTGACGTTGTGCGCGATGCTGGGCAGCGCGGGATACTATGCCCTGATCGACTCCACGCATCCGATTGGTTTCAACCTGACGATGATGCTCCTCTGCCTGGCCGCGATGGCGATTGGAAGTTTCTTCAAGGTGCGCCTCTACCTTTTTCTCGGGTTCGGGGCCCTGATCGTGGATTTGTTTTCCATCGTGTACAAGGTGATGAGGCACATGGAAAACATCCGCATGACCGCCATCGGCCTGCTGATCCTCCTGCTGGGCGCGGGACTGGTGATCGGCTCGGTTTACTTCAAGGCGCACCGTGAGGAGATCGAAGCGTGGCTTGAGAGAGTGCGGGCGAGATTCGGGACATGGGAATGAAACGAATTGATTGGTTCTTGACGCTGGCTGTCCTGTTCGCTTCGGGGGCGACGGCCGCCGAACCCGGCTGGCTCGGTGATCTCTCGCCCGAGCTCCGCGCCAAATCCTCCCAGGTGGATGCCATGGCAGACGCGGGAATTCCCGTGCGCGCCAAAAAAGCGTATCGCGCGCGGCAGAATCGTTCCCCGGCGTCGGATTCGGAGGCCGAGGAATGAACGTTCTGGAAAAAATCCTGCTCCTTGGTTTGTGTGTTCACCACGGCCTTCTTGCCCAAACGGAACAAAAACCACAGTCGGGGCCACCACCAACCCCGTTCTCAACCCTGGTGCGGGAGAACTTTGATCGCTGGGACCACAACCACGATGGGCAACTCACCACCCCGGAACTCGATTTGAATGTTCTGAACCCTCACATCAGGGGGGACGCCGCCGCGGCCCTGGCGGAATTGAAAAGCGTCCAGAGATACAACGCCGATGACCACAAACAAACTCCACCACTGACTCTCGACGCTCTCGCACAATACGAACTTGCAATAAAACGGCACAAGCGTGTGGAGCATGACTACGATGAAAACTTTCGGCTTCTCAAATCCAAGCTCGACCAGGTGTCCCGACAGCTTTTTCCAGACAAACTGCCGCGCCTCACCAGCATCCATCAGGGAGATCTGGGCGACTGTTATTTTCTTTCCATGGTCGGCGCCCTGGCATCTCAGAGACCACATACCATCGTGGAGATGATCAAGGACAACGCGGATGGCACGTATTCCGTCAAATTTCCAGGAGCCAAACTCGTAACGATCAAAGCGCCGACCGATACGGAAATCTCGCTTGGATCGACCGCCGGCAGCGACGGTCTTTGGGTGGTGGTTCTCGAAAAAGCCTTCGGCAAGCTGGCAAACATCCATCGACGCCCGGGACGAAAAAAGAAGGAAGTGACCGATGTCATTGCCCATGGTGGATCTACCGATGAAACCATCCCACTGCTCACAAGCCACTCCTGCGATGGGGTGGACAAGCAGCTTGGCGTGGCGTTGGAGAAGGCTTTCGCCCATCATCGCCTCGTCTCAACCAGCCCCGAAGAGGGAAGGGAGCCCCCCGAACTCTACAGCTCGCACGTGTATGCCGTCATTGGCTTTGATTTCCAGAAAAAGGTGGTCACGGTTTATGACTGCGATCCGGAGGAGTTCACGCCCAAGGGCCCTCCCGGTCTCAAGAACGGATATCCATTCAAGGATGGCGTCTTCACCATGCCACTGCATGAGTTCATCTACGTTTTTAAGAGCGTGAACATTGAAAACAACGAAAACGCGAAGGCCAGATTCGAATGATCTTGAGTCGTCACATCGGGATATTCTGCGGGGTCATTCTGCTTCTCTGGATGGGAAGGCTGGGTGCCACGCAGCCGCCACCCGTGCGCGTGGGAATTGTGGCGTACAAGGATTTCCAGGAGGAGTTGAAACAATCCGAAAAGCTCCTTTCCAACCTGTCGCGTGCCAGCGGCGGAACGCTAAAATTTCAAATTGCATCCGGAACCTACGGCGACGTCGTGCACTGGATGGACCGCGGGATGATTGACATCGCCGTTGTCAACGCCGGCATCCTCGCCGAAATCTGGAAGCCGGAAAATGCGGAGCGTGGTCTCGCGGGCTGGGATTATCTCGCGACGCAGGGGGTTGATGAATACAATGAGACCACTTTTGAATATCATTCAACTTGCCACGTGGGAAGAAATTCCTCGATCAAGAACGTGGCGGATTTGAAGCGCATGAACGAAGAGGGGCGGGTCGAGTTTTTGTTTGTGCATCCCGAATCCGTATCGGGTTGCATCGCTCCACTCCACGCGTTGCGTGAGGTGGGCATCGTTCCAGCCAGGGATCAAATCAAGTACACCTATTCACACACTCGATCCTACTGGTTGCTTCGCGAAAAACTTGCGGACCGCGAAAGGGTGGCATTTATATGGTATCGCCCTCAAGAGATCTGGCCGCCCAACCCCCCACGAGCTGATGGCTTTTATGTGGGTGGAGCTTCGAGATTGCTCGTGGGTTCACCTTTGAGTTTTCCGGAATTAGAGCGCCTCTCAATTCCTCAGGATGTTGTGCTTGCGCGTCCCGGCTTTGAGCACGCAGCCAAGCTCGGCGCGTTGCTGCTCGCTCATCGCAACAAGTACGGGAAGAAATGCTTTGTTCATCTCGACGACTGGAAAGCACGCTACGGGGTGGTTCAGAAATGGATTCGGGAAAGCGAGACCACCCTGGGCGTTTCAGATCCGAAGGAGGTATCGCTCGACGAAATCGGAAGCATGCTTCTGAATTATGCCCGTTCGCATCCGACGCCTCCCCGTCTTGCGCTGGCGCTTTCGGGTGGGGGTGCGAAATGTTCGTATCAGGTGGGCGCGGTTTCGGCCATCGAGGAAAAGCTTGCGGCGCTTCGAAAGGATAACAAGGATGCCGGGCTCGATATCGCCCTTGTCGTGGGCACCTCGGGCGGCGCGATGAATTCATTGCCCATTGCGATGGGGATCACGAAGACGCCCGAGGGGCGCGCAGATTTTCGCGGCGTGTGGACGGAGCTGGACCAGCGCGACATGATCCGTCCCTCGGCGCTGGTTCGAAAGAACATGGGGCTGTGGTTCGCGTTCCTGGGCGCAGCGGCGATTGTGTGGATCGTGCGACGCACGACTGATGGCGCGGCGCTCCAGGCCCGTCGTGTGAGCACGTGGTGTTTTCTTCTCGGTATCCTGCAAATTGCACTTGGCTGGTGGTTCCGCATTCCGTGGGACTGGTTCGGGATGAATCATGCGTTGCACCATGCCTGGATGTGGGCGGTGTTTGGGATCCGTGGCTCGGGATGGTTTCTCATCGGGTTCGCGATCCTGCTGCGGATGGCGGACCGGTTTCTTTTTCCGGAACACGCCCCGCCGCGGGTGGCGTGGCGCGCGGCGCAGTGGATTTTTGCTGTTGGACTTCTCGGCCTGCCGTTCGCGCAACTGGTCACGATCCTGTTTTATGAAACAACGCTTTCCGATGGCACAGGGATCGAGCATGTGCTCGCTGAAAAATATCCGCGCATGATGAATGCCCATCTCGTCCGCGCGGGCCAGACACCAATGACCGTGGATGCCTTGGGTGACACGGAGCGGTTGCGCACGGTGAGCCGTCAGATCATGGACCGGAAGTTGCTGCAGCGGGACCTCGTGCTGACGGGTTCATGCCTTTCGCAGACGGGGTCAAGCCTGCCGAACGATCTCTATTTTTTTGCGAACGGCCCCGCAGCGTCGAAGCCCGTGTTCGGAACGCGTGGCGTGGCGATGGCGGAGCATCCCTCGCTGCTACTTGACGTCGTGATGGGTTCGGGTTCGATCTATCCGATCTTTCCGTCACGCAGGCTTCCGGATTTTCCAGCAGCGGGCGCGAGCGCGGAACTGGTGGATGGCGGTTTTGCGCACAACAGCCCGATCGAGGCGGCGATCCTGTGGGGGGCCACGCACATCGTTTTGATTGAAGCCTCTCCCGAGGAACGTGGGCACACGGGGAATTTCCTCGAAAACATTTCCGAGGCGTTCAATCATCTTTACAGCCAGGCGCAGCTCACGGATGCCCATTCGCGCGGGCGCGTGAGCATCTTTACTCTCGCCCCCAGCGCGCCGCACCTGTGCGTGATTGATTTTGCGGACAATCTGGTGGCCGCCTCGATTGAGAAAGGGTACGCGGAGGCGGGAGGGGGGACATTCGCTCAACAGCCACATTTTCGAAAAGAATTAGGTGAACCTGTATTCTGGGAAGTGAAGTGACTTCCGGATTCTGGCTCCTGAATCCTGTCTCCTGATCGCTCTTGTCGCGGGGCAGGGAATACGGAATGTTGGGTGCAATGAATGAAGCCGAAGTAAAAATCCATGACGTCGCTTTTGGCGGCTCGGGCGTTGGGAAGTTGCCCGATGGCAAGGTTGTCTTTGTGCCCCGCACGCTTACGGGTGAAACGGTGCGCGTGAAGCTCGGGAAATCCCGCAAAGGATTTTCAGAGGCGGAATTGCTTGGAATTGTTTCACCTTCGCCTCATCGCGTTCCACCTCCCTGTGCTTATTTTGGAGCATGCGGCGGCTGCCAGTACCAGCATGCGTCGTACGACGAACAGGTTCGGATCAAGGAAAAGCAGGTGCGTGATACGCTCGCGCGAATCGGTGGCTTCAAGGAATTGCCGCCATCTCATTTCGAAGGTGCCCCGTCCCCATTCGGATATCGAAACAAGATATCCATCCATCGGGGCGAGGGGAGCGAGCTCGGTTTCATTGCGACGGACCATCGCACGGTGGTGGACGTCGAGAAGTGCCTGATCGCAAACGACTCGGTGAACGCCAAACTGATCACGCTTCGCAAGTCGTCCTACCGCGCCCCTCACGTCACGTTGAGCGATTCATCGCAGCGCGAAGGAAGTCCTGAGGGCAGTTTTCACCAGGTGAACAGCGCGATGGCGGCGAGGCTGTTGGAATGGGTACGCGGTCAGATCGGGGGTGCGACATCCGCCCGGCTGCTCGATCTCTATAGCGGCTCGGGATTTTTCACCCTGGGGCTTGCAGATCTTTTTTCCGGGGTGCTCGGGGTGGACTACGATGCCCGGGCGATCCATGAGGCAACGGTGAACGCCCAAAAGCGGGGGGTCGCCCCCGCAAAATTTCTCGCGGCCGATGTGGGCGAACGCATCGACCCCCTGCTTGAAGACACCTCGTTGGCCGGAGGCGTCATCCTCATTGACCCGCCGCGCGAAGGCCTTCCTCCAGCGGTCACCACCGCATTGTCCGCCAAGGGGAGCGAACGATTGATTTATATTTCATGCAATCCCGCCACGCTTGCGCGCGATTTGAAAGGGCTGGCGGGTACGGGCAGCGGGCGGTATTCCTTCAAGGCACTGGGAATTTTTGACATGTTTCCCCAGACGGCGCATATTGAGGCGGTGGCCGTGTTGCAACGAAAGTAAAACTCATGTGGCATCGACTCATTTGGATCGGCGGCGCGGTCATCCTGCTGGAGACAGCCACCGCGGTTCGCTCGCAAACGGAGGTGACGTTGGAGGACGTGGTGTGGAACGATGCCCGCCAGAAGGAATTGAGCCGCAGGGGGGCGGAAGCGCTTTCTTTGGAGGGCATTGAGTGGCATCATGCCCAGACGGAGCATTTTGTCTTTCACTTCACCCAAAAGTGGATGGCTGAACGCGCCTCGTCGGAGGCGGAGACCTATTACACCCTCATCAAGAAGGATCTCAAGATCGAGGAGGACAAATGGGAGTTGAAAGGTCAGATTTTTATTTTTGAGACAGACGAGTCATGGAAAAGCTTCGTCGCAAAATCCTCGGTGGACCGCTGGAGCGGCGGAGTCTGCATCGGGAACGAGTTGTTTTTGCGTTCGCCCCCCGCCGCAACCCCGTTCACCGGCTCGGTGTTGCCGCACGAATTGTCGCACCTTGTGGTGAATCGTTTCGTGAAGGGGCGCATCCCGATCTGGCTCAACGAGGGTTTTGCCGAACAGCAGTCCCGCAAGCATTTCACTGCGTACACGCGACCGAAGGGCTACACCTTCCTGCTTCGCCCCAACGTGGTGTCCGAGGAAAATTATTTTCCACTCGGCGAGCTGACATCGGCCAACGACTATCCGTCCGACGAGGCCCGCGTGCCTCACTTCTATGCCGAGTCGGTGCGGCTGGTGCAGTTCCTCATCGAGGACCACCCAAAGCAAAACTTCCTTGAATTCGTTCAACACATGGCCGATGGCATGAAGTTTGAAAATGCGCTCGACCGCGTGTACGGCAACGTGTACCGCAACATGGAAATGTTTGAGACTAGGTTCAAGGATGTCGCCATCTCCAAGGTGAAACTGGCAGAGGAGCCATCGGAAAAGAAATGACCCGCATCGTTTCGATACGGGAGGATCCGCGCGCTGCAAGCGAGGATGCACTCGAGGCGCTCCAGGGCGGCGGCATCATTTTGTTCCCCACCGAAACGGTTTACGGTCTTGGCGTGGACCCCGCCAATACCGATGCGGTAAAACATCTTTACGTGTTCAAGGGACGTCCGAAGGAAAAGCCTTTCCAGTGGCTGATTGCCGACGCGAGTCAGGCGCGTGCGGTGTCGGGCGGATGGGATGAACGCGCTGAAAAACTGGCGCAGGCGTTTTGGCCGGGGCCCTTGACGCTCGTGGTGGCGGTTGAGGGGGAGACGGTGGGCTGGCGGGTTCCGGATCACGAATGGCTCCATGGCCTGCTTGTGAAGTTTGGTCGCCCGATGATTGCAACCAGCGCGAACCGATCGGGGGAGCCACCCGCAAAATCATGCGCGGAAGCGTTTCAACATTTTGGATCCGACCTGGCGCTTGCCGTGGACGGCGGACTGATCAAGAAAGGCGTCGCCTCCACTGTCGTGTCGCTTGAACCCGGGGAGGTGAAGATTCTTCGGGAAGGGGCGATTTCCGAAGCGTCCATTCGTGGGGCGATCTGAGGATTGGACAAGGGAGGGGGTCGGCGGTGCCAACCTTCAGCCCATGTGCGCGATGATGTTGTCCCCGAACTCCGAACACTTGATTTCCTTCGCGCCCTCCATCTGGCGGGCAAAATCGTAGGTGACTTTTTTGGAACCGATCGCGCCGTTCAACCCCTTGATGATGAGGCCGGCCGCCTCGGTCCAGCCCATGTAGCGAAACATCATTTCGCCGGAGAGCACGACGGAGCCAGGGTTCACCTTGTCCTGATTTGCGTATTTGGGTGCGGTGCCGTGCGTGGCCTCGAAGATGGCGTGGCCGGTGAGGTAATTGATGTTGCCGCCGGGCGCGATGCCGATCCCGCCCACCTGCGCGGCAAGCGCGTCGCTCAGGTAATCGCCGTTGAGATTGAGCGTGGCAATCACGTCGAAATCTTCCGGGCGCGTGAGCACCTGCTGCAACGTGATGTCGGCGATGGCATCCTTGACAAGAATTCTGCCCTCTTTTTGGGCGGCCTTCATCTCCGAGTTGGCGGCTTCCTCGCCCTTGTCCCTTTTCGTTTGCTCCCAGATTTTCCACGAATAGGTTTCCTTGCCAAATTCACCATCGGCAAGAGCATAACCCCAGTCGCGGAAGGCGCCCTCGGTGAACTTCATGATGTTGCCCTTGTGGACAAGCGTCACCGACCTGCGCTTGTTGGCAATCGCATACTGGATGGCGGAGCGGACGAGACGTTCCGTGCCGGGCTTGCTGACGGGTTTGAGTCCCACGCCAACCTCGACGGGGGATTGCTTCCCGAAGCGGATTTTTTTGAATTCCTTGGGAAACTCCTTTTCGAAAAACGCGAGCAGCTTGCCCGCTTCAGCTGAACCGGCGGCATACTCGATGCCGGCGTAAATGTCCTCTGTGTTTTCACGGAAGATCACCATCTCCACCTTCTCGGGGCGCTTCACAGGGCTGGGCACACCGGTGAAATACTGGACGGGGCGCAGGCACACGTAGAGGTCAAGCATCTGGCGCAGGGCAACATTCAGGGAGCGGATGCCGCCGCCGACGGGCGTGGAGAGCGGGCCCTTGATGCCAACAAGAAAATCCTTGAACGCTTCCACGGTGTCATCGGGCAGCCAGTTGTCGAATTTCTCCTTCGCCGTCCCACCCGCAAACACCTCGAACCACGCGACCTTGCGCTTCCCCGCATAGGCCTTTTTCACCGCGGCATCAAACACGCGCTCGCTGGCGGCCCAGATGTCGGGCCCCGTGCCGTCACCGCGGATGAACGGGATGATCGGTTTGGCAGGTACGGTCAGTTTTCCATTCTTGATTGAGATCTTTTCGCCAGCAGGTGGTGTGACAGTGGTGTACGGCATGGTGGATCAGAGTCGGATGGGTTCGTGTGCGGATTTATTTTTTCATGAAGACGTGGGTTTGGAGCAACCCGGCGATGGAACCGCCGACGCAGGGACCCACGATGTAGATCCAGAAGTTGGGCCAATACCCGCTGGCCAACGCGGGTCCGAAACTGCGGGCGGGATTGAATGATGCACCTGTCAGCGGACCGAAGAACATGATGAGCGACGCGAGGCTCAGCCCGATGGCGAGGCCGGCCACATTGCCCGCGGTGCGACCATCCACGGCCGCTCCGAAGATGACGGTAAAGAAGAGAAACGTACCCATCGCTTCACATAGAAACCCGAGAGCGGGAGTGACGTTGCTTGCCAGAGAGGTGGCGCCAAGGTAGCCGGAGATGGGTCCCGAGCTGAAGAGCTGCTTCAACATGAACGCTGCCAAAGCCGCACCGATGAGCTGGGCGACGATGTACCCGATGGCATCAATCCAGCCAATCTTGCCGGAAACCTTCATGGCCACCGTGACGGCTGGGTTGATGTGGATGCCGGAGATGTGACCGAGGGCGTAGATCATGGTGGCGACAGTGAGACCGTGGGCCAGCCCCACCGTGACAAGTCCCATGAGGCCAGGCGCGAGAACGCTCTTTTCATTGAGGAGGCAGACCGAGCCCGCCCCGACGAGGATGAGGGCGAAGGTTCCAATCAGTTCAGCGAGATATTTTTTCATGGTTGAATTTGAAAATGGAGGACTGTTTCATCAAAAATGCCGTCAGGTTGCGGGTTGCAATCGCGGTACAATGCGGTTAGTAATGAGGTTTGCGCAAGACAAAATCCGATCCGCTTTGAATGATGAGTGCCGAAATTACACTGGAGGTGGAAGGGCAACCCCCGCGAAAACTCCCTGTTGGTCCGCTTTTTGCGATGGGGAGAGGACTTTCCAACGACTTGGTGGTCAATGACGTCAAGGCGTCGCGCAACCACGCGGTCATCCGACTTCAGGGCGACAAAACCTACTACCTCCTCGACCTCGGCAGTTCCAACGGCACGCTCCTCAACGGCCGCCGCGTCACCATCCCCAATGCGCTCAAGAGCGGGGACGAAATCCTGGTGGGCAACCATCTCATGAAGTTTGTGGACCATGCCAACGACGGCACGGGCGTCCAGGCCGGGCCGGTGGAGGAAATGCGTACCCAGGTGGATTTTTCCACGGAAACGGTTTCCATCCTTGTCGTGGACATCCGCAACTACACCCCGCTTTCGGAAAAACTCCCCCCCGAATACCTCTCAAAAATTGTCGGCGAGTGGTTCAAGGAGGTGCAGGTCATCATTGATCGCAATAACGGGAACATTGACAAGTTCATCGGCGACGCCGTAATGGCTTACTGGCTCAAGACGCGCACCGAGGGCAACCAGAATTACGTGATTGGTGCGCTCAAGTCCGCGATTGAAATGGTGGATCTGGCCGCGAAGTTTCACGAGCGCCTTTCCGCGGACTATCCTGATTTTGCTTTTCGCATCGGCTGCGGCCTCAACGCCGGCAAGGCCATCACGGGCAATGTTGGTGTGGATGCGCGCAGGGATTTCACTGCGGTCGGCGATTGCGTAAATGTAGCTTTTCGCATCGAAACGTTGAGCAAGGAGTTGAAACGCTCCATCATCCTCACCGAGGAGGTGGTCAAGGCGGCCGGCGACCAGTTTCAGTTCGAAGACCTCGGCTCCCACAAACTCAAAGGCAAGTCTCTCGAACAACGCGTCTTCACGGTCAAGGAGTAGGACTACCGGTTCAGAGGATCGAATGCCTTGCCGCCCCCGCGGATCTTTCCCCACCAGCGCTCCCAGCGTTTGTTCACCGAAAGGCTCGATTGCCAGATTCTCTCGAAGTCTGTCACAGACCACGCGGCAAGCTGTCCATGCAACGAATCGAGTTCCTTTTGCAACGCCTGCTCGAGTGACGCCGTGGATGCGCCGGCAAGAGCGGGGCCGAATCGCAGGAAAATGTGCGGGCGATCCTCACGCATGAATTCGTAACGGCAGGCCATGGGAATTGCGGACAGGTCCGCCCGGTGCTCGAGGATCCATTCCAGCCCGCGCCGAAACTTCAACGGACGCTCGTGCGCCGATCCCATGCGACCCTGCGGATAAATCCAAAGCACAGGCTGACGTGTGACCGGCTGGGACGGCGCAAGGACCCGCAGCGCCGACCGCAGGGCCAGCGCCGACCGGCGCGGTGTCCCAAGATCGGCGTCAAACGCCCCCAGCCAGCGCAGGAACGGCGCTTCATCCAGGTTCTTCTTTTCCATCATCACGTGGAGATCGAACCCGAAATGCTGCTCCAGCATGAAAGCCACAAAACCATCCCACCAGCCCGAGTGATTGGAAAAGACAACCGCGGGCCCGCGATGAAGTGCGTTCCGCAGATGTTCCGCCCCATGGGCATCCATCGAAAAAAAGAGCTGTCCCATCCGTCGGCGGATCCACGGACCGCCCACGCTGCGGGTGAAAAGCGGGGATTTACTGCTCATCCGATGCAGTAAACCCGCAAAGCCAGACGCACGTCGAGCCGCTTTTCTCCCCCAACTGGATCCCCCCTGTTTTTGGTAGGAGCCGCTGTCAGCGGCGACCGGGAGAATGGGGCAATGCGGAGATCGCCGCTGACAGCGGCTCCTACACTTCAAACCCAAATGAGCTGCACAGCCATTCCCTCATTGACAGACTCCAAAAACAGATGTATCGTACTTTCAGAAAGAACTGAAAGTATGAATACATCCCTCAACGAGGCCAGGTCGCGGTTCCTTCAATGCTGGGGGGAGATGGGGTCCTGCTGGGGGATCAACAAGACGATGGCCCAGATCCACGCGCTCCTGATGGTCCACGAGGAGCCCCTGAGCACGGACGAGGTGATGCGCGAGCTCAACATCAGCCGCGGCAACGCGAACATGAACCTCCGCAGCTTGGTGGACTGGGGGCTCGTCCGCCGCAGCTTCAAAAAAGGGGAGCGCCGAGAGTACTTCCAGAGCGAAAAGGACGTCTGGCGGATGTTCTGCACGATCGCCCGCGAGCGCAAGAAACGCGAGATCGAGCCCGTGATCACCGCCCTCCAGGAATGCCTGGCGATCGCGGGACGCGACCGCGACTGCGCCGCCTTCCGCAAACAGGTCGAGTCCATCCTTGAGTTTGTCAAGACCGCCGACCTGATGCTCGGAAAAATTTCCCAGCAGCAAAAGAGCCGGGTGCTCCCCCTGCTCGTCAGGCTGCTGGGATGAACCAAGGAGACATCATGAAACACGCAACCATGCACGACACCAAGGCCCACACACTGAAGGAAGCCGGGGACGCGATCCGCTTCCCCGTCGAAATCCTCCGCAAGCTCCGGATGCTCACCCACCTCCGCCGCCGCGAGGTGAAGCGCCTGCGGCGGTGGGCTTTTTTTGACCTCTAATTTCACAATTTCCTGAAACTTCAATAACAATCAACAAAAGGAAACATATGGTTACCCCCACGGTCTGGATGTACATCGCCTACCTCATCATCAGCGTCGGCCTCACCATCTGGGTGGCGAGGACGCTCCACGCGAACGGTCGCATCTTCCTGGTGGATTCGTTCCTCGGGAACGAGAAGCTGGCTGACTCGGTGAACCACCTCCTCGTGGTGGGGTTCTACCTCATCAACATCGGGTACGTGACGCTGGCGTTAAAATACGGCGGCAAGTCGGAAGACCTGCAGCAGGTATTCGAGACACTGAGCTCGAAGGTGGGATTCGTGCTGCTGGTGCTGGGCGTCATGCACTTCATGAACCTGCTGATCTTCTCGAAAATGCGCAAACGCGCGATGCTCCGCAACCAGCCGCCTCCACTGCCGCCTCAGGCCCACTTGGCCGTAAAAACCGCCTGATCCATGAAAACCCTCTACATCCTCTACGATGCGCAGTGCGGGTTCTGCTCGCACTGCCGTCGATGGCTGGAACAGCAACCGGGTTTTCTGGACCTTCGCTTTCTCCCGCGTGACTCGCCCGAGATTGAATGCCGCTTCCCGGGATTTGTTCGCAGCCAGTATCCGGAGGAACTCGTGGTGATCAGCGACGAGGGTGGAATTTACTGGGGCGCCCACGCATGGGTGATGGTCCTGTACGCGTTGGTCGAATACCGCGAATGGGCCGTGCGCCTGGCGCGCCCTGCGCTCCTGCCGCTCGCCCGCAAGGTGTGTGAACTCATTTCAAAAAAACGCCGCGACCTCTCGTCATTGCTCGGTATGGAGAATGATGCGACCCTTGCGGCGGAAATCCGGAGGAACCATGAATGCTGAAACTTCACTGCTGATTGTCGCCGTCGTCCAGATCCTCATCGCCATCGTGAACCTGTTCCTCATTCGCATCCTGAAATGGGGACCGGACCTGGCACGCCTCCCACTCCTCATTTACGAAGTGGTTCAGGTCCACAAGTGGTTCATCTCGATCATCCTTGCGATCTTCGCGGTCATGACATGGCGCTTCCGCGCGGAGATGTCCGCGGGAACCAACGCCGCGTGCGTGTGGCTCGCTGGCTGCATCGGCTGCTTCTGGCTTTTCCGCACATTCCTGCAGGTGTTTTATTACAGCAGCACCCACTGGCGCGGGCAAACGGGACGCACGCTGATCCACATCGCGTGCCTGCTGGTTTATGGGGGAATGTCAGCCGTGTATCTGGTAACGGCGTGGAAAGGAGTTCGGTGATGAATGTGCGGGAAGGAATGCAGGAGTCAGGAGTCAGGAGTCAGAAGGATTTCAGGATCCAGAATTCAGAATCCAGAACACCCTCCCTAGATCTGAGGGCTCGCGAAATGAGCAACAAGCTCGACGTGGATGGCGGGGCCCTGTTCTTCGCCGACTGGGATCGCGCGCTGTTTTTTCATTTCGAGGTGGATGCCGAAACACTTCAAAGGGAAATTTCCTTCGAGCTGCAACTCTTTGATGACAAGGCGTGGGTCAGCCTCGTCGCATTTACTCAAAATCATCTCCGTCCCGCTTGGGGTGGGCGTGCAACGGCATGGATGGGATATCCCGTGACCGATCATCCGTTCCTCAATGTCCGGACGTACGTACGTCATTGTGGCGAAACCGGGATTCATTTCATAGCCGAATGGGTGCCCAATCCCTTTGCGGCATTCATCGCGCCACGGCTTTTCGGCCTGCCGTACCGGCTCGGACGTCTGAATTATCGTCATGACCATGAGTGCAACGAATTGAGCGGCGAGGTATTGGGTGACGGGCGTTTCAGATATCACGCACGGATCCCTGTCGGTGCGCGTTACGATGTGTGCGCACCGGGAAGTTTCGACGAAAGCATGATGGAATACTACACCGCGTTCACGGCATGCGGCGGCAAACAGCGCTATTTCCGGGTGTGGCACGAGCCCTGGCCTCAAACCCGGGTGGACGTGACGATCGAAGATGGGGGCTTGCTCGAAAAGGCATTTCCCTGGTTTCGCGGGGCCCGCCTGGCTGGCGCCAATTATTCACCCGGTGTGCGCGACGTGCGGATTGGATTTCCCCATTCAATCAAAGGTCAGCCGGAAAAACGACATGGATAAACCACGCATTGTTTTGGCGGGAGGAAGCGGATTTCTCGGTCAGGAGCTGGCGCATGATTTGGTCGCGCTGGGATATGACCCAGTTATCCTGACCCGCTCCATGCGAGGAAAGACGGGGCGGGTGCGGCAGGTGCAGTGGGACGGTAAAACGATTGGGAAATGGGCCATTGAATTGGATGGAGCGAAGGCCGTGGTTAACCTGACCGGCAAGAGCGTGAATTGCCGCTACACGCATGAAAATCTTCGCGAGATCAACGAGTCGCGCGTGAATTCAGTTCGCGTGGTGGACGAAGCAATTTCAAAATGCACGCGCCCTCCGGAGGTATTGGTGCAGACCGCGTCGTTGGCCATTTACGGCGATGCGGGCAATCGACTGTGCGATGAAAACTCCCCGGCGGGCGATGGAATCCCGGTGGAAACCTGCCGGTTGTGGGAGGAGGCTTTTAACGAGGGAAAAACACCGTTCACGCGACGTATCATTTTGCGGATTGGATTCGTGCTTGGAAAAAGCGGGGGTGCCTTGGGGACGTTATCGAAACTGGTGAAATGTTTCCTGGGCGGGACGGTGGGCAGTGGACGCCAATATATCAGCTGGCTGCATGTGGCGGACATGAACCGGATGTTCTTGTGGGCCATCGAGAGGGATGACGTTCATGGTGTCTTCAACGCCACCAGTCCGAATCCGGTGACGAATGCGGAATTCATGCGCGAATTGCGGCGGGCCTTGCACCGTCCGTGGAGCCCGCCCACCCCGTCGTGGGCGGTTCATGTCGGCTCATGGTTCATGCGAACCGAACCCTGCCTGGCGCTGACCGGCCGGCGATGTGATCCGAAGCAATTTCTTCAGCATCGTTTCGAATTCAGGTTCCCTAATTTGCGGGAGGCGCTGGGAGATATTTATGAATGAAAGGAGCACGCAACTTCCACGCAAGATCACCGTAATCTACGATGGGTCGTGCAATTTGTGCGCGGGAAATCTTCACTGGCTTCACCGCCTGGACTGGTGGCATCGGATGGAGGCGTTGCCTTTTCAGTCCGACGAAGTGTTCGAGCGGTTTCCGAAACTCACCCGAGCAGAATGTGAGAAAGCGATGCAGGTAGTGCTTGAGGATGGACGCGTCGAATCGGGTGCCGCTGCGATCCGCGAGGTGTTCCTCTGCATGCCCGCCACCTGGGTGGTTGGGATCGTGATGAGCATTCCACCCTTCGCTTGCATTCTGGACCGATTGTACCGGAAATGGGCTCCCTATCGCTACGCTTTCGCGGGAAGATGCCCTGTGGACTTAAACATAAAGAAGAGCCTTCGATGAAATTTAAATTTTCTGATTGGTGGCGCTGGGGTGGAACGATCAACCGCGGGCACTACCTGTTGGCGGGGATTGTGCTCATGGCCATCAAGTACAACCTCGACCGTGCGGTGGCGTATTTTGGTTTTCATCGGGCGTGGTCGCTCATAAATTATCTCCAGCCGGATCATGCGGCCTCCTTTGTGGCGCTTGCGAAGGACGACTCGATATTTTACGCAACCATGGTTGCCATGGCGCTTCCCTTCATCTGGATCGGAGTGATGCTGACTTTCAAACGCTTGCGCGCCATCGGATTGCCGCTGTGGCTGGTCGTGCTGTTTTTCATTCCCGCGATCAACCTGCTCTTTTTCGCCGTACTGTCGGTGCTTCCTTCGCGTTCGGCGCCTGTGTTTGAATCGCCGCCGAGAGGGTGGATCGGGCGGTTTCTCGACTGGGTTATTCCTAAGAGTGCCTGGGGAAGCGCCGCGATGTCGTTGTTTCTCACGGTATTTGCCGGTCTGTTCATCGCGTATTTTGGCACGTCGGTGCTGGAGCGCTACGGGTGGGGATTGTTTGTGGGTCTGCCGTTTGCCCTTGGCATGGGTGCGGCGCTGATCCACGGATATCATGAGGAGCGTACTTGTTGGGAATGCCTGGCAGTTGCGATTTTTTCCATGGTGCTTTTTGGCGCGTGGTTCCTGGCCTTTGGATTCGAAGGAATCGGCTGCCTGATCATGGCTGCTCCGCTTGGGCTGGTGATTGCGCTCCTGGGTGGTTTCGCGGGGTATGTGATCCAGGGCGTATGCCGTCGAAAGGAAACTGCCACGGCGCTTTTAATTTTGCTGACGGTGACGCCCGCAATGCTGGGAATGGAGCGAATGGCCGATCCCGAAGCGCCTCTGTTCGCGGTGCGCACGTCGGTGGAGATCAACGCCCCGCCGTCAAAGGTTTGGAAGCATGTCGTTTCTTTCACTGAACTGCCTGCGCCACGAGAGTGGCTGTTTCGCGCCGGCATTGCGTATCCCCTGCGCGCGGAGATCATCGGCCATGGAAAGGGTGCAAAGCGATTCTGCGTTTTTTCCACGGGCTCATTCGTGGAACCGATCGAGGTATGGGATGAGCCGCGGCTGCTGAAATTTTCGGTGACGTCCAACCCGCCTCCCATGGAGGAATGGACTCCGTACCGGGAAATTCATCCGCCGCATCTGAATGGTTTTCTGGCTTCGAAGGGTGGACAGTTCCTGCTGACGCCGCTTGCCGATGGCCGCACGCGATTGGAGGGAACGACGTGGTATCATCACCACATGTGGCCTGCAGGGTACTGGAAACTCTGGTCGGATTTCATCATTCACCGCATTCATCTGCGGGTGCTTCAACATGTCAAAGACCTCACTGAACGGGAGAGCAACGGGTGACGCCAACACGCGTGAAGCGCGGTTGCGCGTGGCCGTGGCCGCTGCGATGCCGCTGTCGGGTTTGGTTGTCCTGTTCGCATTTCGAGATTCGTGGCAGCCGTGGCAGCGATTGGCGGGGGCGACTTTGGGGATGCTGTGCCTGATCAAGGCGGCGGTGTTTTTCAGGGAATCGCGCACGAAGTTTTCGGCGGTGGGGAAATGGATTTTCTTCACATGTTGGCCTGGAGTGGATCCGTCACCGTTTGGTTTGGGATGTAGCCGCGTCCGCAAGGATGCGGGCGACGGAAGCCAAACCCTTGCGGATTCGGCTACATGTTCGGATTCCCTGAAGCTGATGGGGCGGGGGGCGATGGTAATGCTGATCGGGCTGGCGATGGTGGTTGCAGTGGCGTTCGGTGCCTCTCGGGAAAGTGACTGGATTGGATGGGTGGGAATCGCTGCCCTGTTCGTGACGCTTCACCTGGGATTTGCAAACGTGCTGACGGGTGCGGTGCGTTTAAATGGCTGGCCGGTGCGGCGGCTGTTCGAAAATCCTTTTCAAAGCCGGTCGCTGGGGGATTTCTGGGGGCGGCGCTGGAACCTGGCTTTTGTGGAGATGGATCGGATGTTGTTCATGCGTCCCTTGCGACGGGTGCTGGGCGCGAGAGGCGCGATCTTGGGAGTGTTTGTGATTTCCGGCTTTTTGCATGAGATGGCCATAAGTTATCCCGTGCAGGCGGGGTGGGGAGGTCCGATGGCGTACTTCGTGCTGCAGGGCGTGCTGGTTCTTTTCGAATCGCGATATCTCAAGCGCTGGCCGGTGGCCGCGTTGCGCGTATGGGCATGGTTTTGGATTTTCGCACCGCTTCCACTTCTGTTTCACGCGCCGTTCCGCGAAAGGTTGATCGTGCCACTTTTCAGAAATCTCAATCACTGGATATTCCCATGAACATCGAATCCTGTTTCAACCTCGCGCTCTGGCTGGCGGGCATCGGACACTTCTGCATCCTCGGGGCGAGTTTCCAGGTTCCGCTTCGGCTCAACTGGAAGGAGGACCTTGAGAAGCTGGCCTCATTCAATCGCAAGCTGATGTGGGTGTACGGCACGTTCACCGTGGGGATGATTGTCAGCTTTGGCGTGCTGACGCTCATCCTGCATAACGAATTATTGAGAGGCGACCGCGCCGCGCTGGGTCTCGCGTGCCTGATCGGGGGATTTTGGACAGCGCGGCTTCTGGTCGACTTTTTCTATTTCAGCCACGAAGACTGGCCGAAGGGGAGATTCTTTGTGGTGGGGCATTGCATGCTGACAGGTCTCTTCATCGCGCTGGCGTTGACCTATCTGGGCTTGGTGGCGTGGCATGTTGAATTCCGATGAATTTTCACAAGCGCGGGCTCGCGCGCTTTTTTTGTCGTCTGTCGGGATGCGAGGGTCTAAAAAAAAATCGCATCCACTCCGCGTATCCCATGAAAACCCGTTGCACGAAAAAAAAAGAGGATGGCCTGCCCTGGTGGCGAAAGCCCGTGCGCATGATGCGACGGGATTACATTTCGGATTTCTCACCCTTTCTCAGCTCCGACATGGACCGGATGGCGCGCGAGGCGAAGGAGCTCTGGCGGGTGAATTGTGAATGGGTGATGGCCACCCCCGGTTGCGCGCCGGGCACCGCACATCTCACCCTGTTCAATTCGCCCCAGTTCGACAAGATGCCCGGGTTGGGGTCGCGCGACCTTCTCCGTGAATATCTTCCGCACGCGCACCGGCACGGCATCCGCGTGCTCGCCTACGTGAACATGCACTGGTACTCGTACGATTTTGCCAAAACGCATCCATGGGAGCAGTTGCTCGAGGACGGAACAGCGTACGGGCGCAAGCATCCGCTCTATGGCGGGGGAACGACGCTTTGCGTGAACAGCCCGTGGCGTGATTGGGCCTTTGAGCTGGTCCGCGAGGTGTTGTGCACGGGCGTGGACGGGTGCTTTTTGGACGGCCCGGTCATGTATCCCGGCGCCTGTTACTGCGACCGTTGCCGGAAACTTTTTCAGAAGGTGAGCGGCAGCAGGCGTCTTCCGAAGTTCGGCGACTGGCGTGATCCGCTCTGGAAACGATTTGCGGATTTCCGTGCTGATTCGTGGGCGCGGTTCATGCGCGACATGCGGGCCGTGGTGCGCCATGCCAATCCCGAGGCCGTCCTCTTCCTTAATGGCGGCGGCTTTGGATCGTACAATCTGTTGTTCGGATACGACACGGCGCGGATGGAGGATCACCAGACGTTCAACGGATCCGAGGAGTTTTTCCATTGCTCCGATGGTTTTCTCTCGCCGTATCGGACGCTCCACCTCGCCCGGTTTCTTTCGGCGGGGAAAAATCCCGGCGTGGTTTTCACAAACCACGGGCTTTCCACATGGCATTACACCCCGCTGCCCGCCGCCGAACTCTCCACCGCTCTCGCCCAGACAGTCGCGGGCGGGTCCAACACGTGGTTTGCCATTTTTCACGAAGCGATCAAGAAGGATTCAAATGAAGCGCTCACGGCGCTGAATGACATGGGGCAGTTCCTCGTGGACTGCGATCCCTTCACCGTGGCCGACCACACGGTTGCGGAAACGGCGGCGCTCATTTCAAATCAGACCGCTTATTATTATCTCAGCCGCCACCGCGGATTGTGCCGCGACGTGGGCAGCGGGCGGGAGGTGGGCCTGGTGGTGGACCAGGGCGGAGCGCAGCGGATGGGTGATTTGAAGGAGCGACGCGAGGCATCAGCCCAAATCCTTGACCATGAAAATCAGGGATGTCTCGATGCCTGCACCTACGCCCATGTTCCCCTGCGTGTGCTGTGGGATGAGCATCTCACGCCGGAGAAGCTTCGTGGCGTCAAGGTGCTCACGCTCCCCAACGCGGCGTGCCTCTCAAACGGACAATTGGAAATGATCGACCAATTTGTGCGCGGCGGCGGCGGGCTGGTCGCCACGTTCGAGTCGGGGATGTACAACGAATGGGGCGATCCCGTGACGCGCAAACCGTGGCTGCGTTTCCTCGGCATCGAACGCGTCGAGGGCGTCTTCCTGCCGTCACGCACAGAGGACTACATGACGCTCACCACGCCGCTCGACCGGATTCCCGCCGGCACGCTCATCCCGCGGCCCGTAAACGCGCTTGGCGTACGCGCTGCGCATGATGCCGAGGTTCTGGCCCGTTATTTCAACCCGATCAACAAAGCATACATGCAACCGAAGGGAGTGTCCGATTACCCGGCAATTCTCATGGCACGACGCGGCAAGGGTCGCGTCGCGTACGTGGCTTCGCCACTTTTTGAAAGCTTCAGCCGCTTTCGCATCGACGTGCACAAGGACCTGGCGCGAGCCCTCATTCGCATGACGGCGGGGCATGGCGGTCTCCAGGTGGAAACAGACGCCCCCGGCAGCCTGGCCGTCGAAGTGCGGGCCCAGAAGGGAAGAACGCTGGTGCACCTGGTGAACGTCACCTCCGACATGAAGCGCCCCATGGGGCGGCTCATCCCGCTGCATGATGTTTCAATTGCCGTGCGCGCCCAGGCGACGCGCGCGAAGTGTCTGCGTTCAGGACGGACATTGAAGCTCACACGAAAGGACGGTCTCATTTGCTTTCGTGTGCCGCTGATTCAGGATTACGAGATTGTGGCGTTAACTTGAGGTCGCACGCTTGCATCAGGCTGATTTTTCTGCGAGTGAAAGGGGGATGGCGAAAAAAACTTCATCTCGACCGGTCACGCTCGGGCTTGTGCAGATGAGCTGCGGGACGGACCCGAAGCGCAATCTTCTGAAGGCCGTGGAACGCGTCACGCAAGCGGCGAAGCGCGGGGCGCAGATTGTTTGTTTGCAGGAGCTTTTTTGCTCCCAATATTTTTGTCAGGACGAAGACCACGACAATTTCAAGCTGGCTGAGACAATTCCCGGGCCGAGCACGCGCGTTCTTTGCCCGTTGGCGAAAAAGCACAAGGTTGTGATCATTGCCTCGCTTTTCGAAAAGCGCGCGGAGGGGCTTTATCACAACACGGCGGTGGTGATTGACGCGGATGGGAAACTCCTCGGCAAGTATCGGAAGATGCATATTCCCGACGATCCGTTGTACTACGAGAAGTTTTATTTCACGCCGGGCGATCTGGGCTTCAAGGCGTGGAAAACGCGCTATGGGAAGATCGGCGTGCTGGTTTGCTGGGACCAATGGTATCCTGAAGGGGCGCGCCTGACGGCGCTGCAGGGGGCGGAGATTCTTTTTTATCCGACGGCGATTGGCTGGCATCCGAAGGAGAAGGCGGAATATGGGAAGGCCCAGCACAGCGCATGGGAAACGATCCAGCGGAGCCATGCGGTGGCGAACGGATGCTTCGTGGCGGCCGTGAATCGCGTGGGACATGAGAAACCGATTGGCGGGGACGGGATCGAATTTTTCGGCCAGAGCTTCGTGACCGATACGTCGGGCCAGATCATCGCAAAGGCCGATGCGAAGCGGGAAGAAATTCTCATCGTGAAGGTGGATTTGAAGAAGGTGGACGTGACGCGGACCCATTGGCCTTTTTTGAGGGACCGCAGGGTGGATGCGTATGGCGGCATTACGAGGCGCTACCTGGACGAATGAACAAAACGCGGAGCGAGGAACGCGGAACGCGGAATTTTTTATGAGCATGGAAAAGTCGGATTTACAGAAACGGACAAAAGAGTTTGCGGTTCGGGTGATTCGGATGGTCGATTCGCTGCCGAGGCATCGGACGGCCGATGTGCTCGACCGACAGCTGATCCGGTGTGCCACCTCGGTTGGAGCCAATTATCGTTCGGCAAAGCGGGCTAAGTCGCCCGCAGATTTCATCGCAAAGATGTCCATTGTCGAAGAGGAAGCCGATGAATCCTGCTACTGGATGGAATTGATGACGGATATCAGCCTCATCAAGAAGGAGTCGCTGAAAGACCTGATGACCGAGTCCAATGAACTGGTCGCGATTGCAGTTTCGTCGGTGAAAACGGCGAGGAGCCGTCACGCCACCGCTGCTCGATGAAGTCCGACTCTGAAACTCCGCGTTTATTGGGTTATCGTTTCCCGGCCGAATGGGAGTCCCATGCGGCGACATGGTTGACCTGGCCGCGCAAGGATGGGATCAGTTTTCCGGATCGTTATGACAACATTCCCGAATATTGGGTGACGATGTGCCGTCTGTTGAGCCCGCGCGAGGAGGTGCACATCAATGTATTCGACAAAAAGCACGAGGAAGAAGCGCGCGGGCATTTGGAGAGAGGAAAACTCAAAGTTGGAGAGAGGATTTTTCTCCATCGTTTCCCCGCCTACGAGCCGTGGTGCCGGGACCATGGGCCGATGTTCTTAAAACAAATTCCGCGTTCCGCGTTCCGCGTTCCGCGCTCGTCTCTCGCTGTTGTCGACTGGGGTTACAACGCCTGGGGAAACAAATACCCGCCTTGTGATCTGGATGATGCGGTGCCCCAGCATGTGGCGAAGTTTTACGACCTGCCGCTTTTTTCGCCTGGCATTGTGATGGAAGGCGGAGCTTTGGAGGTGAATGGGAAAGGGACGTTGCTTACCACGGAGAGCTGCCTGCTCAACAAGAACCGCAATCCGGACCTTTCAAAAAAGCAGATTGAGAAATATCTGAAGGATTTTCTTGGTGTGACGAATATCCTCTGGCTTGGGGATGGAATTGAGGGGGATGACACGGACGGTCATGTGGATGACCTGACGCGGTTCGTGGACCCGACGACGGTGGTGACGGTGGTGGAGGAGGACCCGAAGGATGTAAACTACAAGCGGCTGCAGGATAATTTAAAGCGCTTGCGCAGGATGAAGGACCAGGATGGGCGGCCTTTCCGTGTGGTGGAACTGCCGATGCCCGGCGTGGTGGAATACCAGGGACAGAGATTGCCGGCGAGCTACGCGAATTTTTACATTGCGAACGGGATTGTGCTGCTGCCCGTGTACGGGCACCGCAACGACCGGGTGGCGCAGGAGATGTTGCAGGCATTGTTTCCGCAGCGGCAGGTGATTGCGATCAACTGCGTGGATTTGATCTGGGGGTTGGGCGCGTTCCATTGCATTACGCAGCAAATGCCGTTATGTTAGGGGCGTATGGAGACAACCCGCACAGGTCCACCCACGCGATGGTTTGCTTACGCCATCATCGGATCCATCTTGGTGCATGTGGCGCTTTGGTTCTGGTTTGAACACACGCGCCTTCACCGGATGGCGTTGCCGTCGTATGAGAAACTGATGCTGCGCAAGTTCAAGCTCGAGCGCGTGGAGATCAACCCGAAGTGGAACGAGCCCAAGATGCCGCCGCCCCAGCACGTCTCTGTGACACCGGGACCCGACCGCGCCACGCTCACGCCGACCGAGGAGAAGCGGTCCTTTGCCAGGATGCTTTCCGATGCGCCGTCCTCGCCCACGCTACCTGCGGGCTCGCCGGATATCCCGCAACACAAACCCGTCCCTGTGGTGGGCTCGCCTGACACGGCCGCCCTCGACGCCTCGATCCGCTCGCAGCTCGACCAGCAGCTCCAGGCGACGCGCGAGGAACAGTTCAACAAGTCAGCCAAGGCCTCGGCGAACGCGGGTCGCCCCCTTCTCAACTCCCCCGGAACGCCGGTGGCGCCCAGGTCCGGCTCCACCGAGGTGGGTTTGCCCACGCAGGGCAAGATTGGGCCGAGCGCAGGACCCGTGGTGGGAGAGGGTCTCAGCGGCTATACGGGATCGAGTCATCTGGAGGATTTTTTTGGAGCCGGCGGACTCCCGCCGCCCCCACCGCCCCCACCGCCCCCCGACAAGCCAAAAGTGACCGACACCACCGCGCTGGTGCCGCAGAGTTTGTTGAAGGACAAGCCGGTGACCACGCAGAAATTCGACTCGCTGAATCAATTCCTGAACGTCGAGCTTTTTACATACGAGCGTCCCGGCGCATCCGGCAAGGCGGAAGGATATTTTCTCATCCGCATTTCGGCGAAGCCGAACCAGCAGCTGAACGTGATCCCGAAAGACGTGTATTTCATCATGGACGTGTCGAGCAGCATGGGCAGCGGTCGCATGGAGGCGGGCAGGGCGACCATCCTTGCGGCAATCGCCCAGTTGAATCCAGCCGACCGCTACAAGGTGATGGTGTTTCGCGACAAGCTGACGGCGTTTCGTCCCGACTGGACACCGGCAGCACATCCTGCGGCTGACGAGTTGAAGGAGTGGCTGGCGAAAATTGATTCGGGGGGCGTCACTGACTTTTATGACGGGCTGCGGCCGTTGACCGAGCACAAGCGCGAGGCGGGGCGGATGGCGATGGCGATGGTGTTGAGCGACGGGGTGCCGACGAAGGGATTGCTCGACAGCACGCAGATCATCGCGGACCTCTCGGAAGCGAACAACGACCGGTCATCCATCTTCACATTGAGCAGCGGCGTGGATGTGAACAACTTCCTGCTCGACCTGCTTTCCTACGGAAACCAGGGGCGCCTGCGTTACTCGAAGGACGTGGGGGCGTCGGCGCAAAGCTTCGGCGAGATGGTCCAGCAGGTGCGTAATCCGTTGTTTCTGAATCTGCGATTTCGTTTTGCGGGCGTGGAGGGGACGCAGGTTTATCCACAGAACCTGCCGAATTTGTACCAGGACAGCCCGCTGCTGCTTCTGGGCCGGTACACGCCCGGGCAGACCGCGCCCATCAGCCTGCAGATTCTGGGAGAGAGCTTGAATTCGACCAAGGAGCTGCTTGTCCAGCTGCCGATTCCAAAGACTCCCCAGGGTCCCGAAATTTTGCCGTCCGAGTGGGCCCGCCAGCGAATTTACGATGTGCTCAGCCGCATGACGCGCTCCCGTCCCAGCCAGGACCGCATCATGGGCGAGGTGCGGAGGCTGAGCGAGGAGTACAAGGTGGAAGTGCCTTATTTCTGATTTGAGATTTGAAATTTCAAATTTGAGATTGGCGGAGAGGGTCATTCGACGGAATTTCGGATTGCGGATTTCGGATTGCGGAACGAAAGTCGGGGGATGGCGGATGATGCGCAACTTTTGATTTCGGAGATTTATCTCAGCGTGCAGGGGGAGTCCACGCACGCGGGGTTGCCTTGCGTGTTTGTGCGGCTGACCGGATGCGATTTGCGATGCACGTATTGCGATTCCGCGTACGCGTTCAAGGGCGGAACAAAAATGGCGGTGCAGGATGTGGTCCGGAAGACGCTGGCGCTGGATTGTCCACTGGTGGAGATCACGGGGGGAGAACCCTTGTTGCAGAAGAACGTGCTGCCGCTGATGAAGCAGCTATGCGACGCGGGGAAAACCGTGCTGCTTGAGACGAGTGGCGCGCATGATGTTTCGAAGGTGGATCCGCGTGTCGTGAAGATTGTGGATTTCAAATGCCCGTCGAGCGGTGAATCGAGTCGCAACCTTCCAGCCAACCTGGCGCATTTGCGGCCGACAGATGAAATAAAGTTCGTGATTGGGACGCGGGAGGATTTCGAGTGGGCACGGGACCATGTGCGACGCCACATGTTGGATCGCAAGGTGAAGGCCGTGCTGTTTTCACCCGTTTTCAAGACGGCGGCCGCGACGGGGGAGACGAAAGGCCATGAAGGACTTGATCCCGAATTGCTCGTGAAATGGATTCTTGAGGAAAAAATACCGGTGCGGTTTCAGCTCCAGATTCACAAGTTCATCTGGGAGCCGACGTTGCGGGGAGTCTGAAGGGAATCAGAATTTCCAGAAGAATTTGATTTCACCGCCGGCGTTGGCAACCTTGTAATCGCGGGTGGAGTTTACAGAGTTGTCGTAGCTGGCGAGGCTGAAGCCGCTGACCTGCAGCCATGGAAGGGGTTGCCAGACGGTCTGGAGGATCACGCTGCTCACCCATTCCTGGCGTCCATTCACGGGCAGGGCGGGGGGGCGGAAATCGTAAAACTGGTAATTCTGGCGGATCACGAGTTGGGAGAGGAGGTTGGACATCCAGCTGTAGCCCGTTCCCATGTACACGGTGTGCTCGTCCCGCTCGAAGCCAACCGGGTTGGTAAATTTATGGTCGTACTCGTACCCGTAAAACCAGGTCAGGCGGTTGTCGAGATAGTTGTGGGACTGGGAGATGGTGGCGTACGGGTTGTTCTCACGGTACACCTCCACGCCCTGATGCGGAGCGGTGAGCCAGAGTCCGCGAACTCCGGTGCCGATCTGGAATTCCCACGGGAGCTTGTATGTGGTGCCGAATTCGGTGCTGTTCGCGTCGGTGTCGAGTGCCGGGTTTTCATCATAGCGCGTGAGCTGGTAGTTGTAGCCGGCGAAGATCTGCCAGTCGCTGCTGAAGCGATAGCCGGCATTCAAGCCCTGGGTTTCGGTAAAAATGGTGTCCCCCTTTTCACTCTTGTTGGCGAGAAGCGCGTTGCTCGTCCAATATCCGCGCGCCGAGGCGAATGGCGTGACATACCAGGACTTGGAACGCTGGAGGGTGAGGATTTTACCGAACTCGTCATCGTCACCGTCGAATTCCGCGTCAACCTCCCTGAGTCCCGGCAAAGCCTGTTGCTGAAGTTGCTTGTTTTTGATCTGGGCATCCGGGTTCGGGCTGTTTTGAGCGAGAAGGCTGGAGGACAGCCACGCCACAAAAACAAGGGAGGCAAGATGGGGGCGGATGAAGGCAGGAGAGCGCATTTTCATAGGCAAGAGTTGTACGCGTTGTAAAATTTCCATCGCAACGTCACTGGCGGGTGCCGCTGATGAGCTTGTCCTGGACGATGGGATCCGCGGGTGTGGTCAGCGTGCCCTGGAATGAATTTTGATTGTATGTTCCCTGACTGGCGGAGCCGCCAGAGCCGGTGGTCGTAAATGTTCCGTCGTTGTTGAGCTGGCCCGTAAATGTGAACCCAAAACCGTTGTCCGTTCCCACACCCGTCAACAGCCCGCTGTCTGAAACGGTGGTGACGAATGTTCCTGTGAGTGCACCAGGAGACGGACCGCTTGGGCCTTGAACGCTGCGTCCCAGAAAGATGCCTCCAAAACGACTGGTGGCTGTCGATTGAACATTGATGGCACTGCTGCCGGTGACCTGTGCCGACAGATTGCCATCCGCCTTGGCCACAACCTGGGCGCCTCCCTCTAATTCGCCGCTCTTGATTTCCGCCTGCTGCTTGACTTCGGTGCCATGGATTTCCTTCACCGCACTCTCCGGCAGTTTGCTTTGGAATCCACCTTCCGCGTTCAACAGCGTGCTGGATTGCACAAAAACATCCACCGCGATGGTCAGGGGATCGGGCAGCCTGACGTCCATGGGATCAATGGTGATCATCTCACCCTGCTTCAGAGTTCGCTTTTCGCCGGTTTTAATCGAGGTGACGGTCACTGGCCCGCGCTCATCCTGGGAAAGGGCAACCACCTGGGTCACGCCCTTTTCGTCCACGCGCATGGCCACGACGTCGCCCAGGACGGCCACAGTCGCGGCGGGCGAGGAGATGGTGGCGCCCGAGAGATTGGGGGGGATATGGATGAGTGCCGAGCCCTTGCGCACTTCCATCTTGCGAGAGGTGGGATCAAAGCTGAAAATGGTGTTGGAGCCGAGGCGCGCGAGCGACTTGTCGGTGAATTCCAGCTCCGCCCGTGATTTCTTGTCCGTGCGGATGAAGTCATTTCCGGCAACGACATCTTTTTCAACAGCAGGACGCTCTTCAAATTTGCTTTTTTCCACCTCCTTGCCAAGAAACACGTTGTTGTGCTTTTCGACCACGGTGGCAGACTTCAAGGGGCGCCCTTCAGCTGCGACGACGGGATTCAGGGTTGACGCAAAAAGGCCCAGGGCGAAAACCCACAGGAAGGGATTTTTCTTCAGATGAAAGGTGGATGTTTGCATGGCAATCCTCCGAAACGGGCATGAATTAAAGTTGTTAAATCGTTGGCTTGCAAGCACATTTACGCACACAAGTTGGTCGCCCTTCTTCCATCCAGGACAGGTTCCATGCCATTTCAAATGCCAAGGTGCGTGTGCGCGATTCAAGCGCTGGCCATTCTTTTTCTACTGTTGGAGATTCCGGCCATTCAGGCCGTTCCGGATGAGCGCAAGATCTCCGAGGCGATTGCACAACTCGGGTCGGACACGCTGAAAGTGCGCGAGGATGCGACTCGTTTTCTCTGGGAGGCCGGCCGGGCGGCTGGGCCGGCGTTGCGCGAGGCGATGAAGAGTCCGGATGCCGAGGTGGCGTGGCGGGCGCGGCAGGTGCTCGAGCAACTCGAGTGCGGGATTCGTCCAGACACACCCGAGGACATCCAGAAGCTGGCACGCAAATATCGCACAGGCGATCGTGCCGCAAAAGAAGCTGTAGCGGCGGAACTGGCCGGAATGAAGGGCAGTGGGTATGCAGTGCTGCTGGCCATCCTTGCCTTGGAAAAGGACGACGATTTGCGACGGGAACTGGTAAACCGGTACATCGACCAGTTGTTTGGCACGGTGTCAGAGCACATGCTTGCCGGCGATGATGAACGCGCAGAAGCGATGATCGAGCTGGCTCTCGATTTTTCCCATGACCAGGCGCTTGATTATTACCCGGTTTTTTTCCTGACGCATGGATCGTTGGACGGGAAAATTCATCAATTCCAGGTGGAGATGGAGAAATCCCCGAGCACGTGCACCGCGAGGGCTCTTGCGTATTTGCAGCGAATGGGCGGCGATTCGAAAGGCGCGTTGCAGATGGCTGAGAAAAGCGACGATGCAGCTTTGGTTCGATCCATTCTTTTCGAGCTCGGCGATTGGAAAAGGCTCGCGGAGATGCAGGCGAAAGCGGCTGTTGGGCCAGATGAAATCGCGAAACGCAAATTGACAGGAAATTTTCAGGGGATGTTTGGAAATAATCGTGAGGATCTCGAAAATGCCATCCACGTCGAGCAGCTTGGCTTTCTCGCAGCGTACCAGCGATTGGCGGGGAACGCCGAGGATGCCTCGAAGACGCTTGCACAAATTCAAAAGTCCAATGGTAAAGGAGCTTTGATCCAACTTGCCGCCCGCGGGCTCTTTTTGAACGAGCGCCCCACCGAAGCCATGGCCCTGCTGATTCAGAACAAGCAATATGCCCAGGCATTCGACATGATGTCCGTGCAGATGCGGTACCGTGAGGCAATTGGCGTGCTGGAAAAAGCGCGGAATGAGATGGTGGGGGATGAGCTTTTTGCGATGGAGCTCCGCGCGGCGCGAATGTGGTGCGTACTGGGGGAGAAGGAAAAGGCTGCGGCGATCCTGGCGAAACTCGGAGCTGATGAGAAGAACAAGGCCAGTTTCGAAAAGACCCTTTATATCCTGTCCCTGGAGTCCGAGTCAGGACTGAGGGAGCAGGCGGTGAATCGCTTCATCGCGGCGTTTCCTGTGTTCAATGATGAGCAGGGCGCAAAAGCCCTGCTTGGCGAGATGGTCTTCCGCCGCGGCTTGCAGGCCGACCATCCTTGGCGGACCTCGCATTCAAGGACTCCCGCCCCCGACGCAGCGTATTGGTGGAACCTCTTTCGTAAAAAATATCGATCGGAAGATCCCCGCGTTACAATGAAACGGGTGATGGACCTGATGAACCAGCTGGTTGCAGGCCGGGAATTGGAAGCATTGGTTGCGGAAGCCGAGACGGCAGCCGTCGGGTTGACGGCGGTACAGCAGGCTGAGTGGTTTAACGGAATTGCGGAGATCTTTCTTGCAACGGGGAATGAAGAAGCCGCCCTGGCTTATTTCAAGAAGTCGGACAAGGTCCTCCCCATCAGTGCCACGAGCACGGAGGTGGCGGACATTCTGGCAAAGCAAAAAAAATGGAAGGACGCGGTGGAATGGTATGCGCATGCAGGACAAGAGCAGCATCACACACCCAGCACGGTGTGGTTGCGCGGCTGGGCGCTTGAACAGGATGGGCAAAAAGAGGAGGGGCAGCGGCTCATGAACCTGGCCCATCAGATTTCTTTCGATCCAAGCGTAAGGCATGGACTGGCTGACACCATGGTTGCGAGGGGATTCCCCGACGTGGCGTTTCGAGAGTACGAAGTCATCACGCGGATGGGCCAGCTCACAGAGTCCTGGTCCATCGGCTTCGCGATGGAGCAGCTCACCAACGCGGCCATCCGCAAGAAGGATTTTGCAGCCGCGACTCACCTTTACCAACGACGCCTTCTCAACTTTCTCCATGCGGACGCCTATGTCTCGAACGAATTGGGATTGATCGCGCCGAACTTCCTTCATTCCCTCATGGGACGCGAACATCTCGCAAAGGGAAGATTGGATGAGGCGATCCAGGAAGCCCGGAAGTGCCTCGATTTCATGCCGGGCGATACCGAGACCATCAACGCGATCGTGCCCGCACTCGAGAAGGCCGGGCGGAAAAAGGATGCCGATGAGATGTTTTCCGGGGTGTTCGATCTTTACGACAAATTGTGCGTGGAGTATCCGAAATCGGCGATGCTCCACAACAACGTCGCGTGGATGGCTTCGCGCTGTCATCGGGTTCTGGACCAGGCGCTGGCCCATGCGCAGAAGGCGGTCGAGCTGGAGCCGGACAATGCGGCGTATCTCGACACGCTGGCCGAGGTGCGCTTCCAGCGCGGCGAGAAGGACGCAGCCGTTGATTTGATGAAGCGATGCATCAAGATCGACGCGAAGAATGAATATTTTCAGAAACAACTGAAGCGGTTTGAGGCCGGGGATTTGGCCGTGCCGAATCCGCAGGAGTGAAAAGGGGAAGCTGCAAGCCACAAGCTTTAAGCCTTAAGCTGTTCATGAAAAACATGAGGAGCCTGCAGCATATTCATCGCGTGATCGGCGATGACGACCTTTTGTCGCATATGCGATAAAAGGTCGCATGGTTGTTATGATGGAAAATGCGGAGGCCAAATTCTTGCGAATTCGGCTACGGCGAAAAGGCTCGCGATGGAAATCGAAACCTGCAAATTTCATTGGATATGCCTGAATCGAAGGAAATCGTCGGCGTGGTGGGGCTTGGCTATGTGGGGTTGCCGCTTGCTTGCGCGTTTGCGCGTCATGTCCACGTGGTCGGTTATGATCTCGATGTCCGCCGCATCGCGTCGTTGCGGAAGTTCAACGATCCCACCGGCGAAACCGCCTCGGTGGATTTGCGACGGAAAAACCTTCGCTTCACGACCCGGCCTGCCGACCTGCGCCGGTGCACGGTGATCATCGTGGCGGTGCCGACACCCACGGACGAGGCGAAGAACCCCGACCTGCATCCGATCCGATCGGCGGCGGCCACGGTGGGACAAAATCTTTCGCGCGGCGTCCTCGTGGTTTTTGAGAGCACGGTGTACCCCGGGCTCACCGAGGAAATCTGCCTGCCGATCCTGGAAAAGGAATCCGGGCTCAAGCTTGGACAGTTCAGCCTGGGCTATTCGCCGGAACGCATCAACCCGGGAGACCGCGAGCACACGCTCGACAAGGTCGTGAAGGTTGTTTCCGGTCATGATCGCGCGGCGCTCGAGCGCACCTCGAAGCTCTATTCGCTCGTCACCCGCGCAGGCGTGCATCGCGCGCCGAACATCAAGACGGCCGAGGCGTCCAAGGTGATCGAGAACATCCAGCGTGACCTGAACATCGCCCTGATGAACGAGCTGTCGAAGATTTTTGCGCGCCTCGGCATTCGTACCAAGGACGTGCTCGATGCCGCGGGCACAAAATGGAATTTTCACAAGTACCACCCCGGGCTCGTTGGCGGCCATTGCATCGGGGTGGATCCGTATTACCTGACACATCGCGCGATGGAGGCCGGCATCCATCCCCAGGTGATCCTCGCGGGGCGCTCACTCAACGACTCGATGGGGCAGTACGTGGGGGAGATGATTTTACGCGAGCTCATCCGCGCCGGAAAAAACCCCTCTCGCAGCACCGTGCTGTTGCTCGGCCTCACGTTCAAGGAAAACGTGCGCGACACGCGCAACTCGCGCGTGGTGGACACGATCCGCCACTTGCGCGGCTTCGGCATCAAGGTGGAGGGTTGCGATCCCAATCTCGGCCCGCACGTAAACCTGGAGGGCGTGAAGGTTTCCAATCGTCCGCTCTCGCGATTGGGCCGCGCGGATTGCGTGGTGCTGGTGAATCGTCACCGCCAGTTTGATTCACTGACGCTCGCTGGATTGCGCCGTTGCATGAACCCTCCCGTCCTTGTTGATCTCAAAAATCATTTTGATCCGTCGGAAGCCCGCCGTCTTGGGTTTCATTACAGCAGCCTTTGAGTGTAGCTGCGTCCGCAAGGACGCGGCCCGGGGCCAAACGCTTGCGCGTTCGGCTACAACTGAGGGTTAAAATCTTTTAACCCTGAATTAATGGCCGTTTAAGGCGGGGGGATTAGGGTGTTTCAAGATTTAAAAGCAACTTCATCCTCAACAGAAACACTCCCATGAACACGAGCATTCAAGCCATCAACGAATCAGTGCAGAAGTCCTCCTCCTGGGTGCGGCCGCTGCAGAACGAAATCGGGCGGATCATCATCGGCCAGAAGTACATGATTGACCGCCTTCTGGTCGGCCTGATCGCCAACGGCCATATCCTCCTCGAGGGCGTGCCGGGCCTCGCCAAGACGCTGGCCATGAAAACACTGGCAGCGGCGATCCAGACCAAATTCCAGCGCCTGCAGTTCACGCCCGACATGCTTCCCGCCGACATTGTGGGGACACTGATTTATAATCCGCAGGAAGGAAAATTCAGCACGAAGCACGGTCCCATCTTCACCAACCTAGTGCTGGCGGATGAAATCAACCGCGCGCCCGCCAAGGTGCAGAGCGCGTTGCTCGAGGCGATGCAGGAGCGGCAGGTCACGATTGGCGACACGACTTTTCCGTTACCTGATCCGTTTCTTGTCCTGGCCACGCAAAACCCCATCGAGCAGGAAGGCACGTACCCGCTGCCCGAGGCGCAGGTGGACCGTTTCATGCTCAAGCTGCAGATCGGGTATCCCAGCCGGACCGAAGAGCGGGCGATTCTCGACCTCATGGCCACCACCAATCCGCCCACGGACGTCACCGCAGCCGTGGAAATCGCGCACATCAAGGAGGCGCGCCAGGTGGTGAACACGATCTACATGGACGACAAGGTGAAGGATTACATCGTGGACCTGGTCTGGGCGACGCGCGATCCCAAGGCCTACAAGCTGGATCTTAATGGCTACATCCAGTTCGGGGCGTCGCCGCGCGCCACGATCAACCTCACCCTTGCTTCGAAGGCCTGGGCCTACCTGCAGGGACGTGGCTACGTCACGCCCCAGGACGTGAAGACCATCGGCATGGACGTGCTGCGCCATCGCGTGATCGTCAGCTACGAGGCCGAGGCCGAGAACATGAAGAGCGAGGACATCATCAAGAAAATCTTCGACACGGTGCCGGTGCCTTGAATGAAAAATGCAAAATGAAGAATGAAGAAATCCCGGCATCGGAATCGGCATTCGGAAAAAATCTCATGAACTCGGACTTCATCACTCCACTTCAATGGTTTTCTGCCCATCATTCTTCATTTTTCATTCTTCATTTTTAATTTCTTCCATGAACCCCAACCAAGCCAGGGAAATCCTCAAGAAGGTGCGCCAGATCGAGATCCGCACCCGCCGTCTCGTGACGGACTCGCTGGCGGGGCAATATCATTCCGTGTTCAAGGGGCGTGGGATTAATTTTGAGGATGTGCGCGAGTACAGCCCTGGCGACGAGGTGCGCACGATTGACTGGAACGTCACGGCGCGCACGGGGCGGCCCTTCGTGAAGAAATTCACCGAGGAGCGCGAGCTGACGATCCTGCTCATGGTGGACGTGAGCGCGTCGGGAAACTTTGGATCCGGCGCTCAGAGCAAGCGGGAGCTGTCAGCCGAGCTGGCCAGCGTCCTCGCATTCTCGGCGATCCGCAACAATGACAAGGTGGGGCTGATCCTCTTTTCCGACCAGGTGGAGAAATACATCCCGCCCAAGAAGGGGCGCCGGCACGTGCTGCGCGTGGTGCGCGAGATTCTTTTCTTCGAACCAAAGCAGAAGGGCACGGACATCGCCAACGCCCTGGACTTTGCCAACAAGGTGGTGACGCGCCGCGCCGTGGCGTTCCTGGTGTCGGACTTCCAGGCATCGGAATACCAGCAGGCGTTGCGAATGACCAACAAACGCCACGACACCGTGGCCGTGATGGTGGTGGACCCGCGCGAACGCGACATGCCGGATGTGGGATTGCTTGCGGTGGAGGATTCGGAAACAGGCGAGCTCATGGAGGTAAACACCTCGAGCCCGGACATTCGTTCCTACTTCTCCAACTCGTCACGGAATCGGCTGGATGTGATTCGAAGGGACCTGCGTTCGTCCGGCGTGGACGTGCTGGAACTTGACACCGGAAAGCCCTATATGCCGGCTCTGATGCAATTTTTTGCGACAAGGGAGGCAAGGCGCGTATGAGCCCTGTTCTCAATTCAGATTTTGGAGTCTTGCGCTGGATGCGCGCCGCCGTCGTGGCGGCCGCCATGGGAGCCTTCGTGGCGGCCCACTCACAAACGCCCCCTCCCATCGCAGCGCCTCCATCCCCTCTCCCCACGATCGGCAATCCGTCCCAGGCTGCGGCACCGGCGAAGGCAGAGGAAGACATCCGGGATATCCGTGGGCCCCGCCACATTCCGTATTCGTGGCTCTGGGCCGCCTATCTCGCGGGCGGATTGGCCGCTGCGGGACTGCTCGCCTGGGCCTATCGCCGCTGGAAAAACCGCCCGAAAATTGTCGTGAAGCTGCCCCATGAGATCGCATTGGAACAATTGCAGGCGGCACTGGCTCTGATGAATCCCGGACAGACGCGCGAATTTTCCATCATGGTGTCGGATGCCGTGCGTGTGTACATCGAGGCGCGATTTGAGGCGAAGGCGGCGCATCGCACGACGGAGGAATTCCTGCACCAGCTGCTGTTCGAGGTGATGTCCCCCCTTGCCCCGTACTCCGACTCGCTCCGGGATTTCCTGCAGTATTGCGACCTGGCGAAATTTGCCAAGTGGTCGCTCTCCATGCCCGAGATGCAATCCATGCACGAGAGCGCGCGCAAATTCATCGAGGAAACAAAGCCGCAACCCGGCGCGGCGGCAGAACGAAAGCTCCCTCCGGAATTCGCGACACCACCCGCGGCCATGAATGGCGCGCGAACCCGCTCCCTCCCCCACACTCAGCCACCGATCCTCAACCACTGACCCTGATTTCATGCGCTTTCAATATCCAGAACTCCTGTGGCTCCTGACGCTGCTCCCGCTCCTCGCCTTGTGGCTTGGGCGGAAGGGTGGGACCGCATCCATCCAGTATTCGAGCGCGGAACTGGTTCGTGCCGTGTCGCGCGAAAGCCGTTCGAAGGCAGGACACTGGATGACGACGCTGCGCCTTCTGGCCCTTGCGCTGCTGGTGATCGCGCTGGCGCGTCCCCAGTTTGGGCGTGGCACCACCGAGGTACAGGCCAGTGGCATTGACATCGTGCTGGCCGTGGATATTTCCGGCTCCATGGAGGCGCTGGATTTCAAGGTGCGTGGCCAGCCCACGAGCCGCGTGGAGGTTGTGAAATCCGTGGTGGCCAAATTCATCGAGGCGCGTCCCAACGACCGGATTGGGATCGTTGCCTTCGCGGGCCGCCCATACCTCATCAGCCCGCTGACGCTTGATCATCAATGGCTTTTGCAAAACCTGGAGCGCCTTCACATCGGGCTTGTGGAGGATGGAACAGCCATCGGATCGGCCATCGCGTCGAGCGTGAACCGCCTGCGCGACCAACCCGCCAAATCGAAAATCGTGGTGCTCCTGACGGACGGGGTGAACAACGCGGGCAAGGCCTCCCCTGAAGCGGCTGCGGACGCGGCCCGGGCGTTTGGCATCAAGGTGTACACGATTGGCGCCGGGGTGAAGGGCGAAGCGCCGATGCCGGTGCGGGACCGGTTTGGAAACCGCGTCATGGCGATGGTGAAGGTCGACGTGGACGAACCGATGCTGAAGAAGGTTGCGGAGACGACGGATGCGCAATTCTACCGCGCCACGGACGTGGCATCACTGGAGTCCATCTACAGCCAGATTGACCGTCTTGAAAAAACCACGGCCACGATGAAAAAATTCGAACATTACAACGAGCTTTTCGCCTGGGTCCTGATTCCGGGACTCATGGTGCTGGGAGCCGAGGTGCTGCTCGCCAACACATTTTTCCGACGCCTACCATGACCTTCGCCCAACCCATCTGGCTTGTCGCCGCCGCCCTCTCGGTGCCGGTTCTTCTATGGATCTTCCGAATTTTTGACCGGGGCCGCCAGGAGGCATTGAAGCGTTTTGCCTCCGAGCATCTCCTGGAACAGCTCACGGCCAGCGTGTCCATCCGCCGTCGCTGGATGAAGCGCTGGCTCTTCATTGCGGGAAGCGCACTCTGCCTGATCGCACTGGCACGTCCGCAAGTGGGTTTTCGGTGGGAGGAGGCCAAACGCAAGGGCATTGACATCCTGTTTGCCGTGGATACCTCGCGCAGCATGCTGGCGACCGACGTGAATCCCGATCGCCTGACGCGCGCCAAGATGGCGGTGCTGGACTTGCTTGCAAAATTGCCGGGGGACCGCGTGGGACTGGTGGCTTTTGCGGGCCACGCATTTTTGCAATGTCCGCTGACGCTGGATTACGACGCATTTCGGCAGTCGGTGGAAGCGCTGGACACGGCAATCATCCCGAAAGGCGGCACGAATGTGGCGGCAGCCATCCGCGAAGCCGAGAGCGCCTACGGCGCGGAAGGCAGGCATCACAAAATCCTGGTGCTGATCACGGACGGCGAGGACTTGGAGGCAAACGGGATCGCGGCGGCAAAGGCGGCGGCGCAACGCGACGTGAAAGTGTTCACGGTGGGCGTGGGGACCACGTCCGGCGAATTGATACCGTTGCGCAACGAAACGGGCGGCGTGGAATATGTCAAGGACGACAAGGGGCAGGTGGTGAAGTCGCGCCTCGACGAGAGCACGCTGCGGCAGATTGCCGAGGCGACGGGCGGCCTGTACGAGCCGCTTGGGCAGCGTGGTGAGGGACTTGAATCCATCTACGAGCGCGGTCTCAAGACCCTGCCGAAACAGGAACTTTCGGCGCGCATGAACAAAGTGTACATTGATCGCTTCCAGTGGCCCCTTGCGCTGGGCCTCCTTTGCCTGGCGCTTGAAATGTTGCTCGGCGATTGCAGGCGCGTGCGCAAATCTGCGCCCGCGGTTTCCCGGTTGAAATTTTCGGTGGCGCCCGCCCTCGCCCTGGTGATGCTGGCCCATGCGGGGTCTGCATGGGCCTCGCCGCAAAGCGCGGAGACCGCGTACCAAAAAGGAAAGTTCAACGAGGCGCTTTCACTCTACAAGAAGGCGGCGGAAAAAAATCCGAAGAAGGCCGAGTTGCAATACAATCTCGGTGCGGCCGCCTACAAGAACGGGCAGTTCCCGGAGTCGGCCGAGGCGTTCCAAAAAGCATTGCAGACAGACCAGGTTGGCCTGCAGCAACAGACCTTCTACAATCTCGGCAATGTGCAATACCGCCTCGGGCAACCCACCGAAAAAACCAACCCCCAGCAAACGATCCAAGTCTGGCAGCAGGCGCTGAAATCCTATGAAAACGCAATGCAGTTGAAGAAGGACGACAAGGACGCCAAATTCAATTACGATCTCGTAAAGAAAAAACTTGAGGAACTCCAAAAGCAGAATCCCCCGCCACCGCAGGATGACAAGGACAAGAAGGACGACAAGGACAAGAAAGATCCAAAAGACAACAAAGGCCAAAAGGACCCGCAGGAAAACAAAGACCAAAAAGACGGCAAGGATCCGTCCAAGGGCAATCAGCAAAACCAACAGGGTGGCGACAAGGATGGGAAGGATCAAAAAGACAAACCCAATCCCGACCAGCAGAAGCAACAGGCGAAAAATGGCAGGGATGGCAAGGACCAGAAAGATCAGCAGCAGCCAAACGCTGGAAACCAGCAGCCTGATAACAAGCAGAATGGAAAAGACAAACAGCAACCCCAGCCCTCGGGTGATGAAAAGGGCGGGAATGAACAGAAGCAGGCCGGGACTGAACCCCAGCCTTTGCCGGGACAGATGAGCAAAGAGGAAGCCCGTAATCTTCTCGATTCCTTGAAGGGAGATGAGAAAAAGATGCCTGCCTCGCCTGCCAATGCCAGCGTCCAGGCCGGTGGTGATGAGCCGCCGCAACGTGATTGGTGATATGAAAACATGGAAACACACATGGTTGGCTGTCCCGTGCGCGTGGGCGCTTTTCGGGGCATTCCCCTCCGCTGCCCTGGCTGACGGAATCCGCGCGTCCGCGGCCATACAGCCCGTGGAAATTTCTTTTGGCGAGACAGCCCAGTTGAACATCGTCATCGAGGGATCCGTGAATGTTCCCGCACCCAGGATGCCGGAGGTGGATGGGCTGAAAATGGTGCATGTCGGGAACTCCTCCAGTTTTCAATTCATCAATGGGGCGATGTTCGCCAGCGTGACGCATGTGTACCAGGTCCTGCCCCGCAAGGAGGGGACGTTCAAGATTCCTGAAATTTCCATCACGGTTGACCAGGCGACGGCCAAGACTGCTGCATTGACGCTGAAGGTGGGAAAAGGAACGCCGTCATATTCCGTGCCAACAGCGCCATCCTCTCCAGGCTCTGTGACTTCATCGGGCATGTCGAGTCCATCCGTCGCGCAAGCTGATCCGGCGCAGGCTCCCCCGCCCGAATCATCCGAGGATGGAATGGTGCAACTGATTTATCCGAAGCGCGATTTTTATGTGGGCGAGCTGATCCCCACCGACATCAAGATCTATCTTGGGCAGGAGCAGCGTATCATCCACATCAACCTGCCCACCCTTTCCAGCACGGCGTTCACGATAGGAAAGCTTGGAAACAAGTTTGAGCAAGGCATGGAAATGGTGCGTGGCGTGCCTTACTCGGTGTTGACGTGGCACACGGCGATTGCGGCGGTCAAGGCGGGCGAGCATCCACTCGGGGCACAATTTGAATACACGAAGATGGTCCGTGTGAATGCACGGCCGTCGGGAGGCGGGTTATTGGACGAAAGGTTTGACCGATTTTTTGGCAGCGAGAAAGAGCAACAGACATCCCTTTCCAGCCCGGAGGCGACTGTGAAAATCCTTTCCCTGCCTGCGGAGGGGCGTCCACCGGATTTTTCGAGCGCAATCGGGCGGTTTGAAATAGGCGCGACGCTGCTTCCCAACGAAGTAACGGCGGGCGATCCCACGACACTCCAACTCACGGTAACCGGCACGGGAAACTTTGATCGTGTGACGGACCTGAAGCTGGGGGAGAACCAGGGTTTTAAGACTTACAAGCCGAGCGTTCGTTTTGAGCCTTCAAATGAGTCAGGGTATATTGGCCGGAAGATCTTCGAGCAGGTGATTGTTCCCCAGAGTGCGGAGATCAAGGAGGTTCCACCGGTGCATTTGAGTTTTTTTGATCCCGAGAGCCGCAAGTATGTCACCCTCTCGACGCCGGCCATTCCGATCAACGTGCTGCCGGGTCACGGTGGAAGTGCGCCCGATCCGTCCGCGCACGGGGGTGGTGTCGTGACGTCGGTTCCCAATCCTGCGACTGCCTTGCGTGGAATGTCTGCTGGCGCGGCGGAACTGGTTCCAAACAAACTGGATTTTGGATCGCCTCTTCGGTTTCTCCCGGTGACTTCGAGCCCGTGGTTTTATGGAGTGCAATCCGTGCCGCTGGCGGCGCTGGCGATCGCGTGGGGGCTTGCGCGGCGTCGCGCGCGGCTGGAGAACGATCCGACGTTTGCGCGGGAGGTGAGTGCGGGACGCGAGGTGCGGGCGCAAGTGACTGCGATGGACGGCGCGTTGAAGGCCCATGACCCGGCCGCATTTTTCTCCGCGGCCCGCCGCGCGTTGCAGGAGAGGCTGGCCCAGGGAACTGGATGCAGGGCGGACACCATCACCCTTTCCGAGGCGGAACCATGTGGCATCCGCGACCCGGCGCTATTGGAGGGCGTGCGAAAGATTTTTGAGACGGCGGATGCCATCGCGTATTCGGGGCAACATTACAGCCACGAGGAGCTGGCCGGCTGGAGACAGCATGTGCTGGACGCCCTGAAAAAACTGGAGGCAACTCCATGAACACCAGGGGGGATTATTTTCGGAAGTGGTGCGGACGTTTTCTCCTGTTGGCGGGTGCGCACTGGTGCATGGCGGGACCCTCGGATGCCGACCAGTTTGCGCAGGGGAACGTGGCGTTTGCGGCGGGGAAATATGCGGATGCGATCCATGAATACGAGGCTCTGCAGGCGAAGGGAGAGTGTTCCGTGCCGCTGCTTTATAATCTGGCCAACGCGTGTTACCGTGACGGTCGGATCGGTGCCGCGATCCTGAATTATGAGCGGGCGCAGTGGTTTGCGCCCGGAGACCCGGACATACGGGCCAACCTGCAATTTGCCCGGCGATCCGCCGGACTTTTTGAGCCGGCACCAGGGGCCATGGAGAAGGTTGCCGATTTCCTGAGCTTGAACGCCTGGGCGTGGATTTTCACACTGCTGCTGGCTCTACTTTGTGCAAGCCAGATCTTGCGAATGCTGAGGCGGGGAGCTGCGGGGAATGCCCGACCCGTGACCCTTCTGCTCGCACTGGCATGTGGCATTTCCCTTGCCGCGGTGTTCACGCGCATGATGGAAACGAATCGCGCGGTGATCATTTCACCCGAGACTCCCTTGATGGTTGCCCCTCTTGAAGGATCACCCTCTTCCTACGCCCTGGCGGCGGGGAGCCTGGTCCGGGTGGACAAACAGCGGGATCATTTCCTTTTTGTGCGGACGGAGGAGGGCAGAAGAGGATGGATTTCTGATACCCACCTCGAACCCGTGGTCACTCAAAAGTTTCGCGATAGTCATCCGTCGGAAGTGCCTCATACGGATGTCCGCAGATGAGGTTGGCAATATTCAGAACGAACAAGCAACAGCCAATCAGAGCCACATGGCTCTGAGGAAAAAGCAGAAAACCCCGTTCCGATTTCTCGGAACGGGGTTTCTGGTTTGTCTCCGAGTGCTCGGAGAAGTTGGTGTCAGTTTGCTTAGAACGAGTAAACCAGGTTCACAGCAACGGTGTCCTGCGTCTGACGAATGTCGCTGCCCGCAATGCCCGTGGCGCTGGTGCCAGCGGAACCGAAGCCAACGGCTCCAGCGGTCGTCCAGTCGCGGCGCCATTCGAGGCGGATCAGCGTGTCTTTCCACACGTTGAAAGCCTGGGTCAGCGTGAAGCTGAAGTTGTCAGTCTTCTGCGGAATGAAACCGTTCACACCTGCAACTGAGGGAACTGCCAGGGGCCCAAGGCTCTCCTGGGTAACAGCTCCACCAACACCGCTGCTCACATTCGCATTCTTGTACCATGAGTAGCTGAAGCGGCCTGACGAAGTCAGCCACTTGTTCCAGTCCCACTTGCCGTAAGCGCTGAGCGCCGAGGCGTCAATGTTGGCAAACGATGTGGCCGCAGGGGTTCCTGCATAACCTTGCAGATTTGCAGTTTCCGAGCGATACAGGTAGTCAATGCCGAGGGCCATTTCCTTGACTTCAAACGGCTTGTTCCAGGTGCCACCGATGTTCCAGATGAACTGTTCACCAGTGCTGAATGTGGTCGCAGCAGGCACGCCCGTGCCAGCCACAACCGTGCTCGGAGACACAATGTCATTGCCATACAGGGAGGCGACAAACGCGTTGAACTCGCCAATGCTCGTCTTGGGTGCGGAAGCATCCAAGCGACCAATGAAGCTCAGGTTTTGATCGCGGTTTCCAGAACCAATGATCGTGTTGGCGGCGGTAGCATTGCCGGTGCCCGAGGTGCTATCCCAGCCGTTGATGACGCCCACGGTGCTCGTGAGGTAGTCATTCCACTTGTAGCCGAGGGTGACGCCGGTCTGGGTCATGGGAGCCAGGCGGAAGGCATCAGAGCGGGAGAACTGCCAGTTGGCAGGGCTCTCGATCACTTCGTAGCCGAGGAGGGTGACCATCTTGCCGAACTTGACGTCCACGCCGTTACCGATCGGAACGCCGAGGGTGATGTAGGCCTGCTCGACAGCGAATTCACTGTCGTTGGCCGCAGCGCCCTGATTGTTGCTGCCGTTGATCACGGTGGCATCGTTGCCATAGATCGTGTCCACGCGGAAACCAGCAGGGAATTTGCTGGTGTCTTTGTCCTTCTCGATGGTGAGCTTGACGGCGTTCAGGTTGAACGAGTCAAACTGGCGATCGAACACGCGTCCGGTGTTGCCCGGGCCCGTGGTTGTTCCAGCCACGCCGGACACGACTTGCGAACCACCAGCGCTGGGGCCCGAGTTGTCTTTATCGGCGAGGTTGACTGTATAAGAGGTGTCCACATAGCCACTGATTTTGATGCCGGAGCCTTTGACGCCGGTGTAGCCTGTGTCTTTGAGTTTGGCTTCGAGTTCCTGGATGCGGTTCTCGAGCGACTTCTTTCCACCGCCACTATCATCGGCGTACATGGAAGAAACGCTCATCGCAGCCACGAGTGAAAGCCCGAGGATTTTCTTGGTGAGGTTCATTTGTTACTTTTTTTGTGTGCTAAGGAGCCGGCTTTCCTTGATGAGCCAACGGATGTTTCACGCGTCGTGAACCACCCTTTTCCTTAATGTATGCGTGGGAAAATACCAGAAGTCCCGGTCCTGTCAAGCGCCAATGACAACTTTTTTTATAAAACGTTCAAAATATTTTCATGTTTTTTTGGCCCCCTCCAGAAGCCTCGCGAGAACGTCATTCATATCGTCTGGCAATCGTGCCTCCAAAACCAAGGGTTGACGGGTGATCGGGTGCAAGAACTGAAGAGATGACGCATGCAAACACAACCGACGCACTCCCATGGTCTGGCGAAGCAGCCTATTAAGGGGGAAATTCCCGTAAACGCGGTCGCCTGCGACAAAATGTCGCTTTGCAGCAGCCTGAACGCGAATCTGGTGGGTGCGGCCTGTGAGAAGAGTAATTTTTAGCAGGGAGAGCGAGGACAATTTCGGATTGCGGATTGCGGATTGCGGAATGGGAAATGTGGAGAGGGTTTTGTAATCGAGTTCGGCGTTGGGAGGACGGCGGGGGATGATGATGGAGCGGACCATGCCTTTTCCTGATTGTTTTTGAAAATGATCTCTCCAATGGCCGGAAGGCGGAGAGGGCTTTCCTGCGACGAGCGCAAAATAAATTTTGTGGATTTGTTGTTCCTCAAAGAGAACCCGACACAGCTTCGCGACGTGTTCGGATTTTGCCGCGAGCAGCACCCCCGAGGTGTCCTGGTCGAGGCGGTGCACAAGCCAGATCGGCCCGGACGGCGTGTCAAAGCGTCGGGCGTCCAAATCATAACTCCCTTCGAACGCGCAACGGGATGCGCGGGGCGCGGGCTTCCCATGGGAAAGTGGATTGGGATGGGAGAGAACGCCCTCGGGCTTGTGGATGGCAACCAGCCACGCGTCCTCGTGGAGGATGGGATGGCGGGAGGGCAATTTCGGATTGCGAGTTGCGGATTGAGGAATGGGGAAAACGGAATTCGGATCCTGAAAATCGGAGTTTGTTGTTGGGAAATCGTTCATTGTGTTCGTCTTCGCTACTGGAATGGAGCGGGGAAAACGAGGAGGATTTTGGAATCGCTGATGGATATTCCGAAACGTCGGATGATGCCCGGGATCCCAAACCGTTTGCTTCCGGCGTTGACATGCCTTGCACGACTCCGTATTTCTTTCGGTTCACATGAAACGCACGTATCAACCATCCAAGCGTGTGCGCAAGCGCCGCCACGGATTTCTCAGCAGGACCCGCACCAAGGCCGGACGGGCCACACTCGCCCGTCGCCGCAAGAAGGGTCGCAAACGTTTAACACCGAAGATGTAACAAACTTTCAATGTACCGCCATTCGGGATGATGAGCGGGTTTCGACGTGATGAATCAGCGCCTGCCCAAGTCGTTGCGAATTCAGCAATCCGCCGAAATCCGAAACATCCTGAAAACGGGACGCAAATACACCGGGAACCACCTCATTCTTTACTGCCTGCCCCCAGCCGAACCCGCCGCCGCCCGCGCCGGGTTTCTTTCGCCCAAGCGGCTGGGAAAAGCCACGCGCCGCAACCGGCTCCGACGATGGATGCGCGAGGCGTATCGAAGGCACCGTGAGGAATTGAGCGGTTCCCCCCAAATCCTCATGATGGGACGAACCTCCGCCATGCAAGCCGGCTACCAGGCCTTGCACGATGATTTCCTGCAGCTCTGCCGGAAGGCGCGTCTCCTGCCGTCGCGTGATTCGTAAATTCCTGCTGCTCCTCATCCGTTTCTACCAGCTTGCCATCTCGCCCTGGCTCGGGCGCTGGTGCCGCTTCGATCCCTCGTGCAGCCAATACGCCCGCCAGGCCATCGAGCAGCACGGCTCGGCCCGCGGCGCGCGGCTCGCCCTGTGCCGTATCGCCCGATGTCATCCCTTTTGCGACGGCGGGCATGATCCTGTGCCTCCCGCGACGCATCGCGTCGGCCCGCTCCATTCCCACCCTTCCTCCCATGGATAGGAAATCACTTCCGCTCATCATCCTGCTCGTGTTATTGCTCCTGTTCTACCGGAGCATCCTGGAAAAAATCTGGCCGACACCGCCGGGCGCCCACTCCGGGGGGACCAACCAGGTGAGCCAGGTGCAGAGCCCGGCCAACACATCCACCAATGCGGTTGCACCGGTGCCGACACGTGCGGAGGGGCTGGTCGCCATGGTTCGCCCCACGCCATCCACGCCGCCGCAGGTCGAAATTCTGAAAAACGACCAGTGTGACGTTGAGTTTTCAAGCCAGGGCGGCGGCATCGAGAAGGTCACGCTTCACCATTTTTCTGGCGACGACCACGTCTCCATCGTACTCAACGCGCAAAGCCCTCTGCCCATCGGCGCTGTCTCGGCAGGGGGAACGTCGTTCTGGATCCCATGCCAGATGAGCGCTGTCTCCAACCAGGTGCGTGCTGTGAGCCAGTCATCCAATGGACTGGTCATCACCCGCGAATACACGTTGAAGCCGGATTACCAGATCACGGAGAACGTGATGCTGAAAAACGCCGGCACGAATGCGTTCGACCGGATGGCAGTGCGGCTGGCGCTGGGCATGTCCGAACCCATGGGTGGCCGCGCCAGCGGGAACTCCTTTGCCTTTCTATGGAAATTGTTCGGCAGGGTTCCGCCGATGAGCGAGAGCGAGCGGGGCGACCATCTTGGCTTCTCCTTCATGCTGGATGGTGAGAAATCAGTGCATCAGGCCCTGCCGGGATTGAAGGCGCAGGTGGCACAACAACAGCAGCCGTTCGAGCGCCTCGCGCCGATCAGCTGGGCCGCGGTCAAGAACCAGTACTTCACCCAACTTGTCACTCCGGAGAGCCCCTTCGCCGCGCTGCATGCCGCGCCGTTCGCCCTGCCCCAGGACAAGGATCCGGGCGTGCCAAAAAATTCGGGGGGGGTGCTTGCCGTGGCCACAACCCCAACCTTCAGCCTTGCCGCCGGCGCATCCACCAACCTGACGTTCAGCATTTACGCGGGGCCGAAGGAATATAAAATTCTGACCCTGCTCGACAAGGGACAGGACGACCTCCTCGAGCTGGAAGTCTGGGGGCTGGGTATTTTCAAGCCGTTCTCCCGCGCGCTTCTCTGGATGCTCGATATTTTCCACGCGATTTTCCACAACTGGGGCATCGCCATCATCGTGGTCACCATCGTCATCAAGATTCTCTTCTGGCCGCTCACCGCCATCAGCACGCGCAGCATGAAGAAAATGCAGGCGCTCGCGCCGAAAATGAACGCGATCAAGGAGAAGTACAAGGGCGACCAGCAGAAGCAGAACGAGGAGATCATGAAGATGTACCGGGATTACAAGATCAATCCCATGGCCGGATGCCTGCCCGTTCTCGTCCAGATCCCCATTTTCATCGCCTTCTACAACCTCCTGCGCACCGCGATTGAATTGCGCGGCGCAAGCTTCCTGTGGATCCATGACCTTTCCATGCCGGACACCGTGTACACCATCCCCGGCATTGATTTTCCCATCAATCTCATGCCGCTCATCATGGTCGTCACCATGGTCATCCAGATGCGCGTCACGCCCCAGGCGCCCAATGTGGATCCCTCCATGAAAATGATGATGTGGATCATGCCCGTGATGTTCCTCTGGATTTGCTACGGATACTCCTCCGGGCTTTCGCTCTACTGGACGTTCCAGAATTTTCTCACGATTGTTCAAACTTATCTCACACGGGACCAGCCCGTGGAGCCGCCGCAGAAAGTAAAGCGCAAGGCAGGCTTCACGTTCAGCCGCCCCACTGACAGGAAAAAATAAACGAAAGGAGTTGCCCCATGGAAACCGAGTTATCCGGCGCACCCACCCCCTCACCCACGCCCGCACCCGTCAGCCAGCCCCCGGATCCGCCCCCGGACCTCAACCTCCTCGCCGAGGAAGCCAGGCAGATCCTCGCCGAAATGCTTCCGCTGCTCTCGCTCGACGTCAGGATGACATCCTCCCACGACAACAACAACGTGCGCATCCAGATGAAATGCGAGGATGCCGCGCTCCTCATCGGTCGGCGTGGTTCCACCATCAACGAGCTGCAGTTTCTCGTAAATCGCATCATGCAGCGCCGCCACAAAATCGTGCCGCGCTTCTTTCTTGATGTGGACGCAGGCCCCAAGCCCCAGGCGCAACCGCAGCCCCAGGAGCAGCCGAAGGCAGCCCAGCCGATGCCTCCTCAGGAATCCCGGCACCAGCCGCCGCAGCGAAGGCAGGTTGCGCAGCATCAGCAGCAACAGCGAAGGGACCAATGGGAACCCGCTGCGCCGACCCCCAAGCCAGCTCCCGCGATCGCAGAAGCGCCGCCCACTCTTGTCGCAACCGATCCATTCGAGGATCGGATGAAGGCCGCAGCCAACAAAGTGCGCCGCTGGGGCGAACCGCTCGACCTCGGCCCCATGAGTGCCGAGGAGCGCCAGTCCGTCCAGGATTATTTCGCGCGCGACCGCGAGATCGAAGCCGTCGTCGTGGAAACCAAGCACGGCCCCCAGATCCGCCTCCAGTCAAAACAACAATAGGGGAAGCTTTAAGCCGTAAGCTTTACGCCTTAAGTTTTCAGCAGAGGAAGGCAGGATGTTTTGACAGAATGGACAGAATTTAGGAGCCCGGGCTCACTTGGTTCAGAAATATTCTGTCGATTCTGTTCATTCTGTCAAAAAACACCGGGATATTGATGTCGCATCCAAATTGATTTTCCGCCTGGTTTCTGCCATGTTTGCCTCATGCTCATGCCACGAAGCATCTGGCTTCTTTTGATTCTCGTTGCGGCTCCCATCCTCCGTGCTGAAAAAATGGTGGTGGAGGTATATCCGCTCGACCTCGCCGATTTCGAAACTGCCTCTCAACTCGCCGCCGCCATGGTGTCCAAGGAGGCCAAGCTCGTCTCCGACAAGGAGAACAACCGCCTCATCGTGTATGATTTCCCGGAGCGGCAGGCCGCCCTGCGCAAGGCGCTCATGAAAGTAAGCGCCCCCGCGAACAATGTGCGCATCCAGGTCGCGTTCAAGGACCAGTCCAGCCTGCAGCAGAATTCGGCGGGCGTGGAGGGTCGCTTTCGAGCGGGGGGCGTGACGGTCGGGACGTCGCGCTCGACCGTGAACGGGGTGAATGTGCATGCCGACCAGGTAAACGTCATGCGCGATTCCAACGTCCAGCAGGAACTCATCGTGGTCAGCGGTGGAAAGGCAAAACTCCGGGTTGGCACCGACCTCCCCTACGCCGACTGGTTCTGGAGCTACGGCATCCAGCAGGGCCTCTGGAACGGCGGCGTGAAATGGAAGGAAGTGGGCGCGCAGATGATCGTGGAACCCTACGTCATCGGCGGCAAAATCCGCGTGCGCCTTACTCCTGAATTCAGCTACGTGGTGGACGGGAAGACCCTCGCCACCGCCATCGAGAAACTGACCACCGAGGTCATCGTCGACGACGGCCAGGAAATCAGCCTGGGCGGTCTGCCGGTCTCCGACAGCGAATTCTTCTCCCGCTTCCTCATCGGCTACGACCACGCCGGCGAAAAACGCTCCCTGCACATCACGCTCAAGCCCACGATCGAACCCGCCACCCGGCCTATGCAGCAATAATTTCTGCGGCCGGCTGATGCCGCATTTGGGGTTGTTTTCCTTCCCTCGATGAAATATCCCGGGTGAATCACGCGATTCATCCCTGTGCAAACCATCATCCCACCTGCGGGCGCCGCATCCGAGCCGTCTGCCTCGATGTCGGTTGCCCTTCCGGAACTCCTTCTCGTCCATGCACAATCCCGTTTCTGCGAACTGGGGCTGGCTTCATCCGAGGCGACGGAATGGCGCTGGGAGCCGATCACGCATGGCGGCTCGGATCGCGATTTTTACCGGGTGCGGTGCGATGGCGGGCGAAGCTGGGTGGTGATGAGCTATTCGGACGCGCGGGAGGAGAATGCGCTTTACGCGGCGATCGCTGAATTTTTGCGCGACCAGGGAATCCGCGCGCCTCAACTTCATTTTCACGACGCCTCGTCGCGCCTCATCGGTCTCGAGGACCTGGGCGATTGCAGCCTCTACAGCATGGCGAACGGACCCGGTGGGATGGCCCATGCCGAGTCTTTGTACCGCGAGGCCCTGGAACAGGTGCTGCGGCTCCACAAGCACGCATCGGCGCCCGTGCCGATCATGGGCGGATTTGATGACAAGCTTTATCGTTGGGAGCGGCTTTACTTCCTCGAAAATCTCGTTGAGCGGTGGGCAGGCATTCGTCTCACCGAAGCGGAGCGCGCAACCCTCGATCGCGAGGGCGAGGAGATGGCGGGGCGGCTGCTCGCGGCGCCGCGATGCCTCATCCACCGCGATTTTCAGTCACAAAACCTGATCGTGCGCGACGGCGGGGTGTGGATGATTGATTTCCAGGGGATGCGGCTTGGCCATGCGGCCTACGACGTGGCATCGCTGCTCTACGATCCCTACGTGGACGTGGGGGCGGAGCGGCGCGAGGCGTTGCTGGCGGTGTATGCGGCGCGAGGCGTGGGGAAGAGCGATGATTTTCGCGGGACATTTTACCGCGCAGCGGCCCAGCGGCTGATGCAGGCTCTCGGCGCATACGGATTTCTCGGATTGGTGAAGGGAAAGAAGGATTTCCTGCGTCATATCCCCCGCGGGCTGGCCCACCTTTCCGACGCGCTTGATCGCATGGGTGAAATGCCGGGGACACGAGAGTTGGTGAAACGAATAGGGATTGAATCGGCGCGCCGTCTTTGAGAAGGTGGCACCTTCTCAATCCAATGGAACAGCTGACCTTCAAGACGGGGGAATTGATCATCAAGCAGGGCGACCTGGGCTGCAACGCGTACCGTATCACTCGCGGACAAGTGGAGGTTTTCCTTTCCCGCAGCAAAAAGAGCTTCGTGCTTGGGCGGCTTGGTGCGGGTGAATTTTTTGGCGAGATGGGGATGATCGAGGACAAGCCGCGGTCCGCCTCGGTGCAGGCGGTGGAGCCGACGGACGTGGAGGTGATCACGCCGCGCGATTTCAACGAATTCATCCTCAAGAACCCGGACAAGCTCATCCCGTACCTCAAGTCCTTCTTTGAGCGCCTGCGCCGGGCAAACGAGCTTTCATTTTTTCAACTGCCGTCGTCCGAGCCCCCCACCGAATCGTCCGGCTCGTCGTCGGAAATTGATCCCGGCACGGTGCGCATGGCGGCGCAGACCGAGGAGCTTCGCCGTCGGATTCCCAAGCCTGAAGTGTTGATCCACAAGTTTCCGTACCGCATCGGGCGCTGGAGCGAGAACGTGCAGGCGGATGTATTTGTGTCGAATGACCTGCTGATCCGTGACGAATCGCCCTACCAGATTTCACGCAATCATTGCGCCATCGAGCGCGAGGGAGACCACTACTGCGTGCTCGACCGCGGTAGCGCACAGGGCACGGCGGTCAACGGCAAGCGCATCGGCGGAATCGAGAACCAGATGATCGCCCCGCTGCATTCCGGCGAGAATGAAGTCCTGCTCGGGGGCGAAAACAGCGCCTACCGCTTCAAGGTTGTGGTGAGCTGAGCCCTGAACCCGGCCGTCACTTTGACGCGGATTTTTTCTTCGGGGATGCCGCCGTTTTTTTGCGTTTCAGGTAGGCGACGCGCCGGCGGCGCTTGATGACGTTGTTGTATGGTTTGCTCATGCCATCAGGTGTTGCCGCAAATTCACCATGCGAAGCAAGCGTGAATTATGAGGGTTTGGGAATGACGCTGCCCGGTCAGCGGGGGGATTGGGACTATCATTCCATTCGCCTTTCGATTATGCTCCGCACATTACAAGACAATGCCATAGGAGAGTGAAGGGTGCCTGGTGGCCCTCGCGGTCTTCAAAACCGCCGTCGGCCCGTTTTACGGGGCGAGGTGGGTTCGATTCCCACCCTCTCCGCCATTTTCACCACGGACTTGCGATCTTCGAATTCGCAGGGTAATCCAAAATCAGACATTGCCAGAAGGAGGTGATGAACATGACCCGTGAGCGAATCTTGAAACTGACATCGCTTTCATCCTGTGCTGGATGAGCTTCAAAACTCAGCCAAAAGGCTCTGGCGCAAGTTTTGCGCCAGCTACCCCGAACGCATGACCGGAACCTGCTGGTGGGCATCGCCACCGGCGACGACGCCGGCGTGTATCGCATTGACCGTGACCGGGCGCTGGTCCAGACGGTGGATTTTTTCACGCCCATCGTGGACGACGCATTCTCCTATGGACAGATCGCCGCGGCCAACGCCCTCTCGGATGTTTACGCCATGGGTGGCCGTCCGCTCACGGCCATGAATCTCATGGGCGTTCCAACCGACCGTGTTCCTCCGCGGATCATCAACCAGATTCTGCGCGGCGGCGCGGCCAAGCTCAAGGAGGCGCGCTGTGTCCTTGTCGGCGGCCACACCATCCGCAATCCGGAACCCATCTATGGCCTTTCGGTCACCGGCATGGTCTCGCCACGCCGCATGCTGACGAATGCCGCCGCGCGCGCAGGCGACCTGCTGGTGCTCACCAAGCCGCTCGGAACCGGGGTGGTCACGACGGGAATCAAACGGGGCATCACATCACGGCCTCTGAAACAAAAGGCCGTTGCCCTCATGTGCCATCTCAATCTGGTCGGGACGGAGGTTGCCGAGCAGGGGCTTGTCCGCGCGGCAAGCGATGTGACGGGTTTTGGACTGCTTGGCCAGCTTGGAACCATGTGCCGCGCAAGCGGTGTGGGCGCGGAAGTGTTTGCGGGTTGTGTGCCCGTGATCAGTGATGAAGTGCTTGCCCTCATCTCACGAGAATGCATTCCCGGCGGAACCCGCGACAATCTTGCGCACGCCGGCAAATTCGTGAAATGGAACCAAGGCGACGTCCGCTTGAAAATCCTGCTTGCCGACGCTCAAACCAGCGGCGGCCTTCTCCTCTGTGTACCGCCGCGCCATCTGCCCGCCGTTTTAAAGGTCCTGAAGCGGCATCGTGCGCCATGCGCGGCTGTGATGGGTCGGATCGTGCGCTCGTCGAAACCGATCATTGGGATCAGACCATGAAGCCAGCATCCTTGCGCTCCATCCCGGCGGTCGAAAAAGTGCTCCAGGCCCTCGGCACCCACGACCTGTCGCGCCCGGTCGTCGTTGCGGTTGTCCGACGCGAATTGGCGGCGCTGCGATCATCAAGGAAAGTTCCTGGCCTGGACACCGTCCTCGCCCGCATCCGCCATTCGCTCGAATTCCTGCGTCGCGCCCGAATCCAGCCTGTTGTGAACGGCACGGGCATTCTCGTCCACACCAACCTGGGCCGTTCGCCGCTCGCGCCGGCGGCGGTCGAAACGCTCACCGCCATTGGCTCCAGCTACAACAACGTTGAATACGACCTGTCGGACGGTGAACGCGGCAAGCGCGCTTCCTATCTCGAGCACAATCTCGCCATCCTTTGCAGGGCCGAGGCTGCCACCGTGGTGAACAACAACGCCGCCGCACTCGTGTTGATCCTGCGGCACCTTTGCGCCGCACCGAAGTGCGACGTGGTGATCTCCCGTGGCGAACTGGTTCAAATTGGAGGCGAATTTCGAATTCCTGACATTCTTGAGGCAAGCGGCGCGCGTTTGCGGGAGGTGGGCACGACCAACAAGACCTTGATTTGCGACTATGAAAAAGCCATCCGACGGGAGACCGCGCTGGTCCTGAAGGTCCACCGCAGCAATTTTTTCATGGAAGGTTTTGTCGAGTCACCACCCACGGAACAAATCGCGGCGCTGGCGCGCAGAAAACGTGTTCCCCTGGTCGAGGATCTTGGCAGCGGGGCGGTGACGGAAACAGAAAAACTGGCTGGACTCGAACATGAGCCGACTCCCGCCGAGGTATTGCGGCACGGGGCGGACCTGGTCTGTTTCAGCGGCGACAAACTCCTGGGCGGGCCGCAAGCGGGCATCATTGCCGGAAATGCGCGACGGGTCGCCGCTCTGAAGCGTGAGCCATTCTTTCGAGCGTTGCGCTGTGACAAGCTGATCCTCTCAGCCCTGCAAACGACCGTGGATCTCCACCTCAAGGGTGACTCGCTGGACATCCCGGTGCTGTCCATGTCTGGCATTTCAATGGATGAACTGCGCACCCGCGCGGAACACATCGTGATTGCGCTTGCGGGTCTTCCCTTGAAGGCCGGCATCGGCGCTGGCCGGGCGCAAATGGGAGGTGGCACGCTCCCGCGGTCGGTGATCCCATCCGTCACCGTCGATCTCACCCCGGAAAAAGTCGCTCTCCCGGAATTCGCAAAACGCCTGCGTGAAAGCGTTCCGCCCGTCATCGGTTATATTTCGGGCGGACGTTTCAAACTCGACCTGCGCACGATTTTCCCACGACAGGACCAGGACCTCGTTCGCGCGATTCGACTGCTGAGCTTGTAGGGGCAAGCGGCATGCCTGCTGTTCCGCTGTAGCCGGGGTCGTTGACCTCGTGGGGAGTCGCATCTCCGAGTTATCGGCGATCCACGAACTTTTATCGCATATGCGCGAAAAGCTGGTCGGGGCGGCTGCTGGCGCCCTTGGCATGAACCACCGGAGCCCAACGACCTTTTTGCTCATATGCGCAAAAAGGTCGTCGAACCATCGTGGCGAAGGATGATGCCGTGGCGCCAACGACAACTCGGAGATGCGCGCCAGTGGGAGGGAGCAGGGCTTCATGCTGGCCCCGGTGCCCCTGCAATTCCAAGAAGTTCCACGGAAGATCGTGTGCGTTACTTTTCCATCTCACACCCAGAACGAAGGGTGGGTGGAATTGACGCTGTGTTGTGAATGCGGTAGGCTGTTGGGCAAGGAGACAATCCCATGAGCTTGGAAATCACCATCGAATATTGCAGCTCTTGAAGCTACGAACCGAAAGCCGTCGGTCTGGCGGAAAAACTTCTGGCGCTCAAGAGGCAGATCGGCTCCGTCAAGTTGATCCCTTCGGGCGGCGGCGTCTTTGAAATCTGCGTCAATGGAAAAAAGATTTATTCCAAAAAGGAAGCAGGACGGTTTCCCGATTTCGACGCCATTGTCAAAGAGATCAAGGCCCAGTTGTGACTTTGCCGTTCGGACGGGAGCGCGGGCGTCCCGCCCGCGTTTCAAAACCGATGGCGGGCAGGATGCCCGCCCTCCCGTCCACGATGATTGCTTTGGCCCCTTCCTGATCGGTGTCGTTCAAGCTTTATGACCGCCCGCCATTTCATCCTGGCCACTGCAGGCCACGTGGATCACGGCAAGAGCGCCCTGGTGAAAGCCCTGACCGGCACCGATCCCGATCGGTTGCCCGAGGAGAAGGCGCGGGGCATCACCATTGACCTCGGTTTTGCACATCTGGAATTGCAAGCGGCAGCGATGAGCAATCAGCGATCAGCAGTCAGCCATCAGCCATCAGCCGACGGTCCACATCCTTCATCCTTCATCCCTCATCCCTCATTCCTCTCTCTGGGCATCGTGGATGTTCCCGGGCACGAGGATTTTGTCAAAAACATGGTGGCCGGTGTCGGCTCAATCGATCTCGCGTTGCTGGTGGTGGCGGCGGATGACGGCTGGATGCCTCAAACCGAGGAACACCTGCAAATTCTCATTCATCTGGGTGTCACGCGAGCCGTGGTCGCGCTCACCAAGATGGACCTGGCGCAAGGCGACGAAGCGCCGATCGTCGATGCCATCCGCGAAAAATTACGCGGCACGACCATTGCCGATGCCCCGATCATCGGAACCTCCGTGCTCAACGGTCGCGGCCTTGACGAGCTGAAAGCAGCGCTGGCCCGCGTGCTGGAAGGCGCTCCGTCTCAACCCGACATCGGCAAGCCGCGCCTGCCCGTGGATCGTGTGTTCACCTTGCGCGGGGTTGGCACCGTGGTCACCGGCACGCTCACGGGCGGGATCCTCCGTCGTGGCCAGGCGGTGGTGGTCCAGCCTTCCGGCAAAACGGCCCACGTCCGCGGCATCCAGAGCCACAACCGTGACGTCGAGTTCATTGGCCCAGGCACGCGCACCGCGTTGAGTCTCCCGGATCTTGCCGTTTCCGTGAAGGGTCATTCCGCGGTTGGCGACGAAGGTATCCACCGGGGCGATGTCATCACAGGGGCCGATTTCGGTGGGCCAAACACCACGCTGGGAGTGCTTCTGAAAACATCGCCCCGTCCGCTGGAGGGCAGGGCGGGGGCGGCGCGCCCGCTCAAGGATGGAACGCTTGTTCACATCCATCATGGAAGCGGCCGTGTTTCGGCGCGCATTCATCTGCTGGGCCAAAAGGAGCTAAACGCCGGTCAAGACAGTGTCGCCTTGCTGCATCTCGACACACCCATCTTCGCTTTCGCGGGCGACCGGTTCATCGTGCGCGACTGGCCGGAGCAACGCACGCTGGCCGGAGGCGTGGTGCTTGACCCCGATGCGGATCAAAAGCATGTCCGTGGCGAAATGCTCCACAAATTTCTGAAACGGAGGGCGGAAACGCCGGACCAGGCATCTGCTTTTATCATCTCCCAACTCGCGCGTGATGGCACGCTCCAGCGGTCCGCCCTGCTCGTCAAGTCGAGGTTCAGCGCCGTGGAAATTTCCGATGTCCTCGCGCAACTGTCGAAGGAAGGCAAGGCTGTCTGCTTCGGCGCATGGGCAGCGGATGCCTCATGGTGGCAAAAGCAACGGCGGATTGCGGTTGAGGCGATCGAAGAAGAGCACCGCGTTCATCCGGAGCGGACGGGATTGTCCCTGAACGCGCTGCGGCAGAAACTGGGGAGCGACGCTCATTCGACGGATGTGTTTGACGCGATGGTTGACGATCTTTGCAACAAAGACTTCATCCGCGTTGGCGCGGCGATCCGTCGGGTGACTCATCGGCCCGCACTCCCGCCGCACCTTCAGGCGGCAGGAGCCAGGGTGCGCTCGGCTCTGGCGGCAAAACCATTTGACCCGCCTTCACGGAAGGAACTGGCACCAGACGCCGTCACGCAGCAGGCGCTGCGGTTCCTGCTCGATACCGGTGAAGCAGCCGAGATCGGCGGTGAAGCTGTCCTGCTGGCGGAAAATTTTGCCCGTGCGACGGCCATCATCAAAAAATTCCTCGTGGATCATCGGGCGGCGACCGTCAGCGAGCTGCGACAGGCGGTTGGAACCAGCCGCAGAATTCTTGTGCCGTTGCTTGAGCGTCTCGACCGTGAAGGCGTCACGCTGCGCCAGGGCGACCGGCGCGTGCTGCGGCCGGGCCGGTGAGCTTCTTGTTAAAAAAACGAAGGGACACGCTCTCGCCTCGCCGAAGCCTATCCGACTACGCCAAAGCGCTTCGTCGCGACGGCGAGCGGCGTAGCGCGGGCCGTCGTGTCCACCCACGTCACGAATGGATCACAAATGGACACGACGGAGCGTGTCCCTCCGTTGCCCTGAGAGAACGATGAAGCAAAGAATTTGGCTTTTGTTCCTCCACGCTTGTGCTATGGAAGGATCGTGAAACATGGACGATACGCCGTGTGGGTGACGGGGTCCTTTCTCCTTCTGGCCTTCGTGTTTCCACGACATGTCGTGGCAGGTCCTGCCGAGGAGTATCAGAGCTTGGTGAAGGAATACGATGCCGCCATGCAGGAGTTTTACAAGGTTTATGGCGAGGCCAAGACAGAAGAAGCAAAAGCGAAGGCATATGAAAAGTGTCCACGGAACGAGAGCTATACCGGTCGTTTTCTTGCGCTGGCCGAAAAACATCCCAAGGAGCCGCTGGCCCTCGACGCGCTCCAATGGGTCATCCTTCACACGCAGCATGGCCCAGAGTTCGAGAAGGCGTTAAAAATCATTGCCGACGTCCACATCCAAAATGAAAAAATCGGGCCGATCTGCGAACTGTTGACGAATCTCCCGATTCCCATGAGCGAACAACTGCTCCGCGGAATTTTGGAGAAGAACACTTACCACGAAGCCAAAGGCTATGCGGCCTTGAGCCTGGGCCAATTTCTCAAAAATGAATCCGCCGTGGCTCATTACTTGAAGGAATTGAATCCTGCCTCCCTGGCTGGCCATGAGCGGTATTATGGGAAGGATGGCGTGGAAAAGATGCTGCACAGCGATCCAAAAAAACTAACCGAGGAAGCCGAGAAATCTTTTGAGCAGGTGATCGAAAAATACGGCGACATCAAGTTCGGTGAACGCACTCTTGCTGATTTTGCCAAAGCGGAATTGTTTGAAATCCGCAACCTGACGATTGGCAAGGTGGCGCCGGAAATCGAAGGGGTGGATGTTGATGGCAAGGCTTTCAAGCTGAGCGACTACCGAGGGAAGGTTGTGGTGCTCGATTTCTGGGGGGATTGGTGAGGCCCCTGCCGGGGCATGTACCCACACGAGCGGTCGCTCGTGGCACGACTGAAGGACAAACCCTTCGTGATCCTTGGGATCAATAGCGATCCGAAGGAGAATCTCAAGAAGGCGATCGAGCGGGAAAAAATGACCTGGCGCTCATGGTGGGATGGAGGCAATCCGAACGGTCCGATTGCAAGCAAATGGAACGTCAGTGGCTGGCCGACGGTTTATGTCCTCGATCACAAGGGAGTCATCCGCTACAAGGAGGCCGAGCTTGATGAAGCCGTGGACACGCTCCTCAAGGAGCTTGATCAGGAAGCCAAGGTGGACCAAGGGAAGAAATGAATTCTCTTTCAGGGAGAAGGTGTTGATCCTTGGGCGACGTTTGCGGCCTTGCGAAGATAGAGCCAGACCCAGCCGTGATATTCCGTGTTTGCACCGGATGAACTGGCAAAATCGCCGACGAGGAGATCCATGCGACCGTCGCCATTCCAATCGGTCACGCAGATTTTTGCGCGGATGCTCCCTTCGGGAAGTTTTAGAAGAATCACCGGGGCATCCAGCTTGGGTGCCCCCTTCTCGCCGATGTTGCGAAACCACGACACGCTTCCATCTCCCGCTCCGACAAGAAGGTCTGGTTTCCCGTCTCCGTCCCAGTCCGTCACACAGGGGCCCGCATCGCCGGAAACCATGAGTTTTCCACTCGGCAGCAGGGGCTGGGCCTGGCCAAAGGCGGGTTTTTCGCGGGTTCCTTCGTTCGGAATCAAAAACACCTTTCCCTGGATGTTGCCAACCAGAAGATCAAGATCGCCGTCGCCATCCCAATCCACGGAAAAAGGCACGGCAGCCGTCTGCTTGATCGGACTGCCCTTGGAATCCTTCAAGATTTCGCCCGCGGCGAATTGCCCGTCTGCTTGTTGGCGGAAAAGGTACAGCTCGCCTGGCGAATAGGAACCCGTCAAGACATCAGGCTTCCCGTCGTTATCGAAGTCCACAAACTGTGGACTGAAGCCGACGCATCACCCAGTTGGAACTTTGGCGTCCGCGCCCCCGGCCTTGAGGTAGCTGAAGCTGCCAAAGGAAGGTTTCTCATTGGTGCCTTCGTTCCGGTAGATGCGCAGCCTGCCGCGAAATTCACCCGCGAGCAGGTCGAATTTTCCGTCTCCATCAAAATCGGCAACAAAAGGCGCTGCGTGCCCGATCTCGCTGCCGAGATCGATCGGCTTTCCACCCGCCTCGATTTTCACCGGAGCGGAAAACTCATCGCCAGCTCCCGCAAAGAGCATGCCGGCCGTGAAGGCCAGGCCGAAGGTGCTCAAGAATTGTTTGCTTCCCGGTTTCATGAATGCCGCTCTCGGTTCAGTGACGGGTAAACACTCGCAGAAGACCCTCGATTTGTCAACCTGACGGCTGGAATAAACTGTTACGCTCTGCGTATATGTTTGACTTTGAACTTTCACCATTATAACGATTCTCAATCAGGTTCGTCAGATAATTCATTTCCACTCAGACCATGGACCTCCTCAAAATAAGAATGTTTCTGGCATTGGTCATCTGGTGTGGCGTGGTAGGGATGCCGGCCAGCCTTCGTGGAAGGTGAGGACCGTCTACGGGGAGCGGGTCCCGCTCTCAACCAGCAAAGAGTCCTTCCACAGCGGGCAGTCTTTCCGCCAAATTTGCCGCGGCCAAACAGCGCGATTTCCAGGAGAAGGCTGAGCAAGAATCGCGCGCTGCGAAACAAAACACCGATGCGAATCCAAACGCGGCCGCCGGAGAACAGGCCGCCCACCCGAATCGAGCGACGATTGTGAAAGCCTGCAACCTTGCGATGGAACACGGAAGCGTCGGGGTCAACGTTGGAATCACTGTGAAAGTCCTTGAGGTCGTTGGCGATCAGGTTTTGGTTCAAGTAGAATCATTCAAAGGGAAAATTCCCATTTCCTGCACCGACTTGAAAAAGCAGGGTTAAAATTCCGTCCTGGGAGTGGTCGCCGTTGCCCGGAATCGCGACGGTCAGGAACCGTGCGGATCGTTCGTGCGACGGAACGTGAACTCGGTTTCCGTCTTCACGGTTTTCCCATCCACTTCGAGAACTGGATAAACCAGGAAATTGATCGCTCCTCCGGCGGGTCCTGGTTCCACGACCAAATCGCGCCCCGTGCTGAACTCGAAACGGTTGGCGGGATGGTGGCCAAAATAGTAAGCCGCCATTTTTGGATGTTTTGCCGCCTCGCTGATATCGACTGGAATCCAGCGCCCGTCCGCAAGGAATTCCGCCCAGCAATGATAGCCCCCAATGACCCCGTCGTTCTTGTCGGCCGGAATCGTGGCGCCAATCTCAAAGCGCGCGGGAATGCCGGCGGCGCGTGCGAGTGCGATGAAGTAGGCGTGAAAATCCGTGCAGTTTCCGGCCCGGGCTTCGCAGGCATGGACGGCGTCACCATAGCCCCATCCCGTGCCGCTTTTATCGTAACGCATGCGCTGCCGCACATGGTCGTAAAGCGCCCGCCCACGCTCCAGGTCTCCCTTCTTCCCTCGCACCGCTTCCAGCGCGAGGCCGCGAAAGGTTTTATTCACCGGCACGAGGTGGTCCGGACGCAGATAACGGGACGGATCGGAAGCCTTGTCATCATCGTAGGAGGTCTTTTCAAGGCGCTTCACCTGATATGTTACCTCGATGATCCCGTCGCTCTCGTCCGAGCCCGGAGCTAGGAACAGGATGTCATTGCCGTAGTCGCGATCACCCAGCTTTTTCCACCGCCCTGGAGCCGTGATCTTCTTCACCTTCACGGTCTGGTAGGAATCCGATTTCGCAAGTGGCATCCACAGGCGTCCAGCCCCGGCGATCCTGGGCAGCTTCACCCGATAGACGAATTCAAACTGGTCGGTTCCGTGCACCATTTCCGACTCGTCCGTCGGAGCGGCTGCGACCGTTTCCATTCGGAAAAGAGACAGGAAACCAACGAGGATGAGGGCGTGGGCGACCGACATGCCTCCTGCTTGGACTCCCTTTCTGGCAAAGTCAATTCACTTTGGGCGCCGCTCACCCGGCCGTCAGGAAATGCTCTTGACTGCCCAAATACAAATCAAAAGAGTGAGGGGATGGAGCGTTGGAAACCGGATTCGGAAGTTCTTGGAAAGGGGGGCACAGCCGGCGTTTCCAGCCCGAAAGCTTCGGCAGCACCCCCGTCGGATGGAGTTGACGACGAAAGCTTGTTTGGGTCGCAAACGGGGTCATTCAGTTTTTACGTCCTGGTTCCGGAAACCTCGTTCGCGATCGCCTTCGTGGGGGGCATCGTGGGATCCATCATCGTCGGTGTGATCATATCAAAAATCCGGTCCATGGATGATGGGCTTGCTGTTGGGCTCAGTGGAAGCATTCTCACGTTCCTGGTGGTGGTGGTAACTTATTTTATTCTTAGATTTCGCAAAGTTTCTGTCTTGATGTTTGAGCACGGCGTCGAATTTGTCCGGGCAAAACGCAGGACGAGGATGCACGTGCTGGAAATCCGTGATCTCCGCCTGGCGGAATATCCGGGCGTCCGAAGTGGTGCGGGGATGGATCGCAAATTGAAGCTCGCCACCGAAACGTTTCGAATGGGATTGGAATCGCGAACCCTGCTTTCAGCGACGGACCCGCTACTTGATCTCCATCAATTCCTGGCTTCGAAATGCGCAACGGTTTTCACGGTGTTTGCGGAACGGGGAAGGGTGCTTCGCGGCCAGGGCTGGGTGTTGTCAAAGGCTGGCCTGGCCGTCCCGGATCGAAACGAAGTGCTTTCCCTGACGCAGATTGATTTTGTGGGCGAGTTTGACGGGAAAGTGGGGTTTTATAGAAAAGGGGAACAGGAGCCTTGCGTTGCGTTTCCTTCAACAAGTTCCAACATCCATGTTCTGATGGAGATTGTCAGGAACGCCCTGAAGGCGCAGAACCGGACGCGAGAGGCATCTTTCGCATCGGGAAATCTGGGGCGTGTATTGTTTAGCAAGATGCTGCTTGGTCCGAAGCTGGGCTGGTTGAAGGTTGTCTCCTGGATGCTGGTTTTGTTTGCGGCATGGCTCATCGGTTTTGGAATTTCCGCCGGACTGAGAGAATGGCTTTTCGGTTTCAAGGGCCCTCCCAATGCCTTGGTTGACTGGACCATCACGCTCCTGCCCCAGGCGGCCTCATTCACGGGCATGATTTTTCTGATGCGAATGGGGGAGCGCTGTGTCTTGAGGTGCCATGAGAAGGGGATTTTTCGAAAGACCATGTTTTCGGAGCGCGAGTTGCGTTATGAGGAGATGACCGCATTTACCCACAAGATGACCAAAACGTACTACCACGGCGTCTATGCGGGCACCTCGTTGTCCATGGTGTTTGAATGCGAGCCCAGAAAAATCAAGATTCGTTATTCCGCTAGTGTTCGCGGAGCGGATGCCGATTTGGACAAATTGAGGGACGAGGTTTCCCTTCACGTCGCCCGACACCTCCTTTCCGAGATCAAGGCGGGAAAGAAGGTTCTTTGGGGGAAGGTGCAAATGCAGGAAGAGGGCTTTGTCCTCCCCCGGAGCAGATGGAAACCCTCTGCCACCCCCGTAACGGTGCGGTTTGCTGACGTCCGGTTTGTTGTGCAAAACGGGTCACTCTATCTTTTCTGGAGTGGAGGCAAGAAGTCAGACCTTGCCATCGTGTGCGGCGCGAGGAACTTCTGGCCCTGCTTTCTCATCATGCAGGGAACCGTGAAAGGCTGATTGGGGAGACCCTTGCCAATGGATATCGCGGTTTCGATCTCCTCCATTTGGCCACATCCCTGCATTTGGGCGCGCGAGAGTTTCTGACCTTCGACGCCAACCAGAAAAAACTCGCCCGGGCGGAGGGGCTGCGGACACCTCTTTGAGGGGAGCATTCAGCATTCAGCGATCAGCCGATATCGCTCTTCGTCTCTCGTTCAAGGTCGGGCCAAGCCGCTTGAATTCCATCACAAACGGGTTAGATTAGGAGTCAGCCTGCGAATGGGAAATCGTTTGCCTGGCAATACCTCATGGCGTCCCTTCTTCCATCGCGCGGGTTGTTCGCCGTGGCGCTCCTGTGGGTCACATGGAACGCGCAGGCGGCTCCGGTTTCGGAGAAGGAGCGGGCCGGGGCGAAGAAGTTGATCCAGGAAATCATGGAACATCCCGTGGCTTACACTCAAATGTGCGGGGCGCCCACCCTGCCAGCGGAAGAGGTGAGCCTTTGCGGATTTCATCGCTGGGATGGATTTATCGCCGTCAAGGATTTCAAGCGCCTGCGCGACGCGAGGGAATCTGTGATCGCCGTCATTATTCAGAATTTTGAGGTCATACTCCAGCGCAAAGAGTTTGCCCTGAACGTGATGGTCCACAAGATGGAGGACGATTATGAAAGCCAGATGATGATGCTCATTGATCTCAACGGCGTGGAGGCGCTGCCTTCGATGGTCCGGTTGCTGGACGCCGTGGAGGAAAAGCAGGGGGCGATTCAACGGACTCCTCCTCGCAAGGATGTTTATGATTCTGTGCCAAGTCAGGTTGCCGACCTCCGTTCCGCAATCCTGAGCACCATCTTCGCCATTCTTCGGCAGGAACGCTACGAACCGCTTTTGAAATCCGAGATGGAAGGCAAACACAAGAAGTGGATTGAGCAGAATCGGGACGATCTCTTGAAAAACATGACGGAAAGGGAGTTGAAGGGGCGCATTGAAAAGGGAGAATTTGACTTCTGCAGGGTGGACCCGATTTACAATATCCCGTGCCGCTACTTTATGGGAAATGGTTGCACGGTACCCCTTACGCCCGAACTCTCGAAAACCATCCGGAGCTGGGCGAGCGATTATCTGGCCAAGACTCCGGAGAAGCAGCGCAAGGGGGTGACCGGGATGTCGCCCCGTCCGATCATGCGATGAACGTGAACCGAACTTCCATGGCGTTGAAGCTCGCCGGTGCGGCAGCCCTTCTGGCCGTGTTGATGATCACCGCCATCCTTCTCCTGAGCGAGCCCAAGGCACCGGTCGCGGCGTCGATTCCGAAAATCGATCTCGCCGAACCCCCCATGCAGCAGATGTGCAATACCGATTCTAAAATCGATCTGGCTGAAGCCATCACGCTCCAGATGTGCAAAAGACCTCTGGCTTCTGAAACACCCGACAACGGGCATGTGTTTGTGCGCGTTCCAGCCGGAACATATTCTCTTGGCGAAAAAGAACACCGGCGCAATCCGCGTCATGCGGTGAAACTCAAGGCATTTGAAATCGCCACGACCGAGACGACCAATGCGCAGTTTGCACGATTTGTGAAGGCGACCGGATATGTGACGGATGCCGAGAAGAATGGCGAGGCGCCTTCGTTTCACGAAGGGATGATGGATTGGGAGTGGACGCCGACGAAGGGGGCGTACTGGCGTTTTCCATTTGGGCCTGAGCGACCGGGTATCGAGGACAAGATGGATCATCCCGTCACGCAGATCAGCGCCACGGATGCGGAGGCTTATTGCAGGTGGGCGGGAGTCCGTCTGCCGATGCTTGATGAATGGGAGGCGGCGGCGCGCGCGGGCAGTGACACCCTTTATCCGTGGGGCGACGAAAAGATGCCCAAGGGAAAACCGATGGCGAATTTCTGGCAGGGAAAGACCCACGCGAAGAACACGATGGAGGACGGATTTCTTTACACGGCGCCGGTGGGTTCGTTTCCGCCGAACAAGTGGGGCTTGTACGATGTGGTTGGCAACGTGTTCGAGTATTGCACAAGCGACCCGATGCCGGCCTGGGTGCATTCGAAAAATGCCTGCGTGGGACGTGGCGGATCGTGGTGGTGCTCGAGCGGCACGTGCTCGTTTTTCAACCTCGTGGATATCGGACAGATGAACAGGAAGGCGTCATTCCCCAACCAGGGATTCCGCGTTGCGCGAGATGCTAAAAAGTAGCTGCGATCGCAAGAGCGCAGCCGGCTGCCGATGATGTGGAATTTCGGAAGGTTCTCGCAAAGACGCAAAGGCGCAAAGTTTCTGTAAGCTGTTCCGGAGCCACGGTCCCAAGCGTGCCATCGCGGTGGAAAGCAGCGCTTTCCACCGCGATGGCACGCTTTGCTGCTCTTCGGAGTCCCCTCTTCCAAACTTTGCGCCTTTGCGTCTTTGCGCGAAACCCTCCGAAAATCGGGAGCTTTATGCCTTCGCTTTGGATGCGGCTTGCGCGGCTTCGGCTTCCTTGGGGGCGAGGCGTTTGGCGTGGATGGCGGCGACGATTTTTTCGGTGATGGGCGGGTTTTCCTTGAGGAAAAGCCTGGCGGCCTCGCGTCCCTGCCCGATCATTTCGCCACCGAAGGCGAGCCACGCGCCTTTCTTCTCGACGACGTCGATCTCCGTGGCGAGGTCGAGAACGGAGTTCTCCCTGGAAATTCCCTCGTTGTAGAGGATGTCGAATTCGCATTCCGTGAATGGCGCCGCGACTTTGTTTTTGACGACCTTCACCTTGACGTGGTTGCCGACGACGGTTCCCACCGGGTCCTTGATCTGGTCCTTGCGGCGGATGTCGAGCCGCACGGAGGCGTAGAATTTCAGGGCCCTGCCGCCGGGCTGTGTTTCCGGGCTGCCGTACATGACGCCGATTTTTTCGCGGATCTGGTTGGTGAAGAGGAGGCAGGTCTTGGACTTGTGGAGGGCGCCGGTCAATTTGCGCATGGCCTGCGACATGAGCCGCGCCTGGGCCCCGACGGTGGCGTCGCCCATCTGGCCTTCGAGTTCGGCGCGCGGCGTGAGGGCCGCCACGGAATCCACGACGATGACGTCGAGGGCGTTCGAGCGGATCAACGTCTCCGCGATCGTGAGAGCCTCTTCGCCCGAGCCGGGCTGGGAGAGGAGAAGGTCCTTCATGTTCACGCCGATGCGGGTGGCGTAGGCGGTGTCAATGGCATGCTCGGCGTCAATGAACGCCGCGAGTCCGCCGGTGGTCTGTGCGTTCTTGATGATGTGGAGCATGAGCGTGGTCTTGCCCGAGGATTCGGGGCCGTAGATTTCGACGATGCGTCCGCGGGGAACACCGCCGGTGCCCAGCGCGATGTCGAGCGTAAGCGAGCCCGTGGGGATCACCTGGATGGGGATCTTGGCGTGCCCATCGCCGAGGCGCATGATGGCGCCGTCGCCGAACTGCTTGGTGATGGAACTCAGCGCCGCATCGAGTTCCCGACTGCGGGTGGCGGCGGCTTTGGAATGTTCGTCGGTGTTTTTATCAGAGGCAGATGCTTTGGCCATGGGAATTTCCTTGTTGTGTGATGGAAAATCACAGCGTAGCCGCTCCGCCTGAAAACCGTCAAACCTTCTTATTGCGGACGATATACTCTTTCAGAACATTGCTGAAGGTAGGGCGCGATCGCCGAGCGCGCCGATGTGGTGGCTCATGGAATGCGAACATGTGATTTCGAATGAGAACGACGGCGCGCTCGGCGATCGCGCCCTACCTCCGAATCCGGACAGCGCGTGGTTACAGCGCCGCGAGGATGGCGCTGAGGACTTTCATCGGCTGCTGCGTGGCGTCCACGGTGACGGTAAGGTCCTTGCCATAATAATCCAGAATGGGACGCGACTCGCTTTCATAGACATCGAGGCGGGTGCGGATGGTTTCCTCATTGGCGTCGTCGAGGCGGTTGTCCTTGAGCGCGCGGCGCTTGAGGCGCTCGACGAGTTTGCTGCGGTCGGGGCAGGTGAGGTGAAACAGTTTTTTCACCTCGATGCGGTCGGTCATGATTTTTGCCTGCTGCACGTTGCGCGGGATGCCATCGAGCACGAGGGTGTCGCGCGAGGGGTCGAAGCGCTTGGTGCTTGTCATGCCCTCGATGGCGTTGTGCCAGAGGCGGACGGTGAATTCATCGGGGACGAGCGCGCCCTTGCTGGAGTATTCGAGGAAGATGCGCCCCACTTCGCTGGAGAGGTCGAGGCTTCGGAAGACATCGCCGCACGCGCAGTGAAAATAACCCGGCACCTGGCCCAGGATTTTTCCCTGGGTGCCCTTGCCGCTGCCGGGCGCGCCGAAAATGAGGACGGTGTTCAGCTTCATCCGTTCTTTCCTGTTATCTTTTCCCGATCTTGAAGGCAACAGAAAATCATGGACTTTTGCGCCGGCTCAATCCTCCTCGGCCCCTTCGCTGCCCTCGGGGCGGAGTTTCATGCGGCAGGCGTTGGAAGCCAGGATGAAGAAAATGGTGTAGCACATGAAATAGACCAGGCCGTAATTGACATGGTTGAAGCGGATGGTCCCGTAGGTCGCGATGATGATGCAGCCCGGCGTCAGGGAGAAAATGGCGATGTTGAACAGTTGCGGGAATGTGAAGTTCGGGGCCAGGGTGCGCTCCATGAAGCCGGAGAGCGACGAGAAGAAGAATGCCTGGAGCAATCCCACCAGCAGGATGCCCAGCCAGAAGAGCACGAACACAATGGGGGTGGCCATGAGCGTTTCACGCTGGATCTCCTCCAGGTAGGCACGGTTCACAGTGCCGTCCGGCAGTCCCATCCAGCGTTGTTTCAACGTGGGATAACCCTCCTTCCAGAATATCATCTCGTTTCTGCGGATGACGATGCCGGCGGGAAAGTCTTTTTCCACGGTTTTCAGCGTGTCCTTCAAGTCCAGGATCATGGGGAACTGGTTGGTGTTGGAAAAGTAGGGCTGGGGAAGCGAGGAATACGCAACGCCGTTGGAGAGGCTGAATTCGGGCAGATATTTCTCGGCGCTCTCGACCACGGGTGGAAATCCGGTTTCAAAGAATTCGATGGCATTGAAGAGGGCAACCGCTCCGAGGATCGCCGAGAGCATCGCCCAATAACCCAGGGCGCGCCACATCGGCAGGTCGAGAAATTCAACATACGTGCGGAACCCGCTGCACGAAAGCCAGATGTACCGGAGAAAAGTCATGGCCGGCTAGAATCCAGAAATGGGGTGCGGTAATCCAGAACATTCAGTTGTGCAGACGCGGCCGCATGGGATGGATCATCCCTTTTCAGGAGGCTCCTTCTTTTCCTCCCCTGCCTTCCGCGTCTTCCACACCCCAAGGCGGACGCTCTGCCAGAGCACGAAGGCCCAGCCGATGACGAACACGGGCAGGAAATACCAGAGCTGGAACGCGGCCAGCACCAGGAGAAATGCGACGAGGCTGAGCGTGAAGCATCCCCCGACGACCACGTTTTCCTTGAACTGGCGGCTCGGCGGCATGCCGATACTTCAAAGCATGTGCAGGCCCGTTCGCCAAACCTTTTCCATCCGGCATCAAAACCGCCATCGGCCGGGCGTTGACACCCTCGTGATCTTCGGTATCGTGCCGGAATGTTTTCCCTCAAGAACAAGACGGCATTGGTGACCGGCTCCACCTTTGGAATCGGCCTGGGCATCCTCCAGGTCCTGGCCCGCGCCGGGGCCAACGTGGTGATGAACGGCCGCAAGACGCCGCCCGATCTCGACCAATTGCTGAAAGAACTTTCGTCCCACGGAAACCGCGCGATTTTCATCCCGGCCGACGTCAGCCAGGCGAAGGATCGCGAGAGGCTGTTTCAGGAATCCCTCAAGGCCTTCGGGCGGTTTGACATCCTGGTCAACAACGCCGGCTCTTTTTTTGACAGCGGATGGGATCGGCTGAACGAGGAGACGTTCGACAGCACGATGAACCTGAATGTCAAAGCCACGTTTTTCATGTCGAAGCGGGTGATTGATCACTGTCGGGAATTGAAACAGAAGGGGAGCATCGTGCTCGTGGCCTCGACCAATTCGTTCGCCGCCGAGCGCGGCTCGCCTTGTTACGACACCTCCAAGGGCGCGTTGCTGATGATGACCCGGTCCCTTGCAGTCCAGACTTTCAAGGATTCCGTCAACGTCAACGCGCTTTGTCCGGGCCTGGTGGATACTCCCCTGGTGCGAAAGCTTGCCGGGGACGATGCCACGTTCAACATGATCGGCAGGAATGTTCCCAAGGGGCGGTTCTGCACCATCGAGGAATGCGGTTATGCGGTCCTTTACATGGTCAGTGACGAAGGGCAGTACATGACCGGGCAGCACATCACGCTGGACGGCGGCATCCTGGCCGTTCAGCACACCGCGGTGGATGATCTGGGAGCCAAAACTCCCTCATGATTTTGAAGACCAGGGTCATTCCTATTTCCGTAACGGCGTCACCCGCTGATTCGTTGAAGCATTCCTACGCGCGGGTTTCCATTCCCCTCAAGCGGGGCGTGGCGCGCGGGATTCCCCGCGTGGCCATGAAGGATGCAAAAGGGGCGGCGGTGCCGGTCCAGTCGGAACTTTTAACCCGGTGGGCGGATGGCTCGGCGCGCGTGCTGCATCTCACCTTTCCCTCGCGGGGAGGCATTTGCGAGGCGACGGTGGGAGGTTCCTCACGTGCGGTCCCGGTAAAAGAAGCGATCCGCATTGTTCGCAAGGGAGAGAAGAGTGTTCATGTTTCCACGGGACGGCTGGATGCCACGCTGGGTGGGCCCGGCCTCGTGCAGTCCATCCGCCTGGGTGGGCGGGAAATGATCGGGGAGCGTGGGATTGAGTTTCGCGTCACCGATGGAGCGCAGCGTGCGTTTGTGGCGACGGCGGATCGTGGGGTGAAGGCGGAGGTTGAAACCGACGGGCCCTTGCGCGCGGTGGTGACGTTGAAGGGCGGATGTTTGCTGGAGAAGGAGCGATTCATTGATTTTCGATTGCGCTTTGAATTTCTTGCCGGCGTGGAGGGATTCTCGCTTGCATGCACGTTTTTCAATCTCCAGCGCGGGAAGGATTTTCACGATGTGTGCTCGATGGAACTGGAGCTGCGCCTGGCTGGGGCGTGCGATGCGCGGCACACGGTGTACCAGCAGAGTCACGGGCTTTTTTCGATGCTTGGACGGATGGTCACCACGCCGCAGCCGCTGGATATTGCGGTGGATGACGTGAAGTCGTCCACCCACGTGCGGAACTATCCCGCGCTTGGTGATCCGGTGGATTATCCGTTTTACCTGAATCCGCCCTGCGACAAGATTGACAGCTGGGCGGTGGTGTCGGATGGCCGCCGGGCGATGCAGGTGGAGATGGATGATTTTCACCTTCTGCGCCCGAAGTCCCTTGTGCTCGAGGGCGACACGGCGCGGTTCGGAATCTGGCCCGGGTGGGCGGGGGTGCTCGCGCTCCAGCAGGGGCGCAGCCGGCAGGTCACGGTTCGCGTGGCGTTTTCGGACAAGGGCCCGCCCGCAAGCCAGGAGGTGGCGATCGCCGCCACGGAGCAACTTCGGAATGTATGGCGCGCGCAAATTCCGCAGGAGGTTTATGGGGAGGCGGATTTTTTCGACCAGGGACGCGTGTTGCCGTACCGCCCGGACCTTTACCCGCGTTTCGAGCAATGGCTGGGCATCATGTCGTACGGCTTGAACAGCGTGGCCACTTTCTTCGACCTTGGCGACACGCCGGACAGCGGTTACCAGTCCACGTACATCCCGGTGGGCAACCGCATCCGTCGGGTGCGCGGCGAGGATGGCGGACGGCGTTATTTTTCAACCGGGATGCATCATCCGGCGACGAAGCACAATTGCCTCGATGATTTCGAGGTGGTGTGGGTGAACAACGAGTACGACGTGATCTACGCCATCGGCACGGAATATTTGCGCACGGGCAACATGTCGCTTTTTGAAAAGCTCTGCTGGTGGTCGCGCCACACGATCGACGTGGATTTCCTGCATTACTCCGACCATCGCTGGCTGAACCGGGCGCAGCCCGCGCACAGCGAGCGCCACACGAGCACGGGCGCCTACCCGTCGCATTTTTGGACGCAGGGACTGGCGCAGTATTACATGCTGACGGGCGATCCGGACGCGCTGGAAGTCATCATCGCGCTGGCGGACAAGACCATTGAAAACCTGGAGGATCCGATCATGGGGGAGATCTGCAGCGGGCTGAACCGCGAGATCGGGTGGGGGATACTCACGATGATTTGCGCCTATGAAGCCAGTGGGTTGAAACGGTTTGACGATTATGCGAGGGAGTTGCTCGATCGTGAAATCAAATGCGGCATTCCCGACGACATCCCGTCATTCAACTTCGCGCTCGCATCCATCATGCTGGGTGCGAGGCAGTACCTGGAGGTTCATCGGGGTGAGAAGAAAGCCGCGCCGGTGCGGCGGTGGGTTCTGGCGTTTGTGGACAGGGCGATTCAAAGCTCACGCCGTCCTTCGACCAACTGGACGCAACGGGATGTCATGTGGGCACCCGGCCACATGGGGATGCCGCGCAGTGGAATTTTCGGGGCATATTCCCTTTCGCTCGATCCCATCGCCTACGCTTATGAAATCACCGGCGACCGCAGATACATCGAGGCCGGGATGCGATCCGTGGAGGCCTTCCTCGACACCGAATCCTTTCGCACGCCCATCCACGAGGGGAAACCCTACGCCATGGTGTATCGCACATTCATCAATTTCCTGAAGCCGGCCGCCGACATGGGGCTGCTGGCGGAGCACGGTTACAAGCACTGATCCTGGATGATCGAATTTCGATCCATGGTCAGAACATGAGGTCGGAGGCGTTGTCTGTTGTGATGATTTCGTACTGCTGGTCAAATTGTTCCTGGGGGGTCTGGACAGTTGATGCGGGGGTGGGCCTGCGCATCATCCTGCGGGTGATTGCCAGGTGGAGCACGTGGGCGTCAAAAAGTTTCTTCAAGCGAACCGGGAAGAAGGATGTCACGGCAATCTTTGGGCCGGCCTGGGGGAGTTTTTCAATGTCCTCATCCGTGAGATTGGGAGGTCCCATGAAGGAGACGATTGCTGCCGCCTTGGGATATTTTTCGAGGATGGAGAAGAACAGTTCGGAGGAGAATCCGTTGGGGTCGAGGGGGCGCCCCTGGGTCATGGAAACTTTTTCGGTGCCGAGCAACGTGATCTCCCCATGCTCGCCGATGTTTTTCAGGAAAGCCTTGATCTGGACGTCGCTCAGCGCCGACTGGTGCGGGGTGTCCATCACCACCAGGACGACGCCGCCCTTGTTCTCAATCATTCTTGCGGTCTCACGCCCCATCGCATTGCCAAGAGCAATCATCGGTGCCATGTTCGGGCGGGGCGTCCTTTCGCACTCGGTGAAAAATATGGAGCTTAAGGAGCCAAAGATGACGAACGTGGCGACGATGCTGATGATCCGCCGTTTTTTCAATTTCTCCTCGTCCACCACCACTTCCACCTCATCGGCTGTCGGTTGATGTCCCGTGAGGCGGTTGTAGATTTTTGAAAAGACGGACATCAAGCCACCGATGAGGGCGTCCACAACGGCTGTGATGCGTGTCAGGTCCATGTACTGCGTGTACGAATTAGCTGAAGGAAGATTCTGAATCAAGCCACGAGATGCGGGGCGTGGTCACGTCTTTCCAAAGACGGCCTGGGCACCGAGTGCCTCCTCGATTCGAAGGAGCTGGTTGTATTTGGCGACGCGGTCGGAGCGGCAGAGGGATCCCGTCTTGATCTGGCCGGCGTTGGTGGCCACGGCAATGTCGGCGATGGTCGTGTCCTCCGTTTCGCCGGAACGGTGGCTGATCACCGCCGTGTAACCTGCGCGATGAGCCATCTCGATGGCGTCCAGCGTTTCGGTCAGCGTCCCGATCTGGTTGACTTTCACCAGGATCGAATTGGCAACCCCCAGATCAATCCCTTTCTTCAAAAATTCCGTGTTGGTCACGAACAGGTCATCACCCACGAGCTGCGTGTCGTGGCTCATGGCATCGGTCAGTTTCCTCCATCCATCCCAGTCGTTTTCCGCAAGACCGTCCTCGATGGAGATGATCGGGAATTTTTTCTGCAGGTCCTTGTAAAATCCGATCATTTCCTGCGAGGTGCGCGAGGAGCCGTCGGATTTTTTGAAAACGTAGCGCTTTTTCGACGCGTCGTAAAATTCGCTCGCGGCGGGATCGAGCGCGATGAAGACCTGTTTGCCGAGTTTGTAGCCGGCTTTTTTCACGGCGAGGGCGATCACCTCGAGGGCGTCGGCATTGGATTTCACGCGGGGAGCGAACCCTCCCTCGTCGCCGACGGCGGTGGAGAGGCCGCGGCCTTTGAGCACGCCCTTGAGTGCATGGAAGATTTCGGCACCCATGCGCAGGGCATCGCGGAAGGAAGAGGCCCCATTGGGCGTGATCATGAACTCCTGGATGTCCACAGGGGCGTCGGAATGAGCGCCGCCATTGAGGATGTTCATCATCGGCACGGGCAGGACCCTGGCGTTCGGACCGCCAAGGTATTTGAAGAGCGGGATTCCCATCGCGGAAGCCGTGGCGTGGGCGGCGGCAAGCGAAACGCCCAGGAGGGCATTGGCGCCGAGCTTTGATTTGTTGGGCGTGCCGTCCAGCTGGAGGAGGAGAGCGTCGAGCGCGGGCTGGTTCATCGCGTCGAATCCCACAAGGGAGGGCGCGATTTTTTTATGGACGTTGTCCACGGCCTTGCGGACGCCCTTGCCCGAGTAACGCCGCGGATCGCCATCGCGCAACTCCCATGCCTCATGCTCGCCGGTGCTGGCGCCTGAGGGCACCGCCGCGCGGCCCGTTGCGCCGGAAGAGAGGGTCATCTCCACTTCCACCGTCGGATTCCCGCGGGAATCCAGGATTTCACGCGCGCGGGTGGACTGGATCCTTGTCATGGAAACCCTGTGCGTTTGGATGATGGCGAAACCTAATGGGCTGCAGTCTCCGCCTCATCGGCCTTCTCGGTCATCTCGCTCTCGCTCACGGCCGCCTCGATGTGGACAACGCGGACACGGCGTTCGCCCTTCTCGCCAGGCAGGGAGGCCGTCTCGCCCTCTTTCTTGCCAAGGATTGCGGTGGCGAGGGCGGTCTGGTACGAAATCACTCCCTTTTCCGGGTCGCTGTCCCACGCGCCCATGACGCAGAAGGTCATTTCCTCGCCCGCGTCGAGCGGCTGCAGGACGACGCGTGTGCCGATGCTCACGCTCGAGGTGTCGGGCTTGTAAAAATCCGTGCCGCGCGCGCGGGAAAGCATCTGCTCAAGTTCAGCCTTCATTCGCATGAGGACCGTCTGCATTTCCTTGGCAGCCTTGAATTCGTGGTTCTCCCGCAGGTCGCCATAGCTGCGGGCGATGGCGATCTCTTTCGAGTTCTCGGGAATTTTCTTGTTGATGATCTCCTCGTACTCCGTCTTGCGGCGCTCGAGGCTTTCCCACGAGACGAGCAGCGCCTCGGATTGCGAGTGCTGACTGCTCACGAGAAGGGACTGAACGGAGGGCGAGACCTTGATGAGCCGCGCCATGAGCGAGCGCTTGTCGAGCTCCTCGATCGCGGGATTGAGCAGGATGGATTTTCCGAGGTCGCGCGTCTCCTCCGCGTCGCATCCGCGCACGAGGTCGGCAATCAGGGTCTGGTCGGTCAGCAACTGCTCGGACAGCGGGTTCTTGCGCCGCCCGCCCGCTTCCAGCGCCGCCACTTCAAGCTGGTGCAGGATGGAGGAAAGGAAGCGGCCGTTGATGAGCGAGGGCAGCCACTTGGCGTAGGACGGCTCCTCGCGGTTCTTGCAAAGCCAGAGCATGAGCTCGGGGCCGGCCCGGTGCTCGCGCATCACGCGCTCAAACATGGTGGCCAGCTCCTCCGCCTTGCCCTCGGCCGTGAGAAAATCAACGATCTCGCCAAGCAGTTTGCCTCCGGAGGTGGGGATCAGCTCCTTGATGCGCTTTTCCCAGTCCGGAAATGTCTGCTTGATGATGGGCAGCAGGTGGCGCTGGCGGTGATGGGAAAGATCGGAGACGAGTTTGTGAAGGTTGTGGACTTCCTGCACGAGCGACTGGATGTTGACGGTCGCACCCTGGGCCTCGCCCAGCTTGAGAAGGTCGTCGCGGATCCAGATGGCTTCGATGAGCACGGATGGATTCTTGTCCCGGCTTGTCGCGATATGCTCGTCGAGAGACCTCACAATTTCAGGGGTCAAGGTCTTCAAGTCAGCCGACTTGCCGACCTTCTTGAGCACTTCCTCCGCCACGACGAGCAGGTCGGAAAGCGAACGCGCCTTCTGGAGTTGCTCGCGCAGGGTGTCGGCTGCAGTTTCCGGTTTCTTGAGGATGCGGATGGGCTCGTTCTTTCGGGTGGGCCATGAGACCAGCCCGTCCTTTTTGCATGCGCGCTTGGCCGAGCTCAGCCATTTTTTCCAGTCGGCGGCGGGAATGACGTCGCCGCACAAGACGGATTCCAGGCGTTCCGCAAGGGCCGTCTCGCCGAAGCTTGTGGCAAAACAGCGGACCACTTCCACGTGGGACTTGGCGGCCTGGGCCTTCAGCCCTGCGAGGTCGGACGACTTCCGTGCGAGGATGTGGTCGGCGGCGATGGGCGTGAGCGACTCGGCTGCGTACGCGAGCTGCATCGGGTGCTGGGGCTTTTGCGTGAAATCAATCAGGATCTGGCCCAGCACGAGGTCATGCGACTGGATTTTTCCAAATCCCCAGCTCCGATGAATGCAATACGCGCCGGGCGCAAGCTGGACCAATTTTTTTACCTGGATCTGGGTGAGCCGTCCCGACGCAACGTAACTCTGAAAATCTTCTGTATTCATGGGTGAATGGGCATGATGCCCTCTGGAGCATGGAAAGCGCAAGCAAAACCATCGGGGACACACCCGCCGGGTGCGCGACAAAAAGTTGGTCTCCCCCACATCCCCGCGCCCGGTCGCGGCTAACAGCCGCTCCTGCAAACCTCGAATCACGGGGTCAGGGGCTGCAGGAGCCGCTGTCAGCGGCGATCCTCGGGAAGAAGGGCGCACGAACAAATTTGTCGTGCACCCACAGCCGCCCCGCCCGACTATTTGTGGTCGGTGTCCTTCTCGAAATGGTAACGAGTTTCGCCGGGCTTGCCGTACCCGAGTATTTCGCGGATCGCGCGTTCCACGGCCTCGGGGTCGGTGCGCAGGGCGTTGATCTCATCGGAATACCTCTGGTGCAAAGCCTGCTGTTTCTTGAGCGCGGCGCGCTTGATTTCGATTTCCTTCTGGAGCGCGGCGGCCTGCTTCAGGACGGGAACGTACCAGAGCGCAAGTCCGCCCAGCACAGCCACGGCAACCAGTGAGAGCGCGACCTTGCGTATCGTTCCCCACACCCCGAAATCCACATAGAGGCGATTGTCAGCCATGGGCAGCATGCTATTCCATCATGGCGTTGCATGCAATTTCAGAATTTCTGCAACAAGTCGCACTGGAATTTGAGAAATGTTTCATTTTGCAATCCTTCCCTGTAAGCTGGGGAGAGTGCATCCCATCCTGATCCAACTTGGTCCGCTGACGCTGCGCACGTACGGGCTCCTGATCGCCATCGGATTCCTGGCCGCGTGCTGGCTCTTCCGAAAACGCGCGAACCGCCTGGGCATGGACGATGCCGCGGCCACGAACCTCATGATCCTGCTCCTCCTGAGCGGCATCGCGGGTGCCCGCGTTTATTATGTGGCCTGGCATTGGAACGACATCTTTGCGAGGGATCCCATCGCCATCCTGAAAATTTATGAGGGCGGGATCGTCTTCTACGGCGGTTTTCTCGCGTCCTGTGCCGTGCTCTATGGGTGGTCTCGCTGGAAAGGCATCCCGTTCATCTCGCTGGCCGATGCAGCCGTCCCGTCCCTCGTGCTGGCACATGCCTTTGGACGGCTTGGGTGCTTCATGGGCGGATGCTGTTACGGTAGCCCGTGCGATCATTTCTGGGCAGTCCGCCTGCATGCGCCGCCGGAAATTGCGGGCATGGCGATCCATCCCACCCAGCTCTACGAAGTTGCGGGCCTTCTCAACATCCTTGCCACCCTGCTCGTGATCGAAAGGATTTCACGCTATCCCGGCCAGGTCTTCTTCTCGTACTGCATCCTCTATTCCCTCATGCGCTTCATCGTGGAATTCTTCCGCGGCGACGTGCCGCACAACATGTGGGGCCATCTCACTCTCGCGCAAGTCGTCTGCATTGCACTCTTCATCTTCGCGTGGCTCGCTTCAGCCCGCCTCTCCTACCTCGCTGGAAAAGCCCGTGCAAAGCGCATCCGGGAGGAAATCCGAAAAATGAGCGCCTCCAACAATCCTAAGGCGGATTGAGGGAACGCCTTTCAAGCCATCCCCCATGCCATCCGGCCGTCACCATCTCACCGCAAGTGAAGCCTGCGGGCGCCTTGACCTCTGGTTGCACGAGCAATTTCCCGATTGCTCCCGCTCCATGCTGCAGCGGCTTGTCCGCGACGGGCGTGCAACGTTGGGCGGGCAATCCTGCGATTCCAAGTCGCTGGTTCGTGCGGGGGACGTCGTGGAAATCGAATTTCCCGCGCCGCAACCCGCGTCGCTGGAGCCCGAGGATTTTCCACTCAACATCCTCTTCGAGGACAAACATCTCCTCGTTCTCGACAAGCCGCCCGGTGTGGTGGTGCACCCCGGCGCGGGTCACGCGGAGCACACGCTCGTCCACGCGCTGCTGCATCATTGCCGGGGACAGCTCAGCGGCATTGGCGGAGAGGAACGCCCCGGCATCGTGCACCGGCTCGACAAGGACACCAGCGGCTGCCTCGTCGTGGCCAAGACGGACCCCGCGCACCGCGCGCTCGCCGAGTCGTTCCAAACCCGGACCGTTGAAAAATCCTATCTCGCCCTCGTCTGGGGCGAGCCTCGCATGCCGTCTGGAAAAATTGACAAGCCCGTCGGGCGCCATCGCGTCCATCGCCACAAGATGACCGTCACGGAGAAGGGGCGCTCCGCGCTCACGGAATGGAAGGTGATCGAGCGCCTTGGAACCATCAGCCTGCTCGAATGCCGCATCCATACGGGGCGGACACACCAGATCCGCGTCCATCTCGCGTCGCTCGGGCATCCCGTCGTGGGCGACACGTTGTACGGCCGCGCGCGGGACGCCGGGCCGCACCGCCTTGCCGGGCGGCAGATGCTTCACGCGTGGAAGCTGGCGTTTGACCACCCCATCTCCCAAAAGCGCATCGCCTGTGAAGCCCCGATCCCGGAAGACATGATGCGAACGCGGAAGGGGAAGTGAGGCTGCGCCTTAATAGGGGTTTGACAGATTCCATCGTTCATTCAATCTTTGTGATCTCAAAAACGTCTCAAGCGCTGGCACCCTGGGGAGGCACTGCGCGTCGAGAGCAGGGTTGATGTTGAAACCAGTGGAAATCATGGAAGAAAATAGAGAGCCAGCGGTTGCCCAGCCGCGCTTTGTTCAGCCTAATTCGGTTGGCGTGCATTGCGTTTGGCCCGGGCCTCCTGCTTAAGACTATCCATCATAGCCCAGTGTGAGGCCTCCGCAGCCTCAAGATCACTCGCTAACAAGACAGGGTCATGGAGGGTCCGCCAAGCAAACACGGCTTCGGACCCAAGGTTCGAGCTAATGCGACCGCACAACGGCCAGCTTTTTTTAGTGCCGTCGCCAATAATGAACCGCGTTGAACCAGTGAAGAACTTCCGCGGATCCACGCTGCCTACGACATCCAGATTGGGATTCGAACTTGCGTCATACCAGCCGAGACAGGTCACCCGACGTGATCTTGAATCCCCAGGAAACAAACTGATGCCCTGCTCATACTCAAGTATCGAAAACGCAACGTCACGAAGATCATCGGCCACAAAGTCGTGGCGAAAAATGGTGGGCGTAATGGCAATCAGACACAAATGGCCGAACTCCGGGCAACGCTTGCGAAGCCATACGACTACCGCACATCCCCAATGGCCTTCGCGGGGATGAGTCTTAATCACATCACCCAACTGAAGTAAAGGCAGCTTGGGATTTCGCATGGGAGAATTTGTGCGTCTGGCCGAGCATTGTATTGTTAGACCATATTGACGCAATTAAAGGCGACAAAATGATATATGGAATACGTTGATGTGTTCATATTGATTGTTTTGCGTGTCTGTACACAAAGATATTGATCCGGCAAAGGCAACTTGGCATGGCTTTTGCTCATGAAAACTGATGTTGGTTCGGAGCGGTCCAAATTGCTGGATGTGGTGCGGGGTGTCCTGCGATTGAAACATTATTCACTGCGAACGGAACAGACCGATGTTGCATGGATTAAAAGGTACATTATTTTTCACGGAAAGCAAGATTCGGGCTGCGGAGAGCAATCAGCGTTCAGCTATCAGGCGTCAGCTTTCGGAATCAGGAGCTGTTAGAGCGTGTCCGGAAATTCAGTATTCGAGGTAGGGACGGACCGCCGGGCCGTCCGCTACGCAGCGGCGCGCCCGGCGGTCGCGCCCTACCACGAGCAAGCAACTTACTTTCCGGACACGCTCTTAGCCAATAGCTGATGGCCGAACGCTATCTTAGCGCCCGGCGGGGCAGTCCGGTTGTAATCCTACTTTTTTCCGCCGTCGTATTTTTTAAAGAAATCCTCGGCCTTCATCATCTTGTCGTCGGTGTCCCACTTGGTGTCAATGAACCTGAGCTTCGGCAGATTGCGGAGGGCGTCGACTTTTTTGCATTGGGCGGGGACGGTGATTCTCTCGAGGTCCTTGCAGCCGGCCAGCGGGGCGAGGTCCTTGATGTTCGGGCAATCGTGGAGGAGAAGTTCCTTCAAGGGCATTCCACTCAACGCGGAAAGGTCGGCGGCGGGAACGCCGGAGAGATCGAGGTGGGTGATGAGGGCGTCCTTGAGCGGGCTGAGGTCATTCACATTGGTGCCGGCAAGCAGGAGCCGGGTCAGTGGCATTCCCTTGAGGGCGGTGATGTTGGACAGGGTGCGGGTGTGATTCAGGTTGAGGGAAATCAGGGGCATTCCCTTGAGCGGGTTGAGATCGCTGACCAGCGTCGAATTCGCATCCAGGTCGGTGATCGGCATATCCTTGAGCGGCCCGAGATCGCCGAGCCTGCAGCTGGCGATCCACAGCGTGGCGAGTGGCATTCCCTTCAGGACGTTGAGATTGGCGATCTGTGTCTGGTTCAAGGTCAGGCTTTTGAGAGGCATGTCCTTGAGGGCGCTGAAATCCCGCGTCTGGACGTTCTTCAGGCTGAGCGTTTCCAGCGGCATTCCTTTCAAGGCGCCGATGTCGGTGGACGGAATGTTGGCCAGCGAGAGATTTTTCAAGGGCATTCCCTTGAGGGGGATGAGATCATCCACCTTGCTGTCATCCAGGCAGAGTGTTTCCAGCGACATGCCTTTGAGCGGGTTGAGATCGTGGGCGGGCGATCCCTGGAGCGAAAGATGGGTGAGGGGCATTCCCTTGAGTGGATTGAGGTCGTTGATTTTGCAGGAGGCCAGGATCAGTTTGGCGATGGGCAGATCCTTTAATGGCGGAAGCTTCTCGATGGGAAGGCCGGAGAAATCGAGCTGAAGCATTCCACTGGCATCCACATCGATGGAGCGCCCCGCTTTTTGCATCAGCGGCCAGAGGCCCTCCGTTTCCAGGACGTTACGACAGGCATCCATGTCGAGTTGCTTGTCTTTGCCGACAAGCTGGCGCATGGCGAGCGCCTCGGCGATTCGCTTTTGATTGTTCATGGCAACCGCCAGGTCGCGAATGCTGGCGGGCAGGAGATCCTTTTTTCCCGGGTTGTCCTTGAGAAGCTTGTCACAAAGGGAGAGGTTTTCCCGCGCCAGCGCATGGTTGCTGTTGCGCAGGAGCGCCTCGTTGTACGCATCGCGGGCCTCCTTGATGCGGAGCAGGGATTCGAGGATGTTGCCCTTGAGGCAGAGATATTCGGCCTCGTTGGGGTTGAATACGATGGCGCGGTTGATTTTTTCCAGCGCCTCATCAAATTTCCGCGCTTCAATCTGCAGACGCGCCGAGTCGAAAAAGGCGACGGCGTCCCCGGCGGCCAGCTTTCCGGCGGTGGACTTTTTGAGCTCGGCGGCCAGCTTTTCGCTCATCTCGGCTTTCTGTTTTGCGAGCGCAACCTCCTGTGCCTTGTCGGCTGCCTCCTTGGCCTTGGCGGCAGCTTCCTGCGCCTTCTGGTCCGCGCGTTTTTCAAATTCACTGGCCTTCTGCTTTTCAGTCGCCACCTCCTTGGTCTTGGCCTCCACCTCATTGGACTTTTCGGTCACCTCCTTTTTCCTTTCCGCCGCGAGGGTGTCGGCGGCCAGCGCGCGCGCCAGGTTGTCGTTGGCCTTCTTCTCGTTTGCCCTGGCCTCGGCCTCCTTGTCGCTGGCCTTTCTCTCATTCGCCTGGGCCTTGTCCCTCTCCATGTTGGCCCGTTGGTTGCTGATCATGAGGGTCCGGATGAAAAAACTGGTGAGCGCCACGACGAGCAGGAAGCCCACGGCGAGAAGCGATGCCTCGGCCTTGTGCCGCTTGATGAGTAGCGCCAGCTGCTTGAACATCCCCGCGCTCTCCGCCGAGGTGGCAAACCCCCCTTGGTAGGCCCCGATGTCCTTCTGCAAATCCTGGACGGTCTGGTAGCGGCGGCGGCGGCTCACGGACAGCGCTTTCATCACCACGGCGGAAAGCGAATCTGGAATCACGCGGTCGGGGCAATGTGGAAACTGAAGCGGCGCGCTGCGGTTGAAGGAGGAGGGCGGCAGGATGGTTCCGTGGCTGATCTTGTGCAGGAGCTCCTCGAGCGTCTCGCCCATCACGGGCGTTTGCAGCGTCAGGATGCTGTAAAGAATTCCGCCCAGCGCCCAGATGTCGGTGCGCGCGTCAATGTCGTTCAGGCGCCCCTCCGCCTGCTCGGGCGCCATGAAATAGGGGGTGCCGAGAACGCTGCCCACCATCGTGTGGAATTCGCCTTCCGTGTTCACCACGGCCGCGGCGGCCGGAACAGGATGGGGTGTCGTGCCCTCCCTGGTTCCCAACACCTTGGCGAGGCCCCAGTCCATGACGAGCACCTCGCCGTACTCCCCGATCATGATGTTTTCCGGCTTCAGGTCGCGGTGGACGACGTGTTTCGAATGGGCGAAAGCCATCGCGTCGCAGACCTTCTGGTAGATGGTCAGCAAATGGCCAAGGGGATACCGGGCGATCATGGCGGTGTTCCCCTGCAGGATGCCGCCGAGCACATCATGCAGGTTGATGCCCCGCACGAATTTCATCGTGTAAAACACGGTGCCGTGCCGGTCGGTCCCCATGTCGTAAATGGGGACGATGGACGGGTGCTCGAGCTGCCCCGTGATTTTCGCCTCGTTGATGAAGCGCTGGATCTGGTCGCTGCGCGCCTGCGTCTCGCCCAGCATCACCTTCATCGCCACGGTGCGGTTGATGCTCGCATCGGTGGCCTGGAGGATCGCGCCCATTCCGCCCTGCGCCACCATGCCGCCCACCTCGTAGCGGTTTTCCGACACGCTGAGCGAATGGGTCGCGGCCATGGCCGACACCCCATCGCTGGAGGAGGGCGCAAAGGATTTCAACTTCTGCCCGGTTCGCCGCAACGTTTCCATCTGCCGCAGCCACTCGACATGCTCGGGGCCGAGCCAGCGTTGCTGCAGAAAATAATCGCAGATCGAAGAGTCCGGATTCCCGGCCATCACCTGCTGGGCCGCGACGACCTGTTCCACGCTCAGCCACCCCTGCCGCGCCGCCGTATCAATGAAAAATGCATTCGGACTGGAACTCATTCGTGAACCATCCTAACCCGACACGGGGCGCGAGACAATGCGGAAGCAAGTCAGAAACGTAGCCGCGTTCGCCAGAACGCGGAGGGAGCAAGGGTCCGGCCCCGCTGTCAGAGCGTGTTCAGAAAATAGCCACATCGTGGCAGGGACGGACCGCCCTACCACCAGAAGGGCAACTTGCTTTTCCTTCTTCCCGCTGATGGGACAATCATTCGAGGAATCGACAATATTAATGCCATACGTTAATGTTTCTTGAGAATTAAAGATTCCCTCAGATCTTCTCATGAGCAAAATTAAAACACTCCCACCCGTTCACCCGGGCGAAGTCCTGGGCGAGGAATTTCTCAAGCCGATGAATCTCACGGCGTATCGTTTGTCGCATAACATCGGGGTGCCGCCGATCCGCATCAGCGAGATTCTGCACGGAAAGAGGGCTGTGAGCGCCGACACGGCTTTCCGCCTGGCGCTTTACTTTGGAACCTCACCCGGGTTCTGGATGAACCTGCAGAGCCAGTACGATCTGGAGGTGACCCTTTCAAAAATGACAGCCAGGTCTCACAGGCTCAGGGCGATTTTCGAAGGCGGGGTTTCCTGCCGCAAGGGGATGCTTCCTTCAGACCGAAATGTAGCGCTGGCCTTTTTTCGCGGACGGGGAGCGAAGACGCTCAAGGCGGCATGAAGACAAGCAGGATCTGGAAACGTACAATGGCAGGGAGGTTGATGGTCGTGATGTTTGTTTGTCTCGTTGTCAGCCTCGAGATCACGCAAGGGCAGGAAGCCAAAATAGATGGAACGCACGCAGGTGGGAAGCTGGTTCATCAACTCAAGTTCGTCACTTACAATGTGCTCGCTGACAGCGATCAGGCAGAACAGCGTGTTCCCGCGCTGATGAAAATCCTGCGCGAAAGCCGGGCCGATGTCATCGCCCTGCAGGAAGTTGCTCCATGGTTTGTGCAAATGCTGCGGAAAGAGGAATGGGTGCGCGACTTTCATGTGGAGGATGGCGGCAGCACGTCGTTATTTGCTCGGGAATTTCTGATCCTCTCACGCTTTCCGATCGAGGCTCCGCGCTACTACGATTTGGCAGGCTCGACGGGGCGGGGAGTCCTGATTGCCAGAATCAAGGCTCCGGGTTTTCCATTTGAAATCGCAACCGTGCATCTCGAGAGTCCACTCGAGGCCGGTGAAGTAAGGTCCCGACAGCTCGACCGCGTCTTTGAATTGCTCAAGAATCATGAAGACGCAGTTTTCCTGGGCGATTTCAATTTTGGAGACGCCGAGAAGCCGGACACCGCTCATCTCAGTCCGACATTTCAAGATGTGTGGAAAACGCTTTTCCCGGATGATCCCGGGTACACGTGGAACATTGAAAAGAGCGGAATTGCGAGAAGGAGTTCCTTTCCTGCAGAGAAGAGCCGTCGCCTGGACAGGATCCTCGTGCGATTCAAGAAATGGAAGGCGGAGAGCGCTGCCATCCTCGGAGACAAGCCGGTGGTGGAGGGACAAGACGACGTTTTTCCATCCGATCACTTCGGCTTGACGGCCACGGTTCGCCGGGAAGCGGACCAGGAATAGGGATCCACCGTCATTCCGCCACAATCACAATTTATTTTTTCAAACCATACCCGCATTCACTTCCGCCGGAGACGGGGACCACGGCGCCGGTCATGAAGGAGGCTGCGGGTGACGCAAGGAACACGGCGACGGAGGCAATTTCTTCCGGCCTGGCCGTGTAGCCGAGATGATTCACCCGCTTGCGGTATTCCACCACCTTTTTTGGATCGCGGCTTTTCCGGATCAGGCGGTCCACGGCGGGCGTGAGCACGCTCGAGGGGCAGATGGCGTTGCAGCGGATCCTGTCGGCCCCGTAATCAATCGCCATCGCCTGGGTCAGGGCATTGACGGCGCCCTTGGTTGCCGAATAGATCGCGTGGGATTGCTCGCCATGGACGCCGGCCATGGAGGACATGTTGAGAATGCTCCCCTTCGACCGTCGAAGGTGCGGATACGCATATTTGCAGCAGAGAAAAACCGCGCGCAGGTTCACCGCAACGAGACGGTCGAAATCCGCTGCAGTGGTCTTGTGAACCGGCAGGAGAGGCGGAATGAGTGCCGCGTTGTTGAGCAGCACGTCCAGCGAGCCAAAGGTCCGCACGGTGAAAGCAACGAGTTCCCGGATCGCCTTCTCATCCTGCAGGTCGGCGCGGAGAAAACGGCAGCGTGCGTTTTTTTGAAATCCGCCCGATGCAATGTCCGTCGCGACCACCGATGCGCCGGCGCCAAGAAAAGCGCGAACGCATGCGCGACCGATTCCACCGGAAGCGCCCGTGATGAGAAGCGTGGATTTTCGGAGGGGTTTCATTTCCTTTGATCACGTTTTGATTCTGTTCTTCCAATAGCCAGGTTCCCTCGCGCAGTGCATGACCGCGATGATGTAAATGAAACCGTCCTCGACCGAGTAAAGAAGCGCGTAAGGAAACACGTGGACGAGAGATCGTCGAATATCGCCGTCAAATTTTCGGGCGCGTTCCGGAGAATCGCAGGCATGCTGGATGGCGCTCGCGACGGCGTCAATGAACCTGAGGCCAAGGCCATGCTGGCACGCGGAGTAATGCGCGGCGGCCTCGTCATACTCAGCGAGGGCCTCCGGGTGAAAATCATAGGTCATCCACCGTACTTCTTTCGGAGCGAGGCAATTGCTTCGGCGCCCGGGATTGCTTTCACCGCGCCGGATCGAAGTTCCCGCAAGCGCCGGTTCGCCTCGGAAATCCACAGATTGTGGATGTATCCATCCTCGGCAGGATCAAGACTTTCCACGAGACGGTCGGCAAGGAGGGCGCGGGCTTCGCTTGGCAGCGCAAGCGCTTCTTCCGCAATATCCTCAACTTTCATGGCCATGCTTGAAACTACCAAGAACGCCGTGAGTTCGCAAGCGCGGGTTGCGGCTTGCCGAGCGATCATCTGTCGGACGTTCGGAGAATTCATCAAACGGATACATGGGGCGGGGGATGTGTTTGAATGGAAGGGCACGCATGTCCATCGGGGTTGGGCCCGGCAGGTCGAGGACGAAGAATCCCTTCATCAGATCGTTGTATCCAAAACGAAAATTCATCATGTTTTTGACGCCGACAAATTTTGCCTGTCGCGGATCCATTCCTGCGGCCGTGTATTGTTCATACGCCCAATCGTACGTGGGGCGGGTCATGATGAGCAGTTGAAGATTTCCGATGGCGATCACCACGGATGATCCCATGGAGGCCGATGTTCCGCCCAGGATTCCGCCTGCGTAACGGAATTTTCCGTCGATTTTCGACTGGAGCACGCCGGAGATTTTCAATGGTTTGCCCCACATGGGCGCAAGTTTGTGGCCGACTTCCAACGTCACTTTGTCCCCGATGCGCCTGTCGTTGCATGCGCGTACAGCTTCCGGATCCACCACCATCGCGAGACAGCGTTCGGTGACATCCATCTTGATCAATCCGCGAACAAGGCCGATTCCGTCGCCCGCCGCGCCTCCGCCCGTGGTGTCCGCTGCATCGAGCAGGAGAACCGGGCCGCCCTCGATTTGTCGTCCTCGTTTCACAGCTTCAGAGACTGAAATGGTTTCCGTGATGAATTCCTTTCGCAGGGACCAGAATTCTTTCGCAAGACGCTTTGCATGAAATTCCGCCAACTCCGCATCGCCATCTGCGATCACGAGGGTGGTGCATCCGATTTCGGGAACATCCAGATAGGAACCGACGAGGAAAACCGAGGTGGAAAGAATGCCGGGTTGATGCTCAAGGTCTTTCGCGTGGCGCATTAATCGCGCGTAGGGCCCTTCACCGGAAGTGGAGGCGTTGAACGCCGTCAGCAGCATCGGAAGATTGGCCCGCGCCATCACGGGTTTAATTTTGTGGCGGATCGTTCGCAGGAGAAGGGATGTGGCCCGCGCGCCGGTCTGCTTTGCGTCGTCGTGGGGATAATGCTCGTACCCGACGATGAGGTCGGTTTTCTCGACCATGCGGCGTGTCACATTTCCGTGCAGGTCGAGTGTCATGGCCACCGGCACACCCGGTCCCACGATGACGCGCACGGCTTCCGCAAGATCGCCTTCCGGATCATCCTCGTTTTCCGCGGCCAACGAGCCGTGACAGGAAAGAACGACGCCGTCCACCGGTCCTGCAGTCCGAAGCCGTTTGAGCATTTCCGCGCGGAGCCATGCCCATGCGTCGCGCGCAAGCGGGCCGGACGAGTTTCCGCGCGCGGCAATCAGCGGCACGATTTCCACGTTTCCATCCTTCTGACACGCGTCGAGAATGCCGCCGATCTCGGTGTCACTACCGTCCAGCTTCAGAAGCGCATCGCCCTCGTGCAGATATCCCGTGGCCCGGAAAAAGCCGAGGCCGCAGCCCGATGGCACGAAGTGGTTGGACTCCGCGGAGATCTGCCCGACGGCGATGCGAAGCGCGCTCATGCGTTTGATTTTGCCCTGCTCCGCCGAAGTGCTTCGCGGTGGCGAGTAGGAGCCGCTGTCAGCGGCGATTCGGACGCCCCGCGGTCGCCGCTGGCAGCGGCTCCTACAAGACGTGAAGGTGGATAAAGCCGGTTGGAGCGATGTTTCACGGAGAATCTGGGACTGTTACGTTGCGTCTACGTAAGCCGGCGCAGGCGTGAATGACCCCTTTCCGAATGCCATGTCGGAATAAAGCCCGTTCTCCAGTTGGGTGAAGGCGTTGATGCGCAGGCGGTCCACGACGGATTGGACGAGTTCGATGCCGAAGCCGGGCTTGTCGCTGAGGCGGATTTCTCCATCGACGACTTTGAATGGTTCCGCGAGGAGTTCCTCGACCATGGGGTTGCCGGTCTGGTCAATCTCGACGGTCAGGCCGTTCGGGAGGGCGGACACCACGTGAGCGTTGGCCACCACCGCCACGGCATCGCTCCATGAATGCGTGGCGATCGGGATGTCATGTCGCGCGGCGAGTTGCCCGATGCGCCATGTCTCGGTGACGCCACCCGAGCGGCTCACGTCCGGCTGCGCGATGTCAATGACCCGGCCCTCGATCCATTCGCGGAATCCCTGGACGCCAAATTCGTTTTCGCCCGCCGCGAGCCGCACGCCGATGGTCCCGCGTAGTTTGCGAAAGGAATCGATTTGTTCCGGTGGAAAAGGCTCCTCGAACCAGAAAACTTTTTGTTCCGCGAGAAATTTTCCAAACTGGCGCGCGCCCTCCTCGCTGTAGCGCATCGAGCCGTCCACCATGAAATCGCAATCGGGACCGATCGCCTTGCGCACGGCAAGCACGCAGGCGCGGTCAACATCGGGGCTGCGTCCCATCCTCATTTTCATCCGGCGAAATCCGCGGGCGACATAACCCGCCGCCTCCTCCGCCAGTTCGGAAGGCTCGCGCCAGAGCAGCGCGCTGGCGTAGGCGGGACACGTTGTCCGTTTGCCGCCCAGCAGCGAGTAAACCGGCTTTCCTTTTGATTGCCCGCGCAAATCCCAGAACGCGGTGTCGAGAGCGCCCAGGGCCGTCATCACCGCCCCCTTGCGCCCATACCATCGCGTGAGGCGGTACATCTGGTCCCACAGGTTTTCAACTTCGCAAGGGTCTTCGCCGATGAGAAAGGGTTCGAGTTGCTGTTTGATGACAATCTCGGCGAGCGCGGGATGCGTGTAGGCCGACCCGTGTCCCACGTGTCCATCATTCGTGTGCACGAGCACGAGCGTTGTCAGACGTCCCTGGCAGACCCCGCCGGCATAGCGGAATCCCCGTCGTCCGGGGTAGTCGTATTTCAGGTGAATCACTTCGATGCGGTCAATTTTCATGAGTTCGATACGGTTTCAGTGAGGTTGGATCCTTGCCCACCACTCTGGAAAGGCCCTTTGTCCCATGGAAAAACCACCAAGGCTCCAAGACACTAAGTTCCATGTTTTTCCAGCAGATCGTTCGCGACGCGCGTAGCGCGTTGTGAAGGGAGTCAGGGCAACTTGGTGCCTTGGTGTCTTGGTGGTTGTTTCCCGGGCGGTTGGGGGAAGGTGGAGGGACCATGGGTGTGATTGGTTTCAGGCCATCCAGAGGCCGCCATTGATCTCGATGATTTCGCCGGTGAGGAACGATGCGCCTTTGCCGCAGAGGAACACGACCACCGAGGCGCATTCCTCCGCCGTTCCGTTCCTCTTGAGCGGCGTGTTTTCCGCGAGCTGCTTGAGTTTTTCCTCGGTCGAATGAATGCGATGCAGGTCGGTGAGGATGAAGCCCGGCGCGATGGCGTTGACGCGGATGCGCGGCGCGAGTTCGCGTGCAAGGCTGCGTGTTGCGCTGAGGATCGCGCCCTTGGTCGCGACGTAGATGGTGACGCCGCCCACCCCGCCGTTGTGGGCGCCGATGGAAGTGAGATTGACGATGGCGGGATCGCGCCCGCGGTGCAGGAGAGGCACCGCGGAGCGCGTGGAAAAGAGCATGCTGTGCAGGTTGGCTTGAAGCACATGATTGATCTGGTCATCGCTCATGGCCGCCAGCTCCGAACGTCCGCCCAGGTCGCCGGCATTGTTCACGAGCAGGTCCAGCGAACCCCATTTTTTTTCCACCTCGGAAAACAAATTCTTCACTTCGTCACTGCGGGTGAGGTCCGCGCCCGCGGCCCAGGCGCGTCCGCCATCCGCGTTAATCTGCGCGACAACCTCCTCGGCTTCCTTTTTGCTCTTGCGATAGTGCACCAGCACTTCCGCGCCGGCAGCGGCCAACGCGAGTGCGCAGGCGCGCCCGATGCCCCGTCCAGCGCCCGTCACCACGGCGTGACGGTCCTTCAATCCGAATTGTTCAACGAGATAATTCATATTGCTTGGAGGTTCTAAAAAGTTGTCGTTGATTTTTTCTTGCAGGAGGTAGGGCGCGCTCGCCGAGCGCGCCGTCGTCCGCCATTGAACTCACAATTCCAGCCCTCCACGCACTCCTCGGCGCGCGCGCCCTACCTCCGATCTCAAACTCGCGGGACCACGATGCAAGAAACTTCGTAGACTTTCTCATATGGGAAAAGTTTTTTGCTGCAGGCGCCAGAGTTTCTGGATGGCGAGCGATTCGTCCAGCGCCACGTCGTCAAGGACGAGGGGCGTCCCCTTGGGCACGGCGCGCTTCAATTTCACCCCATAAGCCAGTCCGAGTGGAAGAAGATTTTCCTTCCGGCAAATGGCGTGCTTCTCGATCTGCCCCGTGATTTCCGCCCCGCCGCTTCCCGTGAGGATTTCTCCAGGTTTCAAGTCGCGCTTGGCGATGGCGATGACTTCCGCCACCGGTCCGCCTGGCGCGTTCAGGGTCGCGTCTCCGTAAATCGCCGCGCGCGCGATGGAGTTCGGCGTTTCCATGGCGCAGAGATGAAAAGGGCGATGCAACAAATAATACGGCCCATCCCCCACAAGGAGGTATTTGAAGTCGGCGTGGATCTGCGGATGGTCCGTCGTCACCACAAGATAAACGCCCGGCGTCACGCTCCGCGCCATGTCGGGCCGCCCCTCGGCGTCCAGCACCGGCGGGGCGATTTCAACCACGCCCGACTGGTCCAGGATGCCGCCATCCTTTTTTGGACACAACACGCGCGGAATTTCATCGAGGGCAAGGGGGCGTGCGTGCGTGCCACGAACGTCGGGAACCAGTCCGGTTCCGTTGGCCACGACGCAGACTTCCACGTTGTGTTTTGAACCATCGCGGAATGATGCCAGCATTTTTGGGTTGATGCCCAAACGCTTCGCCTCGGCTGCGACGGAATCCGGATTCGCATTCCAGTCAATCGGCCGCATGCAGCCCTTTCCGGCCACCACCACTTGCAGACCGATCGAAACCGCCCATTCGTACATGCCGCCGAGAACTCCCGGCTCATCCCCGGCCGTCACGGTGTACACCACGCCGGCACGGTTCGCGAGATGGCTGAGGATCGGGCCGATGACGGCGTCCGCCTCGACGTTCAGCGTCACGATGTGTTTCTTTTGCTCAATGGCCTCGAGCGCCACCTGCGCGCCGGAGTCGGGAATTCCGGTGGCCTCGATCACGACATCGAGCGGCAGGCGGCAGACCATGCGGCTGTCGGAGGTGGCCACGGCCCCTCCGCTCTCCACCACGCGCGTTGCCTCGGCCAGGTTGTCGGTCGCGAGCACGGCTCCGCGCGAGCTGAGATTGGATTGCGCGGCTTCCGCAGCGCGCGATGCCTGGCAATCCGCAACGGCTGCGATGCGCATGCCCTTGGTTCGAGTGATCTGGTGAAGCACTCCGAGCCCCATGCGGCCGGCGCCGATGAGTCCCACGCGGATGGGTTTTCCTTTTTTTTCAAGTTCTGCAAGACGGCGGTGCAACATGGTTTACCTCGCGGGATGTGCGCCGGTTGGCGCGGTTTTGTGGAGACGATAAAAGCGATGGGCGTTTCCGCCGAAAATGTCCGCCTTGTGGGATTGGAGTGTTTGAGGCCCGAGAATCTCCTTCAGCGACTCGATTGTGCGCGCGTAGTTCCCGCCTCGAATGCACACCGGCCAGTCGCTCCCAAACATCACGCGCCGGGGGCCGAAGCACGCGAGGACGTGTTCCACGTAGGGTTGCAAATCCGCGTTGGTCCCTTTTTCATGGTCGGCCTGGGCATGCATTCCCGAAAGCTTGCAAAACACGTTGTTGTGAAGCGCCACCTCGGCGACCAGCGAACGCCATGGTTCCATTTTTCCGTTGAGGATGTCAGGCTTCGACAGATGATCCACCACGCAACGCACGCCGGGCGTGACCGCCAGCATTTCCAAAACCGCCGGCAGGTGACGAGGCCACGTGATGAGATCGAACGGCACATCTGCTTTCTCCGCGATGGCCAGATTTTTCGACACGCGAGGCTGCGCCAGCCAGCGGTCATCTTGGATGAATTCCACCGCCGGGCGGAATCCAACAAAACGTTCATGTGCGAGACGCGTTTCGAGTTGTGCGGAAAAATCATCCGCCTCCAGGTCGAGCCAGCCGACCACTCCTGCGATGAAGTCATGACCTGACGCCAGGGCCAGGAGAAAATCCGTTTCGGCGGCGGTGGGCGAAGCTTGAACCAGGATGGTCCGGTCCACGCCGCTGGCGCGCAACAACGGCTCGAGATCGCCCGGCATGAAATCGCGATACAGTCCGACCAGGGTGGGCGACATCCACGGATAGTCGAACGCGCCCACTTTCCAAAAATGCTGGTGGCTGTCAATGACCATGGCTTCAAGACTCCATCGCGCGGGGGTGGATTTCCAGGAGGCGCTGGTAGGCTTCCGAGGCGGGCCACGCGCGGAGTGACGGGCCGAGGTCACGCATCTGGCGCAAAAATCTTTTCCCTGTTTCACGGATATGATGGGACATGGCGCGTTGCGCGGCCTGGGCGTCGTGACGGCGGAGTGCGGAGAGGATGCGGCGATGGTCGCTCCATGAACGCACGAGGACGGAGAACACATTCCAGACACGGGAGTCGAGCCGCTTGCCCCAGACCCGTCCGAGAAGCCGCACGTCGGTGACATGGCGTTCGATGGAGCGGTTTCCCGCGGCGGCGAGAATGGTGGTGTGAAAGCGCAAATCGAGTTCGATCCAGCGGGCGGCGGTTGGGTCATCCATGTCCCGGCTTCCCGCATCGCGCATGGTGCCCAGGATTTTTTTTGTGGCATCGCAACATTCCTGGAGATCTGCGAGTTGCTGCGCGTTGATCCGCTCGGCTGCCCGCGCAACGGCAAAATTTTCCAGGGCTTCTCGAAACTCGTAGAGTTCGCCCAACTCATCCAGAGTTGGAACCTTGACGAAGGCGCCAAACCCGGGAATTTTTTCGACAAACCCTTCGCTCTCCAGCTGGCTCAGCGCTTCCCGAACCGGCGCCCGGCTGATCCGCAATTCCTTGGCAGTTGAAAACTCAGAAACCCGACTTCCGGGTGGCAACACCCCCATTGCAATTTTCCGATGCAACGCCTTATAAGCAGTATGTTTACAGTTGTCGACAGATGTCATTTGTTGTAAAATATCGATATTTTAGCATTGTGTCAAGAACAACAATACAGGGCTTACGCATTTGGACTCAGAGGTTCTTCCAAATCTGGATGCGGGGTGGTTGCCCTGTACTTTTTGTTCCTTTTTGCGGCCAATCCGTCTGTTCGGCACGCGGAAAATGGCCACAAGAAGGCGCGAGATGCACAAGAATGACGAGCCGATTCCAAATGCGTAAGCCCTGATGAGCCGCCAGTTGCTCGACTCATGATCGAAGTAATTTCATAAGCAGGCCGGATCGCGCAAGACTTCAAAGAGCATCCGGGCAATCACCTCGTTTCCCTTGGGATTCGGATGCATGCCATCCGTGAGGAAATTCTGCAGGCTCTCCTCCATCCCGAGCTCGCAAAACCGGGAGTAAACATCCGCCAGCGGGGACTTGCTCTCGCGGGCAACACGGCGGGTGGCTTCAATGTAGGGATGCAACGTGGCGTTCCGCTTGCGCTCAAACGTTGGCTCGTACATCGGGTTGGCCGTCATCAGGATGGAAATCGCCCCCGCGGACTTCAGCGAGTCCGTCATCCTGCGCAAATTGGATTCAAATTCCTCCAGCGAAATCGCGGACTCGTTTTTTTTCTCGTAAAGGTAGGAATCATTCAACCCAAACATGATCACGACATGCCGTGGATGATGTCCGAGGACGTCCTTCTCAAAACGCCCCCATCCGTCCGCCGTCGTGTGGCCGCCGATTCCGGAATTGATGACGGTCGCGTTCACGCCCGCGGCCCGCAACAGGCGCTCCAACACCTGGCAGAAAGTCTGATGCGGCTCCACGCCTTCGCGGACACCGCGGGTGACAGAATCTCCAAGGCAGACAATGGTCATGGTCTCGAATGTTACGTTGAATGCGTGGCAGCAAATCTCATGGATTGTCACGGATCAGGCAACCACATTCATATGGCAAGACTGTAAATGTCCGAGTGCCTCAAGAGCATCCGCAGCATCACGCGCTTTCCTTTCAACGCTTTCAGGTTGCTGTTTCCCTTCCAGCTCAGCGGATGCGCAACGGAATCACCTCGAAACACGTCAAAATCCTTGGCGGCAAATCCCTCGATTGGTTTTCCCTCGGGTTCGTGAAAATAAGGCTCCACCAGTTCGGCGATGATCTCGCCGGAAGGACGGGTGGTGGCGTTGATCGTGATTTGTTCTCCATGCACCACGAACGGCCGCGTGAGCAGCGCGCCATGGTTGCTTCCAGCTGAGACCGAAATGAACCCATCCATGCGCAGACGGGCGCGAAATCCCACGGAAGAAGAGCCGGGGTCATCACTGGCGTTATGAGGCGCGCGGTGGCCCACGGAATAAAAGTGAAGTTCGTCGCCCATCACCACCGGTTCCTGCGCGGGAATCACCATGCCGGCGTCGGGCTCGCCATCGCGTCCAACCTGCAGAAATCTCGGACGTTCCGGCAAGCGTGACCAAAGAATGCCGTCCTGGCTCCATGCAAGCTCGACCTCCATCGTGTCTCGGTCATCCTCGTCGTAGATCCACAGCTGGCCGATGTAGTAGTTGGCGTATTTGAAAACCTGGAAGCCGTAAAAATCATTCGTGTCGAGTTCATCAGGCGTGAGAATGACCTGCGGTTCACTCCATGTTTTCAAATCGCGGCTTTCGGAATACGCCACGCGACGGCGCGGGTTGCCTTTCTTGAGGACCGGCCAGTTCACTGCCGCGCAATGCCAGCCGCGCATGTAAACCATGAAAACCTTGCGCTCGGGATTGTAAACAAGACTGTTCCAAGTGTCGCTTTCGCCAAAGATGAGCGGCTCGTCATCCGGATATTTCCAATGGATGCCATCCGGGCTGCGCGCGATGTAGATGCCGCCCTTTTGGTCGGTCGCCCATTCGCAGTTGATCATCAGGTAACGCTCCTCCGCCGGGGCGTCGGGACGGAAGATGAACGTGTTGCCCGCCACGTAGCTGAATCCCTTGAAACAGATATTGGTGTCTTCGCCCTTGTGTTTATAAATGCCAAGACCGGGACGATTCCACGTGACGCCGTCGTGGCTTTCGGAATAGCAAAGATAGATGGGCTGCGGTTCGCCCACGTTTCCATATTTGCTGCGGCCGAGCTTGGTGCGCTCCTCCTGGACCTTGGGATCGTGTGCCTGGTACCACATGCGGTGGAGCTTTTTCACGGGATCATACATCACGTGCAGGGGCGTGACGCTCGCGCCATCCCATGGCTTTTCCGCGGTAAGGATGGGCTTCTGTGGATCTCGAACTGGTTGATGAAGGCGACGTCGAAGACGGTGGGTGTCGGCCAGCGGGACATTATCGAAGAGAAGGTGCTTGCCGGGTTTCAGGTCGGGATACATGGGATTGGGTCTCGGTTCAGGGTTCAGGGTTTTCGGCTGCGACGAAGACCACGGTTTCCGCCGGGATGGTCAGCGAAAGGGGGAAACGCGCCTCTCGCAACGGAGCAAAGGGTTGATAAACGAAACACGGGCCGCTGCCTTCCTCCAGTTTCAGATTGGCCAGCTCGATCGGCTTGCCCGTGAGATTGGCCACGACGATGGCGCGCTTGCCGTTGTTTGCGTCGCGAAAAACCGTCCACTTCGCGTCCTTGTCGCCGTGGAATGTCACGAGCGGCACGGCGCCTTGGAAGATGCCGTCGGAGGCGTCGAGCTTCCCGCCCAGCGACACGGTGTCAAACAGCTCGCGGCGGATGCGCGTGATCTCGGCGATGTAGGCGAACAGCTTTTGCATTGGCGGATAATCCATGCCGCGGTTGTAGTTGCCGGGGCCGATGAGCAGATGCTCGCCCTGCAGCACGGCGCGGTTGACCTTGTTGAAATCCCACGGCTGCTCGATGCCGGACGCAAACGCCATCTGCGGAAACACTTCCTTGAGAGTCGAGTCCTCGCCGCCGCCCCACCAGAGCGTGTCAGCGTACTGGAACAGACGGTCCCAGCCGCCCTCGTAGCTGATGCAAAACTCGGGATTGAGCGCGCGGCAAGCCGCGAACAGCTCCCCGACGAACTTCAGAATGCCCTCGTGGTGCGCCCGGTCGGGGCTGGTGTTCTTGAGCAGCGGATTGAAGTCAAACGGTGTCATGAAGAATTTATCGATGTGCAACCCGTCCGCTCCGATCTCGACGAGGCGCCGGAATTGACGGATGAGCAGCGAACGCACTTCGGGGTGTGCTGGATTCATTTCGCTGTTGGGCGTCGCGGTGATAAACCGGGTCCGCGCGCTGAGCGTGCCCATGCCCCAGTAATTGGTGACGAAAAACTGCACGCCGTACGGATCGAGGAGGCGGTACTTGTGCAGCTCGTTCTTGTACCATTCGGTCGTCATGTCCACGGGCTGGCAGTTGACGAAGAAGCTCGCGCGCATTCCGAGATCGTGCGCAGCACGGATACCGGCCTTGAGTTCATCCCACGTGCCAAGGCGCGGGTCGGGCTCGTAATACGGGTAGCCGCGGTCGTGCCCGCCGATCTGCCAGCCGGCGATCATCAGATGGTTGACGCCCCGCTGCTTTGCGTCCTTCGCCCAGCGCGGCATGTCGGTGAAGCGTAAATTGATATTGTCTTCCGGCAACATGAACATCGTGTGCAGGAACGCCGTCTCCCGCCGAATCCATGTCGATGCGGGTTTGATCACCGGGTACTTGCTTGTAAACCACTTCCGGTAAAGTTCCGCCGACTCGCGCCAGCCGCCATCGTGGCAGCGCATCACGACGGGCGCGCTGGTGAACATCTCACCGGGTTTCGTAAACGGGAAGTGCACCCAGTTCATCGTCAGACCGAGAGGCAGGTCACCGACCTCGTCCGGGCGCGGCCAGTTGCCGTCGGCGCGTTTCTCGGCGAGGCCGGGCTCGAGCGCGAACCGGATCGCTTTGACGCGCGGCGTCTCCTCAAGCGCGGCGGTGTAGAGAGCGCGCTTGAGCTTCGGGTGAAACATGCTCATCCACGGCATGCACATGAAACCGGGATAGCCGAAAGAGTGTTCACCGCCGAGCATGCCGAGCATCTGGCCGCGGGTGTTTCCGAAATCACGGAAGATCGGCTGACGCCACGCCTTGGTGTCGCGGGGCAACAGGACTTCGGTGTCCTTCGCCTCTTCGCCCCGGCCGAATCCGCGCATGCCGCCGATCATCGCATACCAGACTTCGCTCAGCTGGTGGGGCGTGCCATTACGCACCTCGCAGCGGAACTGGATTTCTTCACCGGCGAGCTCGATCCCGATCGTCACGTCGAGATCGAATTCGCCGCGCTCGTTGCGCAGCGGACCGGCCCAGTGAAGTTTCATCCCGCTCGCGGTCTTGTCTGCGGCGGTGAGCTGCTGCTCCATCCCGAGAATGTAGTTTGCCCGCATGTCCGGCAGCGGCAGCAGCAGGCGGAAATTATCTGCCAGTCGCGGTTCGGTGATGAGGTCAAGATCACCGATCTTGTCGCGGAACTGGAGGACCGAACCGTTCGCCGCGTCCAATTCCAGACGGTAACAATCGTTTTCGAGGCAGAGGGTTTGCATGTGCTTGGTCAGTGTGCCGCCCCCTCCGACTGGAGCGGCTTCGTCCCCGCATTGGGCAAATACAAGAACGCCCGGCTGAGAAATCCTTCGGGCGCCTGCGTGCGGTTCATGCCGGTGCCCACTCGGACGACAATCAAGTTCTTCCTGTCCGGCTGGGCGGCCTTGCTGATGTCCATGTCGAGGCTCGCGGGGCGGATGTACGGTTCTTGATAGAGGCGGTGGCCGACGTACTCGCCGTTGACCCAGACCCATGCCTGCGGGCTGATCGTGGGGACACAGAAATGCAGCGGTTGACCCTTGGTGACCTTGGGAATGTCCATTTCGAAGGCGTACCACATCGCGCCCGCGTATGGCATGCTGAATTCATCGAGAGCGCCTTTGGCCTGCAGGTAGTAGGGGCGCGTCGTGTCTATCTGCTGCCAGCTTTTGCGGTCGTGCGTGGGCAAATACCAGTGCAGGATGCGACCCTGGTCGCCGGGGTCGAGAGAGAACGCGGCTTCACGCGGCGCAAGCTTCACCAGCCTGCCGGACTTGCCACTCGTGCGGTCGGCGAGGTCTTGATAAAACTTCCGGCGATCCGTCAGCGTCCAGTACCAGACGCCCGAGGTGTGCCCGCCGCCGTCTGTGCGGTCGAGCCGTTCGGGCATGTGGAAGAACGGACTGATCTTGTACAATTCCTCACGGCGCTGGAACATCACGTCGGCCTGACGCACCGCGCCGACAAAATCGCCGTCGAACTCGGCGTCGTGCATGGCCATGTATGCCTTGAGGTGTTCGAGAATGTGGCGGTCGGCCTTGACGTGCGTCGCGTGCGGCTCGGCCTTCGCAAGCTTCTCCGCCTCGCTCACGGCGCGTTCCAGCCGTTGGATCAATTCTGCGCCATAGACATAAGGCAGGATGCGGTCTTCGTGGCCGAGCAACGGCGTGCGTTCCATTGTGTCCTCAAGCGCGTCCCAGAAGGCTTGCGCCGGCCGTGCGGCCGGGCCATACCACTGGGTGTGGAATTCCCTCAGGCCCGCCTCGACATCGAGGTCCGCTTTCCACATCAGCCGGGCCATGAAATATCTCGGCGCGATGCCGTACTCCATGGCGGCGGCGGCCCGTCGCTCGTGGAAGAAACCGAACAATCCCCATTTCTTGAAGAGTGGAAAATCCGCCGCGTGCCGCCGCAGGACGGGCGTGGGCGTCAGTCCCGACATCAGCATCTCGAAATAATCGTAGGTGTACACGTGCGGGGACAGCTCCGTCCAGCGTTGGAGCGTGGCGCTGCGCATGGCGCTGTGCCAGCTGCGCGGGTTGTTGAGCGCTTTGAGGTTGTCCGACCAGATCGCGGAGTACATCACGCCGAGGTTGGGATGCAGCTTGACGCTCAGCGGTGCGAGGTCGCGGTTGGCGTAGCCCGTGGTGGGCAGGATGACATCGGGGAACTCCTTCACGACTTCGACGGCAACAGCGTTGGCGAACGTGATCCATTCCTCGCTGGTGCTCAGGTCGTTGGGCACGCCCTCGCGTCCCGCGGTGTTGGGAACCCCATGTTGAGCTTCATGGTTTCGTCGTGAAAATCCACCGGGGCGCCGTCGTTGGGCGAGAAGCCGAGCCAGTCGGTCATGCCGTTGGGGTCTTTGCGCCGCTCGCGCAATTCGGCTTTCATCTTTTCGGCGACGATCTGGATCGCCTCGGGGTTGGTGAGGTTGGGCAGATACGGGTTGGGTTCGCCTCCGAGCGTCTTCGCGAACAGCTCGGGCCGCGTTTTGGCCAACTCCTTTTCGGGGAGATACTTGTTAAGGGACGAATCGCCTGCGACATCGATCATGGGGGTGACGTCGGGCTGCATTTTGTTGCGCAGTTTCCAGAGATACTCCAGCGGGATCATCTCGGCATTCATGTGCGACCAATACGTGCGCATCGGAAAGTCGGGCGACTCGCGCACCTCCACGTCGCCGATGGTGATCGTGGGCTGCTGTGGGACGATTTCGCCAAATGCTGACGGCATGAACCAGCGCACCCCGAGGCGATGGAGCAATTCCGCGACGGCGTAGTACGTGCCGTTGTATGGCCGGGCCTCGTTGCCCGCCAGCAGGAGCGTGTCGCCCTTGGCGCGGATGACCAGTCCTTCCTCGCGACGGTCGCGGGTGAGCCCCGTCGGAATCTTGACACCGAGCGCATCAGTGCGCTTGCTCTGGCCAACGAGAATGACCGGCCCGGTGACGGGCTGTTCCTCGGAGACAATCGGCAGCCTGGCGCCGCTGATTTTTTCGATGTACTCCTGCAGGTCGCGGGCTGCGAGCTTCACCTTCTGGTCGGCGCTTGGAATGGTGCCGGGCTGGAGTGGATGATCCTTTGCATCGAGCGCCGATTGGCGGACGACAATCGTGGCGGTGGGTTTGCCGTCACGGGCCAGCGTGATTGCGTTGGCGGCGGGGCAGGATATCCAAATTGTGGCAAGAACCAGAGCCATGGCAACTGTTGCCGGTGTTTTTGTCATGGAGGTGGGTTCGTTGTTCAATCCATGCCCCTCATTCCCCTCCATTACCAATTGACCCACGGAGTGACGACGGGGCCGACCTGAAAATTTACATTTGGATCGAACGGCACGCTGTAAACCAGGTTCGCCGGCACAGTGGATCCATTCGCTGGTTTGCGGGAGTTGACGTGGCCATCCCAGTAAAGGACGTTGGCTCTGCCACTGTGGCGGAAGGCGTACGCGTTGTCGGATACCCCAGCGTAATCGATGGACTCGTCAAAAAAATTCGCCGTCCAAAAAGACGCGAGATAGGAGCTGCGGTCCATCACGATGGTCGCTTCGGCGGTCGAGCTGATGGCGGGATAGATACCATACGCTGTGTTGTACTGCGGGCCCTTGCTCCAGCCCTTGCGGAGATCGCCGAAGGGGGTTGCGAGCCCGAACGTGTAGTTGATGGAGTACGAGGTGCGGTGAGTGTGGTAGCGATACATGGTGCAGCCGAGCATGGAGGGCTCCCATGTCACGCCAGGCTCGCTGGGGCATTTCAAGACAGGGAAGCTGTGGAGCGTTGCGCCTGCACCGCCATTGACACCTTGGTAGGTCTCGTAGCTCCCGATCAACCCGGCGGCGCCGAGGATGTGCCCAAAGTCTGCGCCTGCAGCGAAGCCGTTGGCGGTGGGGATGTAGTCGTCATTCGACTCGGCGTACAAGGCGAATCCGATATAGATCTGGCGAAGGTTGTTGACACAGACCACGCTTTTCGCGCTTTCCTTCGCCCTTCTCAACGACGGCAATAGGAGAGCCGCGAGAATCGAGATGATCGCCACTACCACCAGAAGTTCCACAAGGGTAAAGGCAACCTTGTCCTCCCTGGAATGGATTTTCATGAATGCTCCTTGCGTTTGCCGCTGGAATGCAGATGGGCGGATGGGGGAACACAACTTCCGGTGTCATGGCACGAAGTGTGGATCAGAGTGGTCAACGGAGTCTCATGAGGGTCGGCAATCAGCTCACGTAGTCGTTTTACCCCGATCCGCCCGATGTCTTCGGTTGGTATTTCCATGCGACTGAGCGGATCATCTTCGGAGAACGGATGGCGAACGCTGAAAGTCAGAAGACTCAGGTCCTCGGGAACTCGCACATGGATTTTTCGGCAGTGCTCCAGGATCGAGCGTCCCTCGCCATGTGAAGTGGTGATGATGGCGGTCGGCGGGGATGAAAGGCGAAAGAGCGGTTTGATCACCTCCAGATGCGGTATCCGTTGGACAGGGGCCTGAATGAATCCATCTTGCACAGGAATATTCCGCGCCTTCATTTCTTCGAGGTAGCCGCGCAGCCATTCCTGGCGATGGATGAGGCCGATGCAGTCCGATGCGAATGCAATGCGGCGATGACCCATGGAGGCCAGATGGCGGACGGCGTCACGCCCCGCCTGGAAATCATTGCAAGTGACCTGGTTGACGGGTCTTGAAACATGATGATCGCCCAGGATGACGATGGGCTTTTTGATTTTCTCAAGAAGTTCGTAATGCTCTTCCAACACCGCTCCCATAAGCAGAAAGCCGTCACACTTGGAAGATTCCAGGTGCATCAGGTTGTCCATCTCCTGGTTTGCTGAACGCATCGGATAGCAGAACACATGCTGGCCTTCGCGCGTCGCTTCCAGGAGGGTGGCATGAAAGATGGGCGCGTAAATCCGATGGGTGAAATCCGCGTCCACCAGCACAAATCCGAAATTCCGGGTCTGGGGTTTGGGATGAAACTGTTGGATCGGCTGCGCGCCGGATGTCCTCTGGTTCGTGGAATATCCCAGCCGTTCGGTGGCCCTCCAGACTTTCTGCCGTGTCTCGACGGCGATCTGCGGGCTGTTCCTCAATGCCATGGAGACCGTCGAGGATGACACCAAAGCGAAACGAGCCACGTCAGCCATGGTCACCTTCGAGATTTTTTCCTTGGCTGCTTGCATTAGATAACTTCTAATAAAAATTGAAAAATAGTCAACTATTAATAATTATTCAATTTTAATTAATGCACCGCCGCAAAGTTCCCCGGGTCCCGGGATTTCTCCGCAGATTTCGCAGATGGACGCAGATTTTTGGAAGGTCTCTCGCAACCCGCGCTACGCCGGAGGCTTCGGCGAGGCGAGAGACGCGGCGCAAAGTTAACCCGTGACCCCAAGCGTGCCATTCCGATTCAAAGCCTGGCTTTCAATCGGAATGGCATGCTTGTTTGCCGTTCAGAAATCTGCGTAATTCTGCGTTAATCTGCGGAGAATTCCCGGGACGAAGGGCTTGGCGCCTTTGCGTCTTTGCGAGAAACTCTCCGAAAATCGGCTGTCGCCGTTCAGCGAGCGGCTTGCGCTTCCTGCTTGCGTGGCTCGGGCGGGACCCATCCATCGGGCGGCTCCTGCCATTTGCCGTGAGTCTTGATCAGGTCGATCAGGCGCTGGTCGGCTTCGCTCTCGGGAACATGATACTGCACGCACTCTTTTCCGACGTAGAGATTCACCTTGCCGGGCGCGCCGCCCACGTAACCGAAATCCGCGTCGGCCATTTCGCCGGGGCCGTTCACGATGCAGCCCATGATCGCAATCTTCACTCCCTTGAGATGCGCCGTCTTGCTCTTGATGCGATCCGTGACGGTTTGCAGATTGAAAAGTGTCCGTCCACATGAGGGGCACGACACATACTCGGTCTTGGTGATGCGGTTGCCTGTCGCCTGCAGGATGTTGTACGCAAGCTTGAGCGCGCCGGCGGGATCGCGCCCGTCGCCGATCTGGACTGAATCACCAATCCCATCGCAAAGCATCGTGCCGAATTGTTTCGACGCGGTGAGCAATTGTTCGATGTCCGAATGCCATTCGCCCAGGTCGCGGAGGTGGATGGGGTGGGGGCGGTTCTCGGAATCGAGGAACGCCGCCAGCATGCGCCACGCGGCCAGCGGGGAGACGGAACGCAGGCTGCCGATGCCCGCGATGATCTGCGAAAAATTCTGGCGCTCCGCCGCAGCAAAAAATTCCTTCGCCTTCGGAATTTCGCCGTCGCCCACGTTCACCTGGATCGCGAAATCAAATTCCTGGGTGAGGTGCGCCAGCTTGTGAAGGTCGGCTGAAGACCACGAGTCGGACGCCTCGAAGATGAGCTTGTGAAGCTGCGACTTCGGGACGGCGTCGAGCAATTCGGCGTGACGACCCAGGTCAATCGAGAAAAGATCGGCGGGGAATTGCGCGATGAGCTTTTCCGCAAGCAGGCAATCCTCCCTGTCTTTCACTGAAAACTGGATCACCTCGGCCACGATGTCGGCGCCGGACGTGATGGAGCGGATGGTTTCCTCAACTTTCGGATCGCGCAACCCAACAGGAATCTCCACGCAGATCGTGTTCTCCGCGCCCACGGCCACATCGCCGAGATGGACTTCCTGCGTCTTGCGCCTCGCGTAGGTGAAAGGGTCGCGTTTCTCGGGAATATCAAATGGCACATTCACCACGGTGCGGCGCTGGGTGACGGGGATGTTGTACGGCTTCACGAGATCCTGGCAGACGGGAATCTCATGCACCGAATCCTCGGTGAGCGATACGCGGATCGTGTCGCCGATTCCATCCTCGAGCAGCGCGCCGATTCCGACCGCTGACTTGATGCGGCCATCCTCGCCGTCGCCGGCTTCGGTGACGCCGAGATGAAACGGATAATCCATGCCGACCTCATCCATGCGCGCCGCGAGAAGGCGGTAGGCCTGGATCATCACCTTGGGATTGGAGGACTTCATGGAGAGGATGATCTCGCGGTAATTGTTCTTCTCGCAAATGCGGACGAATTCGAGTGCGGACTCGACCATGCCCAGCGGCGTGTCACCGTAACGGTTCATGATGCGGTCGGAGAGGGAGCCATGGTTCGTGCCGATGCGCATGGCGCGCCCAAGTTCCTTGCAGCGGAGAACGAGCGGGGTGAATGTCTCCTCGATGCGTTCGAGTTCCTCATGGTATTGCGCGTCGGTGTATTCGCGGATGTTGAACTTTTTCTTGTCCGCGTAATTGCCCGGGTTGACGCGCACCTTCTCGACGTATTCCACGGCCGCCATCGCGGCCTTGGGAAGAAAATGAATGTCGGCGACCAGGGGCGCATTGCAGCCGCGCTTGCGGAGTTCGTCGCGGATGTTTTTCAAATTCTCAGCGTCCTTGACCGTGGGAGCCGTGATGCGAACGATCTCACAGCCGACCGCAACCATGCCGAGCGTCTCTTCCACCGTGGCCAGCGTGTTGAGCGTATCGGAGGTTGTCATGGACTGCACGCGGACGGGGTTGTCGCCCCCGACGCCGATGCCCCCGACCTTCACCTCCCGCGTCTTGCGGCGCTGGTAACGGAATGGATTGGTACAGTATTTCTTGACGAGTGGATTCATGGGAAGCTCCGGCCGGGTAGTAAATAGCAGAACGGGCGGCTTTTCAATGATGGAATTGGGGGAGGAGCTTCTGGCTGCTAGCTGCTGGCTTCTGGGAGGAAACGACGAATGGGGAATGGCTGGTGGGTTTGCTAGAAATATTGAGCCACGGATGTCACGGACGAGCACGGATCAGGGCTTACGCATTTGACTCCGAAATGTAGGAGCCGTTGCCAACGGCGATCTCCGCAGAGCCCATCACGCACGGTCGCCGTTGGCAACGGCTCCTACAAAATGAATGACAATCACGCGTTGACGGCCAAACGCGTAAGCCCTGGAGCATGGATTGGGAGAGGTTGCTTTTCACCGGAACAACCGTACACTGATCTCATGCCCACCACGCTGAAGCAGGTTGTATCGGAAGCCATGCAATTGCCGGTGGATCAGCGGCTGACTTTGGCCCACCGCCTTCTTTCCAGCGTGGAGCCTGCAGTAAATCCGGAAGTGGAGGCGGCATGGGACGCCGAGATCCGCGAGAGAATCCGCCGTTATGACGCCGGGGAAACCACCGCCATCCCGGCAGCGGAGGTTTTCAAAGAGTTGGACCGGCGTCTTGGGCGATGAAGATTGATTTCCTTCCGGAAACTCGACGCGAACTTTTCGAGGCTGCAGAGCAGTACGAAACCAAGGAACCCGAGCTTGGCGTGCGCCTTCGGAACGAGGTTTCACATGTTCTGGAACGCATCCTTTCCGATCCTCTTCTGTGGCGTGAGCGCCAAGGTGGCTATCGGCGCGTGAATTGTCCCGTGTTTCCGTACTACGTGGCATATGTTTTGCGCGGGGAAACAATCTTGATTGTTGCGATTGCCCATGGGCATCGAAAACCGGAGTTTTGGAGGGATCGTCTGAAAACATAGAATTTCGGATAGAACGACAGTACATTCCCAGGTTGGTGTATCCATGGGTGATTCATGATGCGCATCCTTCCGGCGATTTTCTTGTTTGGCGTCCACGCTTTGCAAGCCGTGGAGATCGTTGGACATCGTGGAGCGTCCCGCGACGCCCCCGAGAACACGCTTTCGTCATTCAACCTTTGTTGGGGATTGAAGGCTGATGCCGCCGAACTCGACATCCACCTGACCAAGGACGGACGGATCGTGGTCATTCACGATAAGGGCACGGAACGAACCACGGGCAAGGATTTTGTTGTCGCAGATCACACGCTTGCCGAGTTGAAAACCCTGGATGCTGGTTCATGGAAGGGCAAGGAGTGGGCTGGAGAACGGATTCCCACACTGGCCGAGGTCTTGGACACCATCCCCGACGGCAAACGATTGTTCATCGAGATCAAGTGCGGTCCCGAAGTGTTGCCGGAGTTGGAACGCGTCCTGAAGGCTTCCGGCAAAAAACCGGATCAGCTCGTCTTGATTGGGTTCATGCAAGACACGATGCGGCGGGCCAGGCAGAGTTTTCCACAACTCAAAGTGCTCTGGCTTGTTTCCCCCACACCGGAGGCGAAGAGTCGAACGGAGATGGCGGCCGACAAGCTCATTGAAGCGGCCAAGGCTGCTCATTTTGATGGGCTGTGTCTCAATGCCGATTTTCCCATGGATGCCGCGGTTGTCGCAAAGGTCAGGGACGCGGGGATGACGCTCCACGTTTGGACCGTGGACGAACCCACCACCGCAGGAAAACTGGCTGCGGCCGGCGTGGATGGCATCATCACCAACCGGCCCGGTTGGCTGCGACAACAGCTCGAACGATAGGCCTGACGGATTCGGCTGTAGAAACCCTGAACGGATGAACGGGTTGCGCCTTTGGCTTTTTCCCGTTATTCTCTCCGTATGAAAATTCAGTTCACCAAGATGAATGGCGCGGGCAATGATTTTGTCATGCTCGATAATCGCTCCGGCAGCCTCAAGCTTTCACGGGGACAGATTGCGAAGGTGTGCGACCGTCATCGCGGGGCAGGGGCGGACGGACTTTTGCTTGTGGAACCGTCTGACACGAAGGGCGTGGATTTTCGGATGCGCTATTACAATTCCGATGGCGGGGAGGCAGAGATGTGTGGCAATGGCGCGCGATGTTTTGCCCGCTTCGTCGAGAAGCTTGGCGCATGTCGCAATCGTGTTTCGTTCCAGACGCTCGCAGGCGTGATCCGCGCGGAGCTGGATGGTCCCACGGTGCGCATCAACCTCAGCGAGCCTGCGGGGTTGCGGCTTAAGGAGAAGGTGAAGCTTTCCGGTGGCGAAATGGAAATCAGCTCGCTCAACACCGGCGTGCCGCATGCGGTGCTGATGGTTGATGACGCCGACCAGGCGATGGTGGGGCCGATCGGGAACGAGGTCCGCTTCCACAAACATTTTGCGCCGAAGGGGACGAATGTGAACTTTGTCCAGCGTCTCGGCGGCAATTCCATCCGCGTGCGCACCTACGAACGTGGAGTCGAGGGCGAAACGCTCGCGTGCGGCACCGGCGTGGTTGCCAGCGCTTTGATCTCCCACGCGCTCTTCCAAGTGGCGTCACCGATCAGCGTGAAAGTTCAGGGTGGCGACATGCTGGAGGTGAGTTTCCGAAGGGAAGGGGAGAGCTTCAAGGAAGTGTTTCTCAAGGGCCCGGCGGATTTTACCTTCGAAGGAAGCATGGAAGTCTAGCAAGCGCGGGTGCGCTTGGGTGCAGGGATTTTTGACAGGATTTACGGGATGGATGCACAGGATTGGATCACGCAGCGCACGGCGCTGCGTGATCCAATCATTTGGGATGAGGGCCCCGCCGCGGCGGGTAAACCTTGGCGCCTTCTCGCCTCGCCGAAGCCTACGGCGTAGCGCGGGTGCGCGAGACTCTCCGAAAGATCTGCGGCCGCGTTCTTGCGAACGCAGCTACGTTTCTGATTCCAGCTGCGGATGAGCATCCTTCCTTGAAAACCGTCCGCATTCCCGTACACTCCGCGTTCCATGTTCACCGGCACCCATACCGCGATTGTGACACCCTTCCGCAACGGACGGGTGGATGAAGGTGCATTGCGCAAACTGGTCGCATGGCAGGTTCGATCGGGCGTGGATGGGATTGTGCCGGTTGGCACGACGGGTGAATCGCCCACGCTGGATTGCGAAGAGCACATCCGCGTGATCGAATTAGTGGTGAAAGCCGCGGCAGGGCGGGTGAAAGTCATTGCCGGCACGGGCGCCAACTGCACGCGCGAGGCGATCGAGCTCACGCGTGCCGCCGAGCGCGTGGGCGCGGACGCCTCGCTGCAGGTTGCTCCCTATTACAACAAGCCCACGCAGGAAGGGCTTTATCGCCACTTCAAGGCGATTGCGGCTGCGACCAAACTTCCGCTCATTCTCTACAGCATCCCCGGACGTTGCGGGGTGGAGATCGGCCTCGACACGTGCCGGCGTCTCGCAACCGATTGCCCGACGATTGTGGGAATCAAGGAGGCGGGCGGCACGCCGGAACGCGTGAGCCAGTTGCGCGCGGTGCTTCCCCGGTTCACGATCCTTTCGGGTGATGATTCGCTCACGCTGCCCTTCATGGCGGTGGGCGCACAGGGAGTGATCAGCGTGGCGTCCAACGTGGCCCCGCGCGAAGTTTCCCAAATGGTGAATGCGTTCGCCCGCGGCAAAATCGCCGCGGCGCAAAAGCTTCACGCAAAACTGTATCCGATTTTCAAGGACCTCTTCATCGAGACGAATCCGGTTCCCGTCAAGGCTGCCTTGGCGATGATGGGTTGGATTCGGGAGGAATATCGCCTGCCGCTTTGCGAGATGGGTGAAGCGAATCGCGAGAAGTTGCGTCGGACGCTGAAGGCGGTAAAATTGATCTAACGCGGCTACATTCGTTTCTGTGAAATATGGAAACCGACCCTTCGCAATCGCGGCAGGAACTTTTCGAGGGGGACGACATTCTCTGGCGCGAACACCCCGGCCCGATTGATTTCACCGCGCGCAAGCATGTCCGTCACGATGGCGGGCGGCCACGCCGTGTCCCAATCGCCGGCGGAGTGTTCTCCCGAACTGAACGCCGTACAGTATGCGATCCGTGAAATGTTTTTTGCACCGGAGCATCCACGAACCAGCGCCAGGGTGATCTCGCAGTCGCGAGGATTTGAAATTTGAGATTTGAAATTTGAGATCGGGAACTTTGGTTTCTTTCCGAGAGCGGCGCGGATGATGTTGTCGGGGAAACCGATTCGAAAGCTCGATTCGCGCACGCCCTTGAATGAGCGGGGGAGTGTTGCCACCTCGGAATGAATGGTGCGGAAGATTTTCTGTCGTCCCACGGGCGAGGGAAATGGAAAATGTTCCACGCCGCTGCGCGGTTTTTCAAAGCGCCATTGCCCGTTGTGATAGATCGCCGGCTTGAGCATGAGTTCCTCGCGGATCGTTCCCACCGCATAGGGCATGGCGTCCGAGACCGGGCCCCAGGTGCGTCCGCCGACCTTGATGTGGATTTGTTTGACGCACTCCATGGCTTCTGCGGCCCAACGCGCCAGCAGGTTTGCGATGCCGGGCGCGCAACCCATCCCGAGAACGGCGCACAATCCCTTTTGGCGGAACGCGCGGTCGAGTTTCAACTGGCGACGCGTGTAATGAAACAATCCTCCGAGGTCGAGATAATGGATGCGGGCATCGAGTGCTGCGCGCATCACGGGAAGGTTGAAATGGTGGGAGGTGCTGTTGATCACCGCCACGTGCCCGCGCAGCACGCGCACAAGCGCGGCATGTTTTCGCAGGTCAACCTTCGCAAAACGAACCTTGGGTGGAAGGGATGTCGGCGGCTGGCGATCGGCCACGGTGACGCGCAACCGTGGATTGAGGCGTCGGAGGCATTTCACGATCACCCGCCCCATCGCGCCGCAACCGCCCAGCACGCAAATCCGTGGAGATGGATTCATGGACGAACGTTAGAAATTTGAGGTGGAAAATGGAAGGAGGAATGGGCGTGCCCCCGGGGATTTTGACAGAATGGACAGAATAAGCAGAATGTCTGAAAGAAACCGATGGTCGGATGCGATTAAATTAAAAGGATGAAATTTGAAACTTTGAATGCTCCCGTCGCGCGGCTCTCGGAATCGTCGCCCGTCACGTACTGCCTTGGTTTCTCGTCCCCGACGGTGCTGGATCAACCGCCCTCTGCCCCATTGGAAACGCGGAGTGACCGCATCGGGCTTGAAATTACGCCGGCCATGCAAGAGGCTCGGGGAATGGATCGAATTCTCATTCAGGGTGGTGTGCCGCTTCGGGGTGAAGTGGAGATCAGCGGGTCGAAAAATTCCGCGCTGCCCATCCTTGCCGCCACGCTGCTCACTTCCGAGCCGTGTGTCATCCGACATGTTCCTGACCTGAGCGACGTTCGCTTCATGCTCGATATTCTCAGCCATCTCGGTGCGGAGGTTTCCCAGCCTGACAAAAACACGGTGCGTATCCACGCGCGGAAGGTCGAGGGCGTGGCGCCGTATGATCTCGTCCGCAAAATGCGCGCCTCGGTCTGCCTGCTCGGGCCGCTGCTCGGACGGCTGAAGGCTTGCAAGGTGTCGGTCCCCGGCGGCTGCGTGATCGGGCCTCGTCCGATTGATTTGCACATCAAGGGGCTCAACGCCCTCGGTGCGGAGATCACGGTGGAGGAGGGATATGTTGTTTCGCATGCCAAGGAATTGCACGGCACCACGCTCACGCTCGGGGGACGTCACGGTTCCACGGTTCTGGGCACGGACAACGTGATGATGGCCGCGGTGCTGGCGCAAGGCACCACGGTGATCGAGAACTCCGCCTGCGAGCCCGAGGTGGTGGACCTTGCCGACTTCCTGATTTCCATGGGCGCACGCATCACGGGGCATGGCACGCCCACGATCACGGTGCACGGAGTGGAAAAACTTCATGGAAGCGATTACCGCGTGATCGCCGACCGGATCGAGGCCGGCACATTTCTCGTGGCCGCAGCCATCACGAAGGGGGATGTGACCCTGAAAAACATCTCGCCCCAGCATTTGCAGTCCGTGCTCCGATTTCTGGAGGACTCTGGATTCAAAGTGGAATGCAAGGGCAACGATGTGAGGATCAGTTGCAACGGCGCGACGCAGGCGAAGGATTTTGCGACGAGCCCCTATCCCGGTTTCCCCACCGACATGCAGGCGCAGATGATGACGCTGATGAGCGTGACGCCCGGCGTGAGCGTGGTGACCGAGCGCGTATTTCCCGACCGCTTCATGCACGTGGCCGAAATGCAGCGCATGGGCGCGCAGATCGAAATGGAAGGCGCAACCGCCGTGGTGAAAGGCGTGGACCATCTGAGCGCCGCCCCCGTGATGGCGTCCGATTTGCGAGCCTCCGCCGCGCTGGTGCTCGCGGGCCTGGTGGCAAAAGGCACAACAGAAATTCTCCGCGTCTATCACATCGACCGTGGCTACGAGCACATTGACGACAAGTTGCGCAAGCTCGGGGCGAAGATTGAGCGGGTGAGCGGGGGAGGGTGAGGGAATTTCGGATTGCGGATGTCGGATTGCGGAATGGGGGCGGGGAATGTCTCACGGAGACCGGTCTGGTTGCTTTCTTGAAGTTGTCGCTTGACGGCAGTCAAAACGTTAGACATATTGTTAAACATGAAGACAGCGACCATACGGCAGGTGCAGCATCACTTGAAGGATGTGCTGCGGTGGGTGCATCAGGGGGAGGAGGTGGTGATCACGAACCGTCATGAGGCGGTGGCGCGGATCGTGCCTTCGAATCTGCCCCGTCCACAGAAGGTCCGGTGGCCGGATATCGAGGCGAGGTTGAGGCTGACATTTGGAAAGCGCCGTCCGCTGAAAAAGAACCCGGTACTGGTCGAGCGTGAGGAATCCTCCTGGTGAGTGCTTACGCTGACACGAGTTTCCTCGTTGCGATCTATCTTTCGGATGCGCACACGCCCCGGGCTGCCACAGCGCTTCGAAGGTTGACATTACCCTTGCCATTTACGCCTTGGACGAGGTTGGAACTGCGAAACGCGATCCATCTGGCGGTGTTTCGGAAGGAGATCCAGCTGTCTGATCAGAAAGCGGCGCTGAGCCAGGTAGAGGCGGATGTTCGTTCCGGGCTTTTGTCTCAGATCGTTCTCTCGTGGGCGGATGTATATCGCGAAGCCGAAAGACTGGCAGACCATCACAGCGCCACGCTTGGAAATCGCAGCCTGGATATCCTGCACGTCGCTTCAGCTCTTGTGCATGGTTCAAAGGAAATGCTTACTTTCGACAAGCGTCAGGCCGCACTGGCCCGCGCGGCTGGGTTGCGGGTGGGACCGTGAACGATTGTGGATTTTGGAATTCGAATTGCGGAATGATGCGGGGAATAATTTGACCCCATCGTTTCTGTTCGAAGCCCCTGACTTTCGGCGCTTGTCCCCCGGTTTTTCAGAGGGTAAAATTCTGCCCATGCAAATCGGGGTTGTTCGTGTCAACACGGCTCGATGGATGGGGGCTTTGACGGTTGTTTGGGTGGCAGTCATGTTTGCATCCGTCTCGTGCAGTCCCTCCAAATCTACGTTGAAGCCCGCGACATCCTTGTCACTCTTGGTTGTTCTCTCCAATACAACATTTAAAGTGGGCGATGCCTTTGAACCCAGGGTCTATGTTGTGAATGACACGACGAATGACTGGCTGTTCAGCTCACTGTCATACGGCGGTGCGGATGCGATGGTTGCATACACTTTCAAGGACCAAAATGGAGATCCCCAGGGCATGTTTGCAAACTGGTCCCACGGTGGGATAAGCAGTTTTCCATTTGCGATAACATTTAAGGTGGGGACAACCAACGAACTGCATCCTCCCAAAGTATTCATTCATCGTCCGCCCGTTCCAGGTTCGGATGGGAGTGTTAGCTACGCAGGCGATGCTTCCTATCTGAAACCCGGCAAGTATAGCTTTCACGCGAGATTGCAGAATTGGGGGAGTGACGAGATTGAAGCAATACACACTTTTTATTCTACAACCAACGTTTTCCAAGGACAGATGCTTCGAGGAGGTCTTGAGTCCAATGAAATTGTCATCGAGGTTCGGTGAGTTTTATTCATCCTGCACCAATCCGCAAGGGACAGAGAGGTGATCCGTGTCCAGCCGCGGTAAAAAAAATGATCGGGAAGAGAGGGCGGCCACATGGGCCGCTACTACAAGCCAGAAGCTTCTCCCCCTTCCGGCTTGAGATGCGCGTTTGCTTCGGTACACTCGCCGACCTCATGAATATTCCCAATTTGCGCAGTCCCAAGGACAAGATGGCGGGGTGGGTGCACCTGCCCCGGTTTGTTGACAAGATCCGCCTGCATCTCGCGGGCAAGCTTCCGGAGGATTATCAGAAGAATTTTGGGAGCGGCTTTGACGGCTATTGGATCGAGGCTTCCGGTGTTTCCAAGGACGCCTTGATGGAGGTGGTCACGAAGGAGGGGAACGATGCCGCCGTGGAGGCTTGGGTGAAGGCGAATGTGAAGAAAACCGTGGCCGAGGTGGAGGCGTTCAATCGCAAGGTTCTGAATCGTGGACGCAATGACGACATCACGCCGCGGTTGCTGGAGAGAAAAAAAGAGGCGGGATTGGAGAAGCGCGATGACATTCAGACGTTTGTGGATTTTATTGATGCGGATGAAGGACGGTTGTAACGCGGAACGCGGAATTTCTGAAATCCTGAAAATCATGTTAATCCTGTCAAAGAAATCCGGCATAGACCCGGAAACGGGGTCAGCGACCCCGTCTACAGTTTAACAGCATGTTCGACGCTCTTTCCAACAAGCTGCAGGATGTTTTCAAGAACCTGCGCGGCTTTGGCAAGCTGAGTGAGTCCAATGTTGCCGATGCGCTGCGCGAGGTGCGCATCGCGCTGCTTGAAGCGGATGTGAATTATGACGTGGCGGTGAAATTTGTCGCGGACGTCCAGCAGAAGGCTCTTGGGACCGAAGTGACTCGAAGCGTTTCGCCGGGTCAGCAGGTTGTGAAGGTGATTCATGATGAACTCGTCGCTCTTCTTGGCGGGGCGCAGGCGCCTTTGAATTTGTCCGGGTCGCCCACGAGGATTTTGATGGTCGGGCTGAATGGCTCGGGCAAAACGACGACCACGGGGAAACTCGCGAAGTTGCTTTCCAGTCAGGGGCGTCAGCCGCTTCTCGTTGCGTGTGATGTGTATCGTCCCGCGGCGATCGAGCAGCTCAAGACGCTGGGCGCTAGTCTGAACGTGCCGGTCTTTTCACTCATGGGCGAGATGGATGTGGCGAAGATTGCGAAGCAGGCATTGAGTTTTGCGGAGGTGCAGAGCCGCAATATTGTGATTTTTGACACGGCGGGGCGGTTTCAGGTGGACGAGCCGTTGATGGAGGAGTTGGTGCGCGTGAAGGAGGCGGTGAAGCCACAGGAAATCCTGCTGGTGGCCGATTCGGCAACGGGGCAGGAGGCGGCGAACGTGGCCAAGGTGTTTGATGCGAAGATCGGGCTCACGGGGTTCATTCTTTCCAAGCTGGACGGCGATGCGCGTGGTGGCGCGGCGCTTTCGATTTTCTCCGTGACGAAGAAGCCGGTGAAGTTTGTGGGCGTGGGCGAGAAACTGGAGGACCTGGAGCCGTTCCATCCCGACCGCATGGCGTCGCGCATCCTGGGCATGGGCGACATTGTTTCGCTGGTGGAGAAGGCGCAGAGCACGGTGGACATGGAAAAGGCGGCGGCGCTGGAGAAGAAGATGAAGTCCAACGACTTCACGCTGCAGGATTTCCTCGAGCAGCTGCTGGCGATCCGACAGATGGGGCCGCTGGAGAATCTGCTTGCGATGATCCCCGGCGCGGGTAATATCAAAAATCTGGCCGGTGGTGGTGAAAAACAATTGATGGGCATCCAGGCCATCATTCAGTCCATGACGGTCAGGGAACGGAAGCATCCCGAGATATTGAACGGGCGACGCCGTTTGCGCATCGCGAAGGGCAGCGGCACGTCGGTGACCCAGGTAAACGACTTGTTGAAGCAATTCGGGACGATGCGCAAGATGATGAAAAACATGGGGAGCATGGGCAAGATGATGGCCCGCATGGGCGGGATGCCCGGGATGGGCGCCATGCCTCCGATGGGAAAATTTCGATAAAATCAAACAAGCAGAAATATATGGCAGTACGAATCAGATTGAAACGAGTGGGCGGATTGAACGACGCGCATTTCCGAGTGGTGGTGACCGACAAGCGGAGCCCGCGCGACGGTCGCTTCATCGAGGAAATCGGCACCTACACGCCGGGCAACGGGGCGAAGCACCTCAAGCTTGATGTGGAACGCGCCAAGGCTTGGATTTCCAAGGGCGCCCAGCCATCCGACACGGTGCGCAGCCTGCTCAAGAAGGCCGTTAAAGCTGCGGCGTAGTTGCGATTTGCGGCAAAGTGTGCAAGGGTGGCGGATGTTGGACGACTTTCGGAGGGTGGAATTTTGGATGAACATTCGAATGGAGGAGAGACCATGAAGGCATTCGTGGAATATGTCGTGAAGGCGTTGGTGGATTATCCGGACCAGGTGGATGTGCGCGAAGTGGAGGGTGAGCGCACCACCGTGTACGAGTTGCGACTCGCAAAGACGGACATCGGCAAGGTCATCGGAAAACAGGGACGGACCATCCAGTCATTACGGACCCTGGTGAACGGCGCGAGCGCCAAGCAGGGCAAACGTTCCATGGTGGAGATCATCGAGGACAAGCCCTACGAGAAGCCGTCGCAGGAAGCACCGGCGCAACAACCAGCCCAGGAATCGCCCCAACCTCCTCCAGTATCCGCTTGACCCCAAGGACACGACGGAGCGTGTCCCTCCGCTTTTTCTAGAACGGAGGGACACGCTCCGTCGTGTATGCCATGCACCGAATCCATTTTCCGCCGTCGTCTTGTGAACCATGAAAATTGACATCATCACGCTCTTTCCCCGGATGTTCGAGGGGCCACTTGATGAAAGCATACTCAAGCGTGCGCGCGAACGCGGGCTCATCCAGATCGTCGTCCACCAGCTTCGTGAATTTGCCGAGGGCAAGCATCGCATCACCGACGACCGTCCGTTTGGCGGCGGGCCGGGCATGGTGATGAAGGTCGAGCCGATGGTGAAGTGCGTGGAGTCGTTGAAGAAGGAGGGTTCGCACGTGGTGTTGATGGCGCCGCAGGGGCGCAAGCTGGACCAGTCCATGTTGCAGCGGCTTTCCGCGAAGGAGCATCTGATCCTGGTGTGCGGGCATTACGAGGGCGTGGACGATCGGGTACGCCAGCTGGTGGTGGACGAGGAGATTTCGATCGGCGATTATGTGCTCACCAACGGCGCGCTTCCCGCGATGATCCTGGTGGACGGCGTGGCCCGCCTGGTGCCGGGGGTGCTCGGGCACGAGGATTCTGCAAGCGAAGAATCCTTCAGTCAGGGTCTGCTGGAATATCCGCAGTTCACCCGTCCCCCCGAATTCCGCGGATTGAAAGTTCCCGACGTGCTGGTTTCCGGAAACCATGAGGAGATCGCGAAATGGCGAAAAAAAATGAGCGAGGAAAAAACGCGCAATGTGCGGCCGGATTTAGTGAAGGGGGATGCGGGGGAGTCATGATTTGTAGCTGCGTTCGCAAGAACGCGGCCCGGGGATCCAAACGCTTGCGCGTTCGGCTACAAGTACGGCGAATTAGATGTTGAGAATTCCCCGCAGGCCGTTACTATCCCCAGTTCACATTGAAACGGGCTGCTTTCGCACCCCGCCATTTTTAAACCTGTTTGTGCCATGAATCCGATCGTTTCCAAAATCAGCAAAGAGCAAGTCAAGAAGGACCGCACGGCGTTTGCCGTGGGGGACACCGTGAAGGTCCACACAAAAGTCGTGGAAGGCGAGAAGGAGCGCGTGCAGATTTTCTCGGGCGTCGTCATCGCCCGCAAAGGCAATGGCATCCAGGAGGCGTTCACTGTCCGTCGCATTTCCTATGGGGAGGGAGTGGAACGCGTGTTTCCGTTGCATTCTCCGCGCATTGACAAGGTGGAAATCGAGCACCATGGCAGGGTCCGCCGCGCCAAGCTTTACTACCTGCGTGACCGCATCGGCAAGGGCGCCGTCAAGGTCAAGGAACAGCGGGTTGCGGTCGGCAAGGTTGCTGCCAAAGCCAAGGAACCAGTCGCCGCCAAGGCAAAGACAAAGGCCAAGGAAGCTCCCGCAGCGAAGTGACGGTCCCCGTTTTGCCGTTAACTGACATGCTTCGCTTTGAGCGCGAGGCATGGAATCGCGGGGCGGAGAAGGTTTGCGGAATTGACGAAGTCGGGCGCGGCCCTCTCGCGGGTCCCGTGGTCGCATGCGCCGTCATCCTGCCGCGCGATTTCAAGCACGCGTCTCTCACTGATTCCAAGAAGTTGAGTCATCAAAAACGGGAGGCCATTTACGCGGAATTGACCGGCAACCCGGATGTCCTCTGGAGCCTTGCGTCGGTGGATGCGGTGGAGATTGACCGGATCAACATCTTGCAGGCCACATGGAAGGCGATGGTTGCGGCGCGCGAGGGACTTTCCCATGCGCCCGACTGGGCGCTGGTGGATGGCCTTCGTGTTCCGCCGCTCGGCGAGGCGCAGACTCCGATCGTGAAAGGTGATTCACTTTCACTCACGATCGCCGCCGCCAGCGTGATTGCGAAGGTGACGCGCGACCGTTGGATGTGCGATCTGGATCGTCAACATCCCGGTTATGGTTTTGCAAAGCACAAGGGCTATGGCACCCGTGTACATGTGGAAGCGCTGGAAAAACTTGGACCGTGTCCGGCCCATCGCCGTTCGTTCGAGCCCGTGCGGCTTGCTGCTTTGCGTTGTGGATGAGTGGCTCAAGAATTGGAAATAGCCTCTCGCAAAGCCCGCCCTTTGCCCCGATTTCTCCGCAGATTTCGCAGACTGACGCAGATTTTCGGAGAGTTTCGCGCAAAGCAAAAGTTGGTCTGATGCTCCGGACCCAAGATCCCAACCTCGCCATTTGTGCGGAAAGCGAGGCTTTCCGCACAAATGGCGAGGTTTTGCTGGCATTCAGAAATCTGCGTCCATCCGCGAAATCTGCGGAGAAATCGGGGCAAAGGGCGGACTTTGCGCTTTTGCGAGAGGCATTCTTGCTTTCCTCCGAGTCGGATGACGTAGTATCGTGGCGGCTTCATGTCCGCACCCCTGCACATGCTTTTGGTGGATGACGACCCGGCTTCGCTGCACCTCGTGGGGCGTTTTGTGGAGACGGAGGGTTTTCATGTGAGCACCGCGCGGAATGCCGAGGAGGCGGAGCGGATGGCATTGGAGACGCATCCGCACCTGGTGATTGCCGACGTGGTGTTGCCGGGGAAGGATGGGTTTGCGTTGCTCGCACGGCTCAAGGAAAAATTGCCGCAGACGGAGGTGATCCTGTTGACGGGCCACGCGTCGGTGGAGCGCGCGGTGGATGCGATCCGTGACGGCGCCTGCGATTACATCGAGAAGCCCGTGGACCGGGCGCGTCTCGTCGCGGCGTTGCGCAAGGCGAAACAGCAGATCGCGCTGCGGCTGGAAAATCTTGATCTGCGCGGACGCCTCGACGCCCAGGCGCGCGAGATGCTCGTGGGGCAGTCGGAGCCCATCGCGGAAATCCGCAAGACCATCGAGCGCGTGGCGAGTGGAAACATGAGCGTATTCATCGAGGGAGAGAGCGGCACGGGCAAGGAGATTGCCGCCGAGATGTTGCATCGCCTTGGAGTGCGTGCGCGGGAGCAGCTGGTGAAGGTCAGTTGCGCCGCCATTCCTGAAAACCTGCTGGAGTCCGAGATGTTCGGCTATGAAAAGGGGGCGTTCACGGGCGCCACGCAGGCGCGGGCGGGCAAGTTCGAGTTTGCGCATCAAGGGACGCTTTTCCTCGACGAGATCGGGGAGATGAGCACGGGGCTCCAGGCCAAGCTGTTGCGCGTGCTGCAGGACGGGCAGTTCTCGCGTCTTGGCGGGAATGAAATGCGGACCGTGGATGTTCGCGTGGTGTGCGCCACCAACGTGGAGGTGGAGAAGGCGATCGCCGCCGGAAAATTCCGCGAGGATTTATTTTATCGGTTGAACGTGGTTCGACTGCGCATGCCCCCGCTGCGAGACCGTCTGGATGACGTCCCGTTGCTGGCGGCGCATTTCCTGGGGAGATTTCGCAAGCGGATGAACGTGGAGGAATTGCAGATTTCGCCGGGGGCGCTTCAAAAATTGCAGGGGCATTCCTGGCCCGGCAACGTGCGCGAGCTGGCCAACGCCATCGAGCGTGCCGTGGCGCTGCACCGCGGGCCGGTGATCGAGGCGGTGGATTTTGATTTTGGCTCCAAGGTGCGGCCTGTTTCCAAGGGCACGCCGAGCCTGACCTTCGAGCTGGGCACGTCATTGGAGAAAGTGGAAGACCAGATGATCCGCGCCGCAATGGACGCCTGCGGCGGCGACAAGGAAAAGGCGGCCTCGATGCTCGGCATTTCCTCGCGGACAATTTATCGCAAGTTGGGCGAATCCGGAAATTGAGCCACAGATGAAACACGGATGGAACACGGATGGGGACAACTCCGCCACGGCGGAGTTGGAGTACGCGCAACTGACGCACGAGATCATCGGCGCGGCGTTTGAGGTTCACAAGCAACTGGGGCATGGATTTTTGGAGAAGGTTTATCAGCGGGCACTACAGGTTGAGCTTCAACAACGTGGAATGGAATGTAAGCTGGAGGAGAAAGTTCAGGTTCAATACAAAGGCGTCATCGTGGGTGACTTTTCGGCTGATTTGCTTGTAGAGGACGTGGTTGTGGTGGAGTTGAAAGTTGCAACCAGCTATAATTCCCGCGACGAGGCCCAACTCCTGAACGAACTCAAGGCCACTGGAAAAAAGATTGGCCTATTGATCAACTTTGGCCGTGCCAAAGTTGAATTCAAACGCCTGATTTTCTAATCCGTGTTTCATCCGTGTCAATCTGTGGCTCAAAATTCCGTTCCTCATGACATCGTACTACCACGAAGGGGAAGATCGTGCACGGCAAGTGCGGCAGCTTTTCAGCCGGATTGCGCGGCGCTATGACCTGATCAATGATGTGCAGAGTGCCGGGATGCACCGGCTCTGGAAGGAGCGGTTGGTTTCCGAATTGCGTCCAGTGGCGGGAATGAAAATTCTCGATCTCGCTTGTGGCTCGGGCGATCTCGCGTTTCACGTTCTTGATCGCGAGCCCGGCGCGATGGTGATCGGGGGCGATTTCACGTTGCCTATGCTGGGCGTGGCGCTTGAGCGTTCACGGGGACGCGCGCGCGAGCCGTCGGGATGGGTGAATCTGGACGGGCTGGCTTTGCCATTCGTATCCGATTCCCTTGACGCGGTGATGATGGCGTACGGCTTGCGTAACATGGCTGAGCCGGAGCGTGCACTGAGGGAGATCGCTCGCGTCATGAAAAAGGGGGGCTGCGTGGCGATCATGGATTTCGGCAAGCCGCCCCATGCGCTGGTTCGCTGGCTCTACTACGGATTTTTGAAGACGGTGCAGCCCGTTCTTGGATGGCTGTTTTTTGGCGATGGCAGCACGTATCGTTACATCTATGAGTCGTTGATGAAATATCCCGCGCAGGAGGGGGTGCGACGGTTGATGGAGGCTGCGGGCTTTCGTGACGTGCGATGTTTCAATCTCGCGTTGGGAACCATGTCATTGCATGTTGCGGTGAAGGGGAGATAACCCCCTTTGTCCCATGAGGTTTTTGACAGAATGAACAGAATAAACAAAATTTTTGCTTCATGAAAATCCGGCTCGCTGACAGGCTCGCGTTTTGGGCCATTGGCAACCTGCTGAGTCGGGCGGAGAATCATCGGTTTGATCCAGCGGATCTGGAGCGGTTTGCCTCGGAATGGGGGGAGCGTCCGGTTGCAGAATTTTACTCCGTCCGCGATGTCCCTCGCGCGAATGGTGATGCGCTGAAACAGATTTCCGAGTTGTCTCATCCGGTTTGCACTCAGCTTCGGTTTCCCTCGCCCGCGCCTTGCTCGCATGAGGTGAACAATCACATCTGGGTGGAATTTCATCTGGGGCATCCGATTGACAAGGCGCCGATGTTTTTTATTCAACACGGGTGGCGGTCGGTGAGCATCCGTGGGTATCATCGCATGTGCAAGGAGCTGAACAAGCTGGGGGTGAACGCGGGCATTCTGCATCTGCCGTATCATTATTCGCGCAAGCCGAAGGGCGCTTTCAACGGCGAGCTGGCGATCACGTCGGACATCGTTCGCTCGGCGCATGCGATGCGCCAGGCGGTGCAGGAAGTTTGCTGGTTGCGAAATCTTGTGAAGGAACTTGGCGCTCCATCCGTTGGATTATGGGGAACGAGTTACGGCGCGTGGATCTCGGCGATGGCGATCACGCTCGACGCGGGATTTGACGGCGCGCTTCTGCTCGAGCCGCCGGTGGAGATCGAGGAGTTGTTCTGGGAGGTGCCGCTCTTCAGCAATTTGCAGAAGGAATTGAACCGTCATCGCATCCCGCGCGAGCGGATCGCGCATCTGTTTGATCTCGTGACGCCTTATCATCATCCGTTGAAGATCGAGGCGTCGCGCGTGTTGATCCTGGGATCGGAGCACGACCCGATCGGGCATCCCGAATCGTTGCGAAAACTGAACAAGGCGTGGCCGGGGAGTTTTCTGGAAATTTTTCCGTACGGGCACATCAGCTACAAGCTGCACACGAGTGCGGTGGAGAAGTTTTTGTCAGTGCTTGCGCCGCAGATGGGGAGAGCTGCTGGCTGCTAGCTGCTGGCTGCTGGGAAAAGAGAGGGAGGCATGGGCTTGGAGCGTGGAGCGGTCTCGATGGAATTCGTGAGTTCGCTCATCCCTTGATTCCCGCGGCGCGCTCGGCGATCGCGCCCTACCAGCAGCAAGAAGCTAGAGGCCAGCAGCTTCTGCCGGCACTTTCATTTCAAAGCGGGGAATTTTGGTGATTACTTTGCGGCCGTCTTCCGTCATGCCGAGGTAGGCGCCTTCGGCCCAGCAGACTTGGGTGTTGTTGATGTGGTAGCTGTTGTAGCTGAAATGTTCGCCGGGTTCGAGACGCGGGAATTCGCCCACCACGCCGTCGCCCTCCACGGCGGTGACTTCCGCGGCGTCGTTGCGAATCACCCATTTCCGGCCCTTGATGGTGACGGTTTCCTCGGAGTCGTTCTGGATGGTGATGAAATAGGCGAAGGCGTGGGGGCGGTCGGGCGGCGTCTGGGCGTCGGGCATGTGAACCACGCGGTCAACGACAACGCGCAGTCCGGGAAGTTCCGCGGGGTTTTCGGCTTTGGGCAGGGGTTTGGAACGCATCAGGAAGTTTCACCTTCAACATTTGGCGCTCAACTTTCAACCCTGATTTGCATCGAGGACGCGGGCGGAATCTTTCTCTGGAGGGCGTGGCTCCGTCCGCGCCTCTTTGCGGTCATATTCCCATGCACCGAATGCAGAAATTGGCCGCAAAGAGGCACAAAAGGCGCAGGCAGCCAACAAGCAGCTCCGCCACTCCAAATGTGGAAATCTGGCAGGCCCTGGAGCTGTCATTGACATTTATAAAGATCGAATTAAGCTGCGGAGAATGCGCGATCCCCAACACCATCGGCGTCAGGCCACTTCTCGGATCGAAGACACTGAGAACGCTGTAAAATCAATAAGAAGTGGTCTGACACGTTTCAGTTTCTTGACACGCGTGACGTCGGTCACAATCATGGCGCGGAAGCTTTCACTTCTGCTATTTGTTGCTGTTCTATCATTCGTGCACGCAGATGAGAAGAAATGGCCTTACAAAGACATATCTGAAGTAAGGGCTTTTATATATGATGATACACAGGAGCAGCAATCTTCACTTTTATTGAATGGCAGGCTTCATAAAGGGGTGATCAACGACGGCGGAGTGAAGCTCAATAAGACACAGCAAGACCGCTTGCTAAAAGCACTTTTTACCACTGAAAAAGTCCATCGGGGAGCAAAGTGCTATGAACCGCATCACGGCTTTGTGTTTTATGATTCTGATGGAAAAATGTTCGCTCACGTTGAGCTTTGCTTCCAATGCGGGAACGTTGCTTCATCACCTGAGGGATTGCCGAAAGTGGAGTGGGATTGGAAAATGATTTCCGATATACTTAAAGAGCTAGACATTCCCATTCTCCATAAGAATGAGGAGTACACAGCCTTATTCAAACGAAAGTCTAAAACCGAGCCCAGACGGCTGGAGTGACCGCGCAGGAGTCACTCATATGGCATGCCTGAAGGCTATGAATACGTGAAAATCCAGACCAACAAGACAGGATATTTCCTGATGTGCTACGTCGATATTCTAAAAGATCAAAAGCCGGGGCGGGTATCCCATGAAGATTCTCCACGCTGAACTGCTTCCAATCGATGGGGTCTCTTTCGTTTTCTGGGGTGGTGAAACCAAGGAGCAGAATTATCATATCGAAAACCGTGCGCAGAGGCATGCCTTTGATTTTACAGGAATGCACCAGCCGACTCTGCGCTACAGGGGAGACGGGACAAAAAATGAAGACTATTTCATTTTTGATCGCCCCATCATCGCCCCGCTCGATGGCGTTGTCATTGAGGCAGTGGATGGCATTCGCGACAACCAGCCAAAGAAGATGCATCAGTACATGATTTTCGGAAACTCGCTGATCGTTCAGCACGACGTTTCGATTTTCAGCGTTTTTGCCCACCTCAAGTGTGGCAGCGTTTCTGTCCGCCCCGGAGACCACATTAAAACCGGCGCGCACATCGCCCGATGCGGCAATTCGGGCCGATCCTCCGAGCCGCATCTGCATTTTCATGCGCAGTCGACAGACGACGTCAATGATGCGGATGGACTGAGGTGTGTTTTCAAAAGAATCCGGGTGGACCACTCATTCAGGGAAGATTATTCGCCTGTCAGACTGGACATCGTTGAAAATATTAAGGGCTAAGCCCTGTTGAGTTTCCGCATCGGCGCGAACGACTGGGAAGCGACTGGGAAGCTGATCGCTTCCGAGTTCAGTTCCGGCAGAAAGGCGTCAGGCCGCGATCCGTTAAGATTGTGATAAATCTTAACAAATCGCGGACTGACACGAGTGGCATGTGCTTGACACCGAACCTGTCGAGATCTGCAGCGGTCGCCGACAGCGTCGCCTGCCACACACTGGGGTGCGCGCGCGGCGTGAAAGTCCATCTCCGGGTCCTCTCTGGTAAACCCGGTTGCGCAGCGCGCTGCGCTGCGCGATCGAATCCTGTGAATTTCGCCCAAATCCCTGCCGTTCCGAAAATCTTGTAAATCTTGTAAATCCTGTCAAAAAATCAGAATGGGAAGGCGGGCGGCGGGAACGTCCAACATCGAACTTCCAACAGGGGGCTTCCCTTGGTCCGGTCGCGGTCAGCGACCGCTCCTGCACGGGACGGAGGGCGGACACATTGGGGCGCCCCTGCGGAATGCCAATTCCAAAAAATGGACAAAATTGGTAGCAGATTGCGTGTTCAATCCGTCTTCACGGGGTCTCTCTGCTCCACACATGGCCGATCATATAATACTCACTTGGACGCATTGACACTGCGCAATCAGACGATATGGGTTGTGAAAAGAATCCCTTGAATTGTAGATACAATGTGAGTACGTTGGTCGCATGAAAACGACACTGATTCCCATAGGAAATTCGCGCGGAGTTCGCATACCGAAACCGTTTATCGAGCAGTGCGGGCTTGCAGGAGATGTCGAGATGGATGTGCAGGATCGCCAGATCATCATCCACTCTCCACGACGGCCTCGTTCAGGCTGGGATCGTGCGTTCAAGCAGATGGCCAGGCTGGGCGACGACTCACCGCTGGACGTTCAGCCCGTTGCCACACGATGGGATGACGAGGAGTGGCAATGGAAGTGAACCGTTTCGATGTCCATCTCGTCGCCCTGGATCCCACGATCGGTCACGAGATCAAGAAGACCAGGCCATGCGTCGTCATCTCTCCAGATGAAATGAATCGCCATATCGGCACAGTCATCATCGCCCCGATGACAACCAAGGGCCGGAATTATCCGACACGGGTTGACTGCCTGTTTCACGGCAAGCAAGGGCAGGTTGTCCTGGATCAAATTCGAACGGTTGACAGGGTACGATTAGTCAAACGGCTTGGTCAGCTCACCTCGGCATCCAGCGATCGCGTGCTGCAGATCCTCGCAGAAATGTTTCAAAAATGAGGCCCAAGCCGATCGATGGTGTGGCTTATCAAGAATGCTTGGGCTGACACTTTGGAGGAAGACGGACACGACGGAGAGGCCGTCTCAGAACTCCGGTTTCAAAAAAAGCGAAGCTTGTATTTACGTTATGACGCATTTTAATTTTTTACGAGGCATTTGGGATGGTCGATTTCGCCCTGTCTCAGAACTTTTTGCGAGTTCTGAGACAGCCTCCGGAGCGTGTCCCTCCGTTTTTACCACAATTTCTGAATTTGCTTTTGCCGCCCGCTCCTTTATGAATGGGCGCCATGAGCGCGTTGATTGAAGGAAGCATTTTTGTGGTGAAGGACAACATTGACACCGACCAGATCATTCCGGCGCAGTACCTGAACCTGGTCCCGACGATTCCGGACGAGTACGAGAAGCTCGGCAGCTACGCCTTGATCGGGCTGCCTGAGAATTTGTATCCGACGCGATTTATGACAGATGGGAAGATGAAGACGGAATATGCGATCGTGGTTGCCGGGCGGAATTTTGGGTGCGGCTCGTCGCGTGAGCATGCTCCGATCGCGATGGGGGCGGCGGGCGTGGAGGCGGTGATCGCCGAGTCGTACGCGCGGATATTTTTCCGGAACTGCGTGGCCACGGGCGAACTTTATCCCGTGGAGTCCACCTCGCGGCTGTGCGATGTTTTAAAAACCGGCCAGCGCGGAAAGCTGGACCTTGACGCATCGAGCCTCGTGGTGGAGGGGAAGACCTATTCGCTCAAGGCATTGGGAGAGGTGAAGCCGGTGATTGACGAGGGGGGCATTTTCAATTTCGCCCGCAAACAGGGATTGATTGCGGCGCAACAATAGCAAGGAGACCTATGAGCGATGCACAGAAAGCGCACGAGCTGAAGCAGGGCGACCAGAATTCAGTGAACACGAATGACGTGGTCTTTGACTGTCCCTTTTGTCACAAAAGCCTGGTGGTGGACAAGATCGCTGCGGGGCATGACCTGAACTGCCCTACCTGCGGCAAGACGGTGAAGGTTCCCGAGATTCATCGCGTGGTTACGCTGCAGGAGGCGCCCGAGACGAAAGGCCTCCAGGCAAAACCCGCGTGGGAACAGGAGATGATCTCCATCGAGTCGGCGTTGGGCGAGACGCGCAACCAGCGGGAGGAGGCCGGGAATTTTTACAAGAAGCATGTCTCCGAGGCCAACCGCCAGAAGCTCCGCCTCGAGAAGCTGGATATCAAGCTCAAGGAGCTGGACACGCGCAAGAAGGCAATTTTGGCGGAGCATCCGCCCAAGAAATGACGGGAAGAGTGTGAATTCATTCATGGTGGTGGCGGTTGACGGGCCTGCGGCTTCTGGCAAAAGCACGGTGTCACGGCTGGTGGCGGAGGCTTTGAACTTTCTGCACGTGGACACGGGCTCGATGTATCGCGCATTCACGTGGAAGGTGCTCGATGCCGGGCTGGATCCGAAGGATACCGCGGCCGTGCTGGACCTGATGAAGCGGGTGCGATTTGAGTGTGATTTCGTGCCCAACGCGCAGGGGCTGCGCCAGGTGAGAAACTTGTTTGATGGAGTGGATCCCGGCCCTGCGATACGGACTCCTCGCGTGGAGCAGTCCGTGTCGGTCATTGCGGCGATTCCACCGGTGCGCGAGTGGATGGTGGCCCGGCAACGGGAGCTGGCGAAGCAGGGGGATCTCGTGGTGGAGGGGCGGGACATCGGAACCGTTGTTTTTCCCGGGACGCCGTTCAAGTTTTATCTTGATGCGAGCCCCGAGATCCGCGCGCAGCGGCGCGCGGCGGACCAGTCCGGGGCGGGCGTGCGCGAGGTGGGACAGGCGATGGCGGAGAGGGACCGCCGCGACAGTTCGCGTGCGGTCGCGCCGTTGAAGGTGGCCGACGACGCGGTGAGAATTGACACATCGGACCACGAAGCGCAGGGAGTGGCTGACGTGGTGCTGAAACATATCCGGTCGAGATACCTTGCGCGGAAGTGATTCGATGATGAGAAAGCGACAAATGGGGGATGTCTCACGGCCAAAACTTTGCACTGCCATTCCCGGGATGGAATCCCGTCGGCTTGCGAGGGAGCTCAAGAAACACGAGGTTCCCACGGTCACGTGGGTGACAAAAAAATGGCCGGTTTTCTGGCGTCGTGCCAAGGGCGTTCATGTGTGGGATGTGGATGGGAACCGGTTTCTTGATTTGACGAGCGCATTTGGCGTGGCGTCGCTCGGGCATTCTCATCCGAAAGTGACGGCTGCGATCCGGAAGCAGAGCCGCGATTTGTGTCATGCGATGGGCGACGTGCATCCTGCCGAGGCGAAGGCGCGGCTGTGTGCGCGCCTGTCGGAAGTCACCTTTGAGCGGTGGACGGGAGGGAGGGGGGAGGGCCAGGCGATCCTGTGCAATGCGGGGTTTGAGGCGGTGGAGGCGGCTTTGAAGACGGCGAAGCTTTTCACGCGGAAGCGGGGCGTGATTGCGTTCGAGGGGGCGTATCATGGGCTTGGCTACGGCGCGCTCGAAGCAACGTGGAGGACGGATTTTCGTCAGCCGTTTCTGGATCAGCTTGGGCATTTTGTGGAGTTTGTTCCCTACCCGCGCGAGGGGGCGGGGGAGGAGGCGCTGGCGGCGGTTGAGAAGCGCATTCGCGAGCTGGCCGGCAACCGCGAGATTGGCGCGATCTTGGTGGAGCCGTTCCAGGGGCGTGGCGGGGAGGTGATTCCGCCGGCGGGTTTTCTGCCGATGCTGCGGCGGTTGTGCGATCGCGGGCGGATGCTCTTGATCGCGGACGAAATTTACACCGGGTTTTGGAGGACGGGGAAATGGTTTGGCGTTGAGCACACGAAGGTGGTTCCCGACGTGGTTTGCCTGGGCAAGGCGTTGAGCGGCACGCTTCCGATTTCAGCGTGCGTGGGGAAATCGGAAGTGATGGGTGCCTGGCCCGAGAGCGCCGGCGAATCGCTGCACACGAGCACATTTCTCGGGAACCCGCTTGCCTGCGCGGCGGCCCTGGCAAGTCTCGACGTGTTTGAATCCGAGGCTGCGGGTTGGAATGTGATGCAAAAAGGGGGGGTGTTGCTGGATGAATTGCGAAGGCGGCTGGGCGCGCATCCCGCCGTGAAGGACATCCGCGGGATCGGGCTGATGGCAGGAATTGAATTTGTGGCGGGGGCGAAACGGATGCCTTCCGTGCTGTGCGAACGATTGCTGGCGAGGGGGATTCTCGCGTTGCCGAGCGGCTCGCGGGGCGAAGTGCTGGGGATCATGCCGCCGCTGGTGATGAACGGGGAGACGCTGCAGTGGGCCGCCGGGGAGATTGCGGATTTCGGATTTCGGATTTCGGAATGACGAGCGGAGGCCAAATTCTTGCGAATTCGGCTACAAATCAATACGCCGCGCCGCCACCGCCCATGGGGTTGCCCTTTTCCCATTTTTCGGGCTGGCTCCAGGGGAGCGTGGAAACCTTGTCCTTGTCCTCATCCTCGGCCGGCTTTTTGGAAGAGGAGGCGCATCCGGCGACGGTGAGCGACGACAGGGCGAGCAGAAGGAGAAAAAAACGCGAGACGTGCTTTTTCATGGGCTGACGGAAATTAGAATGTGACCGTGTCGCCTTCCTGGATCGGGGCGCGCTTCCAGTCGGGGAGAATGTCGCCGATGGCGATGGAGGGCTCGACCGAGGAGATTCTGATCTTGGAGACGAGGTTGCCATCGCGATAGACGATCGCCGTGGCACCTTCCACGACGGCTTTGTCGGTGCCGAGGTCAATCACCACGAAATTCCAGTCATCATTGACGGCGAGGATGTGGCCCGTGGTTCCCGAAGGAACCTTGCCATTCTGCTGCGCCAGCTTGGTTTCCTTAAGCTTCTTGATTTCCTGATCGTTCTTAAGCAACTGCTCCTGAAGGATTTTCTTTTCCGACTCCATGGTGGTCAGCATATCCTTGCCCTCCTTCAACTTCGCGGCCACCTGGTCAATGGTCATGCCTTCGGGAAGCTTGGTGGAAAATTTCTCGAGCTCGGCCTTGACGCCGGCTGCCTCGGCCGAAACTTTGTCGAGTGAGGCTTGAGTGTCGCGAGTTTTATCGTTGGCATTCTTCAACTCGTTCTCGAGTTTTTCGCCCTTGGTCGTGGCGTCACCAAGCTTCTTCTTGGTGTCACCGAGATCCTTGGTCAAGCCGTCGTTGGTTTTTTTCTCCTTGGACAGGTCGCCTTCCAGCCCGGTGGCCTTGGTTTGCGAAGCCTGAAGGTCAGCCGTGAGCTTGTCCTTCTCCGGCTTGATTTTGAGAAAGCCGGCGGCAATGGCCGCGCCGGCCAGCACAATGGTCAAAAACATGAATAGTCGCGAGATAAGAGCCATAAGGTTCTTTGGATGAACAAGTTAGCGAATATAGTCAAATCGGTCTAAAGCTGTCAATGCCATCGTTAAAATAATATCGGAGCGTGTTTTTGAAGGAAAAACCGCGTCGCAGGCACCCGAAATGACTGATGAAGAAGAACTTTTGAATGAAAGCGCTTCATGGATCAAGGGTGGGATTTGGATTTGTCATTTTCCCCACCGAAGATGTTGAGAATGCTTTTTGCGCCCTCCTCGATGGTGTCGGTGATACCCTTGACTCCCTCGGTGATCGTCTCGGGCAGGAGGTTGAGGATGTTGGCGGGGAGGGCGCGCAGGATGAGGTTCATGGCGATGGATTTGACCTGGTCGGGGCTGTGGACGTTTTTATAGACGCGGTTCTTGGCGTGGACTTCGTACACCCTGGGCTTTGGGTGATCCTGTTTTTCGTCGAGGTAGTTGACGTTGCCGAGCGAAAGTGTGAGTTCGTCAATCAGCATGGAGGATTCCTTCTCCTTTTTCTGGTCATGGGAGGCCTGGAGGCGCTTGAGGTTGAAGTCGCCCTTTGCGTTGCGCACGATCCAGACTTCGGATATGTCGATCGTGACGTTCTGGAAGTGGGGTTTGCCGCGCAGGATGGAGAGCGGGTCGAAGGTGGCTTCGAGGCTGTCAATGTTGATGGCCTGGCGTTCGTGGAATTCGTCCCAGGGGTTGAGGATGGTGACGCCATGGGCGATCATGTGGGAGAAGCTCCAGCGGATGTCCACGTACTGGATGCGGACGGAGAGGCCGGTAAATTTCTCGAGGGTGTTTTCGGTGACCCAGACGCCGATGCGATTGCGCGCGAAGAAGAGGATCAGGAGCAGGACGGCGATGGCAAGCAGCAGGCGTCGGATGAATTTAAACATGATCTGCGTTCATACCATGAGGGTGCGTCGAAGCCAACGCACAAGACTTGGCGGGGACTTTGTCTTGGAATACGCTTGCCATTTCCACCGGGCCATCGGGAGTCGTGGAAATTCGGAGATTGAAATATAGCATTAAACACGGGACATGTGAGGGGAGCGTTTATGCACAACCAGCTTCTCATGCTTGGAACAAGCGACGGCGTGGCCAGTCCCCGTCGCAACCACGCATCCATTTTGCTGACAATGTGTGACACCGTGCTGCTGCTGGACTGCGGCGAGCCGTGCAGCCACACGATGGTGAAGAATGGAACGCCGGCCGACTTGATTGACGGCGTGTTGATTTCGCACATGCATTCCGACCACGTGGGCGGTTACCCGATGGTGATCCAGTGGTTCTGGCTTGCGGGTCGGAAGAAGTTCCTGCCCGTCCATATGCCCGGCGAGGGGATCATTCCGATGCGGGAACTGTTGAAGGCGACGTATCTCTTTGATGAGTTGCTGAAGTTCAAGCTCGAGATGAAGCCCGTCAAGGTGGGAAAGACGTTCAAGGTTGGCACGCTGGACATCCTGCCTGTTGGCAACCGCCACCTGGAGGGGTTTCGCGTGAGTTTCCAAAAAAAGTATCATAACCCGTTTGAGTCCTTCAGCTACCGCATCACGCACAAGAAGATGAGCGTGGTTTATTCCGGCGACCTGGCGTCACCGATGGACCTCGACCCGCTCCTGCGCGAGCGCACGCACGTGCTGGTGGTGGAGCTGGCGCATTTCGAGCCGGAGAATTTGTTCCGGATGCTGGCCGAGCGCGAGATTGACCAGATTGTCATCACCCACCTGGGCGCGCACATCCAGAGCGCGTTGCCAAGGACGCGCAAGCTTTGCGCCAGGTACCTTCCCAAGGGCAAGGTGGTCTTTGCCAATGACGAGACCGTCATTTCGTTTTGAAGCGGTGGAACTTATTTCTTCGTTGCCTGGACGTTGCTCTGCTTGAGTTTTTCGACGAGGTCGAGGGCCACGTTTTTGAAGAAGATGAGGCCAAGGTGCATTTCGCGCTGGATGAGGCGGTCAAAGTCGCTGCGGTTGATGACGCGAACGATGGTGGCGGACTTGGAGACGGCCCGCGCGGTGCGTGGTTCGCCGTTGAGAAAGGCGATTTCGCCGAGCACCGCGCCGTTGCGAATGGTGCCGAGGAGCTTGTCGCCGGCTTTAAGACGGATTTCGATTTCGCCGCGTTCCACGACGTAGAGCTCGCGGCTTTCGCTTCCCTCCTCAAAGATCGCCTCGCTGGGACGAAAAAGTTTTTGTGAGAAAAGACGGGCCACGCGTCGCAGCTCGCCTTCGCCGAGCCCGCGAAAGATGCGCAGGTCGCGCAACAGTTTCAGAACGGCCCCGCCCACGCTGTGCTCGCGAAAAATCGTGTCAATGATGGAGAACATGTTCTTGCCCACGCTGGTGAGTTCGGCCGATTCGGTCTCGTAGGAGGTGTTGAGCTTGACCATCTTGATGGCGTCGGAGCGTGCGCCCTGTTCCATCCCGAACGAGGGCAGATAGGCGCAGGGGACAAAACCGATCTGGTCGAAGGTCTTCTGCATGCGCGGGGCGTGGGCGCTGACGAGCACTTCCCAGTAATCGGGCGTGAATTGCGTTGTGAGGGCATCGAAGAGGCTGGCAATCAGAAAGCCCTGCGGCTCGCCTTCAAAGGTGAGCACCTCGGTGATCTGCACGCGTTTGTCGAAGGTGTCCATGCGGTAGCCGATGAGGCCGATGACTCGGTCACCGTCCATCGCAACCATGTAAGTGGTGCCCACGGCGGGCAGGTGCAGGCGGGTCTGCGTGCCCTGCAGGTGCTGGAATGTCTCGCTCTGCTGGAGCGCCTGGTTTTGCATCATGGTCGCCACGGCGTCGGGCTCGATGTGCGTGAAGGTGTAGGGACATTCCGTGGCATACGCCACCACGTCCTCGCGCACCTCGACATCCTCGATCATGCCGTTGGCCTTGAGCACCTCGCTGGCGAGGTCCTTGACGCCGGGGATGATTTCGGGGTGCGGACGGCGGGCCTTGCGCGCATTTTCACTCAGGAACGTGTACACCATCGCGCCGTAGCGCGTGGCGCCCTGGAATTTTTGCGGGAGAAACCCGCAGGCCACAAAACCGGACTGTTCGCAGGCGCCTTGCGCCCAGAGCTCCAAGGCGGGAATTTCCGCGAAGCAAAATTGAAGGTTGCCCTCGAGCGATTGCAGCGCGGTGCTGACGAGGCTTGCTGCGATGGAGGGACGTTCGTGGGTGTCGAGGACGCTGAGGCGCGAGAGAAGCCCCACCACCGTCTCGGTGGTCTCCTGCTCCATCATCACGGTGACCACTCCCTCGATCTTGCCCGCTTCCTCGGCCACCAGGCCGAAGACCGTATCCATGACCATGAACTGGCGCAGGGTATCGATCTGGAGGTAATCCGACGACACCAGTTCGTTGCCGACCTGGGCGGTCAGGAGGGCATGCGAGGCTTCAACATCCGTCTCTTCGAAGTTGCGTAGGGCGATGCTCATCGGAAAAAGGCGAAACGTCAGACTACTGTTTTTCAGGCAATTGACAATCCTTAAACACTTGCAGGCAAAGGGGATGAACGGGAGGAGAAGGCAAAGGGCAAAAGTTGGGGCGTGGATGAATGAATGTTCGATGGTGGATACAGACTTTTCCGCTTTCATCTTTTCCATTCGCGAGGCTTGATGGGAGGCGCATGAGTTCCGCTGCACAGGCTGAATTATTGGGGAACGTCCTCCGCGACGTGTCGCGCTCGTTTTACCTGACACTTCGGGTGCTGCCTTCGTCGGTGCGCATGCCGATCGGGCTGGCGTACCTGCTCGCGAGGGCGGCGGACAGCATCGCGGACACCGGGGCGCTGGAACGCGGGCGGCGTCTCGACCGCCTGCTGGAATTCCGCAACCTCGTGACCGGGCACGGAAAAATATCCGCGGAGGAAATCGTGCGCCCGATTTCCGAATCCAAATCGGCGAATGTCACGGAAGCGGAGCTGTTGTTGCTGGGGCGCCTTCCCGATTGCATTGAATTGTTGCGGGGCCTGCCGGTGGAGGATCGTGCGCGCGTGGCGGAAGTGGTGGCGCAACTGACCGTGGGAATGGAGCTCGACCTTCGAACATTCACGGGTGAAGGAAGGATCCAGGCGCTCGACACATTCGAACAATTGGAGGACTACACCTACCACGTGGCCGGCTGCGTGGGGCCGTTCTGGACGCGGATGTGCGTGTCGCACATTCCTGCTTTTCGCGGATGGGAAGTGGAAGGGATGTGCCAGCTCGGAATCCGTTTCGGCAAGGCGCTTCAATGGACGAACGTCCTGCGCGACATCCCGCGCGACCTGCAGAACGGACGATGCTATCTGCCGCGTGAGGAATTGAAACAATCAGGAATTGAGCCGGAGGAACTGAAGAATCCGGAAATGTATCCGCGTCTGCAACCGCTTTACGCCCGGTACCTTGATCATGCGCTGGGGCACTATCGCGCGGCGTGGCGCTATACGATGGCGATTCCGAAGTCGTGCGTGCGCGTGCGCCTTGCCTGCGTGTGGCCCTTGTGGATTGGACTGGAAACCCTCGCGCTTCTCCGTCGCGCCCCCAACCCCCTCGATCCTGCCGGGCGGATTCGCATCACCCGCGGGCGGGTGAAGAGGATCGTGCTGGGCAGCGTGACCCGCATCTGGTCGAACTCGCTGCTGGACGCCCGGCAGGAGCGGTTGATGCGCGAGGCGCACACCTGATGGGCGATCACGGATGCTCGCGGACGGGCATTTTTTTTGTGCGGGCGGCCAGGTCCTTCCATTCGCGCGACCCGTCGTTGGGACGGGTTTCGAGGCGGACGCCATGTTCGAAGAGCGGTTGATTTCCTGCGAGAAAATCGGGCCAGAAACCCACGCCATTGTCCCGCTCGCTGGCATACCAGGTTTTTTCGCCACTGGGACGGACGAATGCGTGAAGGGCTTCCATATTGGGCTTGTCGGGAGAATCCACCTTCCATTTGAGCGACGCCTCATTGAATTCAACGCCGAGCCCGGGTTTCTCCGGCGTCCGCATGTAGCCACCCTTGACCTCGATGGGGGTCGTTATCAGCTGGTCCACAAACATGTTCAGGCAGGTGATGGCGGGCCATTGGGCCATCGCGCAAACGGCTCCAAGATGGGAGGCGAATGCGGTGGTCAATCCTGTGCCTACATTCTGGATGAAAAAAGGCATCCTCGCTTCCTCGCACAGGGCTGCCTGTCGCATCGCCGCCGCCGCCCCGAGGTGGATCACCCAGCCGTCGCACACCTCCTGGCGAAGCGCCGTCATGATGGGCGGGATGCTGTAATGAAGAGAGATTGCGCAGCGGGTCTGCTGCCGCACGCGTCGCAGGCCCTCCACGTCCGTCTGGCGGATGGGAGATTCGTAAATGCTCATCTGGGGGTAGGCATCGAGTTGCTTGAGCACCGGGACGGCCGTGGCGGTGTTGACGAGCAGCTCGTTGAAATCATAATCCAGTTTGAAATCCGTCGGGACGACGGCGCAGGTCTGCCTGGCCTGCTCGTACACATCGTACCAGGGGCGCGCCTTTTGTTTGAACGAGGTGTAGCCATGGGCCAGGGCGGTTTTGGCTTCCGATGCAAAATCCTCGGGCGACATGTCCACGCACCACCATGAAATGGGACACCACTCGCGCATCTTTTTTCCAAGCAACGCGTACACGGGAACGCCGGCGGATTTTCCTGCGACATCAAACAGCGCCATCTGGAGGCCGGCACCCAGGGAGTCGTCCCACATCAGCTCGAAAGGGTTTCCACCCTTGCATCGCTCGATGGCTTCCTTGGAAACCTTGCCCCATGTGTAATTGGGGAGGGTTTCGCCATACCCCACCAGGCCGTTGTCCGTGGTCACGCGACAAATTTCGCTGATGTGCCAGCCATGGCAGGCGCGCGCCATGTTGCGCTCGGGCACCGGATGAAACGGCACATCCAGCCAGAAAATTTCGATATCTTTGATCTTCAAGGGAATGGACGCTGTTCTTCACGAAGCAATCCGTGCTTGCAAGCTGAATTTGCCGAGGTTGCCCGCTGTTTGAAGTGTTGATTTTTGATTTTCGTTCGGGCTCTGTTAGTCGCATGAAACGCACCGCGCAGGCTTTTATGGACCAGGAACGGACGATCGAGCTCAACCTCGTGCGAGCCACCGAGGCGGCGGCGCTCAATGTTTTCCAGTGGGTCGGCAAGGGTGAAAAAAACCTGGCCGATGCGGCGGCAAGCGACGCCATCCGGGGAATGTTTGACCTCATTCCTGTCTGCGGTGAGGTGATGATCGGGGAGGGGATCAAGGACGACGCGCCGGGGATCTTTCTCGGTGAAAAACTCGGCACGTGGGAGCCCGGGTCCCTGAGGCTCGACATCGCGATTGATCCGATCGACGGCACAACGAATCTCTCGAAGGGGCTTCCCAATTCGATTTCGGTGCTTGCCGCGGCCTCGCCCGACCATGGCGAGCAAAACGCATTGCTCCATCTTCCGAGTTTCTATTGCAACAAGCTCGCGTACGGGCCCAAGGTGGTCGCCGCGATCGATTCGGGAAAAATCAAGCCCATCCAGCTTGAGGCGCCCATCGAGCAAACTCTCAAGCTGGTCGCCCAGGCCCTCGACCGTCGCGTGCAGGATCTCAGCGTCGTGTTGCTCGACCGCCCGCGTCATGAGGCCATGGTAAAGTGCATCCGCGCCGCGGGTGCGGCCATTCGCATGATTGGAGATGGCGACGTGGCGGGCGCGATTGCGCCCTCGATGCCGGAGGGGCAGGTGGATTTGTATTGCGGGATTGGCGGCTCGGCGGAAGCGGTGCTCGCCGCCGCCGCCGTCCGTTGCCTCGGCGGTGACATCCAGGTGAAAATGTGGCCGCGCGACGAAAAGGAGAAGGCGGCGCTGCTCAAGGAGGGGCACGGCAAGGCGCTTGAGAAAGTGTATTGGGCCAGGGACCTCGCGCGCGGATCGAGCATTCTTTTCTGCGCCACGGGAATCAGCGACAGCCCGCTGTTGCCCGGCATGCGCCTGACGGGCAATTATGCAGTCACGCATTCGATCGTGATGCGCGCCAAACACCGCACCATCCGCTTCATCAAAAGCCACCATGACCTGACGGCAAAAATGATCCGGTTGCGGAGCGACAAGAAGGAGCACAAGCTGTAGGAAGAATTGCGGATTCTCGCCTCGCCGCTCGCCGTCGCGATGAAGCGCTCTGGCGTAGTCGGAAAGCCTCCGGCGTAGCGCGGGTCGGAATTCGGATTGTGGAGTGTCAGGGGTCGGCTGCAGAAAACGGAGGGACGCGCTCCGTCGCGTCCGCAGATCAGCTTGTAAATTCAAACAATTGAACCAGCTTCATTTCACCAGATGGGCAGCCCAATGTCATCGCCACGCCGCGCGTTTTTTTATTGTGAATTGTAAAGTATACTATCAATATGGAAGCCAATGAAAGCATGCCAACCAAGTGCTTTGGGCAGTCATTTTCATGGAAATGATCTGTTTCCCCGCATGGATCGTCTTCCACCCGTCTCCCGCCCATGAACCCCCCTAACATGCGCCCAACGGAAGGGGTTACGCGGCTTTTGACAATCGAGGACTTCCAGCGAATGGCCGACCAGCATTTGACAGCCCAGGAGCAACGGGAGTTTGAAACGGCGAAGCAGAAACGTTATTTCGTGTGCGACAGCCGCAAGCCGGAATTGCAGGAAATCTGGATGGGTTGGTGTTCCTTGTCCCATATCCCGTTTGTCTTCGGGCGGGACAAGCGTGGTTTGCACAAGATCACGGTGGACATCAGCACAGCCCATGGAAAAATCTCCGGTGGATACCAATGGAAAATCCTGGATTTCCTCCAGTCCCTCCGCATTCCCAAAGCCCCGGATTTCACCAAATTGAATCTGAAAACGCCGCTCAACCTCTACGTCCCAAGCGACCGCTTCGTGGAAACCATCACCGGCATCGTGAAGATCTGCGAGCCGGCTCTCCCGCATCCGTAGATCGGAGAAGCGATCAGCCGTCAGCGCTCAGCATTCACCCGCTGGATTTCGTGTAGGAGCGGTTGCCCTTCGGCGAGCTCAGGACAATTCCGAGCAGCGTCGAGGGGTTGCTAACCGCGACCGGCGCCAAATATTCTCCGCAGATTTCGCAGAACGCCGCAGATTCCCCGTGGCCCGCCGGAGTTTTTGACAGGATTACAGGATTTTAGGGATCAACATGATTTTTGAACGGCATTCAACCCCGCCATTTTGATCGGAAGCCCGGCTTCCGATCAAAATGGCGGGGTTGGGATCAAGGGCAGACTTTGCGCCTTCGCGTCTTTGCGAGAACCTTCCGGAAATCTGCGTCACTCTGCGCTCATCTGCGAAGAATCATTTTGCAGGGCCATCAGCGCCAGACTCTGTTTTCCCGGAGTATGCAATTGAGACTTGCCAAGCATGAGAATGATTGGATTCCTGTATCCATGAAAGAAACCTTGCGGGAGCAGATTAATTTTTTCGAGAAGCATCATTACTTGGGCATCCCCGACGCCCTCACGAAGGACGAGGTTGGACGGGTCAATGCGGCCATCGACCGGAATCGACAGCAGCATCCCGCGCTTTGGAGCAAGGGCAATCGGATGCAGTCGGTGCAATGCTTTCTGTTGATGCCCGAGGTGGATTTTCTCATCCGCCATCCCTCCTTCTTTCCCCTCGCCGAACAGGTCCTCGATGGCGACATCGTGTTCTCCGAGTTCTCGGCAATGATCCGGGCCGGTGGCCAACCTCAGGGGACGATTGAAGGATGGCACCGGGATTTCCAGCCCGAGCCCAAGCATCGCCTGAAGATCCGGAGCCTGTCGGCGATTTTCTACCTGACGGATGTGGACGGGACGACGGCGCGCTACAGCCTGGTTCCCGCAAGCCACGAGATGTCCGAGGCGCCGAAAAAAATCCGGGAAAACAGCGAGGATCGGGTGGGCGAGGTGGAAATGCTGGGGACGGCCGGGACCGTCATCCTGGTCAATTCCGGCATCTGGCATTGCGGCAAGTGGGGCCATGGCCCGCGCGAACGACGGACCATCCACACCTATTACCAGCAGAGCGTGACGGAGCCGGGCAGCAACCACAGCATCTTCCCGCGCCGCCTCTGGGATGTGGCCGATCCTGCGCAGAAAAAATTCTATTCCCACTTCAACGGAATGACGCACGCCGTGGTTGCGGATTATGCGAGTTGAGCGCCCCGTATAACCGCTTTCAAAAAATATCGTGAACCGCTGACGTCAGGAAGGAGCTTTTCTCACGAGCAGAATGAGTCTACATTGCAGCTCATGATATTCCGCATCAGAATTTTCTGGTGTCTCGCCTTGCCGTGTTTGCTTTGGGCATGGGATGACGCTGGTGCGGGAATATTAACGATATGGACTCCGGAACAGATTGCCCAACAGGCTGGCTTGGTGGTTGTTGGAGAAGTGGTGGAGGTGAGGCTTGATGGAAAAATTGGTCGTGATCAAACTCGTTGGAAAATTCCTCTCCTGCGCATGAAGGCTGATCTTCGCATTCTTCGAACGTTTCCGCAGGACGCGATTGTTGACCTTCCAAAAAATGGGATGATCACCATCCAATATCCGGCCTTGGATCCCAACTCGGGTGAGGGAGGCAGAAACTCTTTTGAATTTCCGCAGCTTTCGAAGAATGACGTCTATACGTTCCCGTTCAAAGATCTTGCCGCGGCGAATCATCAACCTGCGGAACTTCTTCATGAGCAAACCTTGGGGCTACTGATTCCATGCGTGAAACGAAGGGCGCAAGAGCATGCGGACTCGACTTGTATTGAATTTCTGAAGTCAGAACTCGCGGCAACTTTGGAAAGTGGAACCTATCCGCAACTTCTCGGTGTGGGTGGTTATCTTGGCACAGTTTTGTCATACGACGATCAGCAGACAGCCCCGATTCTTCACCAGCGAATCCAAAGTCACATTGGAGAAAACGATGTGCGTTGGCTTCAAATCGCGACAGCCATCTATTCTTCGATGGGAATGCCGCGTCCAAAAATCAGTGACCTCATGACAGGCCAGAACCAGCCTTCCCCACAGGCGTTTCTCGTTTCCAAAGCATTGAGTCACCTGAAGCGTGAAGGAATTGATGAACGCCTGATTGAAGAATCCATGGGAAATGTCGCGGCTCTCGCCCCTTGGGGTGTTGCAGTGACACTGTTCGACAACTATCCGGATCACCCGACCGTGATCAAGCTGCTTAAAAAGAGCTTGGAGGAAGACGGTCCCCATGCACTCTATGTCGCGGCCTACCTTATCAAAGAAAGAAACCACCCGCTGGCATCCACCGCGGTCGCTGCCGCAGTTCGATTGCTGAAACAGCATAAGACTTCAGATGACCTGTACTTCTGCTGCGCGCTCATTCGAGACTTCGGAACTGACGATGATTTCAAGCTTCTGCTCGAAGAATTCGTGCAATCCCAAAAGTCGGATCGGGAGACCTATCAAAAGCTCTGGCAATCCTGCGCCTACGGTAAGAGTCCCCGAATCATCGCGATTTGCCGGATCGTCATTCAGGATGAGAACTTTTCTTTCAAGACCAGCGAAGGCTTTGATCTGAGATACTGTGATTCGGCTGTATTTGAACTTCAGCGTGCCACCCCCGTCGATTTTGGAATGAAAGTGAAACAAACGTTACCCGAGCGAAACCAGGCTGTTGAAAAAGTAAAGGCATGGCTTGCCAAAGAGCTCAGGAAATGACCGTCCGAAAATCTGCCCTGAGCCGCCAATCACTTATTCTCCTGCCGAAGAGGAATGGACTTTTCACCTTCGCTCATGCTAACTCGCTCCATGAAAAATCCAACTTTCATCCTTCGCTTTGCCTTGTGTCTTTTTGTTTCGATTCCCGTCGGCTTCCACGCCCAGACATTGCCGCCGATCCAGGCTGCGGGCAACGACGGGCATGGGCACTTTACGGTTAATGGGAAACCTTTCTTTCCCATACTCATGTACGATGTGCCGACGGATGCGGCTTCTTTGAAGATGTTGCACGAGCAGGGGTTCAATGCCGTGCCTGTTGCCAAGCCGGAGGACGTTGGCAATCTTCTTGCCGCTGGATTTTATGGTGCGGCCCATCCGGGGCTCAAGCCTGCGAGTCTCGACGCGATTCTTTTCGGCATTGCCATGGACAGCCCTGCGCTCAATTTTGCGGACAAGGTGATCGAGCAGACCAAGGCCGATCTCGACAAGGTGCAGAAGGAATATCCCGGCCGCCCGGTCATGAACGCGATCGGTTACTGGGCCAACGAACCCGATGGCGTAAAGGCTGGCACTCTTTTGCCCAAGGAAAAATATGAGGACCTCATCCAGGCGATTGATGTGGCTGCGCCCTATTTGTATCCCGTGCCGTATCAACCCATCTCGAGCGTGGGCGACGCCGTGGGCAAGGCCGTGGCGACGACGGGCGGCAAGAAACCCGTGCTTCCCATTCTCCAGCTCTTTGTCTGGGACGCGAAGGACCGGTATCCGACACCTGCCGAATTGAAATGCATGGTTTATATTTCTCTCATCCAGGGTGCAGGCGGGATCGGGTACTATTCGTACGGTTATGTTTCCGGCAAAACGGAAACGAACATTGCGAAGGAGCAGCCCGAGCTTTGGAAAGCCGTCAAGGACATCAACACCGAGGTCGGCAAGATCGGCAGGTTCATGGCCTTGGCGCAGACGGATACGACCGTTACGTTGAAGGAGGGTGCTCCCGATGTCGAGTTCCGCGCGATGAAAGTGGACGGGGCAAGTCCGATCGGCGAGATCCATGCGGGCATGGTTCTTCTCGCGAACAAAACGAATGCCGCGAAGAGCGCGACGATCAAGTTTGCGTCGAAAGCGGATGGAACATTGAAGCGTCTGGATGGCGGCGCGGCCGTGACGATCCAGGGAAATGAAGCAAAGATCGCGCTCGAGCCGAACCAGGCCGTCGGGTTGCAGTGGTGAGCGATAGGGCAGTCGAACCACGGATGGGGAGCCCTTGGGCCTCGATTTTTCTCCGCAGATTTCGCAGACAGACGCAGATTTTCGGAAGGTCTCTCGCAAAGACGCTAAGGCGCAAAGTTAACCCGTGACCCCAAGCGAGCCATTCCGATTGAAAGCATGGCTTTCAATCGGAATGGCTCGCTTTGCTGCCGTTTCAGAAATCCTGTAATCCTGTCAAAATTCCGCCGGGTCAAAGGGAATCTGCGTCCATCTGCGAAATCTGCGGAGAAACCGGGACACAGGGTCTCTCTTCCCAATTCTTCATGGATTTTTTTTGGCGGTTGTGGCCTGCTCCCGCGATGATTCGTTTTCTCCTGGCGCTCGTGTTCGCGGGCGGGCTTTCTTCGGCGCTTCGGGCTGGCATGCTGGAACTGGATGTGACCAAGCCGACGGATCGCCATGTCAAGGTCTCCCCCTCCAAGCCATCGCCTCTCGTCCTTCTCGAAGTGGTGGAGACAAAAACGGGGAAGGTCGTAAAAACCTTGTACGCTGGAATCATGACTCCCGGGCAATCATACCCGGTGGAGCGCGGACGAAAACTTTCACCGGGCAGCTACAAGATACGGTATCGTGAAGGGATCAATTTTGCGCTCGATGGCAGCCTTTCGATTTCGAAGGGCCAGAAATGGTGCAACCCCGCGGATGTGCTCGCCACGGACAAGGCGGTGTTTGTCTGGGATTGTGGAAGGCAACCGCCGAAGCCGCCCAAAAATGGAACCACGCCGCCACCACCTTCGCCCGTGCAGGAGGATCCGGCGGAGGGGAGGGCTTTCATCTACAAATTCTTGTACGATGGGAAGCCCGATGTGTCGTTCGGCGATCATGGCCGCGTGGGGCCATTCCTGGGTCCGAAGGATGGCACCCCGCAGATGACGCGCTATTACGATATTCGGTCCATCGCGGCGGATACGGAGGGGCACGTTTATATTGGCTCGACCTATCATGACGTGCTCGTGGTGGATCCCAACGGCGAGCGTTCGAGCCAGACGATTGGAGGATACGACGGCGATCCGCACGGGCCCAAGTGCACGGCCTGGGTCAATGCTCTGGCCGTGGGGTGGAAAAACCGCCTGTATATTCCGAACGGCTATGGCAACATCAAGGTGTATGACACCACCAAGAGCAAATTCGATGGCATCCTTTATGCCGCAAAGTTGCCGGGGTATATTGGAGATGGGCGAAGCATCGCTGCAGACATGGCGGGCGCGGTGTACGTCATCAATCGGGCCGGGCGCATCCAGCGGTTTCTCGACAAGGGAACAACCCTCGAAGCGGAATATGGATCCGCGCCAGATGTCAAAATGGTGGAGCCCATGGGAATTTGCGCGTCGGGCGGCCTTGTTTGGGCGGCTTCCCACGGCGGGCCGCCGTTGTGGGACAGCGATGGGGGGGAGATCTTGATGTTTTGGGACAACGACAGCGAGTTCCAGTGCGTGGAGCATTACGGGATGGCGGGGAAGTCTGCGGATAAGCTGGAGTTCCTCAATCCCTCGGCCGTTGCGATGTCGCCGGACCATGTGAATGTGTGGGTGACCGAGGACGGCGCGATCAACGACGAAGGCCCGCCCGGCAACGCGCGCGTGCGAAAATTCAAGATCACCGCCGCGCGAACGGAGGAAATTCCCTTGGAGGTTGGAAATTGAAATCGTACCATTTTTCCGAAATATCATAATCCCCATGTCCAGCCTCTCTGAATTCCAGGAACTCGTAAACAACATCGTCATCTACGACACGCATGAGCATGTCGCCGGATTTGACTGGGGATTCAGCGCGGCGGATTCCGCGGATGCAAAACCCTATCCGCGCAAATCGCTTCCGCATGTGCTGATGAACGACATGCTGCTCTACATCACGGGCTCCACCGGATACCGCGGCCCAAGCCTTTCTCCCACGGACTGGAAGGTGGAGGACGCCGCCGGGTACTGGCGCGCCCTGCAACCCGTCCTGGAGGAACTCCGTTCCACGGCCGTGTACGCCACGATCCGGGAAGGACTGAAACTGCTTTACGGATTCGAAGGCGATGAAATCACGGATGACAACTGGGAGGCACTCAACCAAAAGGTGATGGCCACGCATGAGGCCAGGGGCGCGGCGGTGTGGATGCTCGAGACCATCGAGCGCGCGAAGGTGCGGAACATCATCCAGATGGCGCATCTGCCGTACCTCATCGAGTACTGGCCGTCGGTCGGGCCCGCGTTGCGCAAGCGCATGCAGGCCGTGGTGAAACCGTCGCTCGTGCTTGAACCCTTCTTCTTCAGCGGCTTTGAGCCTGATCGCTCGAAGGCGCGCGAGCGGACCATGGAATTGCTGGGCATGCATCCGAAAAATCACGCGGAGCATCTTGCCTTCATGCACGAGGCCGTGCGCCGTCATCGCGAGGCGGGCGGCGCCGCGCTCAAGTTTCTCTGCGCCTACCAGCGGACGCTTTTCTTTGACGAGGTGCCTGATGGCGAGGCGCGGCGGCTCTATGACAAGGGTTGGAAAAATCTTTCACCCTCCGAATTGCAGCGCCTGCAGGATAACCTCGCCTGGCACCTCGTGCGCTATGCCGGGGAGTTTTCGTTTCCCATCATGCTGCACACGGGCTATTCGCTGCCGGTTTCCATGGGCAACCCGGAAAATCTTTACAATCTCGTGGGGCGATTTCCCAAGGTGCATTTTTACATGTGCCACGCCGGCTGGCCCCATGACGGCGCGTTGGCCTTGATGGCCCGCACCTTTGCCAACGTGCATTTCGGGTTCTGCTGGATGATCGGCCTTTCGCCCGCACTGGCGAGGCGGCTTATGGACGAGATGTTTGACCTCGTGCCCGCCAACAAGATGCTCGTCGGGATGGATTGCGGCAGCCCGGAAAATTTTTACGGGACGACTGTGATGACGCGTGATGCCGTCGCGAGTGTTCTCGCCTCGAAGGTGGATTCGGGATTGATCAGCCGCCGTGCCGCAACCACGCTCGCGCATCGTTTCCTGCACGACAACGGCCTGGCGATGTTTGGAAAATGAATACCCACCGCCGCCACTACGACTTCAGCCGTCCGCTCGACGATTCCTGGGAGATGATTCCGGAAAAGGGCTGGACGTTCGACATGTCGCCCGGCCGCGCGCGCTTCGCCAATACGTCCGATCAAAAGGCGGAAATCTACCTGCGCCCTTGTTGCATCGAGGGGGACACAACGGAATTCCGGATGAAACCCGGCACTCCGAGGAAGGGCATCTTCCACTTTGGATTTATTGCAGGATTTGAATTCATCAAGGTTGAAGTGAATCTTGAACATGGCGGCCTGCGCGTGAACACCCACGAATTTCACAAGGCACAGCCGCGTTTCGAGGGACGCGTAAAAGTTCCAACGGAAAGCATTCAGGTCATCCGTGAAAGCGACCGCCTGCCTGGCCTGCCCTATTCCGGCTCGTCTGTGAGGCTGTTGTTCGATGGCCAGGAAGTGGCGAGGGTGGGGGAGATTGATTTTTTACCGGAGTCCATGTTCATGTTCGGCTTGAAAGGTCCCGGCGAAATCACGCTGGCATCCTTTTCCATCGCGGGCCCCCCGCGTCCGCGTCCCGAGTACGTTCGCGTGGGCATCTGGCAGCAACAGGTGAAGCCCTCCACGGCGGAGAATGTGGACGGCCTGGTTCGCGGCGTGCGCGAGGCGGCAGATGCTGGGGTGCAGATTCTCGTGACGCCCGAGACCTCGCTCACGGGGTTGCGCCCGGATCATCCCGAGTTGAACGATCATGCCCATATCCAGTCGGAGGTGCGGCGATTCCAGGATGCCTTGGCGAAAATCAAGAATGCCCCGTACACGATGGTCGGCTATCCAGATTGGATTCCGGGCAGCGAAGTGGACGGGGCCACGCTTGACCACGTAAAAGTGAATAGTCATCGCTTCGTGCGTCCCGATGGCTCGCTCGGACCTCTCATGGCCAAGGTGCATTCGTGCGAGGAGGGATTGTGGCACGGGCGCAAATACAACCTGCAGCGCGTGTGCGGCGTGGAGGTTGCGGTGGGGATCTGTCATGACGGCCATTATCAGGACGTGTGGAGCGTCGGCGTGATGGGCGGGGCGCGTCTTTGCATACATGCATTGTGCGGCGGAACGGCAAGCGGCCCGATTGTGGATCTCCTGAATAATTTTCGCGGCTTGGGAGACGGCGTGGACTCGTTTTGGGTGCGCGTGAATGCGGGCGGCGGTTCCGGGATCATGTATCCGGTGAAAAATCGAAAACATCCAGACACGATCCTGGCCGTGCCTCCCGACCTGACGAAGAAAAGCAAAGTCTGGCCCGATTGCCTGCCCGTGGACGAAGCGCTTGTCCATGCGAACATCCGCCTATGGGAAGCGACGGGCGCATACCCGATGAGGACGTTGCGTGGGGGGAAAAAGGCGTACGAGTCGTGGTCGGGTTTGATCCCGAAAGTGCTGGATGTCTGATGGATGGTTACAGGTAGCGCAATACCAGGTTCACAAATCGGATCGTGTCCCACACCGGATGAATGTGGCTCCCTTGACCCTCGTATATGGTCGGGATCACGATGGACTCGATTTTGAATCCGAGCCGGCCAGCCTGGATGATCATTTCGCTCTCCAGGTCAAAACGGCTTGTCGTTGGATGGAACTTCAGCACGAACTCGCGGCCCAGCAGGCGATAGCCGCACTGGGTGTCGGGAACATCCTGGCGCGCGAGACGGCTCACGAGCCATGACATGAATTGATTGGTCCAGCGTCTCACGGTCGGCATCTTTGCCGTCGAAAGCATCCGGTTGCCCAGCAGCACCTGGCAACCGCTCTCTCTCGCGCGTTCCGCGAACGCGGGAATCATCGCAGGATCGTGCTGCCCATCGGCATCCATGAAAATCAGGAACTGGTGGTTCGATTTCGTGAACGCGTCCAGCGCGGTCCGTATCGCCATCCCCTTGCCCTGATTGATTTCGTGGCGGATCACCGTTGCGCCCGAGGACTTCGACACTTCCCCGGTGCGGTCGGAGGAACCGTCGTCCATCACCCAGACCTGCGCGCCGGATTCCCTGCAGCGGCGAACGACGGATTCGATGCGCTTCTCTTCGTTATACGCGGGAATGGCGACCACAACCTCGGAATTCATGCGGTGCAGGCATCGTGGACGTTTGATCTTGTTTGTCAATGTTGCGAGAGTTAACAAAGTCCATTCCCCATGAAACCCAATTCCCATCTCGAACGCCTCAAAGCCCGCTTGCGCGAGCTCACCTCACTCAATGCCATCTCCAGCGTGGAGAAGAACGTCGCCCAGTACATGCACGACGCGCTGAAACCTCTCGCCGATGAAGTCAGCGCAGACAATTTCGGCAATGTCTTCGCCCTGCGACGCGGAAAGAAGCCCGGGCCGCGGCTGATGATTGCGCCGCATTCCGACGAGGTGGGGCTCATGGTCCGGAGCATCACGCCCGACGGCTTTCTGAAATTCCACACCATCGGGGCGATCAGCTCCGCCATCCTGCCTGCGACGCGCGTGATCGTGGACGAAAAGTTTCACGGTACTGTGGCCACCGTCGCGGGGCATCTCGAGGCGGAGATCCAGCCCCGCGTCCGTCCCGTTTCCGAGCTGCACATTGATGTGGGCGCCTCAAGCGAGAAGGAGGTGCGCTCGTGGGGCATCCGCGAAGGCACGCCCGTCAACTTCGTCTCCCCGCTTGTCGAGCTTCACAATCCCGAGCTGGTGATGAGCAAGTCCATCGACAACCGGATCGGCTGCACGATCCTGCTCGACGTCTTTGAGCGGATGAAGGGCGAAACATTTGAAGGCGAGATTTACGGCGTGGTGAACGTGATGGAGGAAATGGGCCTGCGCGGCGCGCGCATGGCGACGGCACGTGTGAAGCCCGACTGGGCCATTGCGCTCGACACGATTCCATCCGAGGACACCCCGCTCTCGGAAGAGCGTTCCTGCAGCATCGGCAAGGGCCCTGTGCTGCAATTGATCGAGGGACGCGCCGAGGCGTTCATCGGCTCGGCGATGCATCCGAAAGTGCGCGACCTGATCCTCGACACGGCAAAGAAGGAAAACATCCCCGTGCAGTTTGCCGCGCAATACGGGAAGTGGGTGACGGACGCCGCTGCGATACACATCAGCGGGGAGGGCGTCCCCTCCGCCTGCCTGAACATCCCGCGCCGCTATTCCCATTCGCCGAATGAAGTCATGAATTTGAACGACGCCGTAAACGCATCGCACCTCGTGCTGGCGCTTGTGAAACGCAACAGCGCGAAGCTCTCGTTTCGAATTGTGGAGTAAAGAAAAAACAGGTTTCACGCAAAGACGCCAAGGCGCAAAGGCCCTTGATCCCAACCTCGCCATTCCAATCGAAAGCAAGCTTTCGATTGGAATGGCGAGGTTGAACGCTTTCAGAAATCTGCGGACAAAACCGGGATCAAGGGCAGGCTTTGCGCCTTGGCGTCTTCCATGAGAAGGCTGGTCAAGTACTATTGTCCGCCGTGGCGGACACTGGGCTGAGATGGGGAGGTGGACGTTTGGCTTCCATTCGCACTTTGGCTGAAGAGTG
>JAHFSY010000044.1 GCA_023269615.1 Verrucomicrobiota bacterium
TCCAGGGAGCGGGCGTGTTCCGCGAATTCCGCTTCTGGTGCTTCACCTATGCCCAGCATTACGGCGGAATGTGGGGACTGGCGGATGGCGCCCGTCATTTCGCGCTCAAGTTCGAGCCGGTGCTCGCGGATCATCTCCTGATCTTCGTGGCGTGCGCGGCGGGATTGTGGATGGCGTGGCGGAAAAATCGCGAAGCGTTCTGGGTGATGCTGGGGGTTCTGATCGCGGGATTTGCGGCCACTGCGCCCGGCCTGATTTTTCGTCCGCACTACTTCATCTTTATTGTGCCGGGCGTTTCAGTTGCGGCGGCATTCGGCCTTGCATCGCTGGGGCGCTGGGCGCCCGCGGGGATCCTGGCGCTGCTGTGGCCGCTGGGGATGCAGCAGGCTGTGTTTCGCGCAGATCCCGAGCAGGCCAGCCGGTTGCTTTACCCGAATAACGCATTCGTCGAAACCCGGGCACTCGGGTATGCGCTGGGGAAAGAGACACTCCCCGGCGAATGGATCGGCATCCTCGGGTCCGAGCCGCAGATTTGCTTTTATGCACAACGCCCGCTCATCACGCCCTACGTGTACATGTATCCGCTGATGGAACCCCAGCCCTTCGCAAAATCGATGCAACAGGACCTGATGGGCAGGCTCGAATATTTCCCGCCACGCATCATGATTCATGTGCGCATGCCGACATCCTGGCTGGTCTATCGCAATTCGGACATGACGCTCCTGAACTGGATGCCAAAATATCTCGAGACAAATTATCTGAAAGAACGAAGCATCCCCTGCCCCAAAGGCACCGAAATCATCGTTTACAAGGCAAAGTAAAACGGCGAGTCGAACCACCAAGACTCCGTCTCAGAAGGCTTGTTCCACGCCATTCCTGTGCTATACTACCGCCATGAGGTTCTTCACGGCCATGTTCGCATTGTCACTCGGCGGGCTTTTCGCGTTACCCGCGAATGCCAAGGATGCCGCCAAAACGGACGGGCCGGTTTACATCATCGCCGTTGATTCCGGGATCACGCAACCGATGGTCTACACGGTCCGCCGCGGCATGCGCGAAGCCATTGAGAATCATGCGGGCACGATCATTCTCGACTTGAACACACCGGGAGGAAGCGTCGCGGATACCATCGAAATCATGGAGATGATGGAAAATTTCAAGGGCGAAACCATCGCGTTCGTGAACAAGGCGGCCTATTCGGGCGGGGCGTTTCTCGCGGTTTCGACCAAGCACATTTACATGGCCCCCACCAGCGTCATTGGCGGAGCGGCTCCCGTTGATGGGAACGGGGCGGACCTGGAATCCACGATGAAGAAGAAAACTGAATCGGTCATCTCAGCCCGCGTGAGGGCTTCGGCCCTGCGGAACGGACATAGCCCCGAGGTGTTCGAGGCCATGGTGAAAGATTCCAGCGGGCTTGTCATGGATGGAAAGGAAATTGGCAAAAAGGGTGATCTGCTTTCGCTGAACAACGCGGAGGCGGCAGCGAAGTATGGCAACCCTCCGAAACCGCTCCTCTCGGAAGGCACCGTGGAAAACATGGCCGATCTTCTGGCCAAACTGAATCTTTCCAACGCGCCTATCACCCGTATTGAAGCCACCGGCATGGAAAAGGTCGCGCGTGTGATCACCTTCGTTTCGCCGCTCCTGCTCCTGATCGGCCTCGCGGGAATTTACCTGGAGTTCAAGACGCCGGGTGTCAGCATGCCTGGAATCGTCGGGGTTGTCGCACTCGCGATCTTTTTCTTCGGACATTATGTGGCCGGGCTCTCGGGCCATGAGGAAGTCACCCTCTTTATCATCGGCCTGGTCCTCATCGCGGCGGAGGTGTTCTTTTTTCCAGGCCACATCCTGCCCGGCTTCCTCGGCATCACGGCCATCCTCGTCTCGCTCGTATGGGCGATGGTGGACAAGATCCCCCTGGGGCCGGGCCCCGTCATCCCCACTTTCCCGCAGCTGGAAGTCCCGCTCGCCAAGGTCGTGATCAGCATGTTTCTTGCGGGGGTGCTCATCGTCGTGCTCGCGAAATGGTTGCCGCAGGCCAAGGGGCCTTACGGCGGCCTGATCCTCCAGACCCAGATGAAAAGCGCTGAAGGTTTCGCATCGGCTGTCACCCGCTCCGAACTCATCGGCCAGAAAGGAACCGCGCTCACGCTCCTCCGCCCCAGTGGCACCGCAAAACTCGGCGACAAGATCGTGGACGTCATCACGGAGGGCGACTTCATCTCCGCCAACCAGGATGTCGTCGTCAAGGATGTCCGTGGCGCGCAGGTCATCGTGGGAAAGTTGTAGCCTGAACCCGCCCATCCCATGGACCCGCTCAACTGGATCATCGTTCTCTCCGTCGCCGGCATTGTTCTCATCTGCCTCGAGATGTTTCTTCCAGGCATCATCGCGGGCGTGGTCGGGGTGATCTGCCTGGTCATCGCCGTGGGATTGACCTACTACCACTATGGGGCCGCAAAGGGCAACATGGCCGCCATCGGGCTCATGATCGCCACCGCCACCGGGCTTGCCCTCTGGATCACCCTCGTGCCGAAAACCATCGTCGGCAAATTCCTCATCACCCGAAGTGACATGGCGGACAGCAAATCCGCCGACTCGCTCGAAAGCCTCATGGGCAAAAACGGCCGAGCTGTCACGCCGCTCCGGCCCGCAGGGACGGCGATCATCGAAAACCGCCGGGTGGATGTGGTGGCCGAATCCGGCTTGATCGACAGCCAAAGCCCGGTCAATGTGGTGCGCGTGGAAGGCAACCGCGTGGTTGTCCGCAAAATTTGATTCATCTCCCTTTTTCCAGAACCCTTAACACCTCATCCGCCATGCCCATTCTCCTGATCATCCTCGGCATCATCGCCTTTGTCTTTTTTCTCATCTTCCTGAACTTCGCGTCCGTCTACATCCGCGCCCTGGTCGCGGGTGCCTCGGTCGGGCTTCTCGAACTCGTCGGCATGCGCCTCCAGCGCGTGCCCATCTCCCTGATCGTGGACAATCGCATCCTCGCCGTAAAAGCAGGGCTTCCTCTTTCCACCGACGCGCTGATCGCCCACTATCAGGCCGGCGGCAACGTGCAGCAGGTCGTTCGCGCGCTCATCGCCGCAGACAAGGCCAGCCTGCTCCTCGACTTCAAACACGCCACCGCCATTGACCTCGCCACGCAGCAGTCGGGCAAGAGCGTGCTCGAGGCCGTGATGACCAGCGTCAATCCCCGCGTGATTGACTGTCCCAACACCGGCTCCGGCCGCGAGACCATTGACGCCGTGGCCAAGGACGGCATCCAGCTGAAAGTGCGGGCCCGCGTGACCGTACGCACGCACCTCGAACGATTCGTCGGCGGCGCGACCGAGGAAACCATCATCGCGCGCGTAGGCCAGGGCATCGTGACTTCCATCGGTTCCGCCGAAAGCTACAAGGAGGTTCTTGCCAACCCGGACATGATTTCCAAGCACTGCCTCGGAAACGGGCTCGACGCGGGGAGCGCATTTGAAATCCTCTCGATTGACGTGGCCGACGTGGACGTCGGCACAAACGTGGGCGCCAAATTGCAGACCGAGCAGGCCGAGGCCGACAAGCAGGTGGCCCAGGCCCGCGCCGAAGTCCGCCGCAGCACCGCCGTGGCCCTTGAGCAGGAAATGAAAGCGCGCACCCAGGAAATGCGCGCGAAAGTTGTCGAGGCCGAAGCCGAGGTCCCGCGCGCGCTAGCCGATGCCTTCCGGGCCGGCAACCTGGGCATCATGGATTACTATCGCATGCAAAACATCCAGTCCGACACCTCCATGCGCAGCAGCATCGCGGGTGAAGGCGGCGCTAAAAATCCGACCACCTGATCCACCCCACGACCGTGGCAAGCCCACTCCCATTGCTTCCCGGTATGCCGATGCTGGCGTCGGGTGCCGATCTGCTCGGGATCGTCATCATCCTTGTGGTGGCTGGCCTCGCGCAACTCGTCAAGTGGGTTGGCGGCCAAACCTCCAACAACAACCAAGCCCCGCCGTTGTCCAGGCGTGACACCGGACCCACATCCCAAGCCAAACGGGAGAGACGGGATGACCTGGCCGAGGAGATGAAACGGTTCCTGCAGGAAGCGCAACGCCAGAGAGGCGCTCCCCCACCCCTTCCAACCCGTTCGACGTCGCCCCAACCCCGCCGCCAGCAACCGCCACCCCTCTACACAAAAAAACGCGCGTTTCAACCGTCCCAGCCAAAACGCGCTGTCGCGATGGTTCACGAATCCACGACGGAGGAGTCGCACGCGGAGACCATGAGGGAGATCAGGTCCCATCAAACACCACAAATGGATCTGACCACGTCGGCTCCCATGTTCCGTTTCAGCCGCGCCATGCTCCGGTCACCGGACAATCTCAAACAGGCCATCGTCCTCACCGAAATCCTGGGCAAACCCCGCTCCCTGACCATGTAACAGCGGGCAAAATGGCTCGCCGCCATCGCCTCACTTTTTTTGCTTTTTTACTTGTCATCCCTTCGTTCAAACACCTACAACCTTCGCCCAATATGAACAAACTCATCGCCTCCATTTTCGCCACAACCATGGTTTTCTCCTTCTCGGCGCTTCGCGCTGACGATGGTGATTCCAAAGTGAAGGAAAAAATTCCTGAAGTCCGCACCTCCGACGACAAGGACTGGTCCATCGAAGTCGGCAGCGGCATGCTCTGGTCCGATGTCCGCACCGATCTCCCCGGCTACACGCTGATTCCCGCCTCACTCTCGGCAGCGCTCAAGGTGGATGACGTTTCAAACGACGAATTCCTTGGTGGCGCATTCCGCGGCAACACCGAGTTCTTCTTCACCGGCCTCGGCATCGCGGTGCTCCACGGCACCGAGTCCAGGTTCGCAGGCATCCAGGTCGGACCACGCTATAACTTCGTCCAGCCCGGCTGGGCTGTGGTTCCTTTTGTCCAAGGCGATGTCGGTGTCTCGTTTACGGATTCCCAAGGCGTCAATGATCGGCGCGGCAATATCGGACAGGGACAGGATTTCTGCTTCAACTTCGGTGTCGAGCTCGGTTTCCGCTATGACATCAATGATGATTGGTTCATGCGTCTTTCGGGCGTCTATACCCACTTCTCGAATGCAGGCCTCTCCGAACCCGAGCGTAAAAACCGCGCGCTGGACGCCGCAGGCCCCATGCTCAGCCTCGGTTACCGCTTCTAATCAAAGCAACAGATCCCTTCGCAAAGGCGGCCTTCGGGCCGCCTTTGTCATTTGTAGCCGAATTCGCAAGAATTTGGCCTCCCGAAAAATGTCACGTCGGCCCATGAATAAGCAACCCATCGACACAGCTAAAACGTTCGCCGCCCGCGTCCGCCACTCCATGGCGCAGCAGCCCCGCATCCATCCCACAGCCTTGGTCGTCAAAGGCGCGCACGTCATGGGCGACGTCACACTCGGCCCATCCGCCAGCGTATGGTACGGCGCCGTGTTGCGCGGTGACATCGAACCCATCATCGTCGGGGAAGCATCGAACATCCAGGACCTCGCAGTGCTCCACACCGCCGACAACCTCCCCTGCCGCGTCGGGGATCGCGTCACGGTGGGCCACAGCGCCATCGTCCACGCCTGCACCGTCGGCGACGAATGCCTCATCGGCATGGGCGCCATCATCCTCGACGACACGACCATCGGCCCGCAATGCATCATCGGCGCCAACGCCCTCGTCACCAAACACTCCAAAATCCCGGAAGGCTCCATGGTCATGGGATCCCCCGCAACCGTCGTGCGGAAACTCACACGAAAAGAGCGAACCCACATCCGCACCCTCGCCGCCCGCTACATCATCCTCTTGAGGGAACATCGAAAAATGGAGGGACACGCTGCCTCCTACACCGAAGCGGCTGCGAAGGCCGAGCCGTCGTGTCTTAGGTAGGGACAGACCGCCGGGCTGTCCGTTTCGCAGCGGCGCGCCCGGCGGTCGCGCCCTACCACCAGCAAGCAACTTACATTCCGGACCCGTTCTCAGACCTGTCCCCCGTCCCCTGTTCCCTGTCCCCTCTTCCTCCCCGCCACCGATTTCTTCAGCAGCTCCATGTACTCCTTGATCTTCTTCTCGCGCCCCATCTCCGTCGGAACGTAATATTGCTTTTTCACGGACATGTATTCCTGCTCCACGTAATGCATGTCGTGCTTGTGGGCGTACTCGTAGCCCTCGCCATGGCCCAGCTTCTTTGCACCCTTGTAACTCGTGTCCCTTAACTTCTTCGGCACCTCCTGGAGACGTCCCGACTTGATGTCATCCAGCGCGGCGTCAATTCCCACATACGCCGAATTGCTCTTGGGCGCGGTCGCGAGATAGACCGTTGTCTCTGCCAGCGGAATACGCGCTTCGGGCATGCCGATCAACTCGACAATCTGAAAACAGGAATTCGCCAGCACCAAGCCCATCGGGTCGGCCAGGCCGATGTCCTCCGCCGCCAGGATCGCCAGCCGCCGCGCAATGAATCGCACATCCTCGCCCGCATAAAGCATCTTCGCCAGCCAGTACAGGCTCGCGTCGGGATCGCTCCCGCGCACGCTCTTGATGAACGCCGAGATCGTGTCGTAATGCGCATCCTCATTGGCGTCGTACAATACCGCCTTCTTCTGGATGGATTCCTCGGCAACGGCGCGATCCATGCGAATCACGCCATCTTCACCCGCCGGCGTGGTCCGTGCCGCGATCTCCAGTGCATTGAGCGCCTTGCGCCCGTCGCCATCCGAAACCTTTGCCCAGTGCTTCACCGCATCCTCCCCCAGCTCGATCTTCATCGTGCCCAACCCGCGCTCCCGATCCGCCACGGCGCGGCGCAGCAGGTCGCCAATCTCTGATTCCTCGAGCGGCTTCAGCTCGAACACCTGCGAGCGTGACACCAGCGCGTTGATGACAAAGAAAAACGGATTGTGAGTCGTCGCGCCAATCAGCGAGATCACCCCGTTCTCGATGTCGGGCAAAAGAACATCCTGCTGCGCCTTGTTGAGGCGGTGAATCTCGTCGAGGAAAAGCGTGGTCTTCTCCCCGGAATTCCTGCGGCGTTGAGATGCGGACGCGATCACGCGACGGATGTCCGCCACGGCCGCCTCCACTCCGCTTAGTCGTTCGAAACGGCTGCGCGTGCCGGCCGCGATGATGGATGCAAGCGACGTCTTTCCCACGCCGGGCGGACCGAAAAGAATGATGGACTGGATCCGGTCCGCCTCAATCGCCCGTCGCAGCAATTTGCCCGGCGCCAGCAAATGCTTCTGCCCGGAAAACTCATCGAGATTCCGGGGCCGCATCCGCGCCGCAAGGGGCGCATACGGATCCACCACACCCGGCGTTGCGGACTTTTCAAAAAGGTCATCAGCCACAGGGAAAGTCGTGACACAGTTGAAAATGACAGTCGAACAAAATGGGATTATCCTCCTGTACGTTCCTCCTGTAGCCACGCTCGCAAGAGCGTGGTCTCCCCACCGGTCCGCGTTCTTGCGAACGCGGCTACAAGAATCAGGCTTTCACAGTCTTTCATCTTCATTTAAGCTCATCCCCCATGGCGAGAAATCATCACACCATCGGCTCCTACCTCCTGAAGCGCCTTCAGGATTACGGGGTCCGCCATGTGTTCGGCATCCCCGGGGATTACGTGCTCGGATTTTATGAGATGCTGCAGAAGAGCCCGATCCAGGTCATCGGCGTCACGCGCGAGGATTGCGCGGGCTATGCGGCCGATGCCTACGCACGCGTCCATGGCATCGGGGCGGTATGCGTGACCTACTGCGTCGGTGGGCTCAACGTGGCAAACTCCATCGCGGGCGCCTACGCCGAAAAGTCGCCGGTCGTCGTGCTCACCGGGTCGCCCGGCATCGGTGAGCGTCACAATGACCCCATGCTCCACCACAAAATCAGATCCTTCTCCACCCAGAAGGAAATCTTTGAAAAAATCACCAGCGCCGCCGTGGTCCTTGATGATCCCGTCATCGCGGCGCGCCAGATTGATGAAACGCTCGCCACCTGCCGGAAAACAAAGCGCCCCGTTTATATCGAGCTGCCACGAGACATGGTCAAGGTGCCGCTTCGCCATGCAATGCGAACGATCGTTGTTCGCGAAACCAGCGATCGCCATGCGCTCCGCGAGGCGCTGTCGGAAACGGTGCGGTGGATCAACGCGTCCAGGCGCCCGGTCATCCTCGCTGACGTGGAAGTGCATCGCTACGGCCTGGTGCGCGAGCTGGAACGCTTCGTTCGCCGCACGGGCATCCCCGTCGCCGCCACGCTGCTGGGGAAATCCGTCATCAGCGAACGGCACCCCCGCTACATCGGCGTGTATGAAGGCGCGATGGGACGTCCCGAAGTGCAGCGCTTCGTCGAGGAATCCGATTGCCTGCTCATGCTCGGAACGTTTCTCACAGACATGAACCTTGGAATCTACACGGCCAACCTCGACCGTGAACAATCCATCGAGGCAACGTCGGAAAAGGTGCAGGTGCGCCATCACCACTATTCAGGAATCCTCTTCGCGGATTTTATCCGGGGCCTTCTCGGCGCGCGCATCCGCAAACGCAACTTCCCGATTCCCCACCCCAAGCCACCAAACAACGCGCGGTCATGCTCTTTCCCTGGAAATTCGGCGATCACGGTGACGCATTTGTTTGAGCGTCTGAACGATTTTCTCCAGGACAACATGGTGGTGGTGAGCGACGTGGGTGTCTGCCTGTTCGGTGCGGTCGACCTGGTGATTCATCGCGGCACGGAATTTCTGGCCCCGGCCTATTACACCTCGATGGGATTCGGGGTGCCCGCGGCGCTGGGCGCACAAGTGGCCCGCCCGAAGATGCGGCCGGTGGTGCTTGTGGGCGACGGCGCGTTCCAGATGACCGGCACCGAGCTTTCGACCATCCTCCGCCTGAAACTCAACCCCATCATCATCCTCCTGAACAACCGCGGATACACCACCGAGCGATTCATTCTCGAAGGCCCCTTCAACGACATCACGAACTGGAATTACGACAGCATTCCCGCCCTGCTCGGTGGAGGCTGGGGATGCAACGTCCGCACGACGGGGGAATTCGACGAAAGCTGGCGCAAGGCGCTGTCCAACCGCTCCAGCTTCAGCCTCCTCAACATCCATCTCGACAAGCTCGACTCTTCCCCGGGCCTGCAACGACTCGGCGAACGCCTGGCCGCAAAACTCCGCAAACGCAAAAAATGACCTCGCGTTTCACAGACCAAACCCATGACGCGTCCTTCCAAGACGCCTCACCATCCTGAACCCCAGCCATGCCACTCATTGACAAACCGCTGCCCGAACTCCTCACCTACACCGGACGCAACCCGTGCCCCGCCGACATGGACACGTTCTGGGACGCCGGCCTCGCGGAGATGAAGGCGATCGATGCAAAAGTGGAACTGGTCCCGTCACCTCACAAGGCAAATTTTGCCGAGTGCTTCGACCTTTATTTCACCGGCGTGGGCGGATCGCGCATTCACGCTAAATATTCACGTCCGAAAGGCAAAACCGCCAGGCATCCCGCACTGGTCTGCTTTCATGGATATTCGGGAAGCAGCGGTGACTGGTATGACAAGCTTCCATGGGTCGCACAAGGCTACACCGTGGCCGCCCTGGATTGCCGGGGCCAGGCCGGTACGTCGGAGGACCTGGGCGGCGTGACGGGCAACACGCTGAAGGGGCATATCATCCGAGGCCTGAACGATTCCCCCTCCAAGCTGCTGTTTCGCCAGATGTTTCTCGACACGGCGCAACTGGCTGGAATCGTGATGAAAATGCCCGAGGTGGACAGTGCGAGGGTCGGCGCGTTCGGAGGTTCACAAGGCGGCGGGTTGACGCTCGCATGCGCCGCGCTGGAACCGGGGATCAAGCTGGCAGCGCCGGTGTTTCCCTTCCTGTGCGACTACCAGAGGGTGTGGGAGATGGACCTCGCGGAAGAGGCTTACGAGGAAATAAAAGCCTATTTCCGCCATTTCGATCCGCAGCACGCCCGCGAGCGGGAAATCTTCACGAAACTCGGCTACATTGACTGCCAGCATCTTGCAAAACGCATCAAGGCCGAGGTGTTGATGACCGTGGGGTTGATGGACAAGATCTGCCCCCCCTCCACGCAGTTCGCCGCGTACAACAAGATCACATCGAAGAAAAATCTTTTCATCTATCCGGATTTTGGACACGAGGAATTGCCCGGCGCGATGGACAAAGTGTTCGATTTCATGAGCGGGCTGTGAGCTTGCGCCATTTCCCAGGGCTTACGCATTTGGATTTGGCAATCATATCGGCCCGTCATTCTTGTGTTTCTTGCGCCTCTTCGCGGCCATATTCCGATGCACCGAATGCAGAAATTGGCCGCAAAGAGGCACAAAAGGCACAGGGCGGACAACAAGCAGCTCCATAACCACTGCAAATGCGTAAGCCCTGCGCCATTTCCAGCTTGCCACCGCGCGGGAGGCGCATCAGTATGATGCCGATTTTTGGTCGCGCGAGTGGCGGAATGGCAGACGCGCACGCTTGAGGTGCGTGTGGTTTATACCTTGGGGGTTCGACTCCCCCCTCGCGCACCATTTTCACCGTCCATCCGTATCGCCATTCCGAAAATACACCCGCATGCGATCACATCGAGCCGGGCAGCTTGATGACGCCGTTTGTCCCGACCGTGCCAGCGTCGAAAACTTTCCTCCACTGGGTATGACCGCCCACGTAGAAGATGTTGCCGCCATCAGTCAAGTTGTGCGGGCTGGCAGTCCAGTTGGTGCCGGCAATGGTGATGATGGCATTACCGGCCACGCCGATTCCTGCGTCGAAGACGAGGGGCTGCTCGCTGCTGCACGTTTCAGAGAGACCTCCCCCCGCGGCATTCAGGGCCACGCATCCATAGGAGTTGTTGGTAGCGCCAAACGTGGTCGTTGTTCCCACCGTTTTGCCGGTGTCAGACAGGCAGATGTACAACCTGGAGACTTGCAGGTAATTGCCGTTGGTCAGCGCGGCGAATGCTGAATTTGAACTGTTGGTTGCGCTGGGAAAGAGATCTGCGTTGTCAATGGCGTACTGCTTGAAGGCCAGGCCAATCTGACCCACGTTACTGAGGCAGCCCGAGCGCCGCGCCCCTTCCCGTGCCCGCCCCAATGCCGGGGTCAGCAGTCCGGCCAGGATCGAAATGATCGCGATGACCACCAGAAGCTCAATCAAGGTGAATGCTTCCACGCAAAAGCGGACGGCCCGACGGGCAAACCGTGGAAGGTGAGGTTGGACGAATTTCATGTTCCCCTCATAGCCAACATGAGCACATTTGAAAATGCAAGCGAGGGCAACCCTGTTGTCGGCGGGGTATTAACTGAAGTTATAGACCACGTGAACACCACAGGGCTTACGCATTTGGAATCGGCCCGTCATTCTTGTGCCTCTTGCGCCTTTTTGTGGCCATTTTCCGCGTGCCGAACAGACGGATTGGCCGCAAAGAGGCACAAAAAGCACAGGGCAACCACCCCGCATCCAGATTTGGAAGAACCTCGGAGTCCAAATGCGTAAGCCATGGTGAACACCATGACATCCCTTGAATGTTTCAGGGCATGCGCAGGACTTCGCGCACACGGCGGGTCAGGTGCTCCATGGTGTACGGCTTGGCGATGAAGTTCACCCCCTGGCTCAGCAGCTTCTGGTGAAACTTGGCGTCTTGCGCATAGCCTGACATCACAAGCAGCTTCATTTTGGGCATGGATTTCTTCAACCGCTCCGCAAGGGCAATGCCACTCATTTTCGGCATGACCATATCCGTGAAAAGGAGATCAAAATGCGCCACCTCTTTTTCGCAAAACTTCAACGCATCCTCACCATCCGCGGCACAAACCACGCGATATCCCGCTCGCGCCAGCATTTCCTTTGTCATCTCCCTCAACGCCTTCTCATCCTCCACAAGCAGAATGGATTGGGTTGCCGCCTTGGGCGGGGCCTTCACTTCACGCGCAGCGGGAGCGGCCGCAACCGCATCCGCAGCACAGGGCATGTAAACGACGCAGGCGGAACCGGCGCCCTCCTGGCGCCTGAGCACTAACTGCCCTCCGCATTGGCGGATGATCCCATGAGCAGCTGCAAGCCCCAATCCCATCCTCTGCCCCACATTCTCAGGAACCCCCGTGCCGTTGTCACGGACGGATAGCATGACATAAACGCCAGGCGCCAGCTCCGGCTGGTCCGGGTCCATCCCGCCCGCAAGCTCGACACTTGCTGTTTCGAGGTTCAGTTTGCCGCCATCCGGCATGGTGTCGCGCGCATTCACCACGAGATTGACAATCACCTGGTCCAGGTAGCCGGGATCCATCTTGATTTGCATATCACCATCTCCGATTGAAACATCCACCTCGATGTTTTCACCGGCCAGCCTCTGGATCATGTCCATCATCTCCTGCAGGTGGACGTTCAAGTCCATCACGCGCGGCTCCGATTGTTGTCGCTGGCTGAAAGCGAGCAACTGGCGCGTGATCTGCGCGGTCTTTTGCGCTGCGTCGCGGATGGCCTCCACGCGCTTGGCGAGTGCCGGGGCATCGCTCAATTGCTCCAGCAACAGGTCGCTGTGCCCAAGGATGGCACCAACGAGATTGTTGAAATCGTGCGCGATCCCGCCCATCAACGAGCCCACCGCCTCCATTTTCTGCGAATGGCGAAACAACTGCTCCAGCTGGTGCTCGTGTGTCATGTCCCGCTTGGTGACGATATAATGCGCGATCTTTCCTGCTCCATCGTGCAACGGGGAAATCACGCATTCCTCCGTGTAGAGCCGCCCGTCGGCACGCTTGCTCGTGATCTGCCCCTTCCATGATCCGTCTTTTTCCAGGGCCCGCCACATTTGAAGATGCGGCTCCTTGTCCTCCACCTGCCCATGAAGTGTCTTGAGATGTTTGCCCACGGCATCCGCCATCGCGTGCCCGGAGATTTTTACAAAGGCCGGGTTCACAAACTCCACGATCCCTTTTGCATCGGTCACCAGCATCGCCTCCGAAGACTGCGCCACAAATGCCTCCCATGCCCGACGAAGGTCGTCCGCTCTCGCTCCGTCAGGGAGGCTCTTGATGTTTGTCTTGCCCATGGGGAAGTCACGCAGTTTGAGAAGCTGGAGTCCTGATGCGCAAGGAAAAATCATCTGCGCAGACAAAAGTGACAGGCACGCCATCGCTTCAGCCACGAATTTTCACTTGCAAGATGAGCGGCCCATTGCCATGAGATGAAAAGCCATGTCACTCTTCACGCTACAGGCGAGTGAGCAACAACAGTACGGCCCGGTGGAGCTGGAGACGTTGCGTGCTTGGGCCCGCGAGGGCCGGATCGATCACGACAACATGATCTACGACCACACGCGCCTGAAATGGATCGAGGCAAGCAAGGTCCCCCAGATCATGGACATCTTCCAGAAGTCGGCCGCGCCCCAGCCCGTCGCCGCCCCGCGAAGAAACCCCCTGAGGGAAACCGATATCGAGGACCCGCTGACACGCGCGGAGAAGCATGTGGACGCCCAGATCCAGATCCGAAAATCCTCCAGGATCCTTCCTCCCGCCGACGCCGTGGCCGCAGCCAAACACCAGGCCGCCCTCAGCAACAAGATGAAGCTCCAGCGTGAGCTCATGCGAACCGACGACCCCACGGACAAGAAAACCACAAAGCCCCCGACCGTGCTCGACCGCATCACCCGCATCTTCCTCAATCCGTTCGCCCGCAAGAAAAGCACTCCCACACCCGTGCCCCCAAAGAAGTCGTCCCAGCGCATCAAGCCCCCCGCTTGAGCAAATCCCCCGCCGTCGTTTTCCGCATGACGCCACCCCGTTTTGCGGTATAGTATGGGGAAACGGTTCCGCGAGGACATCCCCCCGCCACAACCACAACCCAAAGGATTCCCATGAACATCACCACCAAACCCGCCAGCCTGCTGCTGGCCGCCGTGACCTCCATCGCACTGGGGCTCGCATGGCTTCGCGCGGAAGATGCCCCTGCCGAGCGCGAAGCTTCCACGGATAAATGGACCCAGATCCAGGACGCGAACAAGGACATGCTCAAATCCCTGGACACGATCGACGCCAATCTCAACTTCATCCGAATCCGCGCCATGCAAGGTGGACGCCAGTCTTGAAACCTTCACCCCTCATTCCCATGAAACGTATTCAAACATTCTCACTCCTGCTGGGCATCACGCTCGGCCTCACACTCGCCGGCGCCATGCCGTACGTCCAGAAAACCTTCGCCGAAGACAAGAAGGAAGCCATCTCCCAGGAGGAACTCGACAGGAAACTGGACGATGTCCTCAAGGATCAGGGCGAATTGAAAAAGCGCCTTGAGGCTGTCGTCACGCAGACACAATCCATCAAGGCGGCTTCGGGAAAATAACCCTTTCGCAAGCCTGCATTCCATCAACACGTACGTGGCCGCGCTCAATGCGCGGAACGTTCCTTCCATCCGCCCTTCAACGCGCCCAGCACATCGGGCGGCTTGAAATCCGTCGGGGCGAGCTGCTTGCCATCGCTGCGAACCTTGCCCATTCGCTTGTGCATGTTTGCCTTGTGCACGCAGTCGTAAACCGCGGCGCCATCGTACCCAAGGCTGTGTGGAATGCTGTGCGTCACGTAAAGAATGTCCGCCACGTTGCGCGCAAGCAATTCCGCATCCTCGTGAAGACAGGCATCCGCCAGCTCATGAACTTCCTCAAGCACCAGCGCCAGGCGCAAACGCAGGATCGGATGCTTTATCCTCGCAACAACCTGGGTCATCGCGTTCTGCAATCCCAGCAGCGTGCCCATGTCGCCCGGCGAAGGTTGCGGACGCCCGGCGTCAAGCGGCAGGATCAATTGCCCTGGTCGTTCCTGCCCCGCCATGTCCATGAACTCCGCCGTCGCTTCCGAATAAGGATAAGGACTTTCCGATGTCGTTTTCATGGGAAAACACTACCCGCGCCCCAGCCCCATTTCCAGCCCTCAGTTCGCACCTCAAATCAAAATGGGTGCGCGATAAATTTGTTGCTCGCCCTCCGATTTGCACCCCGGTCGCCGCTGACACCGGCTCTTACATTTTTCCTCTACACGGTTCTGCGTTTTGTAGGAGCCGCTGTCAGCGGCGACCGGGGCAAGCCAATTTTTGGTCACGCCTCAAATCAAAACTCCCGCCGTGTTTCATCTTGCATCATGCATCCAGCAGCCAGTAGCTAGTAGCCAGCAGCCTCCCCAACCCCATGAAATACCGACGCTTCGGCAGGACCAATCTCCAGATGCCCGTCATCTCCTGCGGGGGCATGCGCTACCAGCACAAATGGTCGGACGTGGATCCATCCGAAATCCCCAAGGACGGCCAGGCCAATCTTGAAGCCACCATTCATCGCGCGCTCGACGCCGGCATCAACCACATCGAAACGGCCCGCGGCTACGGCAGCTCGGAAATGCAGCTCGGCTTCCTCCTCCCCAAACTCCCGCGCGACCGGATGATCGTCCAGACGAAGGTCGCCCCGTTCGCCGATCCCAAGGAGTTCCGCGACACGTTCGAGAAATCCATGAAGATGCTCCAGCTCGACCACGTGGATCTCCTCTCCGTCCACGGCATCAACACCGACGAGCTGCTCGACTGGACGATGCGCAAGGGCGGCTGCCTCGAAGTCGCCCGACAGATCCAGAAGGAGGGACGCGCCCGCTTCATCGGGTTTTCGACCCACGCCTCCACACGCATCATTACCGCCGCCATCGATAGCAACGAATTCGATTACGTCAATTTGCACTGGTACTTCGTCAATGACCTCAATTGGCCCTGCATCCAGGCCGCTGCCGCGCACAACATGGGCGTCTTCATCATCAGCCCCAACGACAAGGGCGGCAAACTCTACTCGCCTCCCGAAAAATTGGTCGGCCTGTGCAAGCCGCTCACGCCCATGATCTTCAACGACCTCTATTGCCTCGCGCGTCCCGAAGTCCACACCCTGAGCTGCGGCGCATCCAAGCCTTCCGACTTCGACGAACACATTCGCGCACTGGACCATTACGACCGCATCGCCGAAACGATCGCGCCCATCGAGGAACGTCTGCGTGATGAAATGGACCGCACCCTCGGTGCCGAATGGTGCGAGCGATGGTATGAGGGACTGCCGGAATATTTGAAAATCCCCAACGAGGTCAACGTGCTGGAAATCCTGCGGTTATGGACTTACGCCAAATCACTCGACCTCACGGACTGGGGCCAGATGCGTTACAATCTTCTCGGTGGAAACGGCGGACACTGGTTCCCCGGCGAAATGGCCAGCAAGATGGATGAAGCGAAGATGGCAGAAATCGTGAAGCGCAATCCGTTCGCGACGCGTCTTCCCTCGATCCTGCGGGAAGCCCACGGGATGCTCTTTGCGGAGCCAAAGAAACGACTGAGTCAGAGCTGAGGCGCAAGAAATTTTGTTTTGGAAGACCGCCCCCTCCGATGTAGAGGCGCTTCTGCGAAGCGCCGCACTCTCCCCGGATTGCGCTTCGCAGAAGCGCAACTACATCAAGCATCAGCAAGAACGCGACGATACGCCTCATTGCCTCCTGCGGCCACTTGTGCTAATGTATGTACATGACAATTAGCATGAAACTCGACGAACCTCTCATTGCGGAGGCGCTTCGCATCGGACAACACCGTTCCAAGCGGGCGGCCATCGAGCACGCCCTGAAGGAATATGTCCAGCGGCACCGGCAGCTTGACATCATCAACCTGTTCGGAACGGTGGACTACTCGCATGGCTGGGATTACAAAAAACTTCGCCGACGAAAATGAGGGCTACCCTCACTTCAACCCAAACGCCGAGTCGAATTTCTTCCCATGATCCGGATCAACGGCAATTTCCTCCACCTCGGATTCGTACTCAAACATTTTGACCTGCACCTTGCATTTGGTCTTCGCGGGGATTTTGGGTCGAAATTCTTTCAATTCCAGAATCGCACCATATCCCCTCCCGAGCTTCAGGGGAGCGACCATCCCATCCCAGATACAATGCCTCTCGTACTCGATCCCATCAACCACCAGGATGATATCACCATGAAGGGAATAATTGGTAATCCGCGAATCCGGTTTTTTGGGAGGGACAACCCATACGCCTAGATGGGTCACATGATTCTCTCCGATCATTTGAATGGGAACGACGCGAAGAACTGGCTCGCTGGCTGATTGGTCCCCCGGTTCAATCTTGATGCGAACCACGTTGGAACACCGGGCACCGTTGCGGAGGAACGCACATTCAAAGTTTCCCGCACCGAGCCTGTTCAAACTTTCAAAATACTCATCATGACTAAAAGGTTCTCCCCATTGCCCCTCCCCAGTTGGATCCGGATATCGAAACCTCGTTTTATTCTCGGGGTCAGTGAGTGAGCGTACGGCAAACTCATACAAATCCGATCCACTTTTCCTGTCTCCCAAATCCCGCAGTGAGGGGTAGGCAAGAAACTCAACCTTGCTCCATCCTTTGAACGTGTTGTTCGCTGGATGAAACGCGACGGAGTAAACCGGCTCCCTAGCTTCTGCCATGCAGACGAAAGCCACCACAAAGACCAAGGCAAGAAATCCTCTCATCATCGTCAAAGATCATACACTCAAACACCCCATGGAGCGATTCAAATCCGCAAAGGACGCGACGGAGCGCATCCCTCTGTTGCCAGCGGCTGAACGGCGCTTCACAGAAGCGCCACGTGCCCGAAAATTGCGAAGTCCGAGGTAGGGCGTGTTCGCCGAACGCGCCCAAGCGGTGGCCCGTGGAATGTGGACATGTAATCCTGATGGAGAACGACGGCGCGCTCGGCGATCGCGCCCTACCACCAGCAAGACATATTGCAAGCTTGTCTCGCATCGTGACCGGTGGGAAAATCGGTTCATGAAACCGACCATTGTGATCTGCGCCACGGCGGTGGAGGACAAGAACCAGCCTTACATCGCCACCATCCGGGCGCACAAGGGGAAGCCGGTGCTTTTGAAACCGGGGGAGGATTTCATGCAGCTTTCGCCCCAGGGTGTTCTGCTCACGGGAGGCGGCGACCTGGGCGAGGAGGCTTACGACCATCCTCTCACGGCAGCCGAGCGCAAGACGATCGGGCTCCTCGAGCCGGTGCGCGACGCCTCGGAGAAACGCCTGCTGGCTTGGGCGTTTGCACGGGACATTCCCGTGCTCGGAATTTGTCGCGGCTGCCAGGTGATGAACGTGTTTGCGGGCGGCACGTTGATTCCCGACATTCCGATCTGGCGCGAAACCAATCACATCTCGCCGATTCTTCCGCATCGCCAGGACGGCGACCCTGCGCTGCCCGCCCATCCCATCCAGATGAAACCGTCGGGGCGCTTGTACGAAATCATGGGCAAAAAATTATCCGTGCCGGTCAACAGCAGCCACCACCAGGCGCTGAGCCGCTGCGGCAAAGGATTGGAGGTGATCGCGCGTTCCAAGGATGGCGTCATCGAGGCCGTGGAAAATCCCGCCAGGCGTTTCTGGATGGGCGTCCAGTTTCATCCCGAGCGGATGTGGAAGCGTTTCCCGAAATTTTCGCGGCTCTTCGAGCGGTTTGTGGAAGCCGCGAGGGAAGTCAAAGCGTGACGGGCTGCGAGGGCGTGAGTTTGCCGTCCCGTTTCAAATGATAAAGACTGCCGCGCCACTCGATGCGGCCGTTGCGGAAGGCAAGGACCCACAGGAGCGCCTGCGCGAGATCCTTGAAGAGAACCAGCCACCAGCGCCCCCACCATTCGCCGCGCCCGGTGATCCAGTTCCGGCACTGGTTGGCCCACTCGACGCGCAAGGCGAGAACCAGCAGGGAGACCACCCCGAAGGCGCGGAAATTCACGATCATCGCGACGAGCGCCATGAGCGTCATGTTCGTGAGAATGCTGCCTGCGAATCCTCCGGGCTGGCAGACGCGGATGGTGCGCGACCAGCGCAGGAGATGGTTCCAGGTGCTGCGCCATGTCTGGGCCTGAGTCTGCAGCGTGATGAAGCGGGGATTGAACACAAGGCGTTTTCCGAGCGCCGCCACGCGATGCCCCATCTGGTAATCGTCTGCCAGATAATCGCGCAACGCCTCCAAACCGCCGATCTGGTCGAGCGTTTTCCGGTTGAGCGCCATGGCCGCGCCAAAGGCAAAGTCCGTGCCCCTCACCCAGTCACCCAGCAAGCCCTGCGCCCAAAAATCACAGTTGATCCAGACATTTTCCCACGAGGACGCAAGAGTGGGCTCCTCCATGCTGCGATAGAGTGAATGGACCATGCCCGTCTCGGCGTCGCGGGTCAAAGGTGTGACCAGTCCCTCCAAAAAATCGGGGTCCGGCCTCACGTCCGCGTCGCAGATCACCAGCCACTCGTGACTCGCCCGATGCGATGCGTTGAGGAGATTGCGAACCTTGAGATTGGCGCCCAACGCCGGTCCGCCGACCTGCACCTTCACTTCACAAGAGGGTGTGGAGCGCATTTCTTGAAGCAGGAGGGTTGCAGGATCATGGGTGTCGAGCACCGTAAAAATCACCTCGTAGGAGGGCCAATCAAGTCGGCAGAAGCGGGCGAAATGCTCGACCCCATCCCCTTCCACCCCGCAAACCGGAACCAGAAGGCTGACCGGAGGACGGGGGGTGGAGGGCGGAATCCAGGACTGTTGCGCCATGACAAAAGAACGCGCCCGCCATACGGCAAGGGCATTCAAGGCAACTGTCACCAGCAGCAGCAGAGCCACAATGAGTTCAGTCCAAAACATGCGTCCCCCAGAAACCACAAAACCGCTTGCATTCCAAATGTTTTTGTGGCACGTTAAACCCTTCAGCAGGAGAATCTTCCATGAAAAAACTACTTGTACTGGGTGTGTTTGCGGCGTTCGCCGTGATTTCGACTCGTGCGGACATCATCTATCCGGACGGCACAAAGCCTGCCCCCGAGCCGGCAGCGCTCAAGAAGATTTCCCGCGGACTGGCGAACATTATTCTTGCTCCGATTGAGATTCCAAAATCCATTTTTCAAATCACCTCCGACGAGGGCGTGTTGAGCCCGGAGCCGATTTCACTTGGGTTGTGCGCTCAAGGCCCATACAAAACCGCCGTTCGCGCTGCAGCGGGTGCCTATGATCTGGGTACATTCTGGAAGGATGACAGCTCGCTTCTTCATCTCGAGCCGGACATTCTCTACCCAACGGATGCCCTGCCAGGTTTCCCCAATATGTTCAACTGGGAGACCATCGGCACCGGGAATACATTGGGCGCGTTGGATACCCGTTGATTCGCCGAGTGGCTGTCAGGATGGTTTTGTCTTGCAGGTAAAGTTGAATTGTCGTTTGTTGACGAGGTCGCTTTTTTCGTGACGGTGGCCGTAGCTCAGCTGGTAGAGCTCCAGATTGTGGTTCTGGCTGTCGCGGGTTCGAATCCCGTCGGTCACCCCACCTCCGATTAAAAAACGCCCTATTTGCTCCCCATCCCGACGTTCTGGACCATCTGGAACAGCTTGCCTTCACTCTTGATGCTGGGCGCAATAATGATCTCGGTCTGTTGAAAATCGCGAATGGTTCGCGCGCCCACGCTCCCCATGCAGGTCTGAATCGCACCCACGAGATTCTGAGAACCATCATCCAGCTCCGCAGGACCGAACAAAATCTGCTTGAGACTGCCGGCCATTCCCACGCGGATGCGCGTTCCCCGTGGAAGATTCGCATGCGGAGTCGCCATGCCCCAGTGATATCCCTTGCCAGGTGCCTCCGTGGAGCGGGCAAACGCGGACCCGATCATCACCGCATCGGAACCGCAGGCAAACGCCTTGCAGATGTCCCCACCCCGGCTCATTCCGCCATCCGTGATGATCGGCACATATTTGCCCTTGCGCTTGAAAAAGTAATCCCGCGCCGCCGCGCAGTCGCAGGTCGCGGTCACCTGCGGCACGCCCAGGCCAAGAACACCGCGTGTCGTGCACGCTGCGCCCGGCCCTACTCCAACCAGGATCGCCGAGGGACCGCACTCCATGATTTCAAGAGTGGCGTCGTAACCCACCGTGTTCCCGATCACAACCGGTATTTTCATGGACTTGCAAAACCTGGCAATATCGAGCGTCTTGTACTCGGTCGAAAGGTGGCGGACCGTGGATACCGTGGATTGCACGATGAAAATATCCGCGCCGGCATCCTGCGCGATCTTTCCAAAACGCTCCGCACGCTGGGGGATCGAGGAGACCACGGGCTTGACGCCTGCTTTGCGGATCTGCTGGATGCGCTTGGTGATCAGTTTTTCCTGGATCGGCTTGGTGTAGATGTTCTGGAAAAGTTTGGTGGCCGTCTCCTTGTCCGCCTTCACGATCTGGCCGATCACTTCCTCCGGGTTCTCATAGCGGGTCTGGACGCCCTCGAGGTTCAGGACGGCGATTCCACCGAGTTTGCCCATCGCCACGGCGAACTGCACGTCCACCACGCCATCCATGGCCGAGGCCATGATGGGCACTTGGAACGTGTGCTTCCCAATCGAGAACGAAGTATCCACTTCATTCGGATTGATGGTCACATTGCCCGGCACAAGCGCGATCTCATCAAATCCATAGCTGACGCGTGCCTTTCGATTTCTGCCAATCCACATGCCCATAAGGAAAAAGTTCTTGGTTTTAAATTTTCAGTTGCTCATTCAGCCGCCCGCAAATCGGGCAGCGCAGTTTTTCAACAGGCTCATCCGAATCATAAAATCGGAGGCATTCCGGGCAGCGGTAGAGCCATCGCTCGGGCAGCGGTGCACGCATCCTGCGGTCCCGCAGCCCGCTCATGATCCACAAGCCCAATAGCGGCCCAAGAATGAGCACCAGATAGAAAACAAAAAAACGCTCGGAGTCAATCATCTGCCTTCACGATTTGGATGAGGATCGCTCGGCACGCCAGATGATCCTGATGATCCCCCACTCCATAGAGCCCTCGGCGGCGGATTCCGCAGGCATAAAACGGATGCCCTTCACGAAACGGGCAGCGGCCTCGTCCGCCTTGTCCATGCCCGAACTCTTTTCCAGCACCACGGCCATCACCCCCCCCTGTGGCGCCACGCCCACACGCAAAACAGTCGGCCCGAGCACCTCGTTCGCAGTGATCTTTGGAGGCGCCAATGTCCCCGTCGGGAGACGGTCGACAATCCCGCCTGAAACGCGCAAGCCCGATTCCTCATCCGCGGGTGCCTCCAAAACAACCCCGGCATCAGGCGCTCCCGACTCGTTCAACGACACCTGGTTCATGGTCAACGCCCGAAAGCTGGAAAGCTCCTGATCCTCCCGTTCCGTCTGGAACAAACGGACCTCCACCGGCGGGTCGGAAACCTCCGGCTCCATTTTTGAAATCGCCCGCTGCTGGCGAAGCGTGGAGGAAAATCCCATGTCGCTCGGCAACAGATAAACCGTGGGATCGCCCAGCGAAAGCTGCAGTCGCACGGGTGTCATGACCTCCGGCTGCATCTCCACGTAAAAATCACGGGTCGCGAATTCCGACGGAATGGCCCGGTGCTTTTTCCTGGTTGGCGCAAAGAGCATGGGCAGATGCCAGACCAATCCGATCAATAGAAACCACCCGACAGCACGCCAGGCGAATTTCATCCTGGGGCGATACTTCTTTTTCACGGCGCCTTGACATCCGGGACTGGCGCCGCACGCTGGGTGGCGATCGTCACCTTGAATTTGCACTCCAGCGCCAGGGCCACAACCTCCTGGACGTGGCCATGCGAAATCGAGTCTTCCGCGTTGAGGGTGATCCAGTCATCGTGCGTCTTGTCCGATGCGCCCATGAGCCGCGCGCGCAATCCGTCCATGTCCACGCTCTGCTCGTCGAAAAGCATCAACACCCGGTCCTGCGACACATACTTGAGCGTGATCACGTGCCGCCCCTGCGGTCCCGTCGATGGAAAATTCGTGACCGGCAAACGCACCTCCACGCCACGCTGCAGCACGAACGACCAGCTCAGCAGGAAAAAAAATGTGAGCAGCAACACCACGTTCACCACGGGAATCAGGTCAACGAGCTTCTGGTCGCCCACGCTGTGAGAACGAAGGCGCATCTCATGGCTCCGACAGGTCGAATTCGTCCTTCCGGCGTTCGCGTTCGAGTTCCGCAAATGCGTTCATCAATTCCGTGCCGCACAATTCCATGTCGCGAATCATTTCATTCTTGCGCCACACAAGATAATTGTACGCCACGTAAGCGCATACCGCCGCGGCCAACCCCATGCCCGTGGAAGCCAGGGCCTCCCACACGCCCTCCGCCAGGTCGGTCGCACCAGTCAGCTTGCCCGTCTCCTGGATTTTTCGAAACGCACGGATCATTCCAAACACCGTGCCGATCATTCCCAGCAACGGCGTCACCTGCGCCACAGTCCACAAGATGGGCAGATTTTTTTCAAGGCGTCGCTCTTCCTGGATCGCCACCGACTCGATGGCCTCGTGAATTTCCGAACGACTCCGGTCGTGGCGCAAAATCGCCGTCCGCGCCACCTGGGCGACAGGACCCGGTGCGTCGTCACAAATCGCAATCGCCTCCACATGATTGTTGCGACGGATGCAATTGCGAATCCCCTTCAAGAAATCCCCAAGCGCGATCTGCGCACGATGAAAATGAACAAACCTCTCGGCAAAAACAGCCATGCCAATCAGACTCGCCAGAAGGATAAACCAAACCATCACTCCGCCATTTGTAAACAAGGCAAACATGGGTGGAAAATTAATCGCAAAACCCCTTCATCATCAAGTATTTATGCGGATAAAGTTTTTCAATTTCATGCATCAAAAGAGTTGACGGAGTGTCGATCAAACTTTAGAGTGTCAGACCCTAGGATTTACGTGTTGGTTGCAAAGTGGGCAAAAGCCCACTTTTTTATTTCCCTGAAAGGCTCACCATGAATGGCGAACTGATAGCATTATTGGAGTATTACGAAAAGGAAAAAGGCATCGAAAAGGAGACGATGGTCAAGGCCATCGAGGACGGGATTGCTGCGGCTGCGCTCAAGCGGAAGGATGAGGCCACGCGCGGCCTTCAGGTGACCATTGATCGGAAGACCGGCACCATTCGTGCCTCGGTAAAGTTGATCGTCGCCGATCCATCGCGCGATCCCCATTCGGAAATCCCCCTGCTCCGCGCCCGGCGCTTCAAGCCCGACGCCAAGGTGGGCGACGAAGTACAGGTTGACCTCGATCCCAAGGACTTCGGACGGATCGCCGCGCAGGCCGCCAAGCAGGCCATCATGCAGCGCCAGCGTTCCGCCGAAAAAGAACGTATTTTTGTCGAATTCAAGGACCGCGTCGGCGACATCGTCAGCGGTGTCGTGCGCCGATTTGAACGCTCCGATGTCTTCGTGGACCTCGGCAAGTTTGAAGCCAAGCTGCCAAGCCGCGAACGCGTCTCCACCGAGGAGTACCAGATGGGCGACCGCATCCGAGGCTACGTTCTTGCCGTGGAGAATGATTCCCACGGCCCGGAAATCATCCTCTCCCGCAGCCATCCCAATTTTGTGCGCCGACTCTTTGAACTCGAGGTCAGCGAAATCGCCGACAAGACCGTCGAAATCAAGAATATCGCCCGTGAAGCCGGATTTCGCACCAAGCTCGCAGTCGCCTCGCGCGATGACAAGGTGGATCCCGTGGGCGCATGCGTCGGCATGCGCGGCGTCCGCGTGAAAAATATCGTTCGCGAACTCAACGGCGAGAAAGTGGACATCATCCGCTGGTATCCCGACATCAAGGAATTTGTAAGCGAGGCCATGAAGCCCGCCAAGATCAAGTCCATCGACCTCGACGAGCCCAACAAGCGGATCATCGTCCGCGTGGCCGCCGAGGAGCTTTCCCTCGCCGTCGGCAAGCGCGGGCAAAATGCCAGGCTCACTTCCAAGCTCACCGGCTGGCACGTTTCAATCGAGAAGGACGAGGCCGGCGAGGCCGCGTTTGCGGACAAGCTCAGCCAGGTAACCGTGGTGCTCGCGCAAAGTCTCGGAATCCCCGAAACCATCGCCTCCGCCCTCGTGCACGCCGGCTTCTCCAGCATCGACGCCATTCAAACCGCCGCGCCGAGCGACCTTGAACAGATTCCCGGAATCACCGCCGACCAGGCGAAGGCGATCTTCGACCTGGCTCAACGCAGGATCAGTGAAAACGCTCCGACGGGCGCTGTCCCCGCCGCGGCTGAAACAACAGTACCCGCCGCCTCCTGATCCAACAACTCATGCCTACCAGCACCAGGAAAAGTCCCGCACCGGGAAAGAGCGCGCCGAAACCGGCGGCAACCAAGGCGTCCAAGCCCGTCGCAGCTGCCAGGCCCAAGCCCGCGACATCAGCCAAGGCCAGCCCCGCGAAGGAAAAAGAGGCTCCAAAAAAATCAGCCAAGGCTGTGAAGGCAACGCCCTCTTCCGCTGCCATTCTTCCACCTGCCGTCACGCCAGCTCCTTTGCCGACCAGGACGGATCCAAAGCCTGCGCCGGTTGTTTCCATTCCCGATGCCAACACGGATTCGCCCCCTCCTCCCTCTGCCCGGCCGGAGCCGAAGGTTGAAACGGTTGCACCACCGTCGCCGGAGCCGTCTCCTGTTTCCGTCTCCCCTGCACCAGCAAAAGCGGCTGTGAAACTTGATGACCACATCATCCATCTCAAGCCGCCCATCATCGTGAAGGATCTCGCCGCACGCATGGCCATCAAGCCGTTCCAGCTCATCAGCGACTTGATGCAGATGAAAATCCTGGTTTCAATCAACCAGCCGGTCGAACCCGAGATCGCACGCAAGCTCTGCGAAAAACACGGCTTCAAGCTCGAACTCGAGCGCCGCGGCGAACACCCGGTCAAACCCGTCGAAGCTCCCAAGGAGGAACCCAAGGCTGCGCCCGTCGCCCCTCGTGCGGAAAATCTGATCGGGCGCGCCCCCATCGTCACCATCATGGGACACGTGGACCATGGAAAAACTTCCCTGCTCGACGCCATTCGTAAAACTAACGTGGTCGCAGGCGAAGCCGGCGGCATCACCCAGCACATCGGCGCTTACGACGTCTCCGTCCCATCCCAAGACAAAAAATCGCCGCCACGAACCATCACCTTCCTTGATACCCCGGGCCATGAGGCCTTTACCGCCATGCGTGCGCGCGGAGCGAATGTCACGGACGTTGTCATTCTCGTCGTCGCCGCCAGCGAAGGCCTGATGCCGCAAACCATCGAGGCAATCCACCACGCACGGGCGGCCAACGTGCCCATCCTCGTCGCCCTCACCAAGATGGACCTCGATGCCGCGCAAAAGATGAAGGAGCGCGTCAAGAAGCAGCTTCAGGAACATGACCTTGCCGCTGAAGATTGGGGTGGCAAGACCATCACGGTCGAAGTCTCCGCCACAAAAAAAACCGGCATTGACCAGCTTCTCGACATGATTTTGCTCCAGGCTGAAATGATGGAACTCAACGCCGAGCAGGAATGCCCGGCCGAGGGAAGCGTGATCGAGGCACAAATGGAAGCCGGGCGCGGCTCGACCGCCACGGTCCTCGTTCGCAAGGGAATACTCCAGCTCGGTGACGCCGTGATCGTCGGCCCTCACTGGGGCAAGGTCAAGGCGCTCATTGATGACAAGGGAAAGATGGTGAAGCAGGCATGCCCTTCTACTCCCGTGAAAATCGTCGGCCTTTCCGGCGTCCCGGTCGCATGCGCAACGTTCCGCGTGATGGAATCGGACGTGGAAGCCCGCACCCATAGCGAGAAGGAGCACGAGTCCATGCGCTCCCAAAAGCTCGAAGCGCCCAAACGCCTCACCCTCGAGGACCTTCTCTCCACCACCGCCGACAGCCGCAAGACGCTCAAGCTGATTCTCAAGGCCGACGTCCAGGGTTCATGCGAAGCCATCATCCAGTCCCTCGGCAAATTGCCCAGCGACAAGATCAATGTGGACATCATTCACACCGCCGTTGGGCCGATTTCCGAAACGGACGTCCTCCTCGCCACCGCCTCCAAGGCTCTCATCGTTGGTTTTCAGGTCAAGGTGGACAACTCGGCCGCCGACACCGCCAAGCACGAAGGCGTGCAGATCCAGCTCTTCCGCATCATCTACGAACTCGTGGACAAGGTGCGCGAATTCATGAGCGGCATGCTCGACCCTGACACCAAACTCACCAGCCTCGGCCTCGCGGAGGTCAAGCAGTCCTTCGCGATCTCCAAGGGCGGCGCCGTCGCCGGCTGCATCGTCACCCAGGGACGCATCGAGCGCAAGGGACGTGTCCGCGTCCTGCGCCGCAAAAATGTAATCTTCGAAGGCGGCATCTCCAACCTGCGCCGATTCCAGGACGATGTCAGCGATGTCCGCACCGGCCTCGAATGCGGCATCCGCCTCGACGGCTTCAATGATTACGAGGTTGGCGATGTGATCGAAGTCTATCACATCGAGAAAATCGCCCAGAAGCTCTGAGCAGTTTGTTCAATTTGTAGGAGCCGACGCCGTCGGCGACCGGGAATCAGGGGGCTCTTCCAGTGCGGAATGCGGATCAATTCTCTCACTCCTTGAGCAAACTTCGCCCCGTCATCTCCTTCGGCGCTTCCAGCCCCATCATTTGCAACATCGTCGGGGCCACATCGGCCAGGCGCCCCCCGCCCCGCAGTTTCGCCCCCTTGAAACGATCGTCCACCACGATCATCTCCACGTCGTTCAGCGTATGACTCGTGTGCGGGCATTGGTGAATGGGATCGTACATCTGCTCGCAATTCCCATGGTCCGCCATCACCACGGCCGAGCCGCCGATCTCTTTCACCGCACCCATCACGCGTCCCACGCATGCATCCACTGTCTCCACTGCCGTGATCGCTGCGGGCAATGAACCCGTGTGCCCCACCATGTCGGTGTTCGCAAAGTTGATCACCACCAGATCGTACTGACGGCTCAAAATCCGCTTCACACTTTCATCACACACACCCTGCGCCGACATCTCGGGCTGTAGATCATACGTGGCGACCTTCGGCGAGGGCACGATGCTCCAATCCTCGCCCGAAAACGCCTCGTCCCGGTAATCGTTGAAGAAAAAGGTCACGTGCGGATATTTTTCTGTCTCCGCGCAGCGAAATTGTTTCAACCCCAGGTCACTCACATACATGCCAAGAATGTTGTGCATCTTCGGTGGCTTCATGAAGATCGGATGCACCGGAACGCCATGCTCGTATTCCGTCATCGTCGCAAAATAGAGTTTCAACAACTTCATGCGTGAAAATCCGGCAAAGTCCGGTTGCATGAACGCCCGCGTGATCTCGCGCGGACGGTCCCCGCGAAAATTCGCAAAAATGATGGCGTCCCCGTCGGCAATCAACCCGATCGGTTTTCCATCCGCACCCACCACATTCGACGGTGCAACAAACTCATCTCCGTGCATCGTCGGAATACTCGGGTTGGCGTAATAATGTTCCAGCGCCCCGGTCGCGTTGCGAACCTTGAACCCGCCGCCCGACACCATGCAATCGTACGCGCGCTGGACGCGATCCCAACGCTTGTCACGATCCATGCTGTAATAACGCCCGCACACCGTCGCAATCTTCCCAACTCCAAGTTTCGCGCAACGTTCCTCGACCTGCATGATGAATCCTTTCCCCGAAGTCGGCGGCGTATCACGTCCATCCGTGATTGCATGGATAAAAACCTCCTTCAGTCCAGCCCGCTTCCCCAATTCCACGCAGGCGACCAGGTGATCAATCGTCGCATGCACCCCCGCGTCGGACACCAGTCCCATCACATGCAGCCTTCCGCCGTTCTTCTTCACAAATTCCACCGCGCCCGCGGAAGCCGTATTCTTGAAAAAGGTGCCATCACGGACCGTCTTGTCAATCCGCACAATCTCCTGGTCCACAATCCGACCCGCACCAATGTTCTGGTGCCCGACCTCGCTGTTCCCCATCACGCCCGCCGGCAACCCGACGTCAAGCCCGCACGTCTTGACCAGAACATGCGGATACTCGCGCATCAGGCGGTCATCCACGGGATGTTTCCCGAGAAAGACCGCATTGAACTCATTATGCGCCGGATTGGGATTGGAGCCCCATCCATCGCGAACAATCAAAACAACGGGATGGCATGTGCGGGATGGCATGGCAGGCATTGAATCGGAACAGAACGACTTGTTCCAAGCCAAAATTCAGAATGTAGCCGAATTCGCCAGAATTTGGCCTCCCCCCAATCCCCGCATCCCGCCAAACTCTGGCGAGTTCGGCTACTTCAAGGGAAAGCTGGATTCTGTCATGACAATACGATAGATTTCGAGACCACCAAAAAAAGGAGCCCCCATGAACCGCACCCAGCTGAAATCCATCCTCATCCTCCTCTCCGCCGTCGCGCTCGTCGCTTCGGTGGATGCCAAGCCCGATACCTACACCGCCGATGTAGCTCATTCATCCGTCGAGTTTCACGTCACCCATTTCTTCAGCAAGGTCGCGGGGCATTTCAACAAATTTGAGGCCACGCTCACCGTGGACAAGGACGCGATGGAATCCAGCAGCGTCAAGGCTGAGATTGACATCACAAGCGTGGACACCAGCCAGCCGAAACGTGACGCCCATTTGCAGGGTGCTGATTTTTTTGACGCCGCAAAATTTCCAAAGATGACCTTTCAAAGCAAGAGCTGGAAGAAAACCGCGGATAACGAATACGAGGTCGCAGGTGATCTCACTCTTCACGGCGTCACCAAACCCGTGACGCTGACCGTCAAGAGCCTTGGCTTTGGCGAGGGAATGAAAGGCGTGCAGCTTTCCGGCTGGTCCGCCACCACGAAAATCAAGCGTTCCGAATTTGGAATGACCGGCAGCATCCCCATGGTGGGCGACGAAGTTGAAATCAGCATCAACGTCGAGGCGCACAAGCAGTAATCAGTCCAGGATATCCGGCGCGCCGAGCAGCGTGAACCCGATCGCCTCCTCGATTCGCACCCGCATCAGCTGCCCCTGGTGACGCTCGCCGCCCGGGAAAACCACAATCCGGTTCTGCCGCGTCCGCCCCATCATGCGCGCATCGTTCCTCTTGCTCACGCCTTCCACGAGGATTTCTTTCTCGGTCCCGACATCCGCCGCAAGCTTGCGCTTCATGCTGTCATCAATCACCGCAAGCAGCTCCTGGTTCCGCAGCTCTTTCTCCCCCTCGGAAAGCTGACCGTCCATCGTCGCCGCAGGCGTGTCTTTCCTCGGTGAGTAACGGAAGATATATGCCTGGTCGAATTGCACCTCCCTCGCCAATTCCAGCGTCTCTTGAAACTCCGCCTCGGTCTCGCCCGGAAACCCCACGATGATATCCGTCGTCACCGCGATGGAGGGTTCGCGCGAGCGAAGGCTTTCCACAATCCTTTTGAACTTCTCAACCGTGTAAGGCCGATGCATCGCCTTCAGCACACGGTCCGACCCCGATTGCACCGGCAGGTGCACGTGCTCGCACACCTTGGGCAGCCGAGCCACCGCCTCGATCAGGTCCTCCCGAAATCCGCTCGGATGCGGCGACGTGAAACGGATGCGCTCGATCCCTTCCACCTCGTTCACCGCCTCGAGCAACTGCACGAACGGCGTCATGCCGTTCACAACGGGGAATTCATGACGCCCATAAAAATTCACGATCTGCCCGAGCAGCGTCACCTCCCTCACGCCCCTCTCCGCCAACCCGCGCACTTCCGCCACGATTTCTAAAATCGTCCGACCCCGCTCTTCGCCCCGGGTGCTCGGCACGATGCAAAACGTGCAATGCATGTTGCACCCCTGCATGATCGAGACGAACGCCGTCACCTGGTTCGGGTTCAGCACATGGTCACGGATCGTGCCCTGGCTTCCCTTCTCCTCCACCGTGTCGAAAATCTTTTTTCGCGCCCCATTCACCCCGCGCATCCCCTCGACATGATCCACCACCCGGTGAAAACGTTGTGTTCCAACAACGAGGTCCACATCGGGTAAACGATCCAGAAGATCCTGCCCTCGACTCTGCGCCATGCATCCCATGAAACCCAAAACAAGCCCGGGCTTTTCGCGTTTGAGCTGCTGCAGCCGCCCCATGTTCCCGATCGCCTTCTGCTCCGCCTGGTCGCGCACGCTGCACGTGTTCAACAAAATCACATCCGCCTCCGCTTCGCTCTCCGTCAAGTCATAGCCGCGCTCCTGGAACTGGCGCGCCACCTGCTCGGAGTCGCGCTCGTTCATCTGGCAGCCATACGTCCTGATGTAAACCTTCGGCATGACACCTTCATACCAAAACGCCCTCCAATCATCCACCTGCTTATGACAACTTTTTTACAAATCCTTTACGGCATCATGACAACCTGCCCGTCGATCCGGGCGATGCTTCCACCATGAAATCAACACTTCTCTCCATCGGCCTCGCATTCGGGTTTGCACTCAGCCTCTCTGCGAGGGATTCACTTCAACTCAAAATCGAACCGGACCAGCGCTACATTCTGCGTGGCTCGCCCCAGGAGGTCGTCGTCAAGATTGATCTCACCGCCGCGCCCAGCGTCAAAACCAAGCGCCTCCCGGTCAACGTCGCCGTCGTCCTCGACCGCTCGGGGTCGATGACGGGGGCCAAGATCGAAAAAGCCCGCCAGGCCGCCATCGGGGTAGTCAACCAGCTGACATCGCGTGACACCTTCTCGCTGGTCGCCTTCGACAGCACGGTGCAGGTGATCATCCCAGCCCAGCCCATCGAGGACCGGGAAATGCTCTGCGAACGCATCTCGCGCATCCAGCCCGGCGGAAGCACCGCCCTCTATGAAGGAGTGGAACGCGGCTCGGCTCAACTCGAACGGCACCTCTCCGAAAATAAAATCAATCGCGTGCTTCTCCTGTCAGACGGGCTCGCCAACGTCGGCCCCAGTTCCAACGAGGACGTGAGCGGACTTGGACGCCGCCTCGCACGTCGCGGCATCAGCGTCTCGACGATCGGCGTGGGCGACGACTACAACGAAGACCTCATGGCCGGCCTTGCGCAGGCCAGCGACGCGAACTACTACTATGTGAAGGATGTGGAGCAACTCCCCAACATCTTCGCCAAGGAACTCGGCCAGCTCATGACGGTTGTCGCGAGAGACATTCACATCGAGATCATCTGCCCCGAAGGCGTGGAGCCCATCGGCTTCATCGGGCGCGAGGAGACATTCAACAAGCACAAGGCCGTGGTGACTCTCAGCCCCTTCGCCGCAAGCCAGAATCGGTACCTCTTCCTGAAATGCCGCATCCGCAACGACGACGCAGCCAAGGAACAGGAGGTGGCACGGGTCAAGGTCAGCTACAACGACGAGTTGAACGAAGGAAAAAACCAGACCGCCACGGAGAGCGTCCGCGTCGCCATGACGGACAGCCGCAAGGAGGCGGCGTCCTCCATGAACGCCGAAGTGGTTGCACAGCGTGAGCTGCAACTCAACGCCATCGCAAAGGACCTGGCCATCGCCGATGCCGACGCAGGCAACTACCGCGATGCCAGCACCAAACTGGAGAGGCAGGCCGCGCACCTGGATGAATGCGCCGCCGCGGCACCGGCCGCAGCCCAAGCTCAATTCAAAGAGGAATCAGCCAACCTTCGCGGTCGCGCCAAGGAACTGGAAAAAGCCCCCATGAGCAGCAGCTCCCGCAAAGCCATGCAGTCCGAATCCTACAACCAGAAGAACGCAAAATAAACCCGCCGCCCGCGCCGTCATCTCCGGCGGCGCGGGCCACTTCCATGCTCGCTTTTGACGCCCTGGGATTTTATATAAAACTGCCGTGAGAAAAATCGCCATCGTCTTCGTACTCGCGATCTTCCTGCCCAGCCTCCTCCTCGCGTGGCTCGCCATCCGCTCGCTGCGCGACCAGCAGTTCGTCCTCGAGCGCCAGCAATCCCTCCTCTACCAGGGCGTTGCCGACACTCTTGCCGCCCGCATGCAGGATTTCATGGCTTCGCAACAACGCAACTTCGAACAAGAGGTCGAAACCATCCTCTCCGACCAGAATCCCCGGGAAATCGCTCCCACGTTTGATGAAAAATTGCGCGCCGCATGGCCGCTCGCTGAAGTCGGTTTCGCCGTCACGCTCGACGGCATCATCTCTTCCCCCTCCCTCTGGGGCAGCACGGAAGGCAAGCGCTTCCGCAAGGAAAATGACCCCTTCCTCTCCAACCGCGAAATCGCCGAGGTCTATCCCACCAGCCAGGCCGGCATGAAAAATTACGCCAGCAAGGACGAGGACAATCCCAGCTCCCTCGATCAATCACGCCAGCGTGACGCTCCCAGGGACTATCTGGACCAAAGACGGGAAGAAGTTGCCGCTCCCGCAAAGCCGGCAGCATCACCTCCTTCACCCGCCGCAGAGTCGGAGTCGCTTCAGAGTGTGCGCAAGGACGGGACGGAACTCGAAAAACGCTCTTTCGATAAAAAGGAATCCGCCTCCGCCTCACAACGCGGATCGGCGGACGCCGCCCCAGCCGAGAAAGCTCCACAGCAATTTCAGGAAAAACAGATGATGAAAAGCAAATCGCAGGGCGCCCCGTCAAAACTCGATAATGCCAACTTTACCAGCAATACCGAACAGTTCTCCCGCAGACAGCAGGCCCGCAATGTCATCCCGGAAAAGGAGCTCCAGCCTCTCGTTCCCCAGATGTCCAGGACCACTAGCGCCGAGGCCGAGTTCCGACAGCTCGTGGGTGACAATACTTCCGGCGCCATCGCCCGTTTTCTCCAGAACAAGCTCAAGCTCATGTTGTGGTACCGCTCGCCACGTGATCCCCAGCTCGTTTTCGGCGCTCAACTCCGACTGGATACCCTCACGCAGGAACTCGCGCGGCTTCTGCAGGTTGATCCCAGCCTCAAGCAGGACATCGGCGCCGCCCTGCTCGATGACAACGGCAAACCCGTCGCACAAACCAAGGTTCCGTTCACCGCCAACTGGAAGCATCCCTTCGTCGCCACCGAAATCGGTGATGTACTGCCTCATTGGGAAATCGCGGTCTATCTTCTCAATCCTGACAAGCTCAACCAGACCGCCCAGACACTGAAGCTCACGCTCGGACTCATGGTGGCGCTGCTCCTTTTTGCCATCGTCGTCGGCGGGTGGTTGATCTCCTCCGATATCCAGCGCCAGATCATTCTCGCAAAGCAGAAAACCGATTTCGTCAGCAACGTCTCCCACGAGCTCAAAACCCCGCTCACCTCCATCCGCATGTTCTCCGAGCTGCTCTCGAGCGGACGCGTCCACGAAGCCGACAAGCAACGCAGCTACCTCCAGATCATCTCCACCGAGGCCGCACGCCTCACCCGCCTCATCAACAACGTCCTCGATTTTGCAAAACTTGAACGGGGCGAAAAGAAATACGATTTTCAGCCGTGTGACATCGTCTCGCTTGTCAACGAAACCGTCGAGAACTACCGCCCGCATCTTGAAACCGGTGGATTCAAGCTGGACTACAAACCCATCACCGATTTCTACACCGTCCGCGGCGACCGCGACGCGCTCTCCCAAGTTCTCCTCAACCTCTTTTCCAATGCCGAAAAATATGGCGGTGACAAAAAGGAAATCTCCGTCGAAATGCGCGTAAAAACCTCGCCTCTCTCCAGTTTCGAGGTGCGCGTGCAGGATCGTGGTGACGGCGTCCCGCGCGGTTCGGAGGAAAAAATCTTCGAGCAATTTTATCGGGCACACGATTCCCTCAGCAGCGGCATCCAGGGCTCCGGCCTCGGCCTCACGCTCGCCCGCCAGATCGCCCGCGCCCACGGCGGCGACGTCACCCACCACCCGCGCGAAGGTGGCGGAAGCTGCTTCACCCTCACGCTGCCCATCCAGCCCAATTCATGAAATTCTTTCCAGATATTTCCCTCCTCCGTGTCCTCCGTGCCTCCGTGGTTTGTTCCCTCTGCCGCCTGCAATGTTGGAAGTTCCCGTGCAGCACAGCAATCAGCCCTCAGCGTTCAGCCTTCAGCCCTCCGATTCCTACTGCTTAACTTTTGCCCTTTGCCATTTGCCTTTTGCAATTTGCCTTTCCCCCAGCCCCCTCTTCTCCCATGAAAACCAAAATCCTCATCGTCGAAGACGACCCTCACATCCGACTCGGACTCGAGGAAATCCTCAAGAGCGAGGATTTCGAAATCGCCGCCTGCGACCGCGGCGACCAGGCCGTTGACGCCGTGGCGAAACACCGCCCCACCCTCATCCTCCTCGACGTCATGCTCCCCGGCATCAGCGGCTACGATATCTGCAAGCAGCTGCGCGGCAAAAAAGTGGCCACCCCCATCCTCATGCTCACCGCCAAGGGACAGGAGATTGACAAGGTGGTCGGCCTCGACCTTGGCGCTGACGACTATGTGACCAAGCCCTTCGGCGTCC